>CAVQSK010000020.1:0-315562 GCA_963715885.1 uncultured Actinomycetota bacterium
ACGAGCATGTCTTCCTGCCCGCCGATACCTAACACCACGACGACCCCATTTGTGTTGTGGGATAATGGTTTTTCCTTGCTTAGACGGCGGGCGATCTGGTGTATGGCCCGGCCGTGAATCGAACAGCGCGATCAGGTCGATGGTTTCGCCGCCGATCTCCTTGGCGATGAACAACCCGTCGGCGCCGGCCATCGCATACGTCGTCAGTGGTGCAACCCGGCCTCGGCGAGCTCGGGCATCACGGTTCGGAAGTGTTCGGTCAGTGGTGAACGCCTGGGCGCGGACCTCAAGGAACATCGTCCGCGCCCGCGGTTCGTCCGGGCGGTGCTCCAGCGCCAGCATCAGCCCCAGCCGGATGAAGTCGGGCGAATCCAGCAGCGCCTGGCGATCTGGACCGCCAGCTCGTGAACGGTGCTCGGCGTCGCCCCCGGGGAGCTGCCACGCGGTCAGCCACTGGCGAAGCTGCGCTCGATCACCGCGGCGATCAGGTCGTCCTTGTCGGTGAAGTGCCAGTAGATCGACCTCGGCGGCAGGCCGCACTTGGTGCTGACCAGTGAGATGCTGGTGCCCTCGTAGCCGCGTTCGGTGGCGACTCGGTGGCCGCGTCGAGGATCCGCTGGCGCGACTGTTCGCCGTTGGCGCGCGGTGCGGCGGCGTGCCGGGCCTGGATCCTTGTCGGCCACGTCAGCTCCTCTCTTAACGGGTCTTGACTTCGTAGCCGATCACTACAGTACCGTAGTGATCACTACATGAACAAGCTCCTTGACGAGGCCCGAGAGATAGAGACAGACGTGACCGAAGCAGATGACCTACGACGTGGCGATCGTCGGCTACGGGCCGGCCGGCGTCACCGCGGCCAACCTCCTGGGCCAGCTCGGCCTGAAGGTCGTCGTGGTGGAGCGCGATCCCGACATCTATACCCGGGCGCGGGCGATCTCCACCGACGAGGAGGTGATGCGCATCTGGCAGCCGGTCGGGCTGGCCGACCGGCTCCAGCCGACATGCTGCCGGGCTGCGGCGCTGAACTTCGTCGACGCCGACGGGGTGCCGTTCGTGAAGCTGCAGACACGTCACGCGGGTAACGGGCATCCGCCCCAGCAGTTCATCTACCAGCCCGCGGTGGACAGGTGCTGCGCGACGGGGTGGACCGCTTCCCCAACGTCGACGTTCTGCTGGAACACGAATGCCTGCGCGTCGACCAGCGCGACGAGGTCGAATTGATGCTCGCCGACCTGGCACCGGACGAATTCAAGCGGCTTCCGGGCGTCCTATGTGATCGCCGCCGACGGCGGATCGCGCCGATCCGCGGCCAGCTGGGATCGGATTCGGGCCGCACCTACGGCGAGCGCTGGGTCGTCATCGACACCAAAGTGCTCCAGGAGTGGCCGGGCCACGACCGGCTGCGGTTCCACTGCAACCCGACCCGGCCACCGTCGACTGCCCGACGCCGCTGGGTCATCACCGCTGGGAGTTCCCGGCCCGCGACGGACGAGGACGAACGACCCGCCTGCGCGAGGACGAGATCTGGAAGGTCTTCAACGAGCAGGGCATCACCGAGGACACGTCAAGATCCTGCGCGCGGTGCATCTACAGCCACCACGTCCGGTTCGCCGACCGGTGGCGGGTGGGCCGGGTCTTCCTGGCCGGTGACGCCGCGCACGCGATGCCGCCGTGGATCGGCCAGGGCATGTCCGCCGGGGTGCGCGACGTGGCCAACCTGTGCTGGAAGCTCGCCGCCGTGCTCACGGACCGGCGCCGGAATCGGTGCTCGACTCCTACCAGGCCGAGCGGCAGCCGCACGTCACGGAGGTGACCAACCGCGCGTGTCTAGTCGGCAGGCTCATCACCGAGCGCAACCGCGTAGTCGCGGCCGTGCGCAACCACGTGCTGCCGCGCTGCCGCGGCTACCCGGTGTGCACGCCTGACTCCTGAAACTGCGTGGATCCCCGATGCGCGATACCGCGACGGTTCTCGCCAAAGGGCAGACCGCGCCGTCGGCTGGCTGATCCCGCAGCCCTGGGTGGTCGACGAGAAGGGCGACACGGTTCGCCTCGACGACGTCCTCGGCGGCGTGGACGGTGCTGCACACCGGCGCACCGCCGGCCCGGCACGCCGACGCCTGGGCCGAAGTCGCGGGCAGTGCCGACGATCCGACGGCACGCGAACCGACCGCTCGACCCGTGGCTGCAGCGCAAGAAGGCGCGCCGCCGTGGTGGTGCGGCCCGACGGATTCGTCTACGCCGCCGCCGAATCACGGACAGCCGCTGCCCGCACCCCCCGCCGATTCACGCCGATCAGAACCGGAGGATCCGCATGACCACCGCCGAACTGACCGAACGCACCGTCACGTCAACGGAAAGCCGATCTTCGTCGCCGAAACCGGCACCGGCCCAGCCGTTGTGATGCTGCACGGCGGCGGACCCGGCGCCTCCGGGGTGTCGAACTACTCGCGCAACATCGACGCACTCGCGCAACAGTTCCGGGTCATCGTGCCCGACATGCCCGGGTACGGCCGCTCGGTCAAAGGCGTCGACCAGGACGATCCGTTCGGCTACCTGGCCGACGTGATCCGCGGCCTGCTCGACGAACTCGGCATCGACACCGCCCATCTGATCGGCAACTCGTACGGCGGTGCGGCTGCGCTGCGGCTGGCCCTGGATACCCCGCACCGGGTCGGCAGGCTGGTGCTGATGGGCCCCGGCGGCATCGGGACGACGCGGGGCGTGCCGACCGCCGGCCTGAAGAGCTTGTTGGCGTACTACGGCGGTGACGGGCCCAGCCGCGACAAGCTGGAGACGTTCATCCGTCACTACCTCGTGTACGACGGCGCCTCCGTTCCCGACGAGTTGATCGACCTGCGCTACCAAGCATCCATCGATCCCGAGGTGGTGGCGAACCCGCCGCTGCACCGCCCGTCGGGTCCGACGGCGCTGCGCACGCTGTGGCGCATGGATCTCACCCGAGACTCACGGCTGAAGCAACTGCCGAACCGCATCCTGGTGCTGTGGGGTCGCGACGACAAGGTCAACCGGCCGGCGGGCGGGCCGATGCTGCTCAATCTGATGCCCAACGCCGAATTGGTCATGACGTCGCACACCGGCCATTGGATGCAGTGGGAACGCGCCGAATTGTTCAACCACCTCGTCACCGAATTCCTTTCTGAGAAATCGACGTTCGCGCCATGATCAGGCCAGCATCGGTGTTTGGCAACGTCCACCTCGGCTACATCGTCATCGAGACCGACAGGTTCGCCGACTGGAGGCGGTTCGGCCGCGACGCCATCGGCATGCATCTCGACGAGACTCTGCCCGATGTCATGCGGTTCCGGCTCGATGAGAACCAGTGCCGGTTCCTGCTGCAGCGCGGACCCGCCGAGGACGTCACCGCGCTCGGGTGGCAACTCGACGATCACAACACGTTCGACGAAATCCTCACCCGAGTCACCCGGCACGGCGTGCCGGTAACCGAGGGCAGTGCAGAGGAAGCCGCGCTGCGTGGAGTCGAGCGCCTCGTTCGGTTCCCCGGCCCCAACGGGCTGGCGCAGGAGATCTTCACTCGCGCCATCACCAGTGGCACGCCGCTGGATATGCGGGTCGGCGGCTTCGTCACGGGGGAGGACGGGATGGGACATGTCGCGATCACGACGAAGAAACCGCACCAGATGCGCGGCTACTACAACACCGTGTTCGACGCGCGGCTGTCGGATTACATCGACGAAACGATCAGCGGCGTCAAGCTCAAGATCCGGTTCCTGCGCGTCAATCAACGGCACCATTCGGTGGCGATAGCCGCGGTGAACCGGCTGCCCCTCAACCCGATTCGTACCCGGATCCAGCACCTCAACATCCAGGTCGCCGACCTCGACGACATGACCACCTCCTATCAGCGGGTCAAGGAACTCGGCTTCGACATGGCGCTGGCAGTCGGACAGCACACCAACGACAAGGAGCTGTCCTCCTACGCGACAACGCCGTCGGGTTTCGAATGGGAGGTCGGCTGGAACCCGATTGTCGTTGACGAAAAGACCTGGGAGCCGACGACATACCAGGGCATCAGCATCTGGGGCCACACCCCGGAAGGGCAGACCATCATCGACAAGCTCGCCCAATTCAAGACTGGGGTGGGGTCGCTGATGAGCCGTGAAGACAGCGTCAGGGCACTAGCTGGCGCCGGCATTCCGGACACTGACACATGAACACGCCGGACCCTACGACCTCCGCCCTCTACCCAGTGCGCCTGAGGCAAGACCTAGAGCGTGACGTCGCGTCCTCGTACTGGGCCGGGCCACACGCAGCGATCGTCACACGACTTTCGCATCTGATGGAGTACAACCAGTATCACTTTTCTGCGATGGACCACGGATACTGGCCTGCCACGCCGAAAGTCGGCAGGCCACCCCGCCTTCCTGGCCTATCGACGGGCTCACCGAGGTGCGGTTCCCCAGCATGGCTGCCGCGTTACGCATATCGCTGCACATGCGCGAGGTTTTCCTCGACGAGCAGAACGTCTTCGAGCATTGCCTCGGTCACTTCACCGGACCGCGGGGCGGCCGATGGTGGACGACGGGTCACGACGACTCGGTCGGTCATCGCACTGTGCTGCTCCTGCGCCGACGCCGGGGCGTCTGCGGCCCGTCCTTTCGCGCGTTCGTTCATACCCGTTTGGGGCCGGCTCTAGACGCCGCCGGAGCGCGAGACCTGCGGACCTATACCTTCCTGCCCATGGCGCCGGCGGCTCACGCGACGTTCGGCGTATGCCATGAAAACCCATCGCATCGGCGCCATCACGGCGCCGTCGTGTTCGGCGTCCGCACCCGTGGCGACGTCGATGGTGTGATCGCCTCGCCCGAGGTCGCGAGCGTCGTCAAGGACCAGCACACGACCTGCACCGCCATCCACGCGTTCACCGTCGATCGCACCGTGCCGGTTATTCGTACGAAAGGTGTCGAAAGCCATGATGCGCATTGACACCCACCAACACCTCATCCCTCCCGACTACCGAAACGCGTTGCGCAAAGTGGGCATCGACGAAGCCGGTGGGCGCGCTCTGCCCGACTGGAGTCCGGAGGGCTCGCTGCAGAGCATGGCCGAACTAAACGTCGCCACGGCGATCCTCTCGGTATCGACACCTGGCACCACGTTCCTTCCCGCGGCGGCCGAGGCGGCCGCACTCGCCCGGGACCTCAACGACTACAGCGCAGATCTCGTTGCCTCCCACCCGGATCAGTTCGGATTCTTTGCCACCATCCCCCTGCCACACATCGACCAATCCGTCGACGAGACAGTGCGCGCTCTCGACGACCTGAACGCCGACGGGGTCGTGCTGCTGGCCAACAACGCCGGCACCTACCTCGGTGAAGTCGGCCAGGACGACCTGTTCGCCGCGCTGGACGAGCGCGCCGCGGTGGCGTTCATTCACCCCGCCGATCTACCAGGCCCGACCGTGCCCGGTGTTCCGCCGTTTGTGGCAGACTTCCTGCTCGACACCACCCGCGCCGCATATCTGCTGGTGCGCAACGGCATTCGCCGCAGATACCCGAACATCCTCGGCCACGCCGGTGGCTTCGTCCCGTATGCCTCGCACCGGATGGCCGTGGCGAAGGCCGACACCGGAGCCAGCGCGGCAGACAGCCTCAACGACTTCTCCAGTTTCTACTTCGACACCGCGCTGTCGTCCAGCGCCGCGGCACTGCCGACCCTGCTCGCTTTCGCCGAGCCGGGACACATCACGTTCGGGTCCGACTGGCCGTTCGCGCCCGTGGCGGCGGGCAAGCTCTTCGCCGCGGGACTGGAGACGTATCCGGGCCTGAACGCCGGCACCCGGAGCGCCATCGATCGGACGAACGCGCTGGCGTTGTTTCCCCGGCTCGGCACAGCACCGGCCATTCGGAGATCGCGTGTTGAAGCCGTTCGCCAGACCGCGAGCCGGGTCGTGATGCGCGGGGTCGCCCGGCTGATCAGCTGAGGTGCTCGCCGAAGAATGCGACCGGGCGTCCTCGACGATCCCACGCAGTCGAGCGGGCGCGCCCATGCCCATGGGATCACGACGGCCGAAGCTGGCCACAATTGGGCACGCCCCGTCCCGCGTGTCGCTGAGATGGCGCGGGATGCCGTAGAAGGCGCCGAGGCGGCAAATCCTTTGGGAGCCATCACCAGTGCGAAATGACCGCCCATGCAACGATGCGCTGCCGACTGCCAGTTGCCTTCCTGATGTCAGTTACACCGACGACCTGAGCTCAGCCGGATTTGACCCCCACATTTGTGAGCGGTGCCGTCGGCTCGGAGATCGGTGTACCTGCGAATTCGGTCCGGATCGAGTCGATGAGGTGGCGCGCCCGGATAGCCAGCGACGATTTGCCCGTACCGGAGTCGACCTGCAGCCGGCCCTTAGTCACCAGCACGCCGAGGTCGGCACCTTTCCAGCGGTAGTCGCCGGGACCGTAGATCCGCAGAAAGAACACCTCCGCTTCGTTCTGCAGCTGATGCCAGTCCAGCGCTGCCCGCCGAAACACCAGCGCGCCGTTGGCGTCGAGCGAATACTGCCCGGTGCGCGGTGTGGCCGTGAGTCGCTGCACGATGTCGTCGGTCTCCTTCATGACCATCTGGCTCCACACGTCGGCTGCGGCCAGCTCTTCCCAGCGTTCGTTGATCTCGTCGACGTCGAGGTCGTAGTCGACGTTCATGTACTCGAGGATGTGGAACAGGAACAGCGGAACGTCGGCGTATGCCCCTGCCGTGACGTTGGTGATCGACGACGCGCCGCTGATCCGCGGGTTGAGCTCGCCCAGGTACACCTCGCCAGTGTCGGTGTCGACGAGGACATCGACTTCGAAGAATCCCCGGTACCCCTCCTTGGCCAGCCGGTCACCGAGCCGGCGCACCAACTGTGTTGCCGTGCGCCTGCTTTCGCCGGTAAGAACCTCCGGGAACATCTCGTTGCCGCACCAGCCGCCGCGGGCCGGGGTCAACTTCTTGTACCCGATCAACTCCGACATGAACGGGCCGACGACGGTTCCGCACCGGGTGAGCACGGCCTCCACGGCCACCGGGCGGTTGTTGATGCGGCGCATCACCTTGATCTCCTCGCCGACGATGTCGGCGCTGTGCTTGCGCCAATCGGCCTCCGAGGAGATGAAGAAGGTGGTCTTGCCGGAGTCGCCGTACGGGGTTTGCACCACGAGTTCATCACCGAGACCAGCCTTTTCGGCCACGGCCTGCAAGCCCGCCCAGTCGTCGACCCGAGTCAGTACGTTGGGCACGCTCGGCGCGCCGGCCTCGTTGCCCAACCGGGTCGTGACGATCTTGGAGTCCAGATGCTGGCGCAAACTCGCCGCAGGCAGGATCAGGTCGTAGCCGAGTTCCTTACAGACGTCTTCGGTTTCGCTGTTGAAGAACACCATCGCGACCTTGGGCCGCACACCTCGGGGAGTGACGGCGTCGATATGCGCCCGCACCTCGGGATTGGTCAGCAACCAGTTGTTGATCTCCTCGCCACTCTCGAATTCCTGATACGGCTTGTGGCTCGGCGTGAACACCCGGGGATGCGCGCCATCCCAGGCGTCGTAGTAGGTGATATAGGTGAAGTTGCGGACCCACCGGTCCAGACCCAACAGATTGAACGGTGTGGCGCCGAAGAACAGGATCGGGACGTCGTTGGTCCGAAAGAAATGCCGCACCTCGGAGATGTTCTTCAGCCGGCGTCGCGGTTGCGGCGAACCGGGCGCGAACGCGGCGTCCGTCCCGACGCTCACCTCGCGCGGCTTCGAGGCGGTCTTCGCTGAGCTCTTGGCGCGTGCGGATGTAGCCGGGGTTTGTCGTGCAGTGGACTTGGCGGCGGTGCGCTTTGCGGGAGTGGGACTTGGCGGGCTGGCCTTCTTGACGGTGTTCTTCGTCGCTCGTCTGGCTCGAACCGGGCGGTCACTCATGGCGCTCACCTCGCTGATTGTGGGATACCTCACATTAGTGGCGGGCGTGGGCGTTTGGGGCGGGGTTGGCGAGTCTCGCGGGACTGCCGTCAAGGAAAACTTGACGCTTTGGTTCCGTCAACATAACCTTGACGAATGACAGCGCTCCTAACTTCCGCCCCGCCGCTCCCTTCACCCGCTTCGAGCTGGCAGGGGTGGATCGCCTACGGTCTGCGCTGGGCTTCGTGGGGCGATTCAATGTGCGTCCCCGACGCCGGGCTCTTGAAAACTGCGGGCCGTAGTTTGACGCTCCACGCGTACAGAGAGGCCGAACCGGGTCCCCGTTGGCGCGCGCTATACAACGCCACTTGGCCGGCCTACCGACGCTGGTACACCCAAGAGGGGCTCACCGCCCGCCCCTCTGTCAACGAATGCCGGCGTGCACTTTCCCAACATCTGCCTGAGTTGATTCCGACTTGGGAACGGCTGTGTCGCCTCAGTGGTGACGACTCTGTTGCCGCCAGGATGCTCTCGATGTGGCGACTTCCCGCATTCGCAGTCGGTTGTTCCCAAGTCGTAGTGCCGGGCGAACAGGCCGAATTAATCCGCAACTACGACTACGATCAGTCGCTCTTTGAAGGTGTTGTCGCTTCTACCAACTACTCCGGGCGCCGCCGAGTGTTGGGGACGAGCGACCTGCTCTGGGGCCTCCTGGACGGGATGAACGAGGACGGCCTGGCGATCTCGCTGACGTTCGGTGGTCGACCCGGCAGTGGCGAAGGCTTTGGGATCCCCATCGTGCTGCGCTACGTACTGGAGACCTGTGCCACCGTTGAACAAGGAGTCAGCGCACTCCGGCGAATCCCAGTTGCGCAGTCCTACAACGTGGCGCTTGTCGACACCACTGGTAGGCACGCCACAGTTTTTGTTGCTCCGGGTGAGCCTGCCGCAGTGAGCCAACTCGACGCGACGACGAACCACCGACTCGATAAAGTCGAACACCCTGCCGCCGCCGCTCGATTCAACAGTGTCGGGCGGTTTGCACGGTTGGAAGAGTTGCGAGCCGAGGAGGTTTCAGGAGAGCGACTCGTCGCGGCGATGCTCAAACCACCGCTGCGCAACAACCAGTTTGAGATCGGCTTCGGCACTCTCTACACCGTCAACTATGAGCCGGCGGCCGGAATAGCAACGTGGCATTGGCCCGGGTCGTCCTGGACGCGACGCTTCGACGACCCAGACGATATCCGCACGGTGAATTTGGTCCCATGAGTCGACAACCAAGCCAGATCGCGGCCGAAGCCCGTGTCCTGATAGATGTGCTCGCCAGTAGCACTGACCCGATGGCCTTTCAGACCTTGCTAGATCTCAGTCAATACATCGGCGTGTGTCTGGGCACCTCAGCGCGAACACTGGCCGAAGCCCAGTCCTGGAGCAGTGTCGCTGATCTCGCCGGCACCACCAAACAAGCCGCCTGGTCGCGGTGGCACCACTAACGCAGCCCACGCGACAGACAGTTAGCGGAAGCTGCCCGTTCCGCCCCTCGACATGAATGGTCTGATTCGTAAGGTAATGACGCGTCGTCGCTGATGAGAACCGCGACGACGGCAGCGATGTCGGTGTGCGTGTCACCGACCCTCATCAGCGGGACGTTGCTGATCGCTCGTTGGTAGTCGTCGGGGAATGTCTTCTGCCAGTGCTGCACACCGTCGGAACTGGCGAACAGGGATCGCGATTCTGGCCTGGCTGAACGGGCACCAGCCGGGATTCACCATGGTGTTCCGGTCTGCAGTCCGCCTGCAGTGCGCGACATCTGTCGCGACTCGCCGAGCTGGCCAATGATGCACCGTTGCTGCGGGATCCGGACCCGGCCGTAGTTCGGACGACCAATTGGCCACGGGTGCAGGGAATCCGCCGTTGATGGATCGACTCTCGTTGACCAGCGCACCACCGCGTCGTGGGACCTGCGCTCGGCGAGGCGGGTGTGTCAACGCCGGACTGCCCGCGATCGGGGTGTGGCGCGAGCCTGCCGCCGAGGCGATCATTCAGCTCGCGCCCGAAGCCGGCGCCCGCGGAGTGCGGCTGGGGATAGAACCGATGCATCCGATCTTCGCGGCCGACCGGGGCGTCGTGTCCACACTCCACCAGGCGCTCGACCTCGCCGAGCATTTCCCGACCATTCATGTCGGCGTGGTGGTCGACACGTTTCATTTGTTGTGGGAGCCGGGCATTCTCGACCAGATCGCCCGAGCACGCGACCGCATCATCTGCTACCAGATCGGTGACTGGATCACGCCGCTTCCGCCCGACGCGCTGCGCGTCTCGCGGCATCGTCGCGCATGGCTGGACATGGTCACCACGGCACCGTCGCTGCGGTCGCCGACACGTCCTCGCGCACATGCTGTATCTACCTGGCGCCGACTTGAGAGACTGGACCCGTGCGAGAAAAAGCCCAGTGCTGGCTCACCGATATGGACGGCGTCCTCGTCCGCGAGGAACATGCCCTGCCGGGCGCCGCGGAGTTCCTTGCGCGGTTGGTCGAGGAGAAACGGCCCTTCCTGGTGCTGACCAACAATTCGATCTTCACGCCGCGTGATCTGTCCGCCCGGCTCCTGCGCTCCGGCCTGACCGTGCCGGAGTCCGCAATCTGGACGTCTGCGCTGGCCACCGCGACTTTCCTGAGCGACCAGCTGCCCGGCGGCTCGGCCTACGTCATCGGCGAGGTCGGCCTCACGACGGCGCTGCACGAGGTTGGGTACACGCTCACCGACGTCGAACCCGACTTCGTCGTACTGGGTGAAACACGGACCTATTCGTTTACCGCGATCACCAAGGCCATCCGGCTGATCCATGATGGTGCCCGGTTCATCGCGACCAACCCGGACGTCACGGGGCCGTCGGCTGAGGGCCCGCTGCCGGCCACCGGCTCGGTAGCGGCCATGATCACCAAGGCGACCGGCCGCGAACCGTATTTCGTCGGCAAGCCCAACCCGATGATGTTTCGCAGCGCTCTGAACCGGATCGAGGCGCATTCGGAGAGCACCGTGATGGTGGGTGACCGGATGGACACCGACGTCGTGGCCGGCATCGAGGCGGGGCTGGAGACCATCCTGGTGCTGACCGGCTCGACGACCGTCGAGGAGGTCGAGAAGTACCCGTTCCGGCCCAGCCGTGTGCTGCAGTCCATCGCCGACGCCATCGAACTGGTCTGATCGGCGGCGTCCTTAATTCGTGCTTTCCCGGTGTTCGACGCCGACTGCTGAGGTGAGTTCATCGCGCGAACGGCGCAGATCGGGATGTTCTGCGCCGAGTTCGTCCATCAGGTCAGCGAGGGCGTCGGCGATCGCATTGAGCTTGCGCTGGGTGGCGTTCTCGGCGCGCGTCTCGGTGTTCTGCAGCAGCGCCACCAGAAGAAACGTGATGGTCGAGGTGACCGTGTTGATCACCAACGCCCAACCATCAATGCTCGGCCATAGCCAGAACGTCGGCACCCAGATCAGCACCAGCACTGCGCAAAGCCCGAAGAACCACCCCTTGGACACTCGCTCGCTGGTGTAGGTCGCGAACCGGTCGAACAACGAGAGACCTTCATCGACGTGTGACGGCATCTTCGCCGTGTCGTTGGTCGTTCCCATGTGCAGCTCCCGCGGTCGACGTCGGTCGGTTAGCCCAGCCGGAATACCCGTGCGGGAGCAGTTGGAACCTGCTGAGGCGCATGATGCTCGTGTGACCGACATCGACCTGGCGGTGGAGGTGCTCGCCTCGCTGCGCGCGTGGCGATCGGTGGCGGGGTGCGACAGCTGGTCGAGAACGACCTCGCCGAGGGCTCGGAAGCCGCCGGGCGTCGATCTGTGGCAGGGCGAGACCAAGACAGTAAACCGGTACCAGTGGACCGACGGCGGACGGTCTTTCCTCGGCGAGGAGATCAACACGGAGATTTTCGACGGCCCACACCGTATACGACCTATGTTCGGGGGGTGATCATCGACCGCGACCGTGGTGTCTTGTTGACCGGCAGGGACGATAGCGCCCTGCGCATCGAGGGGTGAACCCGATGGCCGAACCGATCGACGACTACTTCACCGCGACCATCTCCGCCCTGAGCGCGACAGGACCTTCGCGGGGCGAGGAGGCGGTGCTCGACGGCTCGTCACTGACGGCTCCGGACTGCTTGGCGCTGTTCGACGCCCAGCTCGGCAGCCGGCACCTTGACCTTGCCGCCCGCTGGCTGCGGTCGCAGGGCAAGGGCTACTACACGATCGGCTCATCCGGGCATGAGGGCAACGCCGCCGTCGCGGCCGCACTGCGGCCCTCCGATCCGGCGCTGCTGCACTACCGGTCCGGCGGTTTCTTCTTGGCCCGCGCCGCCCAGCTGGACGGTGGTGATCCGCTGCGTGATGTGCTGCTCGGGCTGGTGGCCGCCGTCGAGGAGCCGATCGCCGGTGGACGCCACAAGGTGTTCGGCCGCCACGACCTGAACATCATTCCGCAGACCTCGACCATCGCGTCGCACCTACCGCGGGCGGTGGGTGTTGCGTTCTCCATCGCCCGCGCAAAGAAGCTCGGCGTGACATGCCACTGGCCCGAGGATGCGGTCACGGTTTGCAGCTTCGGTGACGCATCGGTTAACCATTCCACGGCGGTGGGCGCGATCAATGCGGCGCTGCATTCGGCCTACCAGGGTGTGCCGATGCCGTTGTTGTTCGTCTGCGAGGACAACGGGGTCGGTATCAGCGTCAAGACCCCACGGGACTGGATCGAGCGAACATACGGAAACCGAGATGGGCTGAAGTATTTCGAGGCCGACGGCTCAGATCTGCAGGCGACTTTCGCTGCCGCCGCAGCCGCGGCCGCGTGGGTTCGCACCCACCGGCGGCCGGCTTTTCTCCACCTGCGGATGGTGCGATTGATGGGCCACGCCGGCTCCGACTTTGAGCCCGCCTATCGTCGCCCTGCCGAGATAGCCGCCGATTACGACCGGGATCCCGTGCTGTGCACCGCGAAACTGTTGGTCGACAGTGGTGCGTTGACGGCGGCACAGGTGCTGGAGCGCTATGAGGCCAAGCGTGCCAACGTCATTGAGATCGCCGGCGAGGTAGCCGAATTCGAGCAGCTCCGCAGTGCGGACGCGGTGATGACGCCGCTTGACTCCAGTATCGATGACGCCCTGGCCGCGTCGCCGGCGTCACTAGTTGCTGCGGTCAGGTCCGGCGAGCCGGACGCGCCGCTGACGGTGGCGCTCGCGATAAACCGTGCGCTGCAGGACATTTTGGACCGGCATCCGGAGGCGATGATCTTCGGAGAAGACGTCGCCCGCAAGGGCGGCGTCTACGGCGTCACCCGAGGACTGCTCGGCAAGACCAGCTCGGCGCGGGTGTTCGACACGCTGCTCGACGAACAGTCGATCCTGGGCCTGGCCCTCGGCGCGGGGGTCTCGGGCCTGTTGCCGATCCCGGAGATCCAGTACCTCGCCTACTTCCATAATGCCGCTGACCAGATTCGTGGTGAAGGTGCGACCCTGCAGTTCTTCTCGAATAGGCAGTACCGCAATCCGATGGTGGTTCGCGTGGCGGGCTACGGATACCAGAAGGGATTCGGCGGCCACTTTCACAACGACAATTCGATCGCCGCGATCCGCGACATCCCCGGAATCGTCATCGCCTCGCCGGCGCGGCCTGACGACGCCGCGGCGATGCTGCACACCTGCGTCGCCGCGGCGAAAGCGGCGGGCATCGTCTGTGTCTTTCTCGAGCCCATCGCGCTTTACCACACGCGTGATCTTTACGACGACGGCGACGAATCGTGGCTCGCGACGTATCCGGCCGACGGTGTGTCAATGGGTCGTGCGCGCACCTACGGCGACGGCGCGGACCTGACGATCCTCACCTTCGGCAACGGATTGCGGATGAGCCTGCGGGTGGCACGCAGATTGGAGTCCATCGGCATCCGCGCCCGTGTCGTCGACCTGAGATGGCTCGCGCCGTTGCCGGTCGAGGACATGATTCGGGAGGCGAGCGCCACCGGGCGTGCGCTGATCGTCGACGAGACCCGGGCGACCGGGGGAGTGAGCGAAGGCGTGCTCGCAGCGCTGCTCGACCACGGTTACACCGGCGCTGTGGAGCGGCTGGCCAGCAAGGACAGCTTCATTCCACTCGGCGACGCCGCGCTGGAGGTGTTGCTGTCGGAGGACACCATCGAAGCCGCAGCGATCAAACTCGCCCGCAGCGGTGCTTGATAGCTTGAGCGGATGACCGCTGCACCGGATGCCTCCCGGCCCCTGGCCGGGGTCCGGATCGTCGAGATCTCCAGTTTCGTCGCGGTGCCGTTGGCCGGGATGACGCTGGCCCAGCTCGGGGCCGAGGTGATCCGTGTCGACCCCATCGGGGGGGCGGCCGACTACCACCGCTGGCCGGTCACCGACGACGGCGAGAGCATCTACTGGGCTGGCCTGAACAAGGGCAAGCGCTCCGTGGCTGCCGACTTCCGGTCGCCGGGGGGCCAGGACCTCGTGCAGCGGCTGATCGCGGACAGCGGCGTGCAGATAACGAATGTGGGCGGTCGGCAATGGCATTCGTATGAAACGCTGACACGACTGCGGCCCGACCTGATTCATGTGGAGGTGTCTGGCCGCGCGGACGGCGGAACGGGTGTCGACTACACCGTCAACGCCGCCATCGGATTGCCCATGGTGACCGGCCCGGCTGAGCTCGCCACTCCGGTCAACCACGTGCTGCCCGCGTGGGATGTCGCAACCGGAATCTATGCGGCACTGGCCGTGGTCACCGCCTTGCGGCACCGCGACACCACCGGCCAGGGCCAGCGGATCAGTATTCCGCTGGAGAACGTGGCACTCGCGACGGCCGGCAATCTGAGTCTGTTCACCGAGGCCATGATCAACGGCACCGCGCGCGAACGGATCGGCAACTCGGTGTACGGCACTTACGGCCAAGACTTCACCAGCAGCGACGGCACCTCATTCATGGTCGTCGCGCTGACAGGCCGGCATTTCCGCGATTTGACGAAGCTCACTGGTACGACGAAAGCGGTTGCCGCGCTGGCAGAAACGCTCGATGCGGACTTCACCGACGAGGGTCAACGGTTCCAACACCGCGACGCGCTCACCGGACTGTTCAATGAATGGTTCTCCGCGCACACGGCCCAGGAGATCACCGACGGGCTGTCGGCGACCTCGGTGCTTTGGGAGCGATACCGCACCTTCGCCGAGATGGTCGCCGACGACAGGGTGACCGGGAACCCGATGTTCACGCCGCTGCGCCAGCCCCGGATCGGGGAGTACCTCGCACCCGGATTGCCTATGGCTTTCGACGGCGGCTACCCGCAGGCGGTGGCTGCCCCGGCCTTGGGCGACGACACCGCCGACGTTTTGATCGAATGTTTGGGGCTGACTGAGGAGGAGGTAGTCGTGCTCACCGAATCGGGCACCGTGGCAACGGGTTCCGCGGAGCCGCGGTGAGCACGCTGCTCAGGCTGCTTGAGTTGCAACAGGGTGGCACCGAAGACATCTGGATCGGGCCTGGCAGCGGTCCCGACGGAAAGCGGGCATACGGCGGGCAGTTCGTCGCGCAGAGCCTGGCGGCCGCCTGCCGCACCGTTGACTCGCACCGGTTGCCGACCAACATGCATCTGCAGTTCCTGCGCGGCGGCGAAGCCGGTGATTCCGTGGACTACGCGGTGACTCGGGTCTTCGACGGCCGCACCGCGGCCGCGCGCCGAGTTGACTCCCGCCAGGACGGACGGCTGCTGACGACGGCCACAGTGTCGTTCGCCACTGATCTGCCCGGTCCCGAACACGGTCAGCGTGCGTCGATGCCGCAGCATCCCGAGGCCCTGCCGCAGACCGGGCCGGCCGGCCCCGCGCCGTCGATGCCGCTCGACGAGATCGACATCAGGGTCGCCGACGAAAGATCCAGCGGCGGGTTCGTCCGCCGGTTGTGGTGGCGGGCAACTGTTCCGCTCCCCGACGACGCATTGGTGCACACCTTGGTCGCGGCATACGTCACCGACGTCTACATGATCGACCCGGCGCTGCAGGTGCACGGCCATTCGATGAAGGCACGCAGTCATCGCAGCGGTACGACTGATTCGTCGATCTGGTTTCATCGGCCCGTCCTGGCCGATCAGTGGAATCTGCTGGAGTCGACGTCGCCGGCAGCGGCGCGTGGACGCGGAGTCGTCGCCGCCAGCTTGATCCGCGCCGACGGCGTCATCGCGGCCACCCTGGTGCAGGAGGGCCTTATCGCAGAGCGGGAGCTGTGGTCGAACTGACCGCCCGCCGCCGACGCTCGCGAATCCGCTTGCGCAGCAGCGTCGCCAGGTAGGTGACGACAACACCCACGGCGATCGACGCGATGACACCCAGCAGCGGATGAAGGCCCTTGAACAACTCGATCACCTGATAGTGGGTGAGGTAGGTGTACAGGGACGCTTCAGCGATGACTCCCGCGACGACCGTGAACGCGGCGGGGCAGCTAATCGCGGGCAGCCAAATCAGCAACACCAGGCCAGCAAGCACCATCGCTTCGCGGAGCGTGCTGTCGAAATAGCCGTACAGGCCGACTGTCAGCACGACCGTGACGAGGACGCGCTGCCACGTCGTCGATGCCTTGGCCGCGGCCCAGCCCGCGGCGAAGAACCAGAACGCGAGCATCGTGAACCACGCGTCGCGGCCCAGGTTCAGCTGCAAGATGGCGTAGCGCAACGCCATCCCAACCGCGAGAAGGACAGCGGCGAATGCGAACGGGGACCGGCGTTCCAGTCGGTCGACTGCCGGAATCAAGAACGCCGCGGCCAGCGCGATCAGTGTCCACACCAACACTTCGACGAACCACAATCGTCCCGCGGTCATGCTGTCGTGAGGGCCGAGGAACTTGTTGGCCAGCAGCAGATTTGTGGCGTGGTAGTCGTCGGTGATCACGAGCGCGATGACGACCCAGATCACCGACGGCACCGCGATCCACCCGATCGTGTTGCGCAGTCGACGAACCCGCTCTACCCGGGACACTGGGGTGAGGCAGAACCGCGCGAAGTTGTAACCGGCCACGCCCAGCAGGATGTGCGCCCCGCCCCACAGTTTGAACAACTCCGCATGCGACCCGACGATGAGCACGATCGCCGCCGCGCGCAGCGCAACGCCGGTTTCCAGCGTTGACTCCCACCACCGTCGCCGCACCGGGCGCAGGCTGCCTTCAAGCTCGCGTATCGGCAGCCGCTGCCAGTCCGACGGCAGGGTGCCGAGGGCGCGTTCGAGCCGCACCGACATCGTCACGTACGACAGCGAGTTGCCGCCCAGGTCAACGAAGCTGGCGTCGGGATCGATGGTGGCGGGGTCGAGATGCAGCACATCTGCGAACAAGGCGCGAAGGTCGACCGCGTCGGATTCCTGCAGGTCGGCCTCACGCGCCAGCGTCCGCACCGCCTGGTAGTCCGGCTTACCCGATGACAACATCGGCAGCTCGTCGACGGTCACGGCCAGGACCGCGGCGGCGGGTACACCGGCGGCTTCGGCGGCCGCCTGTTGGACGTCAGCCGCGTCGTTGTCTCCCGTGGCCGCGACCACGAGGCGATCATCGTCGTCGGCGCAGAACGCCGTGACACCGTGCTCGCGCAGGGTGGTCTCGACCCGATGCAGGTCGATCCGCAGCCCGTACAACTTGACGAAGCGGCTGCCGCGGCCGATGACCTCGTAGAGCCCGTCGGGTCCGCGTCGGGCGATGTCTCCGGTGTGCAGCGTGTCGACCGTCTTGCCGAGCACCAGATCGGCGGGCCCGTGCGAGTACCCCATCATGACGTTGGGCCCCCGGTAGACCAGCTCGCCGACGGCGTCGTCGCCCCACTCGTCGACAGGTTCGATGGTGAACGACCCGCCGGGTATCGGCCTGCCGATAGTGCTCGGACGGGAAATCGCGAGTTCCGGCGGCAGATAAGCCATTCGGGCGGTCGCCTCCGTCGCGCCGTACATCACGAACAGATCCCAGCCTTGGCGTTGCGCAAGCTCGGCGAACCGGCGGACCCGCTCGGGTGGCATCCGGCCGCCGGCCTGGGTGAGGTAGCGAAGGTCGGGCAAGTCCTTGGTGTCAAACCCAACCCGCTCGAGCAGTTCGAAGGTGTACGGCACGCCCGCGAACGCGGTGCCGCGATGGCGCCGGAACAGCTCCCAGAACTCGTCGTCGGTCACCGAGTGATCGGTGAGGATGATGCCTGCCCCGCACAGCAGGTGGCTGTGGATCACCGACAGGCCGTAACAGTACGATATCGGCAAGGTTGTTGCGGCCCGGTCGGTTTCGCGAATACTGAGATACTCGGCGATCGCGGCGGCATTGGCGACCAGGTTCGTATGCGACAACCGCACCATTTTCGGGGAGCCGGTGCTGCCCGACGTCGACAGCAGCAGCGCGAGGTCGTCGTGCAGCTGATAGTCGCCGCGGTGACGATGATGAACGCCGTCGGCGTCGATCATCACGCCGGGGTGGTAGGTCTGCACCATCGTGGTGTGGTCGCGTCCGGCCGGAACCGGAAGCAGCACATGCCCACCGGCCATCCCGGCCAGGTAGTGCACCAATGTGGTTAGGTCGTTGCGGGTTTCGAGAAGCACCAGCCGGCGCTCGGCACCGATGTCCTGTGCCGCATCGGCGACGCGGTCTGCGAGGTCTCGGTAGGTCAATTGCTCCGTGTGGGTCAGCACCGCCACCCGTTGGTCGTGGCTGCGGAGATGGTCGAGGAGGTTCACTTGAGCACCACCCCGCTACCCACCACGGCGATACGCACCTTGGCGTCGATCGGCGGAGGGTTGAGGCTGTGCTGGCGCACGACGATTGGAGCCGCGTCACCTCCCGGGTCGATGGTCAACAGGATGTCGTGTCCGAGGAATTCGGTGGCGATCACGGTTCCCACGCCGTTGAGGCCTTCGCTGTCCAAAACCACCGTCGCGACAAGCTGTTCGGGCCGCAGGATCAGCGTGGCGGGCCCTTCGGCCACGGGAGTCTGCACGGGTATGCGCCCGAGCGCGCTTTCGGCGATCCCCGACGCGACTGTGCACGGCACCGAGATGCAGTCACCGAGGAACTCGGCGGTGAAGCGGTCGCTGGGCCGGCGGTATACGTGCTGAGGGCTGCCGACTTGGGTGAACCGGCCGTCGCGCATGACCGCGACCTGATCGGCGATCGACAGCGCCTCTTCCTGATCATGGGTGACGAGCAGCGTCGTCACACCCGAGTCCGCAAGCAACCCGGCGACGGCCTTGCGGGTGGATGCGCGCAACCCAGTGTCCAGCGCGCTGAACGGTTCGTCGAGCAGCATCAGCACCGGCTTTCGGGCCAGTGCCCTGGCGAGCGCGACGCGCTGCTGTTGACCGCCGGACAGCTGATGAGGCCGGCGCGATGCGTATGAGTCGTCGAGGGAGACGGTTTCGAGCAATTCGGTGACCCGGGCACGCACCTGTGCGCTGCGCGCCGTGCCTGGCAGTCCGTAGGCGATGTTCTGGCCGACGGTCAGGTGTGGGAACAGGGCGCCGTCCTGTGCGACGTAGCCGACGCTTCGACGATGCGGCGCCACAGCGCGTTCCGGGCTGGCCACCTGTCGGCCTGCGATCGTGACGGTCCCGGCATCGGGAGTTTCAAATCCGGCGATGAGCCGCAGCAGCGTGGTCTTGCCGCAGCCCGACGATCCGACGACGGCCGTCGTGCTGCCCGGTTTCAACTCAAGGTCGATGTGATGCAGCACGGTGTTGCCGTTGAACGACTTCGCGAGTTCGCGGGTTTCAAGGGTGTTGGCGGCGGCCGTCACAGCGCGGCCACCTTGGTCGACTGCCGGAACAGCAGCAGCGTCACCGGGATCGCGAGCACGACCAAGACCAATGCGTACGGCGCGGCGGCCGCATAGTCCAGCTCGCTCGAGAACGACCAGAACAACATTGACAACGTCCGGGTGCCGGTCGGTGCGAGCAACAGGGTGGCGGTCAATTCTGTTGCCACAGAGACGAATACCAGCGATGCACCGGCTGCCGCCGCGGGCGCCGTCAGGCGTAGGGTGACGCGCAGAAAGGTGGCCGACGGCGAGCTGCCCAGCGATCGGGACGCCTCCTCGAGGCTGATCGGGACCTGGGCGAGGCCGGCCCGCACGTTGACCAACGCGCGCGGCATGAACAGCAGCACGTAGGCGAACACGATCAGCGCTACGCTTTGGTAGAGCGGGCGAGCGAAGTGAATGGTGACGGTGACCAACGCGAGCGCGGTGACGATTCCGGGCAGGGAGCTGGTGACGTAGTTGGCACCCTCCACAACGCGGGCCAGGAAGCCGCTGGAGCGCACCGCCACCCATGCGACCGGAAACGCAAGCACCGTCGTGAGCACCGCGGCCATGGTCGCCAGCCCGATCGTCTGGCCGAGCGCGGTGGTGATGTCGTCGAGCACCCATACGTCGGTGCCGCCGATCCACAGCCAGCGCAGGATCGTCCACACCGGCACGCCGAGGGCGAGCACCGCCAACCCGGCCAGCGCCGCCTGCGCGGGAATGGTGTTGCGGCCCAGGCGGACCGGGGTCGCCACCCGGGGCACACCCGCGCCGATCCTGGCGAACCGGGCGTTCCCGCGCGCCGCCGCCTCGGCGACCAGCAGTGCCAGGCACAGCAGCACCAGCACGCCGGCCAGCATGGCGCCCGCCGCCCCGTCGAAGGTGACCTGGAACTGCTGGAAGATGGCGACCGTGAAGGTGTCGAAGCGCACCATCGCGAAGGCGCCGAACTCGGCGAGCAGATGGACCCCGATCAGCAACCCGCCGCCAAGGATCGCCAGCCGCAGCTGCGGCAGCACGACGCGGAAGAAGACGCCGGTCGAATCGGATCCCAGTGCGCGGGCCGATTCCTCGATGGCCGGATCGAGACGGCGCAGTGTCGCGGCCGCGGGCAGGTACATGAACGGGAAGTAGGACAACGTGGTGATCAGGACTCCCGCCCACAGCCCGTGTAATGACGGGACCACGCCCACCCATGCGTAGCTGTTGACGAACGCCGGCACGGCCAGCGGTGCGACGAACAGTGGTCGCCAGAACGCCCGGCCGGGCAGATCGGTCCGCTCCACCAGCCACGCGACGCCGACACCGATCACGACACACAGCGGAACGGTGACGACAACCAGTGCGACAGTGTTGAACAGCAACTCGCCGACGCGGGGCCGGACGATCAGTTCATAGGCGCGCGTCCACCCGATCGAGACCGCCGACCACGCCACATAGCCCAGCGGAATGAAGGTGGCGGCGACCAGGATCGCGACCGTGGCAGTCACCAGCGGGCCGGGCCTGGCGGTGGGGGCCGACCGCGAGACCGGCGCTGTGGCGGGTGGAACAGGGGGAGCGACCACCTATAACAAGCCATCCTTCGTCATCAAGTCCGACACCTTTTGGGCGTCCAGGGTCGAGGGGTCCACCTTCGGTGCCTGCAGCGTGTCGAGCGGCGGCAGGGCGGGGTTCGCCGGCACGTCGCTGGCGACCGGATACTCGAACGATGTGCCCTTCTCCAGCACCTCTTGGCCGGCCTTGCCGGTAATGAACAGCAGGAACTGCTGCGCCTGATCCAGCTTCTTGCTTGACTTGAGCACGCCGCCGCCGGACAGGCTGACGAACGCGCCGGGATCCTCGTTCTTGAAGTAGTGCAGCGCCGTATTAGCGCTCATCTCTTTGGTTTTCGCCTGATCGCGGAACCAGTAGTAGTGGTAGATCACGCCGCCGTCCACCTCGCCGGCGTTGACGGCCTTCAGCGTGGCGATGTTGTCGTTGTAGATCTTGGCGTTGACCTTCATGCCTGCGAGCCACTGCGCCGTCGCCTGCTCGCCCTTCAACTGCAGCAGCGCGGCGACGATGGCCTGGAAGTCCGCCTTCGTCGGCGGTGCGCCCCACCGCCCCTTCCACGCGGGCTGCTCCAGATCCAGCAGGGATTTCGGCAGCTGGTCGGGCTGCAACCGGGTCTTGTTGTAGACGAAGACGGTGGTGCGTGCCGCGACGCCCGTCCACTTGCCGCTGGCCGGACGGTATTGCGCGGGAACCTGATTGATGGTGTCGGGCTCGAGATCGGCGAACAGATCCGCACGCTCGACGGCGGCCATGGCGGGCGAGTTCTCGGTCAGGAACACGTCGGCGGGAGATGCGGCGCCCTCGGCCACGAGTTGATTGCCGAGCTCGGTGTCGCCGCCCTGGCGGTAGGTCACCTTAATGCCGGTCTCTTTGGTGAACGCGTCGATCCACTCTTTGGTCAGCGACTCGTGCTGAGCGTTGTAAATCAGCAGTTCGTCGCTCTCCTCGGAGCTTGAGCAGGCGGTCGCACCGACCACGACGGCCAGCGTGGACAAGACTGCGGCGATCCGGCTCCAACGAGGTCGCATCAAGGCGGTCCCTTCCCGATTCTTCTACGCCACGCCGGGGCGCGCGTTTAGCTGAGGTTTACCTTAGTGAAGATACCCTTTGTCCAGGCCCAATCTGTTCCCCTGCTGGAATCCGGACGTCACGCTGTCGACTTCGCGCTGCTGTCGCATGTGCGGCGGGTCGACGTGCTCGGCTTGAACCCGGCACGGACATCACGATGGGCGAGGGCTTCCGCTGGGTCACGGTCAGGCACCCAACCAGCCCGAGCTCGAGGTCACGCTGATGACGCCCGGACCGCCGCTGGATGCCGAAGCCGCCGACTTCATCCGCCGCCAGCTGGAGAAGGGCGGCATGGGGTGGCTCTCACCTGTACGTTGACTGAGAATCAGGGGCGCGACCCATTGAGCCACGAGACCGAAGGAACGAATCTATGAAACTGTCTGCAACTGCTATGCGCCGCGGACTCTTCGGCGCGTTTGCCACCTGCGCGGTCGGAGGAGCCGCGGTAGCCGTCATCGCCGCACCGACAGCCGGTGCCATTGACGATTGCACTGCCAGTGGGCTCGCCACCAGGGCCAGCGGAGTGCTGCACGACGCGGGCCAGTACCTCGACGCCCACCCGGGTGCCAACGAGGTGCTGACCGCCGCAGCGACGCAGCCCGCCGCCGACGCCCAGGCCTCCGTGCGCGCATATTTCACGGGCCACCCGAACGAGTTCTTGGATCTGAGGAACATCGCGGCGCCTGTGACCAGCCTGCGCAGCCAGTGCGGCGTCGCGGTGTCGCCGGGACAGCTCGCTCTGCTGTTCGACGAAGTCTCCTGAGAAGTCACATGCGGCCCAAGCGGCTGCGGACAACTACGCCGTCGTGACCCGAACGACGACGTTGCCGCGCTTGCGGCCCGAGTCGACGTAGCGGTGGGCTTCGACGATGTCGGCGAGCTCGTACTGACGATCGATCACAATGCGCAGGTCGCCCGACTCGATGAGTGACCGCAGGTATGGAAGCGCCGCAGACTTGTCCATTGACATCCCGGTGACTACGCGTTTGCCGGAGAATCGGGTGGCCCGTGTCAGGAGGTAATTGACCAGCCCCGTGGTCGCCACATAGCAGCCCGATGGTGTTAGCGCACTTCTACAGTGGGCGAACGAACTCTTGCCCACGGTGTCGAA
Source organism: uncultured Actinomycetota bacterium (assembly GCA_963715885.1). Classification (GTDB taxonomy): domain Bacteria; phylum Actinomycetota; class Actinomycetes; order Mycobacteriales; family Mycobacteriaceae; genus Mycobacterium. Next base: position 23,442 of record CAVQSK010000020.1, read on the forward strand.
CACCACGTCGTACGTCAAGCTCGACTGGGTGAAATCCTGCCGGGTGTAGTCGATTACGTGGTGGGCACCGAGCGATTCGACCAGCGCCACGTTTGGTGTGCTGCACACGCCCGTCACCTCCGCACCGAGGCGGCGAGCGAGCTGTACCGCGTAGGTGCCGATGCTGCCCGATGCCCCAAGGACCAGCACGCGGTGCCCGGGGTGTACGTCTGCTTTGTCGCGCAGGAAGAACAGCGCGGTGGATGCTCCATCCACTGCCGCGGCCGCTTCCTCGAAGGTGGCGTTCACCGGTTTAGGGCACAGGGATGCCGTTTCTCGCAGGCATAGGAATTCGGCATTCGCGCCGATGTCAAAACCGGTGAATCCGAATACCTCGTCGCCCACACGGAAACGACTGACGTGCTTGCCGACTGCCGTGATCTCTCCGGCGAGCTCGATGCCAAGGGTCTGCATCCGCTTGCGCGGTCGCACTACACCGAGAACGACGCGACCCCAGAGGGGCCGCCCGCGCCTCATCGCGGCTTCGGCTGCGGTGACGGTGGTTGCGTAGATCTGCACGAGCACCTCGTCGTCGCGCGGACTTGGTGTTTCGGTTTCGCACACCTTGAGCACCTCGGGTGGTCCAAAGCGGGTGTAGACAACGGCTTTCATGCGGTGGCCCCCCTCAATCGTTGATTCTTGGTGGGTCCTTGCTGCCCATGAAAACGCCGTCGAGACAGGAATGCGTACCTTAGTCGACTGCAGCACAGCACAGCACTGCCGGCCGGTACACGACAGGGCGCTCGCAAACGAACTACATGCGGCCGTGGCGGCTTCTGACGAAGCTGTACGCGCCGAAAGCCGCGATTCCGAGCGCGGCGACGATGAGAAGAAACTTGCCGAACGGCGCCTGACCCAGTGTCTTGACCGCCGCGTCGAGGCCCGTCGCCTTCGACGGATCAGCCTGGAGCGACGCGATGACCACCAACACACCCGCACCCGCGATCACCAGGCCCTTGGCGACATAGCCGGCGATGCCGGTCGCCGTGACTCCGGTGCCGCCCGAAACGCGTAGATCCTTCAAGAACTTCTTGGATACGCCCTTGTAGACGTGGTAGCCACCCACCCCGACGAGTCCGAGTCCAATCGCGATGAGGGCGACCTTGCCCCAGCCTGACTGCATCATCTGCGCGCTCAGCCCGGCATTCTGCTCACTGCTCTGCTGACCGCTTCCCATCGCGTATCGGGCGGCGGCGAACGCGATTGCGAAGTTCACGATGGCGAGCCCGACGGACTTGGCGCGCTTCCAGGCCGGGGTGTCGTCCTGTCGAGGTCCAGAGGCCTCACCTGGCTTCGACCCGACGACGGCTTCGGCAAGTCGCCACAGCCCGAGCGCCACCAGCCCGACGGCGGCGACCCACATGATCAGGGTGCCGCCGGTCTGGCGGGCCAGGGTCGCCAGAGCGCCCGACTGATCGGCGCTGCCGCCCGAACCGAACGCGATGCGCAGAATGATGTACCCGACGATCAGATGCAGCACGCCGCTGACCGCGAAACCGGCGCGAGCGGTGTACTCGAATGCATCGCTGTCGGTGGCCTTGTCGGCGACGCCGTGTAGCGACTTGTCGGTCATGACGTCATGTACCCGTTTTTTGACGGCGGCGAAACCATCCGCATGGGAGTTGTGGATGAAGGCCTGACTGGGGATAACTACGGGCGCGTGTCGCCGCCGTGTCGGTGCCGGGCCGCACCGTTGCGCCATGACTTCGTTGACCCGTGCCGAGATCGGCGCGTTGGGTGAGCAACTCGCGGTCGATCACCTCGAGTCGCTGGGCTTGCGGGTGCTGATCCGCAACTGGCGCTGCCGATACGGCGAGCTGGACGTGATCGCCGCCGACGACGCGACGCGCGTCGTGGTGTTCGTCGAGGTGAAGACACGTACCAGTGATCAGTTCGGTGGGGTCGCTCAGGCCGTGACGCCGGACAAGGTTCGGCGGCTGCGCCGACTCGCCGGGCTGTGGCTGGCGACGCAGGACGGCAGCTGGGCGGCGGTCCGCATCGATGTCATCGGAGTCCGTATCGGGCGGCGGCGCAGCCCGGAAATCACTCACCTTCAGGGGGTTGGTTGATGACGCTGGGCAGGGCGTTCTCAGTGGCCGTGCGCGGGCTGGACGGCGAGATCGTCGAAATTGAGGCCGACATCACCTCGGGTCTGCCCGGTGTGCATCTCGTCGGGCTACCCGACGCCGCGCTGCAGGAGTCGCGGGACCGGGTCCGCGCGGCGATCACCAATTGCGGTAACAGCTGGCCCATGGCAAGGCTGACGCTGGCCCTTTCCCCGGCCACTCTGCCCAAGATGGGAAGTGTCTACGACTTGGCCCTCGCGGCGGCCGTGCTGTCCGCGCATGGCAAGAAGGTATGGGAGCGGCTGGAAAAGACCGTGCTGCTCGGCGAATTGGCACTCGACGGACGGGTGCGCCCCATCAAGGGTGTGCTGCCGGCCGTGCTCGCCGCCAAGCGGGAAGGGTGGCCGGCCGTGGTGGTGCCGGTCGACAATCTGGCGGAAGCCAGCCTCGTCGACGGCATCGACGTGTGGGGCGCACGAACGTTGGGCCAACTGCAATCCTGGTTCGGCGGAAAGGCGCAACTCGACGACCGGATCGACGCGCCGGAATCGGCGCAGGAACCGTCGGTCGATCTCGCCGACGTGGTCGGTCAGTCGCATGCCCGTTATGCGGTCGAGGTCGCGGCGGCCGGTGCGCACAACCTGATGTTGACCGGCCCGCCGGGAGTGGGCAAAACGATGTTGGCGCAACGACTTCCAGGGCTATTGCCGCCGTTGTCGTACCCCGAGTCGCTGGAGGTGACGGCGATCCACTCGGTGGCCGGGCTGTTGTCGGGCAGCACACCGCTGATCACCCGGCCGCCATTCGTCGCGCCACATCCGACCGCGAGCGTGGCTGCGATGGTCGGCGGCGGCACCGGGCTGGCCCGGCCTGGCGCGGTCAGCCGGGCGCATCGGGGCGTGCTCTTTCTCGACGAGTGCGCGGAGATCGGTGCGACCGCGCTGGAGGCATTGCGAACTCCCTTGGAGGACGGCGAGATTCGGCTCGCCCGCCGCGACGGCGTGGCACGCTATCCGGCGCGGTTCCAATTGGTGCTGGCCGCCAATTCTTGTCCATGCGCGCCGGCAGATCCCCGCGATTGCATCTGCGCACCGAGCGCCAAGCGGCGTTATCTCGGCAAGCTGTCCGGTCCGTTGCTCGACCGGGTGGACCTGCGCGTACAGATGCATGCGGTGCGGGCAGGTGCGTTCGCTCCTGAGGAGGGCGAGTCCTCCGCCGAGGTACGGGAGCGAGTCGCCGCGGCACGGACTGCGGCCGCGCAGCGCTGGCAGCCACACGGCATTCGCACCAATGCCGAGGTCAGCGGCGCATTGCTGCGGCGCAAGTTTCGGCTGGATGCGAAGGCGATGGAGCCGCTGCACACCGCGCTTGATCGCGGGCAGCTCAGCATCCGCGGCGTCGACCGGACCCTGCGGGTGGCGTGGACGCTTGCCGATCTGGGCGGTCGGTCCTCGCCGGTGCTCGCCGACGTGACCGTGGCGCTGAGCTTCCGGCAGGCGGGGAGCGTCCGATGACCGACGACACCGCGCGCGCGTTCGCCTATCTCTCGCGGGTGGCCGAGCCGCCGTCCCCGGAGTTGGCGGAGTTGGTGGCGACCGTCGGACCCATTGAGGCCGCCGATCGTGTGGTGCACGGCAAGGTCGGCGAGCGACTCGCGAATGACACCGAGGCTAGGCGCCGGATCGACTGTGCCGCAAAAGATCTAGAGCTGCTGTCGCGGCTGGGCGGGCGGTTGGTGACCGCCGATGACGACGAATGGCCGCTACTGTCGTTCGCCGCGTTTGACGGGGTGGATGCCCGGCTGCGTCCCCGGTGCCATCCGCCGATGGTGCTCTGGGCGGTGGGCCCTGGCCGTATGAACGACGTCGCCGACAGGGCCGCGGCGATCGTGGGTACCCGCGCGAGCACTGCTTACGGTGAGCACGTCGCGGCCGACCTGGCTGACGGTCTGGCGGGCAGGGACGTCGCCGTGGTGTCGGGCGGCGCCTACGGCATCGACGGGGCGGCCCACCGCGCTGCGCTTGCTGCCGACGGGTTGACGGTTGCGGTGCTGGCCGGTGGCATCGATGTGCCGTACCCGGCGGGGCACGCGGCGCTGTTGCACCGCATCCGCGAGGACGGGCTGGTGGTCAGTGAATACCCGCCCGGCGTGCGGCCCGCGCGGCACCGGTTCCTGACCCGCAACCGCCTGGTCGCCGCATTGGCCGGGGCGACCGTGGTCGTGGAGGCCGGAGCGCGCAGCGGCGCCGCCAACACCGCAGCGTGGGCCAGATCGTTGGGCCGCGCGGTGTGCGCGGTGCCCGGGCCGGTCACCTCGTCGGCATCGGTCGGATGCCACGCGTTGTTGCGGGCGGGAGCGAACCTCGTGACACGCGCGGAGGAGGTGGTCGAACTGGTCGGTCGGGCAGGCGAACTCGCGCCCGACGAACCGCGGTCGGTTTCGCCACTGGACGGGCTGGCCGACACCGAGCAGCGGGTCTACGACGCACTGCCGGCCCGCGGCGCCCGCACCCCCGACGAGATTGCCGTGGCCTCCGGTTTGCCGGCAACCCAGGTGCTGGGGCCGCTGGCCGTCCTCGAGCTCTCGGGGCTGGTCGTCTGTCAGGACGGCCGGTGGAAACTGGCCCTTCGGTAGGTTGACGGCCAAGGTAGACCGCCGCTCAATTGGCGGATCCCATATATTGTGAAAGTACGATCGTGAGTTGGGCTAATCAATTTTGGAGGAACCCGTGGCAGGACGTCCCGTGCACACGTTCGAAGTGGTGCGTACCGAGCAATTGACACCGCACCTGACCCGGGTTGTGCTGGGCGGCAGCGGTTTCGACACGTTCACGCCGAACGACTTCACCGACGCCTACGTCAAGATCGTGTTCGTCCAGAACGGCACCGATGTCGGCGCGCTGCCGCAACCGTTGACGCTGGACAGTTTCAAGTCCTTGTCCCCCGGCCTGGGGGCACCTCCCGCTCGCGGGGGACAGCCGACCGTCCGCACCTATACCGTCCGGAAAGTCGACACCGAGTGCCGCGAGATCTCGATCGACTTCGTCGTGCACGGAGATCACGGTGTCGCGGGCCCGTGGGCGGCCGCGGCGACCCCCGGCCAACCGGCATATCTGATGGACCCAGCGGCGCCTACGCGCCTGACCCCGCGGCCGACTGGCACCTGCTCGCCGGCGACGAGGCGGCTGTACCCGCAATCAGCGCGGCGCTGGAAGCCTTGCCCGACAACGCGATTGGCAGGGTTTTCATCGAGGTCGGTGGACCCGACGACGAGATCGCGCTGACCGCTCCACCCGGAGCTGAGGTGCGATGGGTCTACCGTGGCGGCCGCCCCGACCTGGTGTCTGAGGATCATGCCGGTGACCACGCACCGCTGATCGCGGCGGTCAAGGAAGCCGACTGGCTGCCGGGCCAGGTCCAGGTATTCATCCACGGCGAGGCCCAGACCGTCATGCACAACCTGCGGCCCTACATCCGCAAGGAACGCGGTGTCGACGCGAAGTGGGCGTCGTCAATCTCCGGGTATTGGCGACGCGGCCGCACCGAGGAAACGTTTCGGGAGTGGAAGCGCGATCTGGCCAAGGTGGAGGAAGAGGCCAACGCTTGACCGCTTGCCTGGCACGCTGACCGCATGGCGTTCAGCGACTACCAGCTCGAGATCTATCTTCAGGGTCTGTCCGGCGTCTTGCCGTCGCTGCCGATGGCGTTCGCTGAGTTGGAGGCCAAGGCCCAGTCCGCGATGCCGCCGGGGATGTGGTCCTACGTCGCGGGCGGCGCAGGCGACGAACGCACCCAGCGGGTCAACGTCACCGCCTTCGAGAACTGGGGGCTGATGCCGCGGATGTTGGTCGGCGCCAAGGAACGCGATCTGTCGATCGACCTGCTCGGGATGACGCTGCCTTCACCGGCGATGATGGCGCCGGTCGGAGTCATCGGCCTGTGCGCGCAGGACGGGCACGGCGACCTTGCGACCGCGCGCGCCGCCGCCCGCACCGGTGTGCCGATGATCGCGTCGACGATGTCGGCCGATCCTATGGAGCGCATCGCCGACGAATTAGGCGATACCCCAGGCTTTTTCCAGCTCTACACGCCGACCGACCGCGACCTGGCGGCGAGCTTCGTGCACCGAGCCGAGGCCGCGGGATTCAAGGGCATCGTTGTCACGCTGGACACCTGGATACCCGGCTGGCGGCCCCGTGATTTGAGCACATCCAACTTCCCGTTCCTGCGAGGCCACTGCCTCGCTAACTACACCAGCGACCCGGTGTTCCGCGAAAGCCTGCAACAAACACCCGAGGAGAACCCGCAGGCGGCGGTGCTGCGCTGGATACAGATCTTCGGCAACCCGTTGACGTGGAACGACTTGCCCTGGCTGCGATCGCTGACCACGCTGCCGCTGATCGTGAAGGGAGTCTGCCATCCCGACGACGCGCGGCGCGCCAAGGACGGCGGCGTTGACGCCATCTACTGCTCCAACCACGGCGGCCGCCAGGCCAACGGCGGCATTCCCGCCATCGACTGCCTGCCGGGGGTTGTCGAGGCCGCCGACGGCCTGCCGGTGCTCTTCGACTCGGGCATCCGAAGCGGCGCCGACATCATCAAGGCGCTCGCGCTCGGGGCCGACGCTGTCGCCATCGGTCGGCCTTATGCCTACGGCCTCGCGCTGGGCGGTGTCGACGGAATCGTGCACGTGCTGCGCTCGCTGCTGGCCGAGGCCGACGTCACCATGGCCGTCGACGGCTATCGGTCGCTGAAGGAACTGACGCCGGAAGCGCTGCGGCGCGTCAGCTGAGACGCGGCGCTGGCGTCTGCGACGGTAGGGGAGTGGACGCGATTCTCGAGGAGTTCGACGAGTACCTCGCGCTGGAACGCGGCCGCTCCGACCACACCCGCCGCGCCTATCTCGGTGACTTGCGGTCACTGTTCGACTTTCTCGCCGCACGGGTGCCCGATGCCGGATTGACCAACCTGAGCCTGCCGGTCCTGCGGTCCTGGCTCGCGGCGCAGGCGTCCGCGGGGGCTGCCCGCACCACACTGGCCCGACGCACCTCCGCGGTCAGGACGTTCACCGCATGGGCGTCGCGGCGCGGACTGATGCCGAGCGATCCGGCCACCAGGCTGCAGGTGCCCAAGGCGCGCCGAACGCTTCCCGCAGTACTGCGACAGGATCAGGCGCTCGACGCGATGTCCGCGGCGAAATCCGGTGCACAGCAAGGAGACCCGCTTGCACTGCGGGATCGGCTGATCGTCGAGCTGTTGTACGCCACCGGTATTCGGGTCAGCGAGCTGTGCGGGCTCGACATCGACGACATCGACACACCGCGCCGGCTACTGCGGGTGCTTGGCAAGGGCAACAAGCAGCGCACGGTGCCGTTCGGCGAACCCGCGCAGGTTGCGTTGGCGGCGTGGCTGTCCGACGGGCGACCCGCATTGGCCACCGCGGACTCGGGCCCGGCGCTACTGCTCGGCGCACGTGGGCGCCGGCTTGATCCTCGTCAGGCACGCACCGTCGTGCACCAGACGATCGCGGCCGTCGACGGTGCGCCCGACATCGGGCCGCACGGGCTGCGCCACAGCGCCGCTACCCATCTGCTCGAGGGCGGCGCGGACTTGCGTGTCGTTCAGGAACTGCTCGGCCACTCGACGCTGGCTACCACGCAGCTGTACACGCACGTCACCGTCGCCCGGCTGCGGGCGGTGCACGACCAGGCCCACCCCCGCGCCTAGTGTCGCCGCTAGCGTAGCAGCGCAATGACTTTCGCGATGTCGGGCATGGCGGAGGTTCGGCCGACCCACTCGTCGAATACAGTCCAATAGCTCACCCCGAACCGCCGCTGGCGCTCTACAAGCATCTCGGCCATCTGTTCGTGCGTGCCGAGAAGAACGAACGGCGAATCCAAGACGAACTGCGGTGAGATCCCGCCGAATGCCGCGGCCAGTTCGGTGGCCGAGGCTTCCCGGTCATCGGTGTGCACCACGAACTGAATAAGCGCGTTCAGCTCGATGGCGTCGAACCTGTCATCCGCGGCCTCACGCACGACCGCGATCCGGTTGTCCAGGCCGGCGGTGTCGAAGTGCGTCAGCTCGACCTCGGTCGCGTCGCGGTTGTGGCTGAAGCCTGCCAGCCCGGCGATATCGGCCACTCGGCCGGCCAACTGTAATACCCGAGCCCCGTTGCCGCCGATGAGCAGCGGGACGGGTACGCCTGGCGCGGCGACAAGTTCCCCCGCGTCGGCACGCACGCAATAGTGCGCGCCGTCGATGTCGACCGGCTCGCCGGCGAGCAGCGGCCGAATCACATTCACGGATTCGATCAGCCGGTCGACCCGCGTTCCACCGAAGTCGAACCTCAGCCCGGCGGCGTCATACTCCGATTTCATGTGCCCCGCACCGAGACCCAACTCGAAGCGACCTCCCGAGATCGCGGCGATGGTGGCGGCCTCGCGGGCGGTGTCGACGGGATGCCTCAGGTCGTTGTTGAGCACCAGGGTTCCGACGTGCAGGCGCGACGTGGCGCACGCCGCGGCAGCCGCACCCGCGAACGGTGACAGCGACCCAACGAGGTGATCGGGGATCGTCATCACGTCGAAACCAGCCTCCTGCACCGAAATCGCGAAATCGCCGAAGTCGGTGCCGCGGGGCAACGCGGTATGCAGGCCGAATCGGAGTGGACGTGAGCGATGGGCGTCGGTGGTCATGGTTTCGACGCTAGGCGGGCTCTCGAAGAGCCGCGACCGTCCCTGTTCGTACAGAAATCTACAGTGTGTCGCGTGCAAACACGGTCGCTCGCGGAAGGGGTTAGCTCCCTAGTGGCTTGAGACGGATCGGCGTCGACGCCAACAGCCCCAGCGGGTCCACGTAGTCAGCGCGAGAGGCAGGGCCCCACATCGCGCCCCAGTGCAGACAGGCCGTCGCCCCGCAACCGGCATGCCCGGCCACCAGTTCGCCGAGCACTGCGCCGGCGGCGACCGGCTGCCCGACCCGCACCGACGGCCGCACCGGCTCATAGCTGGTCCGCAGCCCACCCGGGTGCGCGATCGACACCAGCGAACGACCGGCGAGCTCACCGGCGAACACCACGGTGCCTGCCGCGGCCGCATACACCGGTTGGCCCGGCGTGCCAGCCAGGTCCACGCCCCGGTGCCCGCGGTTCCAATTCGGCGATGGCGCGTCGAACACCCGGGTCACCGCAGGTCGCGGCCGCAGCGGCCAGTCGAGCCGCCCGTCCTCGGCCCTCGCAATCGGCGCACACAGCACTGCAATGGCCATCGCGGCCGCCAGTTCTCGCATATGTCCAGCTCAGCGCGGTGCCTGAGGTTTCGCCATGCCCCGGCGCCAGGTTGTGGATGGCCAGGTCAGTGTGGAAAAGCACCCTGTTTCACCGTGTAAACTGCTAACCGCAGCTCGCGCGAGCGGGCTGACTTCGCGTGTCTGCACCACGACCCGGTTCGTCAAGGTCGTATCCGGATGCCGGCGGTCTCGTTCTAGGACGGGTCCGGCAACCCGCAGACACCAGGGCTTGGCATCACCAGGTGCCGGGCGTCAACCGACAACAAAAGGACATGGCCGAGTATGGCTGTTGTAACCATGAAACAGCTGCTGGATAGCGGCACCCACTTCGGGCATCAGACCCGTCGCTGGAATCCCAAGATGAAGCGGTTCATTTTCACCGACCGCAACGGCATCTACATCATCGACCTGCAGCAGACGCTGACCTACATCGACAAGGCGTACGAGTTCGTCAAGGAGACTGTCGCCCACGGCGGCAGCGTCATGTTCGTCGGTACCAAGAAGCAGGCCCAGGAATCCATCGCCGAGGAGGCGACCCGCGTGGGCATGCCCTACGTGAACCAGCGCTGGCTGGGCGGCATGCTGACCAACTTCTCCACCGTGCACAAGCGGCTGCAGCGCCTCAAGGAACTCGAGGCGATGGAGCAGACCGGTGGTTTCGAGGGTCGCACCAAGAAGGAAATCCTGATGTTGACCCGAGAGAAGAACAAGCTCGAGCGCAGCCTCGGCGGTATCCGCGACATGCAGAAGGTGCCCTCGGCCGTCTGGGTCGTCGACACAAACAAGGAGCACATCGCCGTCGGCGAGGCCCGCAAGCTGGGCATCCCCGTCATTGCGATACTCGACACCAACTGCGATCCCGACCTCGTCGACTACCCGATCCCCGGTAATGACGACGCGATCCGCTCGGCTGCGCTGCTCACCAAGGTGATCGCGTCGGCCGTCGCCGAGGGGCTGCAGGCCCGCGCGGGCGTTGGCCGCGACGGCGACAAGCCTGAGGCCGAGGGCGCCGAGCCTCTTGCCGAGTGGGAGCAGGAGCTGCTGGCCGGCGCGACGGCGACCGCTTCCCCGACCGCCGCGGGCGCCGAACCCGGCACGCCCGAGGCCGAGATCCAAACCGAACCGAAGATCACGGAAGGCTGATATGCCGAATTACACCGCTGCCGATGTCAAGCGACTTCGCGAGCTGACCGGTGCCGGCATGCTCGACTCGAAGAACGCGCTGGTCGAGGCCGACGGCGACTTCGACAAGGCCGTCGAACTGCTGCGCATCAAGGGTGCCAAGGACGTCGGCAAGCGCGCCGAGCGGGCCACCGCCGAGGGCCTGGTCGCCGTCAAGGACGGCGCGCTGATCGAGCTCAACTCCGAAACGGACTTCGTCGCGAAGAACGCCGAGTTCCAGACCGTGGCCGATCAGATCGTCGCGGCCGCCGCGGCTGCCAAGGCCACCGACGTCGACGCGCTGAAGGCCGCCAAGGTCGGTGACACCACCGTCGAGCAGACCATCGCAGACCTGAGCGCCAAGATCGGCGAGAAGCTCGAGCTGCGCCGCGTCGCCTACTTCGACGGCACGGTGGAGACCTACCTGCACAAGCGGGCCGCCGACCTGCCGCCGGGAGTGGGCGTGTTGGTGGAGTACACGGGCGACAACGCCGACGCCGCGCATGCGGTCGCTCTGCAGATCGCCGCGCTGAAGGCCAAGTACCTGACGCGTGACGACGTGCCTGGGGACATCGTCGCCAACGAACGGCGCATCGCCGAGGAGACCGCCCGCAACGAGGGCAAGCCCGAGCAGGCCCTGCCGAAGATCGTCGAAGGCCGCGTGACCGGCTTCTACAAGGATGTCGTGCTGCTGGATCAGCCGTCGGTGTCCGACAGCAAGAAGACCGTCAAGGCGCTGCTCGACGAGGCGGGCGTGACCGTCACCCGGTTCGTGCGGTTCGAGGTCGGCCAGGCCTAACCGGTCCGGCAAGGTGTCGCCGTCCGAACTCGTCGACGCCGCAATCGCCCGCACCGAAGCCGTCAAACCCGACGCTGAACGGCCTGGCGTACGAGGCGTTCGACCGCGCTCGGACCCGTGCCAGTGCCAGCCGTCCGTACGGCGGCTACTTCAACGGCGTGCCGTCCTACATCAAGGACAACGTCGCCGTCGGGGACATGCCCACGATGAGCGGCACCGACGCGTGGGACCGTGGAATCCCGACCACACCGCGGGCGCGTCATCGTCGGGATCGGGGGCGTTCGTCGCCGCGGGCGTGGTGCCGATCGCGCACGCCAACGACGGCGGTGGGTCGATCCGGATCCCGGCGTCCTGCAACGGATTAGTAGGACTGAAACCGTCGCGTGGCCGGCTACCGCTGGACAAGGACATGCGCCAGATGCCGTTGCGAATCGTGGCTAATGGCGTGGTGACCCGGTCGGTGCGCGACACCGCCGCCTTCCATCGGGAAATGGAGCGGGTTTACCGCAATCCGAAGCTGCCTGCGATCGGCGATGTCGCTCATCCGGGCAAGCAGCGGCTCCGGATCGCGGTCTGCACGCAGTCGATCTCGCGTGAGGCCAGTCCGGAAGTGCCCGAGCTGACGCTCAAGAACGCGGCACTGTTAGAGGAACTGGGCCACAAGGTAACGACGATTGACAACCCGGCGCCACCGCAGTTCGCGAACGACTTCTTGTTGTACTGGTCGTTCTTGGCGTTCGCCTTGGTGCGCGGTGCGCCCCGCACATTTGGTGCGAGCTTCGACCGCATCCGGCTCGACAACCTGACGCTGGGCTTTGACCGCTATGCCGCCCGCAATCTGCACAAACTGCCGCTGGCGATCGCCCGGCTGTCGCGGGTACGCCGGATCACCTCGCGGCTCACCGGCACCTATCCGCATCCGGTCTGCCCATCGGCATGATGTTCGCTGCGCCGCACGGCCAAGAGGCCAGGCTGCTCGAGCTCGCCTACGAACTCGAAGAGGCGCGACCGTTGCCGCGCATCCAACCCTCGCCGCCGGCGGCCTGCCACCAGCACTCAAGTTCGGCGAGCACTCAAGTTGAGCCCACTGACGCGAGTAGCCGCTTCAGTTCGCGGCGCTCGGCTGGAGTGAGGTTGGCCAGAACGCGATCGTCGGCGACCTTCACCGCGGCTTCCGCGCGCTTCAACAGGGCCTTGCCCTCGGCCGTCAGCTGCGCTGGCAACGCCCTGCCGGAGGAGACCGAGGCGGGGCGTGTGACCGCACCGCTGTCTTGCAAACCCCGCAGGACAATGTTCATCGCCTGCGGTGAAACGTTGATGTCGCGGGCAAGCTCCGCACTGGACCGTCCGGGGCGGAACGACAGAATCCGCATGCAGACGAACTCGGGCAACGTGAGTCCAAGCTCCTTCGTCGCAGCCGTCGCCTGGGGTCGCAGCGCCGCCGTGACTCGATAGAGCAGATAGCCCAGCGGTTGATCCTCGAGCTCTTCCATATCAAGCATATTGACACATATCAACTAGATTGATATACACGAATCATGACTCAACCGATGGATGAAATGTTCGACTCCGCATACCGGGGCGAGGTTCCCGAGATGGCCGGCGCGAAGCCGCCGTGGAGCATCGGCGAGCCGCAACCCGAACTTGCTGCGCTTATCGACGCGGGCAAGTTCCACGGCGACGTCCTCGACGTCGGATGCGGTGAGGCCGCCATCTCCCTGCAGCTGGCCGAACGTGGATTCACCACCGTCGGGCTTGATCTGTCACCCACCGCCATCGTCCTGGCCAAGGCCGAAGCTGCCAAGCGCGGGCTGACCAACGCCAGTTTCGAGGTCGCCGACATCAGCGCGTTCACCGGATATGACGGTCGGTTCGGAACGATCGTCGACAGCACGCTTTTCCACTCCATCCCTGTGGAGGCACGCGAGGGATACCAGCAGTCAATCGTGCGCGCCGCCGCCCCTGGGGCGTCGTATTTCGCGCTGGTGTTTGACAAGGCGGGCATGCCGGAGGGGCCGGCCAATCCGGTTACCGAAGACGAGTTGCGTGACGTGGTGTCCAAGTACTGGGCGATCGACGAAATTCGGCCGGCCCGTATCCATGCCGTCTTTCCGGAGGGTTTCGAGAACTCTTTCCCAGTGACCGACGTCAGGGACGAGCCCAAGGGTCGCAGGTCGGTGCCCGCGTTTCTGCTGACCGCGCACCTGGGCTAGAGATCGGCTGGCTAACCCGCCACGCTCCGACCCCATAGCGGCCTTGCGGTCGCGATAAGGCAGGATTAGGGGAATCTCAGCGAAGACCCCGAAGGAGTCGGATGGCGGAGCCAACCAGCCCCAACGGTGCCGAGGCATCCCCTACGCCGATCCGTCCGATGTACTCCCGCGTGCTACTCAAGCTCGGCGGCGAGATGTTCGGCGGCGGGGAAGTGGGCCTCGATCCCGACGTGGTGCATCAGGTGGCACGGCAGATCGCCGAAGTGGTTCGCAGCGGTGTGCAGGTTGCCGTCGTCATCGGCGGCGGCAACTTCTTCCGCGGCGCGCAACTGCAGCAGCGCGGCATGGAGCGTACCCGTTCGGATTACATGGGGATGCTCGGCACCGTGATGAACAGCCTTGCGCTGCAAGACTTTCTGGAAAAGGAAGGTATCGCGACGCGGGTACAGACCGCGATCACCATGGGTCAGGTGGCCGAACCGTACATTCCGCTGCGGGCACGTCGGCACCTGGAGAAGGGCCGCGTGGTGATTTTCGGCGCCGGCATGGGCCTGCCGTACTTCTCCACCGACACCACCGCCGCGCAGCGCGCGCTGGAGATCGGCGCCGATGTGGTGCTGATGGCCAAGGCCGTCGACGGGGTCTTCACCGCCGACCCGCGCGTGCACCCCGATGCCGAACTGCTCACCGCGATCAGCCACCGCGAGGTCATCGACCGTGGCTTGAAAGTCGCCGATGCGACCGCATTCAGCCTGTGCATGGACAACGGCATGCCCATCCTCGTGTTCAATCTCCTCATCGACGGCAATATCGCGCGTGCGGTCGCAGGTGAGAAGATCGGAACACTGGTCACCACCTAACGAGATGGACGTCTGGGGCGAGCGCAAGCGACGGGAGAGAACACCGTGATCGACGAAACACTCTTCGACGCCGAAGAGAAGATGGAGAAAGCGGTGTCGGTGGCGCGCGACGACTTGGCGTCCATTCGCACCGGCCGCGCGAACCCCGGCATGTTCGCGCGCGTCCACGTCGACTACTACGGTTCGGCCACCCCGATCACGCAGCTCTCCAGCGTCAACGTTCCCGAGGCCCGGCTCGTCGTCATCAAGCCCTACGAGCAGTCTCAGTTGAAGCCGATCGAAGATGCGATCCGCAATTCCGACCTGGGCGTCAACCCGTCGAACGACGGCAACGTCATCCGGGTGGCCATCCCGCAGCTGACCGAGGAGCGCCGCCGCGATTTGGTCAAGCAGGCCAAGGCCAAGGGCGAGGACGCTCGGGTTTCGGTGCGCAACATTCGTCGCAAGGCGATGGAGGAGTTGCACCGCATCAAGAAGGACGGCGAAGCCGGCGAGGACGAAGTCAAACACGCCGAAAAGGACCTCGACAAGACCACGCAGCAGTACACCCACCAGGTTGACGAACTGGTGAAGCACAAAGAAGGCGAGCTGCTGGAGGTCTAGTGACCAAACGGCGAGCGAGTCCCGTGCCATCCACCCCGGTCGAAGAACCGCCGAAGAAGGCGTCGCGCGCCGGCCGCAACCTGCCGGCCGCCATCGGGGTCGGCGTCGTCCTCGGCGCGATCGCGATAGGGACCCTGCTTTTCGCGCCAAAGGGCTGGCTGGTCGTGCTGGCGGTGGCCATTCCGATCGCCACTCATGAGGTCATTCGCAGGCTGCAAGAAGCCGGCTACGCCCTGCCCATGATTCCGCTGTTGATCGGCGGCCAGGCGATGATCTGGCTGGCGTGGCCCTACGGCGTGGCCGGCGTGTTGGGTGCTTACGCGGGAACGATCGTGGTGTGCATGGTCTGGCGCCTGGTCGGGCAGGGCCTTCGCGAGCAGCCGGTGAACTACCTGCGCGATATCTCGGCCGCTGTGCTGCTCGCGACGTGGGTGCCTCTGTTCGCCAGCTTCACTTCGCTGCTGATCTTCCAAGACCACGGCGGCAGCCGCGTGTTCACCGTGATCGTGACCGTCGTTTTCGCCGACATCGGCGGGTATGTGGCCGGGGTGTTGTTCGGCAAGCACTTGATGGTGCCGGCGATCAGCCCGAAGAAATCCTGGGAGGGCTTGGGCGGCTCGCTGCTGTTCGGCGTAACGGCAGCCGTGTTGTCGGTGACGTTCTTGCTCGATAAACCCGCCTGGGTCGGCGTGCCGCTGGGGCTGATGCTGGTGATCACCGGCGTGCTCGGCGACCTGGTCGAGTCGCAGGTCAAGCGCGACCTCGGGATCAAGGACATGGGCACGCTCCTACCCGGTCACGGGGGAATGATGGACCGGATCGACGCGATGCTGCCGTCCGCCGTCGCCGGCTGGATCGTGCTGACGCTGCTGGCGTGAGCGAGACATCATGCCTACATCCCTGCCCCTGGTTTTCGATCCTCCCCGACGTGCATTGCCGCCGCGCCACCTCGCCGATCTCGACGAGGCCGGGCGCGCTGCCGCCGTCGCGGAGCTTGGGCTGCCCCCATTTCGCGGTAAGCAGCTGGCCAACCAGTACTACGGCCGGCTGATCGCCGATCCGCACCAGATGACCGATCTACCCGCGGCGGTGCGCGACCAGGTGGCGCAGACGATGTTCCCGCGCCTGCTCGACGCGGTGCGGGAGATCGAATGCGACGCCGGTGAGACGCGCAAGATGCTGTGGCGCGCAGTGGACGGCACGACCTTCGAGTCGGTGCTGATGCGCTATCCCCAGCGCAACACCGTCTGCATCTCGTCGCAGGCCGGCTGCGGGATGGCGTGCCCGTTCTGCGCGACGGGCCAGGGCGGGCTAAAGCGCAACTTGTCGACGGCGGAGATCCTCGAGCAGGTGCGGGCGGCCGCGGTGGAATTGCGCGACCGCGACCATGGCCGGTTGTCCAACATCGTGTTCATGGGTATGGGCGAACCTCTGGCCAACTACAACCGCGTGCTGGAGGCGGTGCGCCGCATCACCGCGGCACCACCACATGGATTCGGGATATCGGCACGGTCGGTCACGGTGTCGACGGTCGGGCTGGCGCCGGCGGTCCGCAAGTTGGCCGACGAACGACTCGGTGTCACGCTGGCGTTGTCGCTGCATGCACCGGACGACGAACTGCGCGACACACTGGTTCCGGTCAACAACCGATGGAAGGTGAGCGAAGCCCTCGATGCCGCAAGGTATTACGCCGACGTCACTGGCCGGCGGGTGTCGATCGAGTACGCGCTGATCCGTGACATCAACGACCAGCCATGGCGCGCAGACCTCCTCGGTAAGCGGCTGCACGGCGCGCTTGGCCCGCTGGTGCACGTCAACTTGATTCCGTTGAACCCCACGCCGGGCAGCAAGTGGGACGCAAGCCCGAAGGCCGCTCAGCGTGAGTTCGTCAAGCGGGTCCGCGAGCGCGGAGTGTCATGCACTGTGCGCGACACCCGAGGCCGCGAGATCGCCGCTGCCTGTGGTCAATTGGCAGCTGAGGGGTGATGGTCCGCCCGCGGCCGGGAGACGTTGTCTGAAGTGTCCGCTTAGCGAGCGACAAACTTGGTATCTAGAGCTGGGTGCCTCCGAGCCGTGGCATGTGACATCTCAAGTGTTGTCGCTCGCTAAGCGGACAAAATAGAGGTGCGCCTCGCGGACGCCCGTCGGTGAGTTGACAGACCGAAGTCGGCAATCTCGTCGCTCAATTCGGCATGCCGATCGTCTTGGCTTCCAGGTATTCCTTGTAGCCTTCACGTTCCCGGTGCGCATGCGCTTGGCGACCTCGAACGCCCTGTCGACGTCGCCACCGCTGACCTCACCGGACAGCCCGTAGATGGAGTTGTTGGCGATCGCGACGGCTTCGTCGTCGCTGTCGTACGGCGTGACTGCCAGCACCGGGCCGAAGATCTCCTCCTGCGCGACTTGCGAGTTGGGGTCGACGTCGGCGAGCAGCGTGGGCTGCACGTAGTAGCCGGTCGGCAGGTTCTCCGGGACGCCGCCACCGGTGACCAGCCGGGCACCCGAATCGATGCCGCCCTTGATCAGGCCAAGCACCTTTTGCCGCTGCGATTCGCTGATTTTGCGGGCCCTGCATGTTGCCGGGCGTCCAGGGGTCCCCGACGGGAAAGCCCTCCATCATAGTCTTGACGGTCTCGATGCCTTCTTCATAACGGCTGCGGGGCAATAGGATTCGGCTGGGCAGGATGCAACTCTGGCCGGACATGACGCAGGCCATCATCGCGGCCATGGGCAGCGCAGAGTTGAAGTCAGCGTCGTCGAGCACGATGTGCGCGGACTTGCCGCCCAACTCCAGCAGCGTTTTCTTCACCGTCGACGCCCCTGCGGCCAGGATCGCGCGGCCCGTGGCGGTCGACCCAGTGAACGTGATCATGTCCACCCGGGGATCCGCCGCAAGTGCGGCACCGACCTCGTTCGCGTTGGACACCACGACGTTGATCACCCCGGGCGGGATGTCGGTTTCCTCGGCCACGATGCGGCCGTACTCGATGCCCGACCACGGCGTGAGTTGCGCGGGCTTGAGAACGACGGTGTTGCCCGCCATCAGCGCCGGAACAGTCTCCGCGATATTGAGATACAGGGGCGCATTCCGCGGCGTGATCGCACCGACGACGCCGACGGGCTGGTAGTGGATCTTGCGCCGCGCCGGGCCCAATTGAGTGGGGTGCACTCCGGTGTCGACCAGATAGTCGAAGTTCTTCCCATGCTCGGCCCAGTGCTTGACCTCGTCGATCGGGCTCTCGATCTGGCTGCCGCTCACCGTGACGGGACAGCCGACCTCGGTGATCAGGATGCGGCGCAGCCGCTCTTTGTCTTTTTCGAGCGCTGCATGCAGTTGCGTGAGGCAGTGGTAACGGAACTCGACGTCGCGCGACGAGTCCGTCGTGTCGAACGCCCGCCGCGCCGCGCCGACGGCGCGCTCCATGTCCTCGACCGTACCGTCGGCGGCCTGCCCGGCCACTTGTTCGCTGGCCGGATGGATGACGTCGAATTTTGCGCCGCTGCTTGTGTACTCGAGTTCGCCGTCAATGAGCATCCGCTCGTCGCCGGCCAGTACGCCCGTCTCAGTCTGGACTTCCGTCATAGACCCAGCTTTACAAACTATCGGGGAAGTGTCAGCCGTTCGGCTTGATCCCCACGGCATGCCGGAGCTGTGCGAGGAATTGATCGTCGTCGTCGCTGCGCACGATGTAATGCGACACTGCAACGCGAATTGCCGTTGAGGCCTTGACTGCTGCGTTTGGTCCGGACAACAGCTTCTGAAGGCGCGCCCGCATGACCGGGATCACTTCCGCGAGTTGCGCGATAGCGACTCCGGGCTCGATGTCGACCACCCTGACGCCTGAGTAGGACTGTTGGTACTCCACAATCCACCGCAGCGCCGCGTCCAATTTGTCGGTTCCGCGCAGACCGGCCGTTAGTCGGCTGATTCCGCTGTTGAACATCTCCCGCTCGTAGTCTCCGAACGCGCGCAGTAATTCGTCCTTGGATGCGAACCATCGGTAGAGCGTGGGTCGCGAAACCCCGGCCTGAAGAGCGACCTCGGACAGGCTGAGCTTGGTTTGCCCGTTGCGGCCCAGTACTTCGGCGGTCGCTGCGAGTATCCGGCGTCTCGTCGACGTATCTTCCTCGACGAGAGCCGTCCCTTGATGTGCAGTCGACGGTCGGTTCACTTCTAAAGTCTTACAAATAAGTCGGGGAGTGTCAGCTGTAGAGGTGCGTTTCGCATCACAACGACTTCTGCAGGACTGCCACCGTGTCGAGATCGTTGAATGCGGCGACGGCTCGCCGTAACCCCTCGAACGCGACCTCGTCGGTTTGCATGCCGCCCAGTCCCTCAGTGGACAGCGATGACATGTATGGCTGTACGCGGCTTGCAGGGGTCCTCGACGTGAGTCCGCGGCGCTGACTCCAGCGGTTCGGGGCCTGGCGGCCGCTGGCATCCATCACTTTACAGATTTGAGAAAAAGTGTCACGCGGTGTCCGAGGTGCCGGGTTCATGTCCGGGCGTCATCGAAAGAAGTCGTCGCAGAAGGCATCCCACACGCGGAGGAAATCCGTGCCCGAGTCTGCGACCCACAGCGCTTCGAGTCCTTGCCAGAACGCGAGAAGCTGGCGCGCCGCGATCGGCGGATCCGGCTTCCAGTCGAGTAGACCTTCGAGCGTCTCCAGCCCGAGTCGGGTGCGTTCGGCGAAGTAGTGGTGGGCGGGGTGCCGTGGATCGGTGGCCTCCATGTTCAGCACCGCGTACAGCGTGATGATCTCCCGGAACTCCATATTCCGTTCGACCAGGAGGCGCAGGTGTGCGCGTAGGTCGCCTCGGCCCATCGCGGAAGTCATCAGTTCACCCGATTTGTACTCATCGAGATCGCGCTGGGCGAGGACGGCGGTGTGTGGCGGCGATGATCTCCTGCGCGCGATCGGGTTCCGCTATCGGATCCAGAGGTCATAACGGGAGAACCGGCACGTCCACCTTTTGGAGCCACTGCTCGGCCTGAGAAGGCGTCACCGCGAACGGGGTCCAGCCGTCTGCGAACTCAGCCGCCCGACGAAGGGAGCGCAGCGTGCGCCCGCCGGTCCAGATCGGCACGCGCTCCTGCACCGCACACGGATCGATGACGGCGCAGAATCCCTAGAGCCGGGCCATCACGTCCGAGGCGAACAGTTCGAGCGTCTCGTCCGACCCACGGTCGTGGGTGAATAACACGATCTGGGCAAAGCCCAGCTCTTGGAGTTCATGAAGGCGATCGACGATCGCCGGCGGCGTGGTTCGAGCGTCTCGTCCGACCCACGGTCGTGGGTGAATAACACGATCTGGGCAAAGCCCAGCTCTTGGAGTTCATGAAGGCGATCGACGATCGCCGGCGGCGTGCCGATCAGACCGCCCTCGTGCAGTCCGAACGCCGGTACGCCGAAACGCTTTTCGGCAAACTCGCGAACCTTCGGTAACGACGCGTTGTCGGGGGCCAGGGCCATCACAGCTTCGACGGAGAGCACGATGCTGGCGGGATCGCGGCCGATCTCGTCGCAGGCCAACCGCAGCACTGTGAGCTTGTGCTCGAGCTCACCCAGCGCGTAGGTGGGCACATTCCAGACATCTGCGTAACGCGCCACCAACGGCAGTGTGTACTTCTCGCCGACACCGCCCACGACGATGGGTGGCCGTGGCTGTTGGACCGGGCCCGGCTTGATGGGCATGCCCCGCACGGTGAAATGCGTTCCACCGAAATCGATTCGTTCGTCGGCGAACGCCTGGTGCAGGATCTCCAATGTCTCACCGAGCCGCGCCGACCGCTCGGCGAACGTGCCCCATTCCAAACCCATCCGGTTGTGCTCGTCTTCTATCGATCCGCTGCCGATGCCGAGCTGTAGCCGGCCGGCCGAAATCTGGTCGAGCGTGGTGGCCATCTTGGCCAGCACGGCGGGATGGCGAAACTGATTGCACAGCACCATGTGTCCAACCTGGATCCGCTCGGTACGACTGAGCAGCGCGGTCGCCAGGGTCCAGGCTTCCAGCGACGGATAGTCGGGCACTCCGGGCGCGTAGAGGTGGTCGTAGAGCCAGAGCGAGTCGATCCCGAGTTCCTCGCATCGCAGCGCGCGGTGCAGAATGTCGTCATAACTGAAGCCCATTTGGGGCAGATAGATGCCGATCTCCGGCTTGGTCATGACCGCAGTTCCAACCTTCCATTGCTGATGGTGGTGGCACCGTTTGCAGCGGCTTCGGCCGCGAACGAAGTGTCGCTGATGCCATAGGCATTCACTGTCAGGTCCGTTCCCATCGGAGTTGGCGACGCGAACCGCACTGCGACGCGGGCCACCTCGATATCGAAGTGGTGGGCGGATCGCCGGTTGCCGCTGCGTAGGGGGCGATGTCATCCGTCGCCAGCCGACCAGGAAACGGTCCATGTCGCGCGGGGTTAGTCGTCATCTCGGTCACGACGCGCGATCCCTACTTCCGATGTGAACGCTGTACTTTCCCCAGCTGGCATGGTAACGACATTCTCAGTCATGGAGAAGATGATTTGCCAATGCGGGGAGCCGGCGTAACCACCAGGAGCACTGAATGCAGTTCACGATCACCCACCCGATGCACAGCCATCCCTCCAACCCAGAGCTCATCACCGGCCCGGGCATCGTAGCCGTGGCCGCGGCAGCCGAGGCGGCTGGATTTCACGGTTTCGGCTTCACCGACCATCCCGCTCCGACTCAACGTTGGCTAGAAGCCGGTGGGCATGACACCCTCGACCTTTTTGTCGCAATGGGCTTCGCTCCCATACCGCAATCCGTTTGTGGTGGCCAAGTCGGGCGCAACGCTGGACATGCTCTCGGACGGGCGGTTCACCCTCGCTGTGGGCGTCGGTTACCTGAAGCGGGAATTCGCCGCCCTCGGTGTGGACTTCGATGAACGCGCGGCATTGTTCGAGGAAGCCCTGGGAGTGATCCGCGCCATTTGGACCGGCGATGACATCTCCTACGAGGGCAAGCACTTCACGGCGAAAGGCATCACCGCGCACCCGCGGCCGGTGAGCCAGCCGCATCCGCCGATCTGGATCGGCGGCAACACGGCAGCGGCTCGCGAACGGGTGATGAAGTATGGCGACGGCTGGTGCCCGTTCCCGGCGCCTGCCGTCCTTGCGCAGACCGCGCGCACCGCAGCGCTCGACTCGCTGGAAGCATTGTCTGTGGGGATCGACGATCTGCGGCGCCGCTTCGACGCCGCAGGCCGTGATTGGTCGAGGACCGACATCACGTTCACCAACAATGGGGGCGGCAATCCCGGGGCCGACGGCTTCAATGCCGACGCCTACCTGAGTGGCGTGGAAAAGCTTGCCGCACTGGGAGTCACGTGGCTGCAGGTCTCCGTACTCGGTGACAGTCTGGCGCACGCTGTCGAGGCCATCGAGCGATTCGGCACCTCGGTCATCAAAGCGGCCTGAGCCGTTCACCGGTACGCAGTGATGCGGGCGATGAGGGCGACCTCACCGTCGCACCGATGGCCTGCGCCTCCGCGCCCCCACTGCGGCGGCCCATCCGCAAAGCCGTTCCCGTATACCGGGATCCGCCACCACTGACGACTGCCCGAGGTAGTTCACCCGCAACGACGCGGTGTGCAACAGCTCGTCTGTGCGGCCCGCATTGAGCGCCGCCTCAGCTGCTTGATAAAGCTTAGAACGCGGCCTCGGGCAGGTGCATGATCTCGTCGTCGAGGTTCTCGATGATGTGGCGCACCCCGGTGAGGCGAGGCAGCATGTTCGCGGCGAAGAACGCTGCCGTTGCGATCTTGCCCTCGTAAAATGCTGTGTCGTTCGTCGTGGGGTCCGCGGCCAGGGCAGCGCCCGCGATGTCAGCCTGGACGACCAGCCGCCACCCGATGAGCAGGTCACCGACGGCAAGGAGGAAGCGCACCGACGCGAGGCCGACTTTGTAGATCTCCGTCGGCCGTTCGGACGCCGCCATCAGATAGCCGGTCAGGGTGGCCGTCATGGCCTGTACGTCCTCGAGCGCGGTCTGCAATTGCTCGGCTTGCTTCTTCAATCCGGCGTCGCAGTCGGCGATGGTGTGGCTCACCTGTGACGCGACATGCGCCAACGCCTCCCCCCGGTCGCGAACGACCTTGCGGAAGAAGAAGTCCAGCGCTTGGATCGCTGTCGTGCCTTCGTAGAGCGAATCGATCTTGGCGTCGCGGATGTACTGCTCGATCGGATAGTCCTGAAGGAAGCCCGACCCGCCAAGCGTTTGCAGAGACTCGGTCAGAATCTCATAGGCGCGTTCGGAGCTCACGCCCTTGACGATCGGCAACAGAAGGTCGTCGACGCGATGTGCCATCTGAGCATCTGCGCCCGAAGTCTGTTGCGCGACATCATCGTTCTGATGTGCTGCGGCGTACATATAGAGCGCGCGCAGTCCCTCGGCATAGGCCTTCTGTGTAATCAGGCTGCGCCGCACATCCGGATGGTGAATGATCGTGACCCGTTGCGCGGTCTTGTCGGTCATCTGCGTCATGTCGGCGCCCTGCACCCGCTCCTTCGCGAAGGCGAGGGCGTTCAGATATCCCGCGGACAGCGTGCCTGCCGCCTTGACGCCGATCGTCATGCGGGCGTTTTCGATGACGGTGAACATCTGCGCGATGCCGTTGTGCACGTCGCCGACGAGATAGCCGACCGCGGGCAGTCCGTGCGCGCCGAAGGTCAACTCACAGGTGGGGGATGACTTCAGCCCCATCTTGTGTTCCAGCCCGGTCGCGAAAACCCCGTTGCGAGGCCCTAGTTCGAGCGTGTCAGGGTCGAACATGTAATTCGGGACATAGAACAGGCTCAGGCCCTTGGTGCCCGGCCCGGCGCCCTCGGGACGGGCCAGCACTAGGTGGAAGATGTTTTCGGCCGTATCACCGACATCGCCGCCAGAGATGAACCGCTTGACACCCTCGATGTGCCACGTGCCATCCGGCTGGGCAATGGCCTTGGCGCGCGCAGCCCCGACGTCGGAACCGGCGTCGGGCTCCGTCAGCACCATAGTGGCTGCCCACCCGCGCTCTAGACCCATTGCCGCCCAACGCTTCTGCTGTTCATTGCCTTCCACGTAAAGCGCGTTGGCCATCACCGGGCCCAGGGCGTAGAAGAAGGCCGCCGACGGATTGGCGCACATCAGCATTTCGAGCAGCGCCCACGTCAGCGCCGCCGGCGCGGCTACGCCGCCGATTCCCTCAGCGACGCCGACCCGCCACCACTCAGCGTCCTTGACGGCCTGAACGGATTTCGCCAATTCGGCGGGCACGGTGATGGTGTGGTTGTGCGGGTCGAACTCAGGCGGGTTGCGATCGGCGTAGGCGAACGACTCCGCGACCGGGCCTTCCGCCAGGCGAGCGACTTCGTCAAGCATCGTGCGCACCGTAGCGATGTCGAGGTCGCCGTAGCCGCCCTCGCCGAGGACCCGACCGAGGTCCAAAACCTCGAAGAGATTGAAGTCGATGTCGCGCACATTGGCGATGTAGTGTCCCAAGGCTTTCCCCTCATGCGGAGCTAACAGTCGCAGTGTGCCTGAACAGGGAAAACGTACGCAACCGTAACCTACGCTGACGCAGCCGTAGGGAGCGACGCCACGCCTCGCGGCCGCAGTCCGACCGGCCGGCGTATGCCGGGAGCTCCGCCAGAACGTCGGCGCGAGCGGCGTCGAAGCTCAGGTAGCCCTTGATCGGAAGGGTCTCCGGCGGCGGATCCTCGTAGCTCCAGGCGACGTCCTCGACACCGTGTCGCCGATGACCGCCGACCAGTACGTCGCGTCGCCCTTGTAGTTGCAGTAGCTTGCGGTGTCCGAGCGGCGCAACAGGTCCGTGCGAACCAACGACGGGTCGACGTAAAGGCGCGGCTCGAGCGCAGTTTCAAAGACGACCACCGTATCGACGGTGTCCACCAGGTTGGTGCCCGCCACGTCGACACGCAGCCGACGCTTGGTCGGGCGGCAGTCGACGCGAGGCCGTGCGCCCGCCCCTTCGCCGACAGGTCGGTGCAAGCAGGTTTCATCGGTATTAGCTCAGTGCCGTCGGATTCAGCACCGTTGACGTCGTGCAGTCGGCCGGCGGGTGGTTGTGCGCGATCATCCGCTCAGCTATGCGTTCCCGGCCGATGCGATCGGAGACCTTCCCAGCGAGCCGGAACCGGATGCGCCGGGTTTCGTGCATGTCCCATGGGGCGCGGTCGACAGCTGGCTCGAAGAGGGGCGCAAGCTCGTCCACTACCCGCCGAATCCCTATCACCGGCGGCGGTTCCCACAACCGCAGTCAACGGAACCGAGGCACTGTTCCGTATCGGAACGGAATCATTCCGCCCGCTGTACGCGGTCTGATATCAGCCGGTCTAGTGACTCCAGCCGCGGCGACGCATCAACCAGTCGCGCCCGACCGCGATCAAGATCAGTACGGCAAACCCGATAAGGAACAAGTCCTCGACGTGGCCCACATGGTTGCCTTTCAGCATCAGCAGCAAGAATCCCGCCGCCAGCAGCCCCCCGATGTGGATCAGCCGGTAGTTCTCCTTGGACCAGCCCCATTCCGCGGACGGCACATCTTCGACGTCGACGTCGGTGCGTCGTTCCACTTCGGTGTTGGCCACGGCTGCTCCTCACGGTCGGGATGAGCTCTGCGGACAATTCTGGCACAGGTCTACTACGCATCGCCGTACACCTCCTGACGTGATGTTTTCGCTGACGGCGCAGGTTGGCGATGGTCGACCTCTGCGGTCAATCGGGCCGCGACATCACCGGTGTCACACAGCCCGTGGACGCCGGCTACTGCATCAGGTAGCGCTCAGCTGATCTGGCTGTAGCGCCGCAGCGCCTCCTTGCGCTCCGATGCATGGTCAACGATGGGCTGGGGATAGTCGTCGCCATCGACTTCGGGCACCCAGTGCCGCACGTAGGCACCGTCGGGGTCGAACTTCTTGCCCTGCGTCGTAGGGTTGAACACCCGGAAGTAGGGTGCGGCATCGGTGCCGCAGCCCGCGGCCCACTGCCAGCCGTGCTGGTTGCTGGCCATGTCACCGTCGACCAGCTGTTCCAGAAACCACCGCGCACCCCACTGCCACGGCAGATGTAGATCCTTGACCAGAAACGACGCCACAATCATCCGCACCCGGTTGTGCATGAATCCGGTCTCTGCCAGCTGGCGCATGCCGGCATCGACAATTGGGAAACCAGTGCGGCCGGCCTTCCACGCCTCGAACAAGCGCTTCGCGTCGCGGTCGTCGTCGACTTCCATCGCGTCGAACGCCTTGTTCCAGTTCCACCATGCGCTCTCGGGCCACGAGTGCAGTACCGCGGCGTAGAAGTCGCGAAAAGCCAACTCTCGCAAATACGCCTGTGCGCCCTTGCTGCGGCCAAGGTCGGCGGCCATCGTGCGAGGGTGGATGGTGCCGAACTTCAGGTGCGCCGACATCCTGCTGGTGCCCTCGAGGTCCGGCCGGTTGCGGTCGTCGGCGTAATCGGTGAGGCCGTTCTGCACGAACGTCTTCCACTGCCTTCTGGCCGCGGGCTCGCCGGCCTGTAGGTCCAGTTCGACACCGGCGTCGGGAATGTCGACCCCGCCCGGCACATCCGCCGGGTCGATCCAGCGCGCCGACTTCGGGCCGGACTGGGCAGGAGCCCGCCAACCGTGCCGGAGCCAGGCGCCGTAGAACGGGGTGAACACCTTGTACGGAGTGCCGTCGTCCTTGGTCACCCGGCCCGGCGACACCAGATATGGCGATCCAGACGCCTCAAGCGGCACGTCGCCGAGCGCATGGCGTACGGCCTCGTCCCGTCTGCGGCCGAACGGCGAGTGATCTGCGGACACATGCACCGACGTCGCTTCAATCGCCCTGGCTAGAACCGGAATCCGCTTCTCAGGGCGTCCGCGGGTCACCAGAACCCTGCCGTCGAGATTGTCACGCAGATCGCGTAGCGCGTCGTAGAGGTACTGAAGCCGGCGCGGCCCCGAGGATGTTTTCAGCCGCGGATCCAGGACAAAACAGGCCAGCACCTCGTGGTCACCGGCTGCGGCGTCCAGCAGCGGCGGCAGGTCGTGCAGCCGCAGATCGCGCCGGAACCACAACAGTGTGGACATGCCATTGATGCTGCCCGAATTTCGCGATAGGGAAACAAGATGCGATTTTGGTCCGGCACGGCGTTCATGAAGACATCGGAGGCCGTCGCGGTGGCGCGGATGTTCGACGAGGCCGGCTACGACGGGATCGTGTGCTCGGACCACCTGATTTATCCGCGCGAGCTCTCATCGCCCTACCCGGATTCGCCGACCGGCAAAGCCGATGTGGTCTCCCGATACCGCCTGGCCGGATACCTGGGTGCTCATCGGCGCGATGGCGGCGGTCACGCGCCGGCTGAGGTTCTCGAACACCGTGTATATCGCGCCTGCCCGGCCGTTGCTGGAGGTGGCCAAGCAGGTCGCCACCGCTTCCGTCGTCTCCGGTGGCCGGGTATCTCTGGCCGTCGGTGTCGGATGGATGCGCGAAGAGTACGAGCTGATGGGCCAGAACTTCGACAACCGCGGTAGGCGACTCAACGAGATGATCCCGGCGCTGCGAGACCTCTGGCGCGGCGGCTGGGTGTCCTGCAGCGGCCAGTACTACCGGGTGCCGGAGATGGTGATCAAACCCCATCGCGAGGCACCGGTGCCCATCCTGTGCGGCGGTGAATCCGACGCGGCGCTTCGGCGGGCGGCCCGGATATGTGACGGCTGGGTCGGCTACGCGTATGCCTGGGCCGACGCTGTCGGTTACGTGCAGAAGCTGGCCGCGCTGCGCCGCCAGTACGGACGCGAGGACGAACCGTTCGAGATCATGCTCGCGCTGCTCGAACCACCATCGCGGGATCTGTACAAGCGCGCCGAAGAAATCGGCATCACGCGCCTCGCGATGCCGTTTCGTCGGAACCCACGCTGGCGAGTTCCAGGGGCGGGGCGAACGGCGGCCAGATCGACATGCATGGGCTGTTAGCGCAGCTCGACGGCGATTAGGCGGATTGCGCCAAACTGACACTTGCTGTGACACCATGATGATGTCATTATGACACCATGGAATTGCAGCCATATGTGGACGCGGTGCGCCACGAGCTGTCCGTGGCGGCCGCCGTGGGGGGGCCGGACGCCGAAGCGCTTGCCTCGCGGTTGACCGCCCCGCTGGAGTCGGCGATCCGGCTCGCGCTGCTCGAGGCGCTTTCCGAGGCGGCCGAGCAGATCACCCGCGATCTCGCGCCGGGTTCGGTCGAGGTGCGGCTGCGCGGGCGCGACCCCGAGTTCACGGTGTCGTCCGGCGTCGAGCAATTGCCGGATGCGCCCGCGTTCGTCGCACCCGAGTCCGAGGACGACGGCGGCACGTGGCGTGTCACGCTGCGGCTGCCGGAGAACCTGAGGGCTGGCGTCGACGCCGCCGCCCGCGCCGACGGGCTGTCGGTGAACGCCTGGCTCGTCCGCGCGGCCGCCGCCGCGCTGGGGTCGAATTCCGGTCGGCGCTCGCGCAGCACATCAGACAAGTCCTACAGCGGCTGGGTCCGCTGACCACCACACCGATAAGGAGACGCAATGCCCAATTTCGATACCCCACAACCGATTACCGCGACTGTGGAGATCAGCGCCGGCTCGGTGCGGCTCGTCGCCACTGACCGTGACGACACGGTTGTCGAGGTACGGCCGCGAGACGAGTCACGCAGTCACGACGTCAAGGCTGCCGAGCAGGTCCGCGTCGACTTCAAGAACGGCACGCTGGCTGTCACAAGTCAGCGCGGATTCTCATTTCCCCGCAGGGGAGCCGTCGTCGTCGACGTAGGGCTGCCAGCCGGTTCTCGGTTGGACGTGTCGGTCGCATCGGCGAACGTCGTCGCCGACGGCGAGTACGCCGACTGCAAGTTCGCATCGGCCAGCGGCGATCTGGCCGTGGAGTCTGCGGCAGGAAACATCAAGGCCGACACGGCTTCTGGCGCTGTGACCGTTGACGTCGTCAGGGGAGCCGCCGCGATCGCCACGGCTTCCGGCGACGCCACGATCGGCGACCTCGACGGGGATGTGAAGTTCCGCGCTGCGAGCGGCTCGCTGACCGTCAGGCGCCTGCACGGCAATGCGAACGCGCAGACCGCTTCTGGCGACGTCACCGTCGCGAACGCCGTCAACGGCGGTGTGTCCGTGCAGACCAGCAGCGGCGAGGTCGTGGTCGGCGTCGCCGAAGGCACTGCGGCCCAGCTTGATTTGCGGACGGGATCGGGCGAGGTCCGCAATTCGCTGGCGGCGTCGGATGGTCCGGCAGACGGTGACGAGACACTCGTCGTGCATGCGCGGACTGGTTCTGGCGACGTCGTCGTGCAGCGCGCGACCGCCGAAGCGATGTCCTAGTGCCGCCTGGGGCCCTTCTGGCCGTCAGGCCGGACCGGTCAAGACCAGTTGATGTCCGTCGGACAGTCGGAGAACGAACTCTCGCATTCCCCAAGGCTGTTCGACTGGTGGTGCGGCAATGTCTACGCCCACTGCGACGGCACGACGGTACGACGAGTCAAACTCGATTCCGACGTCAACATTCACGGTGACAGGCGCAATTGGCGACGATGCCGCCACCAGCCGGAGGCATGGGCCGACGCTCCACGGACCGAAAACCACACCGACCACGGTCGGCGGCTCGCCCACCACATAGAGCGGCCTGGCTCCCAGCACAGAGCGCAACATGTCTAGCTGCGCGGCGGTATCGAGAACTAGAAGTGTCACCTCGGCATTGAGCACGGTGGTGGATTCCGGTTCGCGCGACCTACCCAGAACGATCGTCTCGTGTGGGTGCTTGCGGTGCGGATAGCGTTGCGCCAGTCGGCCATACTCGGTGAGGCCGATGCTGCGGGCAGTGGACAGGGACCGGACATTCGTGACCTCCACCCATGCTTCGATTCGGTCCAGACCCAACGTTGCGAACGCATAATCGACTACTGCGCCCGCCGCCTCAGCCATCAGGCCACGCCCCCAAGCCTGCCCGCATAGCAACCAGGTAAGGCCGGGCGCCGCCACATCGCCCAGCAAGCCGACCACGCCGACGGGCGCCTCCGCCTCACGAAGCACCCACAGGTGGGCCCCTTCGCCTTCGAGACTGCTCACCAAGTCTTTCCGGGTATCCGCGACATCGACACGCAGCGGCGTGTTCCACCAACGCATTACCTCAGGGTCGCTGAACGCCGCGTGTAGACCCTCTGCGTCACGATTTGGATCCAAGGGTGCCAACGACAGCCGGGCAGTCCTCAGCTCCAACAGATTCTCCTGGATCGTGTGGTGTGCGCTAGACGCAGGTTAATCGCGGTCATGTGTGCACGGGCGGATCCGAGTCGAACCGGAACACGGCGAGTTGGCCGGCCAGCGCCGCGAACTCGGCTGGGGTCCCCTCAGCTACCAGCCCCGACCGCCTCGCGAAACCGACCCCGACCGGCACCTTGACCGCGAAGCTGCGCAGTACGGGACCGGCCTCCTCCGTGCTGAGTTCGACGATTTTGACCCGTCTTGACTTGCGACCGCGGCTGAGCGTGCCTGCTCCGGCGGCGCGGGCATTGGCAGCCCAGTCGGAGCCGGGATATCCGGCGACGGTGTAGAGACCGCCGTCGTGGTCGAACGGTGTCATCGGGGTGCTGCGCGGCTGACCGGACTTTCGGCCCGGCACCGTCAGGACCATCGCGGGCCCGGTAGGGATGCCGAGTTTCTGGACGGCCATCATGACTTTGTTCATCGATTTCAGATACCGCGGCGGTCGTCGATCCGACATGGCTTGTCTCCCTTAAAGGTTGGTGAACAGCGCGCGATTGGCCGCAACGACTTCGGCGAATGTCTCGGCGGGCCGGCCGAGGATCTTCTCCACCTCGTGGGTGACCAGTGCCGGCTTGGAAACCGTCGCCTCCAGAAACGCGATGTAGGCGTCGGCGAACTCGGGTGTGAATCCCAGCCCGAGGAAGCGCTCGCGCACGAGTTCGGCCGGGACCTCCTGGTAGTGCAACGGGCGAGAAAGAACCGTGCCGATGATCTGCACCAACTCCGCGTTGGTGAACGCCTGCGGTCCGGTCAATGGAATCTTGCGGCCCACAAGCTCGTCGGTGAGTAGCGCTTCGGCCGCCACGGCGGAGATGTCACTATCGACGATGGGTGCGGTCGAAGCCGTCGCGAACGGGCCATTGACCACATCGCCGGCCCGGATCTGCGGCGCCCACATGCCAATGAAGTTGGTGATGAACACCGTTGGGCGCAGGCTCACCCACTCCAGACCGGATTCGACGGCGAGCTGCTCCACCTCTTTGTTGCAGTCGCCGCGGAAGCGTGACGGCTGGCGCGAGAAGTCGTCGTCGGCGTTGATGGCCGACAGCGCGACGAGGCGCGTGACACCTTCGCGGCACGCCCGGGCTACCAGCTGCTCGAGTTCGTCACCAAGTGCGCGCGAGTTGAGGAACACCGCAGAGGCGCCGGGCAGACCCTCTACCGCGGTGCTCACCACTTCGACCCCGGCGGGCATGCGTGCGGCGTCTGACTGCCGGGTGACGGCACGGACCTCGGCGCCGGCTGCTGTGAGTTGTGTGACCAGCGGGCGGCCGACGTTGCCGGTTGCGCCCGTGACAAGAATTGCGTTCATGAAGGCAAGGACGACGTGGCGGCCGGAAAAGTTACACACCGGCCCGTGTAACTTTTCGCTCCGCCGCTTCGTCATTACTGCATGAGCGATTCACCGGCGGTCGAACTGGCGTGGCGCAACCACCGCCCGTACCTGGTGAACCTCGCGTACCAGATGCTCGGCGACGTCGGAGAAGCCGAAGACGTCGCACAGGAGGCGTTCCTTCGGCTGGTGCGCACCGAGCCCGAGCAGATCGACGATGTCCGCGCCTGGCTGACCGTCGTTGCCGGCCGGTTGTGCCTGGACCAGATGCGCTCGGCGCGCGCCCGGCACGAACACCCCGACGAGTCGGGAGCCCTCGACGCCAGCAGATCACGGGAGCCTGATCCGGCCGACCGGATCACCCTCGACGACGAAGTGCGCACCGCGCTGCTGGAAGTGATGCGACGACTGAGTCCCGGCGAGCGGGTGGCGTTCGTGCTTCACGACGTCTTCCAGATGCCCTTCGAGGAGATCGCCGGTGCGGTGGGCAGGCCCGTCGGCACCTGCCGGCAACTCGCCCGACGGGCCCGCTCGAAGTTCTCCGATGCATCGCCTCGGGTGTCCGACGTGACCGGCATCGAGCATCAACTCGTCACCGACAAGTTCATCACGGCGTGCGCCAACGGCGATCTGGCGGCGCTGACCGCTGTACTGGATCCCACCGTGTGGGGAGTCGCCACGTTCCTCAGCGAGCCCACCCCACCGCCACAGATCAACCACGGACGCGATCAGGTTGCGCGGAATCTCCTCCGGTTCCTGACGCGCGGCACTTTGGTGAATGGGGTGGTCGGCGAGCCGGTCGTGTTTGCGTTCGCGGATCGACGTCTTGTCGCCGTGCTCGTGCTCACCGTGCGCGCCGGCCTCGTCGTAAAGATCGAAGCGACCGTGGACCCACAGGCGGGTCAACCGTAGGTGAACGAAAGGCAGCCCGACCGCAACGGCCGGGCTGCCTCGTGTATTCGGTTGTGGTTGCATCTAGTTCGACGGAGGCATCAACACGGTGTCAATCATGTAGACCGTGGCATTGGCGGTCTGGACGCCGCCGCACACCACCGACGCGTTGTTGACCTTGAGGTCGTTGCCACCGCCGCTGACCGTGACATTGGCGCCCTGCACGGTCTTGTGCGTGCCGACGACCTGCTCGGGGCTGGCCTGTCCGGGCACCACGTGGTAGGTCAGGATCTTCGTCAACAACGGCGCATCGGTCTTCAGCTTCTCGATCGTTGCCGGGTCGATCTTGGCGAAAGCCGCGTTGGTGGGCGCGAACACGGTGAACTCACCGCCGTTGAGGGTATCGACCAGGTTCACGTCCGGGTTGAGCTGGCCGGAGATCGCCGCGGTCAACGTGGTGAGCAACGGGTTGTTCGACGCCGCCACCGCGACCGGGTCCTGCGCCATTCCGGTGACCGAACCAGGCCCAGTGGGTACCTGCGCCGCGTAGCCCGAGCAGCCCGGACCGACCAGACTTTCCGCGGGGGCCGCCTGGGCAGTCGTGGCAGTGGCCACCGACAGACCTACGACGGCCATCGCCGCGAAACTGGCCAATCCGACTGCCTTTTTCTGGATGTTCATGGACATTCAACTCCTTTGCCTGAGGACGGCGCGGGATCCTCCCAAAAGCCGCCAATTGGGTTACTACATCTGGTATTCGGATCTGAACCGGTCCCGGATGGGTTAGCCGTACGTGAACGAGAAAGCTTGCAGCCCTTCGCTTAAGCGCACCTCTAGCTCTCCGCGCGCAACCTCGTCGCCCTCTACTAGCTGGTGGGACGTTGGCGGCCCGCTGATCGGCACGGTCGTGGTCTTCCCGTCCCGGACAACGGTCACCGTGCCCTCGCCGCCGGCCACGATGTAGACGTTCTTGGCGTTGTACTTCAGTGCGATCGTGGAATCGTCGGATTCCGCGGTAGCACCCTGATAGTCCAACGTCCACCGACCGCGGTAGGCAAAACTGTCGTCCGCCAGTTGGGCCGGGTAGTCGAACGTCGCGGTGCCCTCGTCGTAGAGGTCGGTGCCGCCGTAGTTGACCATCTTGCCGACGCCGAGGTACGTCTCGGGCGTCTGGCCGGACGCCGGTGTGGTGTCGACGAACTCGCTGGCCGCGGGTAATTCGACGTCGGGGTTGGCATCGGTAAGCAGTTGCCGGATCAGGTTCTCGGTGACGTCGTAGTCGCCTTCGCCGAACTTGATGTGGCGCACGGTCCCACTGGCATCGATCAGATACTCAGCGGGCCAGTAGCGATTGCGGTAGTTCGTCCATGTCGACAGGCTGTTGTCGAGCGCGACCGGGTAGGTGATGCCCAGATCAGCGGCACCGCTGACGACGTTGCTCTGAACCTTCTCAAACGCGTACTCGGGGCTGTGCACTCCGATGACCTCCAGTCCCGAATCTCGGTACTTGTCGTACCAGTCGACGACGTGCGGAATGGCGCGTTGGCAGTTGATGCATGAGTAGGCCCAGAAGTCGATCAGAACGACCTTGCCTCGCAACGACTTGAGCTCGATCGGTGCGCCGCCCGGGGTGTTCAGCCATCCGGCGATGCCTTTGATATCCGGTGCGGTGCCGCAGCTTTCGAGCGCCTGGGCGCCGTTGGTGCATTTCGACAGCTCCCTGTTCTGGTCGTTGACCAGACCGCCGAGGTTGAGCTTCTCCTGGATCTCGTCCGACGCCACGACTCTGTTCTGTAGCCCGCTGGTGTAGTCGGGGATGACTCGCTGCAGCTTGGCGGGCACGTTGAACACCAATGCGACCGCGAACACCAGCATCGTGATGCCGCCGATCAAACGGATCCGACGCTGATGGCGGCGAAAGGTTCCGACCCGCTCGGCGACTCGTTGACCGGCCAGCGCGAAGAACAGCAGCGGCAGGGCCGCGCCGATCGCGAATGACAGGGTCAACGCGATGGTGTCCAGCCCGATGGACCCGGTGGCACCGGCCACGACGATGGCGGCCAAAACCGGTCCGGCACACGGCACATACAGCACCCCCAGGGCGAGGCCCAGGCCGAATCCGCTCTTACCCTGGCTCACCTGGAGTTGTGGAATCCGGGAGAAGGGCTTCTCCAGGATCTGCTCGAAGCGGGGAAAGATGAGGCCAAGACCGATAGCGGTCAGCGCGACCAGTCCGGCCCAGCGGATCGCATCCTGCGGAAGGTGCAGCAGCGACAGCAGTGCTGTGCCGAGGAGGGTGACCAGGCTGAAGCTCAACACAAGCCCGGCGATCACCCGGTAGGGGCGCAGGGTATCGCGCAGCGACGGTTTCGGTTTGACCGCGGTGATGACGCCGCCCGCGGCCGTTTCCGCCTCGGCGGGCCGGTCGGTGCGGGCAGTCTGCGCGCCCGAGAAGAAGATCACCGGCAGGACTGGGAGGATGCACGGCGAAATGCCGGTGATCAAACCACCGAGAAAGCCGATGAGTACGAGAGTGAACATTGGTAGGTCTGCTCGCTTTCTGGCGCGAGCAGACGCAGAAGTCCCGAAGACTGGGGGCGAGTCGGGGACTTCTGCGTCTGCTGGCGGATAGGGCCTAGTTGGCCGGTGGCATCAGCACCGTGTCGATCAGGTACACGGTTGCGTTGGCGGTGCGGACCCCGCCGCACACCACGCCTGCGTCGTTGACCTTGATGGCATTGCCGCCACCGGTGACAGTGACGTCACCGCCCTGCACGGTCGTGTGCGTGCCGATGACCTGCTCCGGGCTGGCCTGGCCGGGCACGACGTGATAGGTCAGGATGCTGCTCAGAAGATCCGAGTCGGTCTTGAGCGTCTCGATGGTCGCCGGGTCGATCTTCGCGAACGCGGCGTCGGTTGGCGCGAAGACCGTGAACTCGCTGCTGTTGAGGGTGTCGACCAGGTTCACGTTCGGATTTAGCTTGCCCGACAACGCCGACGTCAGCGTGGTGAGCATCGGGTTGTTCGACGCCGCGACGGCAACCGGATCCTGTGCCATACCCGTCACCGACCCCGGGCCGGTGGGGTTCTGCGCGGCATAGTCCGCACATCCCGGGCCGACGAGGTTGGCGGCGGGATCCATCGGCGCTTCCATCGGCGCCGGTGCGACGCTGGTGGCCGCCACGCTCGAACTGGTTGTCTCCGCCGAAGCGGAGGTGGAGGCGTCGTCCGAACACGCCGACACTGTCAAGATTGCGGCCGCGGCCAGGCTTGCGGCCGTGAATGCCTTGCGGTACGTGATGTTCATTGCGTCCTTGCTCCCTTTTCACGGGCGGACTCCTGCCCGCCCTCTGCACTGACAGCGGGTATTCGACGTGAGGCCCGTCACGGATGGAGCCCGATCGCCGGCGTCACATTTACGTCACAATTGGGCGCGCGCGGGGGAGTCGGCCGCGACGCGGCACAATAGGCCAGTGAGTTCAAGGCTGCGCGTGTTGAT
This sequence comes from uncultured Actinomycetota bacterium, assembly GCA_963715885.1. Classification (GTDB taxonomy): domain Bacteria; phylum Actinomycetota; class Actinomycetes; order Mycobacteriales; family Mycobacteriaceae; genus Mycobacterium. The sequence continues at coordinate 59,512 of CAVQSK010000020.1, forward strand.
ACTGGGCAGCACCGGCTCGATCGGCACCCAGGCGCTGGAGGTGATCGCCGCCAACCCGGACCGATTCGAGGTCGTCGGGCTGGCCGCAGGCGGCGGCAATCCGGCGCTGCTGGCCCGGCAGTGCGCGGATACCGGCGTCACCAACATCGCCGTCGCCGATGATCCCGCCGCCGCGCAGGTCGGTGACGTCACCTACGCCGGGCCGGAGGCCGTCACCCGGCTGGTGGAGAACACGGAAGCCGATGTGGTGCTCAACGCCGTGGTGGGCGCGCTCGGCCTGAAGCCGACGCTGGCCGCCCTGGCCAGCGGCGCCCGGCTCGCGCTGGCCAACAAGGAATCGCTGGTCGCGGGCGGTCCGCTGGTGCTCAAGGCCGCCCAGCCCGGGCAGATCGTGGCAGTCGACTCCGAGCACTCGGCGATGGCGCAATGCCTCAGAGGCGGCACCCACGACGAAGTGGCCAAAATCGTGCTCACCGCCTCGGGCGGGCCGTTCCGCGGGTGGACCGCAGAGCGGCTCGAGCACGTCACCCCAGAGCAGGCCGGGGCCCATCCCACCTGGTCGATGGGCCCGATGAACACCCTGAACTCGGCATCGCTGGTCAACAAAGGCCTGGAGCTGATCGAAACCCACCTGCTGTTCGGCGTGCCGTACGACCGCGTCGAGGTCGTCGTTCATCCGCAGTCGATCGTGCACTCGATGGTCACCTTCACCGACGGCTCGACTCTGGCCCAGGCCAGCCCGCCGGACATGAAGCTACCGATCGCGCTGGCGTTGGGCTGGCCTGCGCGGGTGGCGGCAGCTGCCCTTGCCTGCGACTTCTCCACTGCTTCGACCTGGGAGTTCGAGCCACTGGACGCCGAGGTCTTCCCGGCCGTCGAGCTCGCTCGTCGGGCCGGCGAGGCCGGTGGCTGCCTGACCGCGGTCTACAACGCCGCCAATGAGGAAGCGGCGGCAGCCTTTCTTGACGGCCGCATTCGTTTCCCGGCGATCGTGCGCACCATCGCCGAGGTGCTGGGCGCTGCCGACCAGTGGGCGGCCGAACCAGCTACCGTGGATGACGTACTTGAAGCGCAACGCTGGGCCCGCGAGCGGGCAAAAAGCGCCGTATCCCGGGAGGTCGTCACCACCAAATGATGTGGGTCGTTGGCGTCGCGTTCTTTTTCCTCTGCATCTTGATATCAGTGGCCCTGCACGAATGCGGGCACATGTGGGCGGCGCGTGCGACGGGGATGAAGGTGCGCCGTTACTTCGTCGGCTTCGGTCCCACGCTGTGGTCCACGCGCCGACCGAACGCGCTGGGCTCTACCGAGTACGGCGTCAAAGCGGTCCCGCTGGGCGGGTTCTGCGACATCGCCGGCATGACCTCGGTCGAGGAACTGGCGCCCGACGAACACGAGCGCGCCATGTACAAGCAGAAGACATGGAAGCGTGCCGCGGTCCTGGCCGCAGGCCCCGGGATGAACTTCACGATCGGTCTGATCCTGATCTATGCCATCGCGGTCATCTGGGGTCTACCGAACCTCAACCCGCCGACCACCGCTATCGTCGGCGAAACGGGTTGTGTCGCAGCACAAATCAGCAAAGACGAACTGGCAGAGTGCACCGGTCCGGGCCCGGCCGCCGAGGCGGGCATCCGCGCAGGCGATGTGATCGTCAAGGTCGGCGACACCTCCGTCGCCACCTTCGACGAAGCTCGGTCCACGCTCCAGAAGGCGTCCGGCCCGACCCCGATCGTCGTAGAGCGCGACGGCGAAACGATCAGCACGGTCGTGAACGTCGCCCAGACCCAGCGGTACACCGGCGAGGGCGATGAGGTCTCGACAGTGGGTGCCATCGGCATCAGCGCCGCCCAGTTCGGCCCGACGCATTACAACCCGCTGTCGGCCGTGCCGGCGACATTCGCGTTCACCGGTGATCTGGTCGTCGAACTGGGCAAGTCACTGGCCAAGATCCCGACCAAGATCGGTGCGCTGGTGCACTCGATCGGCGGCGGCGAACGCGACCCCGAGACGCCGATCAGCGTCGTCGGCGCCAGCATCATCGGTGGTGACACCGTCGAGCACGGCCTCTGGGTGGCTTTCTGGTTCTTCCTGGCCCAGCTGAACTTCGTGCTCGGCGCGATCAACCTCATTCCGCTGCTGCCGTTCGACGGTGGCCACATCGCGATTGCGGTGTTCGAGAAGATCCGCAATATGATTCGTTCGGCGCGCGGCATGGTGGCCGCGGCGCCGGTGAACTATCTCAAGCTCATGCCCGCCACCTACGTAATCTTGATAGTGGTGGTCGGCTACATGTTGCTGACCGTGACCGCTGACCTGGTCAACCCGATCAGGTTGTTCCAGTAGGAGACATAAATGTCAACCGGCTCCATTGGTCTGGGTATGCCGGCGCCGCCCGCACCGACCTTGGCTCCACGGCGCAAGACCCGCCAGCTGATGGTCGGCGATGTCGGCATCGGCAGCGACCACCCCATCGCCGTGCAGTCGATGACGACGACCAAGACCCATGACGTCAACGCGACGCTGCAGCAGATTGCGGAACTCACCGCGACCGGATGCGACATCGTCCGGGTGGCCTGCCCCCGGCAGGAGGATGCCGAAGCGCTGCCCGAGATCGCCCGTCACAGCCAGATCCCGGTCATCGCCGATATCCACTTTCAGCCCAAGTACATCTTCGCCGCGATCGACGCGGGTTGTGCCGCGGTGCGGGTAAATCCCGGCAATATCAAGGAGTTTGACGGCCGGGTCGCCGAGGTCGCCAAGGCCGCCGGCGAGGCGGGGATCCCGATCCGCATCGGCGTCAACGCCGGCTCGCTGGACAAGCGCTTCATGTCCAAGTACGGCAAGGCCACCCCGGAGGCGTTGGTGGAAAGCGCGCTGTGGGAGGCGTCGCTGTTCGAAGAGCACGGCTTCGGCGACATCAAGATCAGTGTCAAGCACAACGATCCGGTGATCATGGTCGCCGCCTACGAACAGCTGGCGGCGCAATGCGACTACCCGCTGCACCTCGGCGTGACCGAGGCGGGTCCCGCGTTCCAGGGCACCATCAAGTCCGCGGTCGCCTTTGGTGCCTTGCTGTCGAAGGGAATTGGCGACACCATCCGCGTGTCCCTGTCGGCGCCGCCTGCCGAAGAGGTCAAGGTCGGCAACCAGATCCTGGAGTCGCTCAACCTACGGCCCCGCGGCCTGGAGATCGTGTCGTGTCCGTCGTGCGGGCGCGCGCAGGTCGACGTCTATACGTTGGCCAACGCTGTCACCGCCGGACTCGACGGGCTCGACGTCCCATTGCGTGTCGCGGTAATGGGTTGTGTGGTCAACGGTCCCGGTGAGGCACGCGAGGCGGACCTCGGCGTCGCATCCGGAAACGGCAAGGGGCAGATCTTCGTCAAGGGCGAGGTGATCAAGACCGTGCCCGAGGCGCAGATCGTCGAAACGCTGATCGAAGAGGCGATGCGACTGGCCTCCGAGATGCAGGAAATGGACACAGCACCCGGATCAGACGCAAGCGGTTCGCCGATTGTGACCGTAAGCTAAACCATGACCCTGTGAGCGGGGTCACCCACCGCCCCGGGATCGGTCAGAAAGAGTCTCCATGTCGGCTCCGCCGCTTTTTCGCCTCGTCGATGAGCGACGGGTATCGGTGGTGCGTGACGTAGCGGCGGTGCGCCAAGTGCTCGACGAGGATCCTGTTAGCTCCTGCATGGTGGCCTCACGGGTCGCGGAGCACGGCATCGAACCCTCCGCGATCGGCGGTGAGTTGTGGACGCGGCGGCGCGCGAGCGAATCGCTCTGCTATGCCGGCGCAAATCTGATCCCGTTGCGCGGTGAAGTCCACGACCTACACGCGTTCGCCGACAAGGCGATGAGCTCGGCGCGCCGATGCTCGTCGCTTGTGGGCCGGGCCGAGTTGGTGCTGCCGACATGGCGGCGCCTCGAACACGCCTGGGGCCCGGCGCGCGATGTGCGCGACCACCAGCCGTTGATGGCGCTGAGCACGGCGCCGAAATGCCCGATCGACCCGGCCGTGCGGCCCGTACGCGTCGACGAACTCGACGCATATCTGGTCGCGGCCATCGACATGTTCATCGGTGAGGTCGGCATCGACCCGCGCATCGGCGACGGCGGCCGTGGCTACCGCCGCCGGGTCGCCGGATTGATAGCGGCCGGCCGCGCGTGGGCCCGCTTCGAGCGGGGCCAGGTGGTATTCAAGGCCGAGGTCGGGTCGCAGTCGCCCGCCGTCGGCCAGATCCAGGGCGTGTGGGTGCATCCCGAGTGGCGCGGCCGCGGCATGGGCACCGCAGGCACCGCCGCGCTGTCGGCCGCGGTCGTGCGCAGCGGCCGCATCGCCAGCCTCTATGTCAACAGCTTCAACCGCGTCGCCCGGGCCACTTACGCCCGCATCGGCTTCACCCAAGTGGGAACATTCGCGACGGTTCTGCTGGATTGACCGGCCGGCAGCGCCACTGGTTACGCTTCAGGTCATGACTGACGACGACGTCCGAGTCGCACGCAGAGAAATCGCCGACACGCTGGTCCGCGCGCTCGAGCGGCGACACGAACTGATCGATGCCATCGTGCAAGCCGAGGACTACGACGCAGCGGTCGAGCAAATTGCAGCGCTGCTCGGCACGTCGCCGCAGGGCGGCGAGGCGGTGCTCAGGTTGTCCTTCGACCGGCTCACCAGGGTGTCGCGGCGCAGGATCGCCGCGGAACTCGAGGACCTGAACAACGAGCTCAGTTTCACCGTGGGGGACCAGTCCGCGGGCTCGAAAGAGATGTTGGCGTTGCGTCCCTTCGATGCCCACTCTGACCGCGACATCTTCGCCGCACGCACGGACGATGTGCGGGCGGCGGGTGACGGCTCGGGCGCGCCCGCCGGCGATCTCGACGACGAGATTCGCGGCGCAGTCGCAAGGGTCGACGCCGAAGAGGCGGCGTGGTTGGTCGCGGTTGTCGGGTCGCAGAAGGTCGGCATGGTGTTCGGTGAGCTGGCCGCCGGCGAGGTCAACGTGCGGATATGGATTCATCCCGCGCACCGCAAGCACGGCTACGGCACTGCCGCGCTGCGAAAGTCACGCTCGGAGATGGCCGCGTACTTCCCGGCTGTGCCCTTGGTGGTGCGCGCACCCGCCGCAGGCCCGTAGTCGCGTTCCGTCGCGAGTTCTGCGTGAGGGCTGCGCCGTCGGGCCGGATCACGACCCTGGGTGCAGAATTCGGTGCGCCTCCACGACTTTCGGGTCTCAAGTTCGTAACATCTGCCCCAATGGCATCTTCAGTCTCACGTGTAGCTGCTGTGCTGACGGTCGCGGCGGTGGTGGCGACCCTCAACGCGTGCACGCCGAAACCCAACGGACCTGAACCGGCGGCCGAACAGTTCTTCGCCGTGCTGGCCACCGGTGACACCGCGGCCGCGGCGGAGCTGTCCGACCATCCGGCCGACGCAAGGGCGGCGCTGAACGAGGCGTGGGCCGGCTTGCAGGCGAAGAGTCTCGATGCGCAGATCCTGGGCTCGCGCTACGCCGAGGACACCGGCACCATCACGTACCGCTACACCTGGCACTTGCCCAAGAACCGCACCTGGACCTACGACGGCCAGCTGAACATGATCCGCGACGAGGGCCGCTGGGAGGTGCGCTGGAGCGCCACCGGGCTGCATCCGAAACTCGGCGAGCACCAAACGTTCGCGTTGCGGGCCGACCCGCCGCGGCGGGCCTCCGTCAACGAGCGCGGCGGCACGAACGTGCTGGTGCCTGGCCATCTCTACCACTGGACGCTGGACGCCACGGCGGCAGGCGGTCAGCTCATGCCGACAGCCCGGGCGGTGGCCGATGCGTTGCGTCCGTTTGACCACACCATGGACCCACAGCGGCTGGCCGAGCAGGCCAGCTCGTCCAAGCAGCCAATGAGCCTGATCACGTTGCGCCAATCCGATCACGACCGGGTGGCCGCGGCCGTCGGCGCGCTTCCCGGTGTTGTCGTCACCCCGCAGGCCGAACTTCTGCCCACCGACGACTCGTTCGCACCCGACATCGTCAGTCAGGTCAAGAAGGCGGTGATCGACGAGCTCGACGGCCAGGCCGGCTGGCGGGTGGTGAGCGTCAACCAGAATGGCGTCGACGTCGATGTGCTCAACGAAGTGCCGGGCGCCCCGGCGCCGTCGGTGACCATCAGCCTGGACCGGTCCGTGCAGAACGCGGCACAGGGCGCCGTCAACACCGCCGGCAATCAGGCGATGATCGTGGTGATCAAGCCATCCACCGGCGAGATACTGGCCGTCGCGCAGAATGCAGCCGCCAATGCGGAGGGCCCGCTCGCCACCATGGGCCTCTATCCGCCCGGGTCGACGTTCAAGATGGTTACCGCCGGCGCGGCCATCGAACGCGACATGGCCACGCCCAATACGCTGCTCGGCTGCCCGGGCGTGATGGACATCGGGCACCGCACAATCCCCAACTACGGCGGGTTCGACCTCGGCATCGTGCCGATGTCGCGCGCCTTCGCCAGTTCGTGCAACACCACTTTCGCCGAGTTGGCCAGCAGGATGCCGCCGCGGGGACTGACGCAGGCCGCTGCTCAATACGGCATCGGGCCCGACTACCAGATCGAGGGCATCACCACGGTGTCCGGTTCGGTGCCGCCGACGGTCAACCTCACGGAGCGCACCGAGGACGGCTTCGGCCAGGGCAAGGTCGTGGTCAGCCCGTTCGGAATGGCGCTGGCGGCGGCCACGGTCGCGGCCGGGAAAACACCTGTGCCGCAATTGATAGAGGGTCGGCAGACGATCGTGACGGGCGACCGCACGCCGATCTCGCCGAAGATGCTCGACGGGCTGCGGCCGATGATGCGGCTGGTGGTCACCAACGGCACCGCCGACGACCTGCAATCGGTCGGCGACGTTCGCGGCAAGACCGGTGAGGCCGAATTCGCGGGCGGCTCGCACTCCTGGTTTGCCGGGTATCGCGGCGACATGGCGTTCGCCGCGCTGATCGTCGGAGGCGGAAGCTCGGAGTACGCGGTGCGGATGCTCAAGTCGATGTTGGACCAGCTGCCGCCGGACTATCTCGCCTGATCGGCCTCAGCACCCCCATCGTTTGTGTCGTTGTTGCGGCGAGTGCTCGCAATCTGCCGCAACAGCCGACACAAAGGCGGGCGGTACCGTTGGTACAAGCATGACCGGGATCGATGACCACGCAGCGATGCGCGTCTCCGACGCGGACCGCAACGGCACGCTGCGCAGGTTGCACAACGCCGTCGCGCTCGGTCTGATCGACATCGACGAGTTCGAGGAACGCTCGGCGCTGGTGTCACAGGCGCGACTGCACTCCGACCTCGACGCGCTTGTCGGCGACCTGCCCGGACCGGGCGCCATCGTCACGTCTGCGGCCGACCGGGTGGAGCTGCGTGGCGTGATGGGCTCGCTCAAGCGCCAGGGCGAGTGGATCGTGCCGACCAGGCTGGCACTGCGCCGACGGATGGGCTCGGTGGAGCTCGACCTGACGCGGGCGCGCTTCGCCGGCCCGATGGTCGTCATCGAACTCGACATGAAATTCGGCGGACTGGACCTCCGGCTGCCCGACGGCGCCAGTGCGTCGATCGACGACGTGCAGGTCAACGTCGGCAACGCCCATGACCACCGCAGGGATGCTCCGGCCGAAGGCACTCCTCACGTCATCTTGACCGGCAAGGTGGTCTGCGGCTCGGTGAGCATCCGCGGGCCGCGCAAGTCGTGGCTCGGCCAGCCGAAATGGCGCGGCGACCGTCGCTAGCGCTTGAAGAGCTGCGCGCCCGTGCGCACCAGCCGTTCCCAACCGCTTGGCCGGCCCACGAGCTTGACCATCAGCGGTGCGGAGTCGAAGTACGAAACCCGTTCGGCGATCAGCCCGTTGGTGAATGTGAACCTGTCGACGGCGTCCCAGGCGATCGGCTTGTCGCCGTAGGTTCCGCTCAGCGTGAATTCGACGAACACCTCATGCTTGCCGTGGCCGACCCGGTGCACGTCGGCGTGAAGGTCGGGCACCAGCGCGAAGAGTCGCTGAAACGAATCCCGGCAGGCCTGCTTGCCGCGCAGAGTGCCCATCATGGGCTGGGTCAGCACGATGTCGTCGCTCCACAGAGCCTCGTGCTTGGCCAGGTCGGGGGTGCGCCAGGCCTCGGCGAACTGTTCGGCGAAACCGGCGGCGAACTGCTCGTCTACCTCGTCGATGGTCATGGCCTAAGAATGTAGTCAATCGTTCCGACAGCGTTCAGCGCCGTTCCAGCACGGCGAAGCTCAACGTCGAGCGCGCCGCCAGTCGGTCGCGGCCGACATCGGTTACGTCGACGGCAGTCACGATGAGCCGCTTGCCGGCGCGGACGATCGTTGCATCGGCCCGTGCCGGCCCCACGACGACCGGGGCGAGGAAGTGAACGTTCATGTCCGCGGTGGTGACATCCTGGTCCGGCCCGACATGGCGGCCTGCCAGACGTCCGGCGGCGATATCGATCAGCGTCGCGACCAGCCCGCCCTGCAACGCGCCGCGGATGTTGGTCAGGTCGGGCCGGTTGTCCATCTCCACGATCAGCCGCTCATCGGTCTCCAATACATCCCGGAAGCCCATCTGACCGAGCAGATGGCCCGGTGTCACACCCATGGGAGTGGACTCGCTTAGCATGGCTATACGTTAGCATCATTCTCCACTACGGAGATTGCCATTCTCCTGGCTATCCTAGGCGTCATGCCTGTTCGCACCGCCCTTCGCCCCGGCGTGGTGTCACCGACGCTGCCCGTGCCCAAGTCGATCGCCCGTCCCGAATATGTGGGCAACGCGACGGCGCGCGAGGGTAGCGAGCCGTGGGTGCAGACGCCCGAGGTGATCGAGAAGATGCGGGTCGCCGGGCGCATCGCGGCAGGCGCGCTGGCCGAAGCCGGCAAGGCCGTCGCTCCCGGCGTGACGACCGATGAGCTGGACCGCGTCGCCCACGAGTACATGGTCGACCACGGGGCCTACCCGTCGACGCTGGGCTACAAGGGCTTCCCGAAGTCCTGCTGCACGTCGCTGAACGAGATCATCTGCCACGGCATCCCGGATTCGACGGTGATCGAGGACGGCGACATCGTCAACATCGACGTCACCGCCTACATCGACGGCGTGCACGGCGATACGAACGCCACCTTCCTGGCCGGCGACGTGTCGGAGGAGAACCGGCTGCTCGTCGAGCGCACACACGAAGCTACGATGCGTGCCATCAAGGCGGTCAAGCCCGGCCGCGCGTTGTCGATCATCGGCCGGGTCATCGAGTCCTATGCAAACCGGTTCGGCTACAACGTGGTTCGCGACTTCACCGGCCACGGTATCGGCACCACGTTCCACAACGGACTGGTCGTGCTGCACTACGACCAACCCGCTGTCGATACCGTGCTCGAGCCAGGGATGACGTTCACCATCGAGCCGATGATCAACCTCGGCGCATTGGACTACGAGATCTGGGACGACGACTGGACGGTCGCGACCAAGGACAAGAAGTGGACCGCCCAGTTCGAGCACACGCTGGTGGTCACCGACGACGGCGCCGAAATCCTGACCCTGGTGTGAGCATTTCGGGCGCGCTGCTGGTCGCCGGCACCACCTCCGACGCAGGCAAGTCGATGGTCGTCGCCGGGCTCTGCCGGCTGTTGGCCCGCAAGGATATTCGCGTCGCACCGTTCAAGGCGCAGAACATGTCCAACAATTCGGCGGTCACCGTCGAAGGTGGGGAGATCGGCAGGGCGCAGGCCATGCAGGCACGCGCGGCCGGACTGACGCCCAGCGTGCGGTTCAACCCGATTCTGCTGAAACCCGGCAGTGACCGCACCTCACAGCTGGTGCTGCGCGGCCACGTCGTCGACACCGTCGGCGCGGCCGACTACTTTACCCATCGAGACAGGCTCGCCACCGTCGTGGCCGACGAATTACATTCGCTGCGAAGCGAATTCGACGCGGTGATCTGTGAAGGCGCAGGCTCACCGGCCGAGATCAACCTGCGGGCAACCGATCTGGTCAATATGGGTCTGGCCCGCGCCGCGAACCTGCCCGTCGTCCTGGTCGGCGACATCGACCGCGGCGGGCTGCTGGCCCACCTCTACGGCACTGTCGCCGTGCTCGACCCCGACGACCAACAGCTCATATCCGGTTTCGTGGTCAACAAGTTTCGCGGCGATCCCGCCCTGCTGGCGCCCGGCCTCGAACAGCTCCGCCGGCTAACGGGCCGACCCACCTACGGCGTCATTCCCTACACCGACGGGCTGTGGCTCGACACCGAAGACTCGGTGTCTGTGCTCGCCCATCGCGTGGTCGGCGACCCACAGCCACCCCGCGGCCGGGACTGGCTACGGGTGGCTGCGATCCGGTTGCCGCGCATCTCCAATTCCACCGACGTCGAGGCGCTGGCGTGTGAGTCCGGTGTGCTCGTGCGCTGGGTCAGCGACCCGGCCGACCTCGCCGACACCGACGTGCTCGTGCTCCCCGGCAGCAAGGCCACCGTGTCCGATCTGAACTGGCTGCGGGAGCGCGGACTTGCCGACGGCATCGCCGCACACGCGGCGCAGGGCAAACCGGTTCTCGGCATCTGCGGCGGTTTTCAGATGCTCTGCCGGCGCATCGACGACCCGGTCGAGTCCGGGGCCGGCGCCGTGGAGGGCCTCGGGCTGCTCGATGCCGATATCGTGTTCGAACCCGAGAAGACATTGCGGCTCTGCGACGATCCACTGCACGGCTACGAAATCCACCACGGCCAGGTCGTGCGCTGCGCCGAGGACGACTGGCTAGGCGTCGGCGTCCGCCGCGGCGCGGTCTACGGCACGCACTGGCACGGGCTCTTCGACAACGACGCGGTGCGCCGGCAATGGCTCGTCGAGGTGGCGTCGGCCGCCGGCCGGGCTGGGTTCGTCGTCGCCGACGACATCGACGTGGCTGCGCGACGCGACGCCCAACTCGACGTGATGGCCGACCTGCTGACCGACCACCTCGATGTCGAGGCCGTTCTCGCGCTCCTTGAGGGCGGCCCACCGCCGCGGCCGACGATACGCACAGCGCTCAGCTCACCTCGAATGTGACCTTGCCAACTCCGTGTAGGGACGGGCGCGATCGGTGGCCACGGCGACGAGCCGTTCCAGGCGCGGCCGGGCGACGTCGGCGAGGAACCGTTGGCGGTCGGTGCCGCTGAGCGGCAGCGCTTCCCGCCACACGGACCGACCGGCGATGAAGCCGGAGGCGCCGCCATCGTCGAAGGCGATCTGCAGCACTTGCGTGAAGTCGTCGAACGGGACGCCGGCCGACAGCACCGCCCACGGCCGGTCGAGCACATCGGCGAGCCGGCGACACCCATCAGGTGAGCCGGGGTATTCCAGCTTCAGCAGGTCGCAGTCGATTTCGTTGAGCGCGCGTGCCGCCTCGATGATGGCATCCTCGCGGCGCCTGCCGGACAGGTCTTCGCCCTCGAACGGGTACACGAGATTCTCGATCACCGAAGGGATGCCGACCGCCTGAGAGTCGGCGGCGACCTCGCTCACCGCCTGCAGGCATTGTGCGGCAAGGTCGGGCTCACCAGGCCGCGGCGCCGGACGGTCGGCTCGCAGCTGGGCGAAGAACTTGTTGGCGTCACCGCCCTGCGATAGCACCCACCTCGAGTCGAGCGCCGGGTCGCGGCGGGTGACCGGTTCGACGCCCTGCTTGCCCCGCTCGGCCGGCTCGGAAGCGACCAGCAGGCCGCAGGAATCGGCGAGCGCCCCCGTGCCCGTGACGGCGGGGACGCCATATGTCGGGTCGAACAGGATGCCGCTCGCCAGCGGGGTGAGGGCGCGCGCGACGTCAGTCTTCGCCGTGACCATGTCCTCGTCGGATGCGTCAATGCCGACGGCGGTGAACATGCGCCGCAGAGTATTTCGTTGATCCATCGCGATGATCGCGAACACGCCGCCCGGCGTCGAGATGTCGGACAATGTGCGCGTGGTGGACGGGGTGGACATTGCTTTCTCCTTCTAGACGGGGCTTGTGGTGGCGACCCGCTGGGCCAGCAGAGCCGCACCGGCGGCCACCGGCTCGGACAGGTCGGAAAACGTCAGGTGATCGATCACGGCGGACTTCGCCGCCCGCACACTGGCCATTCGGGTCCAGCCGCCGCTCGCGACCGCGCGGCTGTGAGGCCCGGCGACGAAGCAGATCAGGTCGAGAAGCATCCGGGTCTCGCGCGCGGTGTAGCGCGTGGCGGCCGCCCAGACCGCTGCGGGGTCGACGTCGTCTCGTACCCTCAGGACCACGTCGTCTCGTGTCGGTCCGGCGCCGGAGACGTCGAGGCCGGCCGGCAGGGATCCCACGGTGAGTGCGGCGCGGTCGAGTGCGTCCCGCTGTGCCGCGGTGGTCACACCAAGTAGCCCGAGCACGCGGCGCAGCAACAGGCCGCCTCGGACGCCGCCGATAAGTGCGCTCGTGTCTGGCAGCACGTGCATGCCGACCGAGATACCTTGCCCGACAAGGTGTTCCCGTTGCTCGTCGGTGAGTGCGCCGGGCAGTGACCGCACGACGACGTCCGCTGTTCCGGTGGAGTTGAACAGTTCGTCCGGGCCGGTCGCACCTACACCGATGGCGGCGACCGGGTGGTCGTGGCCGCCGACGAGGAGCGCGGCACCCTGCAGCCCTTCGGGCAACCCGGCGTGTCGCAGCGTCCCGACGCTCTCGCCGTGCGGCTGATGGGTCGGGAGCAGCGTGGGCGGCAGGCCGAGCTCGACCGCGCCATCGGCCCACGGTGAACCCGTCGCCTGGTCGAGCAGCCCCGTACGGGATGCTAACGACGGTTCGCGCACGAGCTGACCGCCGAGCCGATGCACGACGTATTCCGGCATGCTGAGCCACCGGTGTGCGGGTGTGAGCTCGAGGCCGCCGTCGACAAACCACAACAGCTTGGCGACGCTGGCCTGACTGTCCCACGGCAGTCCCGTGCGCCGCACGAACTCGGGCCCGAAGCCGTTGTTGCGCAGCGAAATCGAGTCGATCTGCTTACTGCCGCGGCGATCGAACCACGCGACGACGGGAGTCCGCGGCCGGCCGGACCCGTCGAGCAGCACTCCGCTTTCGGCCAGCCCCGCAACGGCGACGGCCGACACCCGCAGCGGCGCGCCAATAGAGGCCCGCGCATAGCCGCGGCGCAGCAGGTCGGCGGCGAGCTCGACGAAGCGTTCGGCACTGGTCTCGGTGCCGCCGTCTGGCGTGGTTGTCCATGGCGTGCTGGCCTCGACAAGCGCCAGCTGTTCGCCCGTTGGCGTGCGCAACAACGCCTTCGACATCGTGGTGCCCAGGTCGATGCCGACGACAGCCTCTCGGGATTCGCGTGCGATCACGGCCGCACCTCTCCGGAGCCGCGGGGGATCAGGCGCACCGGGACGTGGATGGTCGTCGCCGGCAGATCGGGATCGGCGATTCGTTCGGCCAGCCGGGCCGCCGCCGCCGCGCCGACCGCCTCCGCAGAATGATCGACCACTGTGACACCCGGTTGCAGTAGGTCCGCCATTGCGAAGTCGCCGAAGCAGACCAACGCGATGTCGGTTCGTCCGATGGCGTGCAGGGTCGGCACGACGCCAAGCGAGCAACGGGTTGCGGCGCTCAACAGCGCGGTTGGTTCGTCGGAACCGTTGCCTGCCAGAAGATCTCGTGTCGCTGCGGCCGCTGATGTTGCGTTGGGGCACTCGGCGCGGACATGTCGCTCGGCGTTGAGCCCGTGCGTGGCCATGGCGCGCTGGTACCCCGCCAGCCGGGCCCGCGACGTCGGCACGAGCGGATGGTCGCTGATGTAGGCGATCCGCCGGTGGCCGTGGGCGACGAGGTGGTCAACGGCATCCGCCGCGGCGGCTTCGTCGTCGATGCCGACGACGTCGGCATCCAGGCCGACGGCGGGCCGGTCGACGAGCACCACAGGTGTGGTGGTGTGCAGCCAGGCGTGGTCGCCGGTGGTGGGCGCCAACAGCAATCCGGAGATTCGACGCGAGAGCATTTGGGCGACGACGTCGCGCTCGCGGGCGGCATCCCCGTGTGTCGAAGCAATGAGTACAGACTTGCCGCCGGTCGACCCGGCCTGTTCGACCGTGGCAACCATCGCGGAGAAGAACGGGTCCGCCACCGACTCGACGACCATGCCGACCGCGGCATCGGTGCCCGCACGCAGGGAACGTGCCATCGAATCGGGTGTGTATCTCAGGTCGCGCATGGCCTGCTGAACCCTGGCACGGGTGGCGACTGCGACCCTCGGATCGTCATTGAGCACACGTGACGCGGTACGCAGGCTCACCCCCGCGACCGCGGCGACATCGCGCAGAATGCTCCTGGTCATCGACGTCTCCCTTGATATGCCATCGATGGCACAAGCATGTCAGAGCGTTGCCATCGATGGCAACCGTTTTTATCTGGGAATCGCGTCGAGAACCGCGCGGGCCAGGATGTCGGGCGACTGGGTGGCATCGAGGTCCAGATGGGGAACGACCGGCGGCCGGCATGCCTTCGTCGCCAATCGGCCGAAGAATGCCGCCTCGTCGGCAAGCTTCGCCGCGTCCCGTGCTGCGCCGCGGTCCCGTAGCCTGCGCAGCACTTCGCAGGGCTCGAGACGCAGCCAGACCAGCAGCGGTGTGCCACCCGCAGCAGCCAGTCGGTCATGAGTGGCCGACCAGGCAACCGGGTCGATGCGCTCGACGGTGAACGGGGCGACGAGGACCACCGGCATACCTGCGGCCAGGTTGTCGACGGCAAGGTCGAGCACCACCTGGTACCGGGGCTCCCTGGTCAGCCCGGCCAGCCGCGGGTCGTCGAGATCGTCGACGCCTATCAGTTGTTGCACGACGCTCACCAGGGGACCGGTGGCTACGTCTTGGCCGATCACCGCCGCGTGCAATTCGTGCGCTACGAGGTGCGACAGTGTGCTTTTGCCGGATGCCGGTGCGCCAGACAGCAGCACCGCCGGAAGGCCGCTCACGCGCCGACACCGCCGACGACGTGTCCGGCGCGCACCTTCTCACCCGGCATCGCGCACGACGTGCGCGTCACCAGCGAAACCGGCAGGACGGTCCGCCGCCGCAGCCGCCGGGCAGGGTGGTCCAGCCGGGTGAACAGCCGGTCGGCGGCGAAGCGTCCCATCGCGTCACCATCCTGGTGGATCACCGTGACCGCAGGCCTTAGCGCGGCCGCCGTCGGGAAGTCGCCGAAGCCGACCAGCCCAATATCCCTGCGGCGCAACGCCTGTAGCGCCGGCAGAAGCGCAATGGTGCAGCGTGCGTTCGAGGAGAATACCGCGCTCGGCGGGTCGGGCGCCTGAAGCATGCGCCGCAGCGCAGCGGTCACCGTGGATGTGTCCACATCACCGACGTGCACGAGGTCGCTGCGCTGCGGCAGTGCCGCTTCCTCCAGCGCCTGCTGGCAACCCTTCAGCCGCAGCAGCCCGGTCACCGCGTCATCGCCCATGAACGCGATGCTGCGGTGCCCGTGCGAGATCAGGTGCAGGGTTGCCTCGCGGCCGCCGCCGATGTCGTCCTGCACCACGGCGTCGGCGGTCAACCGGCCGGGCTCCCGGTCGACGAACACCAGCGGTGCGCGCTTCTGCCACGGCCGCAAGTAGGACATGTCCCGGCCGACCGGGCAGATGATCATGCCTGCCACCTGCCGCTTCAACACCGCTTCGATAGACCGCTGTTCGTGGGACGGCTCCCAACCGACGCTGGTCACGATGACCGCGACGTCCCGCCGGCTGGCCTCACGCTCGACCGCATCGATGATGCTGGCAAAGAACGGGTCGGCGACGCCGGGCACCGCAACGCCTATGGCGGCGTCGCGGCCGGCCCGGAAGGTAACAGCGAGCATGTTGGGCACGTACTGCAGCTCGTCGATCGCCCGCTCGACCCGTTCGCGGACGCCGGCGGAGACATAGCGGTCGTTGTTGACCACACGCGAGACAGTTTTGGCGCTCACCCCCGCCCGATGGGCAACGTCGCGCATGGTCGCCATCGCGCGTCCTCTCTCGCTCAGTCAGCGGCCAGTATGTCACCGATGTCAGACCGCGTGGACCACTTTCTCTGACACCGGTGACATAGCCGCGAATGTGGCGTACTGTCCGGCACAAGCCGGTTGCAGCGTGATCCAGGTAACAAAGACTGGCGGAAATGAGGGGCTGGACGAGGTGACCGCGCAACCACAGCTCCTGCCTCCCAATGTCGTACCGCATTGGTACGCGGGCGGGCCGGCGCTGGCTGCCTGGCGCGGCCTGCCGCCGGTCGGTGAGCGCTCGCCCGAGGAATGGGTGGGCGCAACGGTCAGCCGATTCGCGGAGCCGAGCCTGGGGCCGGCCCGACTGACCGACGGCACGCTGCTGCGTGATGCCGTCCGCGCCGATCCCGGCGGCTGGCTTGGTCGCGACGACGGCAAGCCCGGCGACACCGGTGTGCTGGTGAAATTGTTGGACGCCGGCCAGCGGCTCCCCGTGCACGTGCATCCCAATCGGGCATACGCCTCGCGTCACCTCGGATGCGCCTACGGCAAGACCGAGGCGTGGTACATCCTGCAAGCCGACGACGACGCCGCGGTGTGGGTGGGGTGGCGCGAACCTGTTGAGCCCGAACGCCTCTCCGCACTCGTCGAGGCTCAAGACGCAGAGGCGATGCTGGCACTCTTGTACCGGGTCCCAGTGCGGCCGGGCGATGGCGTCCTCGTGCCGGGCGGCACCCCGCACGCAATCGGGGCGGGGGTGCTCCTGGTGGAGGCACAGGAGCCCACCGACCAGTCGATCCTTCTGGAGCGGACCAACACCACCGCCTCGGACGAGGAGATCTTTCTCGGCCTGGACCGGGATGTGGCGCTGTCGGCCGTCGAGACCGCGGCCATCGCCGACATCACCCAGCTGGTACGGCACGCCGGCGTCGACGCCGACGGCTTGGTCGGCGTGTTGCCCGAGGAGTCCGCGCCGTTCTTTCGAATGGAACTGCTGACACCGGAGGCCGCCGTGTCGGCCGGCTTTGCCGTCGCCGTCGTGCTGTCCGGGGCCGGGCCACTCATCGCCGCCAATGGCGCGCACATCGACGTCAAGAGCGGTCAGACGCTTGTCGTGCCCGCGTCGTGCGGTGACTGGCACGTCCACGGTGACGTTCGATTGCTCGTTTGCCGGCCGGGTACTACCTGGCCACCGCAGCGCACGCCGAACTCAACGGAAGGCACAGCATGACTGCACTGCTTGAAGCGCGGGGCCTCTCGCGCAGCTTCGGCCACGTCCGCGCGTTGGACGACGCCGATTTCGACGTCGAGGCCGGGGAGGTCGTCGGACTGATCGGCGACAACGGTGCCGGCAAGTCGACGCTCATCAAGGCGCTGTCGGGCAACCTCGACCTGGACGAGGGTGAGATCTACTTCGAGGGTCGGCAGCTGCACCTGTCCGGTGCGCGGCAGGCCGAGGACCTCGGCATCGAGGTGGTGTACCAGGACCTGGCCCTGGCACCGCATCTCAACCCGGTGCAAAACGTGTTCTTAGGCCGAGAGATTTCACGCAAGGGCATCCTCGGTCACCTCGGATTCATGGACGAGAAGGAGATGCGCCGCCAGGCGTCTGCGTCGTTCTCCGAACTCGGCGCCACCGTGCGATCGTTGACGTCACCCGTCGGGGCGATGTCGGGCGGACAGCGGCAGGGCATTGCCATCGCAAGAGCGATGGCGTGGGCGAACAAGGTGCTCATCCTCGACGAGCCGACCGCGGCGCTCGGAGTTGTGCAGACCAAGAACGTCCTCGAATCCGTAAAACGCGTGCGCGACAAGGGCATTGCCGTCGTGTTCATCAGCCACTCCATGCCGCACGTGCTCGAGGTGTGCGACCGAATTCAGGTGCTGCGCCTGGGCAAGCGTGTCGCCTCCTACCCGGGACACAGCACGACCGTGGAGACACTTGTGGGCGCGATGACCGGTGCTCTCGACACGAGGGAGGGAGCCGCGTGAGCGCCAAGCGAGCAGCGGAGGCGGATCGCGCATGAACGCCATTGTGAATCAATCCGCTGTCGTCACCGGCGCCGACGAATTGGACCCGTCGCAGTCGTTCCTCAAGCGCGTGATCGGGCTGCAGGCGTTCTGGATCCTCGGCGTCCTCATCATCATCTGCCTGTTCTTCACCGTCCTTGCCGGCGACCGCTTCTTGTCCACCGGCAACTTCTCGCTGATCTCCCAGAACGTGGCGGTGTGGGCGGTGCTCGGTGTCGGCATGACGTTCGTGATCATCACCTCCGGCATCGACCTGTCGGTGGGCTCGGTGTTGGTGTTTTCGTCCGTGGTGTCCGCGAAACTGATGGAGGCGATGGGCGGCGCTGGGGCCGGGGTCGCGGCCGCAGGGCTGGTCGCGGCTGTCGTGAGCGGCATGGCGTGGGGCGCCGTCAACGGCCTCCTGGTCGCCAAGGCCAAGGTGCCGCCCCTGATCGTCACGCTCGGTACGCTCTCGGTCGCTCTCGGGCTGGCGCAGGTGCTCACCGGCGGGATCGACATCCGCTCGGTGCCCAGCGAGCTGACCGACTTCAGCGCCTACACAAAGGTATTGGGTATCCCCGGCCTGCCGTTCGTGGCGCTGTTGATCGTCATTCTCGGCGGCATCCTGCTGCACAAGACCAGGTTCGGCCGTTACACCTTCGCCATCGGCTCCAACGAAGAGGCCGCCCGCCGCACCGGCATCAAGGTGACGCGGCACCTGGTGCTCGTCTACGCGCTGGCAGGCACACTGGCCGGTGTCGGTGCAATTCTCTCGCTCGCGCAGTTCGGTACCACAACGATCGCCGGGCAGTCATTGACCAACCTCAACGTCATCGCCGCGGTCGTCATCGGAGGCACGTCGATCTTCGGCGGCGAGGGCAGCATCTTCGGCACCGTTGTCGGCCTGTTCATCCCGGCAGTGCTGCAGTCCGGGTTCGTCATCATCGGCGTGCAGCCGTTCTGGCAGGGCGTCGCGGTGGGCTCGGTGCTCATCGCCGCCGTCTACGTCGATCAGTCCCGACGCGCCGCCGCCCTGCGGGGTGCGCGTTCTCGAGGCCTCTTCAAACGCAGACGGTCATGAGCTGCTGGGTGAAATGTGCTGATCGCGTGCGTTTGTCCGCGTTCGTGAGTGTGTTGTGCGGTATTTGTCGGTGCGGCCTGGGATGGTTGGTCCATGCACTGCGAATCCGCGAACTCGGCGCAGGCAGTTGGGGTGAGTTGATGGCGCGGTTTGAGGTTCCTGAGGGATGGGTGGCCCAGGCGTACCGGTTTGCGCTGTACCCGAGTCCAACGCAGGAAATCATGCTGGAGTCGCATTGCGGGGCAGCGCGTTTCGCGTTCAACCACATGCTCGGTGTGGTGAAGGCCAACCTGGATCAGCGCAACGCGGAACGGTCCTACGGCATCGCTCGGGAGGATCTGACTCCTTCTCAGGCGTGGTCGCTTGGCAAGCTGCGCAAAACCTGGAATCAACGCAAGAACGAGGTGGCGCCGTGGTGGCCGGCCAACAGCAAGGAGGCCTACAACTCCGGGCTGGACGCATTGGCCCGCGCCCTGCAGAACTGGTCGACGTCGCGTTCTCGTGAGCGCCCCGGCGCCGCAGTCGGGTTCCCGAAGTCTAAGACCCGACACCGCGCCGTGCGGTCGGTGCGGTTCACCACCGGTGCCATCCGTATCGAGGCCGATCGCCACCATGTCACCTTGCCGCGGATCGGTCGTGTTCGCACCCATGAGTCGACCCGCAAAATGGCCCGCCGATTGGGGAACGGCACGGCGCGGATTCTGTCAGCCACGGTGCGCTTCACCGGCGGCCGCTGGCAGTGCGCGTTTCATGTGATCGTGGCCGCCAAGACCCGCCCCGCTCACGCCCGCAGATCCGAACATCCGGTGATTGGTGTGGATGTCGGGGTCAAGGATCTGCTGGTGGTCGCCACCCCCGACGGGGTCCAGGTCGATCTGATCGTGGCGCCGAAACCCCTGACCAGGGCGCATTCTCGATTGCGGTCGGCCCAACGGCAGGCAGCCCGCAGATATGGCCCCTATGACCCCGACACCCGGACGCGCCGGGATCGCTCAAAGCGCTGGCAGCGCGCAAACGCCCGGGTACGGCGCATTCATGCGAAGGTGGCCGCGATCCGCGCGGATGAGATCCACAAGGCCACCACTGATCTGGCGACCCTGCACGAGGTCGTCGTGGTCGAGCAGTTGGCCGCCAAGAACATGGGCCGGCGTGGTGGGCGGCGCAAACGCGGGCTGAACCGCGCCCTCAGCGACGCCGCGATCGGCCGCATCCGCACCCAGCTCGACTACAAAACCACCTGGTACGGCACCGAACTGGTGACCGCATCCAGGTTCTTCCCCTCCACTCAACTGTGTTCACGCTGCGGGGCGAAAACCAAACTCCGCCTGCGCGACCGCATCTACCACTGCCGCAACGGATGTCCGCCGATCGATCGGGATCTGAATGCGGCGATCAACCTCGCCCGCCTCGGCGACCCCAGTCATGGGGGAATGGGGACCGGTACCGGCAGTAGGCCGGCCGCTAGTCATCGGGCTGGAGACGGACGTGGAGCCATCCAGGAGACCAGCCCCACCACCACCCCGGGTGCGGTGGGGACGGCAGGAGGCGACGAGGCGTCAACCCCGCACACCACGACTCACGTGTGTGCGGGGACCGCAACTCCGCAAGGAGAAGCTGCCTGAAATGCCCAGTCATACAAGGGCTCACATTTCAGGTAACGGTCCCAACGAGGTCCAAAGGAAAGGAAAGCCAGTGAACCGTAAGCGCGTAATGCTGGTCGCGGGGGCATTGGGAGCACTCGTGCTCGCATTACCAGCCTGCACGTCATCGAAGCCGCAGTCGTCAGGCTCCGAAGAGGCGACGAACGAGGCGACCCCGGCGGCGGCAGCGGCGACCACCGTTACCGCGCCCGCGAAAGCCAGTGAGAACTACAACATCCAGTTCCTGCAGGGCGTGACCGGCGACCAGTTCTACATCACGATGCAGTGCGGCGCGCAGGAGGAGGCCGCCAAGCTGGGCGTGACGGTGACGACCCAGGGTCCGCAGAAGTTCGATCCGACGCTGCAGAAGCCGATCCTCGACTCGGTCGTCGCCAGCCGGCCCGACGCACTGCTTGTCGCACCGACGGATGTGCAGGCGATGCAGCAGCCCCTCGAGCAGGCGGCCGCTGCCGGGATCAAGGTGGTGCTCGTCGACACCACGACCAACGATCCGTCGTATGCCGTGTCGGCGATCGCCAGTGACAACGAGGGCGGTGGCAGGGCGGCCTTCGAGGCCATCAAGAAGTTGCGTCCCGAGGGGGGCAAGGTCATGGTCATGAATGTCGACCCGGGCATCTCGACGACCGACGCGCGCGCGAAGGGCTTCGAGGAAGCCGTCAAGGGTGACAGCAAGTTCACCTACGTCGGTGTTCAGTACAGCCACAACGACCCGGCGACCGCGGCGCAGCTCATCGGCGCCCAACTCCAGAAGGACCCCGATCTGGCTGGCGTCTTCGCCACCAACCTCTTCTCCGCCGAGGGCTCCGCCACCGGCATCAGGCAGGCAGGCAAGAGCGGCCAGGTACAGATCGTGGGGTTCGACGCGGGCCCGAACCAGATTCAGGCGTTGCGCGCGGGGACCGTCCAGGCGCTCGTCGCGCAGGACCCCGGCACCATCGGCAAGTTCGGCGTCGACGAGGCTGTGACGGCGCTCGAGGGCGGCCAGAACACCAAGGACGTGCAGACCGGCTTCACGATCATTACGCAGGAGAACTTGGACGGCGAAGGTGGCGCAGCGGCATACAAGTCCAACTGCTGACCGTCGGTTCAGCCGCTGACGACCTCGAGCAGGTGCGTCACCGTGTCGGCGACCGCGTCTCGCGCGGCGCTCAGCGGCGTGCGCGGGTCCATCGCGGTGCTGGCCGTCAGCGCCTTTCGCAGCGCGCCGGTGTAGGCGACGTTGAGCGCGGTGCCGATGTTGACCTTCACAATGCCGGCGCGGACGGCTGCTCGCACTGTGTGGTCGGAGACGCCCGAGGAGCCGTGCAGCACGAGGGGCACCGGCACCGCGTCTCTCAGTGCGGCGATGAGGTCGAGGTCGAGTTCGGCGGTCTGTGTGGTCATGGCGTGTGAACTGCCGACGGCGACGGCCAGCGAGTCGACGCGCGTTGCGCCGACGAACGCGGCGGCCTGTTGCGGGTCGGTGCGCACGCCGGGCGCGTGTGCACTGGCCGCCTGGCTGTCCTTGCCGCCGACGTAACCGAGCTCGGCCTCCACCGCGAGGCCCTGTTCGTGGAGGCGCTCGGTGGCATCGGCGGTGATGGCGACGTTCTCTGCGTAGGGGAGTGACCCGCAGTCGACCATGACGGATGAGTAGCCGGCGCTTGCCGCCTCGCGCCACAGGTCCGCCGCCTCGACGTGGTCGAGGTGCAGGCTGACCGAGACTGCGGCGTCGGATGCCAGCGCGGCGAGTGCAGCGGCCAACGGCCGGACCCGGCCGCCGTGGAACTTCACGGTGTTCTCGCTGACCTGCAAGATGACCGGCCGGCCGGCCCGCTGTGCGCCCGTAACGATGCCCTCTGCATGTTCGAGCGTGATGACGTTGAATGCCGCGACGCCGCCGCGCGATCCGGCGTCCCCGACGATCGCGGTGGTGGTGACCAGTGGCATGAAGTCCTGCTCCCGGCTTGACGTGTTTCCAATTAGACGCAACCATATCCATGGAAACCCAATTCGGGCAAGGAGCGTGATGGGCGCATTCGCCGGGCTCGACGTCGGTACGACGTCCAGCAAGGCCGTGGTCTACGGCGAGGACGGAGCGGTGCGCGGCACCGGGCGTGCCGCTACCGCGTGGGACGTCGGTCCGTACGGCACCCAGACCGACGCGGAAGTCCTATGGCGCAGCGCCGCCGATGCGTTGAGCGCGGCGGCCGAGGCGGCCGGTGTGTCCGTGCGTGCGATCGGCGTCACCAGCATGGGGGAGTCGGGTGTCCTCGCCGACATCAACGAGCGGCCGCTGGCCCCGATCATCGCCTGGCACGACGAGCGTGACCGCGACCAGGTCGCTGATCTCCGTGAGCAGATCGGTGCCGAGGCGTTCGGCGGAGTTGCGGGAAAGCCGCTGCGTGGCCAGTTTTCGCTCACCAAGCATCGCTGGCTCTTGGAGCACGAACCCACGAGCAGAGCCGCGACGATGCGGTTCGACGTCGGCGGGTGGGTGGTGCGGCGTCTCGGCGGGGACGTTGTCCTCGAGCTGTCGCTGGCGGGCCGCACCGGCTGGCTCGACGTAGCGGCACTCGACTGGTGGGACGAGGCGCTGGCTTGGTCCGGTGCCACACGCGAGCTGATGCCGCCGCTGGTGCAGGCCGGCGTGCCGGTGGGCACGGTGACATCCGATGCGGTGAGCCCGTTGCTGCGCGGGGCGCTGCTGACGCTCGCCGGCCACGACCACCAAGCGTCGGCGCTCGGTTCCTGTGCAATCGGACCGGGTCACGAGCTGGACTCGTCAGGCACCGCGGAAGCATTGGTGCGCACCGTGTCTCGAGCGCCGGACCGCGCCGCCGCCGCACGCCTGGCCACCGCGGGCATCACCACCGACCCGAGCATCGAGCCCGGCCACTGGACCCTTCTCGGCGGCACCGAGGGTGGGCTGGCACAGAACCGCGCGCTCGAGCTGCTTGGCGTGGGAGCCGACAGGCTGGCGACGCTCGACGCCGCCGCCGAGCACGCGCCCCATGGCCGGGTCGTCGTCGGCGGGCTCGGCACCGACGCACTCGCGCTCGGCGGGATCGCCGGCGGGGTCGGGCCAGGCGAAGTCTGGAAGGCCGTCGTCGCCGCCGCGGCCGACCAAGCGCTGGCGTTGCACCGTGTGATGGACGACGTCGTCGGGCCCGCAGTGTGCGTGGTCGTCACCGGCGGCTGGCGCCATAGCGCAGAAGTCATGCGCGCCAAGGCCGCCCGCTTCGACCACCTCCAAGTATCGGCCGTCGACGAAGCAGGCGCCCTTGGTGCCGCGACGCTCGCGGCGCGTGCCGCCGGTGCGATCGGGCCCGACGGACACCTGGGTGGCCCGTGACGGCGGGCGGGCGGACGTGGTTCGCAGACGAACGGCATGCCGAGGTACTTCGCTTGCTGGCCAGCGAACATCGCGTCGAAAGCGCCAGGTTGGCAAGACATTTCAGGGTTAGCGCGGAGAGCATCCGCAAGGACCTCGCTCAGCTGGAGACCCGTGGACTGCTGCGCCGCGTGCATGGCGGCGCCGCTCCCGGCCAGCGCCTGCGTGAGGAGCGCAACGTAGCCACGCGCACGGAACACGCCGTGCAGAAACTCGCCATCGCCAGCCACGCAGTGCGCTTCGTACCCGACGGCGGCACGCTGCTGCTCGATGCGGGCACGACCACATTGCGGCTGGCCGAGCTGTTGCCGAACGACCGTGACCTCGTCGTGTACACCAACGCTGTTCCCGTGTTGTCGACGTTGCTTAAGCGCGGCGTCGCCGCCGTCGGCCTCGGCGGCCGGGTGCGTCCCGAGACGGGGGCTACGGTCGGACCGCTGACAGTCGCGGCGCTGGCCGGCACCAACGCGCTGTCGTTTAATCGCGGGCTCACCACACCCGACGCCGACGAGGCCTTTGTCAAACACGAGATGCTGGCGGCCACCCGACAGCGGGTATTCCTTGTTGACACAAGCAAGTTCGGCCGGGAGAGCCGCGCACGGCACGCGACGCTGGCGGACATCGACGTCCTCGTGACCGACGACGCCGTGACACCCCAGCAGCGCGAGCGGTTTCAGGCCGCCGACGTCATCGTCGAGGTCGCCCGATGATCGTCACAGTCACGCCCAATCCGAGCCTGGATCGAACGTTGCGCCTGTCGGAATTCCTGCCCGGCCACGTCAACCGGGCCACAGCCACGATGGTGGAGCCGAGCGGTAAGGGCGTGAACGTCGCACTCGCCCTGCACGGTGTCGGCGTGCCCGTGTGTGCGGTGCTACCGGTCGGCGGCAGCGCAGGGCACGAGATCGCGCTGCTGCTCGACGATCTCGCGCTTGATCACGTCGACGTGCCGATCGCCGGCACAGTGCGCTCCAACATCTCCCTCGTCGAAGCCGACGGGCGCACCAGCAAGGTGAACGAGCCAGGTCCGCGACTGTCGAAGACCGAGGTCGACGCATTGTGTGCAAAGGCGTTGTCGCTCAGCGATGCCGGTGATTGGGTGGTATGGGCGGGCAGCCTGCCCGACGGATTCACCCCGCAGCGCCTCTCCGACGCCGTCGCCGCGATGAGGGCCGCCGGTCGTCTCGTTGCGCTCGACTGTTCCGGCCTCCCGCTGGAGCATGCGTTGGCGCAAGAGAGCGACCGGTTGCCGCATTTGGTGAAGCCCAATGCCGAGGAACTCGCCGAAGTCACGGGCCGCTCCCTGCGGACATTTGGCGATGTGGCCGATTCGGCGCAGGTGCTGCACGCGCGGGGGGTCCGCACCGTGCTGGTCAGCCTGGGTCGCAACGGTGCGCTCCTCGTCGACGCCGACGTGCCGCGACCACTGCACGGCACCGCGGCCGTGCGCCGAGTCGTCAACACGGTCGGGGCGGGCGACGGATTCCTCGCCGGTTGGATCGCCGCCGCACACGCCGGAGCGACGAGCGCAGACGCTTTCGCGAACGCGTTGCGCTTCGGTGCCACCGCCGTCGAGCACGAAGGCACGCTGCTCGGCACGCCCGATCCGCGCCGCCCGGTCTCCATCGTGCCCGCCGAAGCGCAGACGCCGCTCAGTTGATGACGGGTGGGCCGAGCAGCTGTTCGTCCACGGCAACAAGGACTTTCACGTGTTGTCCGCCGGACGACAGCGCGTAGGCGTCGGCGACCCGCGCGAGCGGCAATTCAGCGGTGACAATGTCATCGGCGCGTACGGCGCCGTCGAGGAGGAGACTAATCGACTCGGCGTAGTCCTCCGGCAGATAGGTGGCGCTGCCCTGGATACGTATCTGGTGGTCCTGAACGACCGGCAGCGGGATGTTCACGTCGCCGGCCGGCACGCCGACGATGACCACGGTGCCGCCCTTACTGGCCATTCCGACCGCCTGCCGGACGGTGGACGCGACGGCGACGCAGTCGAAGACGACGTCGGCACTCTCGCCAAGCGCGGCGCGAGCGTGCGCGACGATGTCGTCGTCGACGGCGTCGAGTGCGACATCGGCGCCGAGCTGCATGGCACGTGCCCGTTTGGTGGGCAGCGGGTCGGTGATCACGATGCGCTTGGCCCCGTGTGCTCGAACCACGGCCAGCAGAAGCAGTCCGATGGTTCCGGCGCCGAGGATCACGACGGTCTTGTCGCGGACGTCCCCGGCGACTCGGACGGCGTGCACGGGAGTGGCCAAGGGCTCGATCAGGGCTGCTGCGCGGTAGTCCAATGCGTCGGGGATCGCGTGCACGCGGTTCGCCGGGACGGTGAAGTAGTCGGCCATCCCACCCTGGTCGTAGCCGCATCCGAAGAATCGGAGGTTCTCGCAGAGATTCTGCACGCCGCGGCGGCATTGCTTGCAATCCCAGCATGGAAGGTCCGGCTCGACGGTGACCCGCTGACCGACTTCGACAGCGTCGGCACCGGGCCCCACCGCCGTGATCACGCCGACAACTTCGTGACCGGGGTGGTACGGCAGTTCGATGAACGGATGCCGCCCATGCGCGGCGTGAGTATCGGACCCGCACAGGCCGGACACGACCGAATGGACGAGCACCTCGCCGGACATCGGCCGGGGAGTAGGGGATTCGACGACATCGATGGAGTTGGGCGAGACCACCACGCGGCGCATCCGTTCGGGTACACGCATGAGCACCTCCTGAAGGACGACGGTCAACCTACTTGCTGCCAGGTGGCATGATCGCATCGGCTTCGATCTGCAGCCGGTGCCCGTCGTAGTGGACGCCGCGCAGGTCTGCGACTGCCACAGTGACCGGGGTGGCGGCGGCGATGGCGCCGACGCCGATGATGGTGGTGACGCCGGCGGCGCGCGCTGAAGCGATTCCAGCTGGTGCGTCCTCGAATACGGCGCAATGTCGGGGGGATAGCTGCAGGCGCCGGGCGGCGAGAAGGTAGGGATCGGGCAAGGGTTTCCCATGCTCGACGTCTTCGCTTGCGACAAGTATCTCTGCAAGGGGTAGGCCGGCTGATGCCATGCGTGCGGTGGCGATGGGCCGGCTGCCGGACGTGACGACCGCCCAGCTTCCGGCAGGGCTGGAGTCGAGGAGTTGGAGTGCACCCGGTATCGCCACCACACGACTGGCATGCTCCAGCTCCTGCTGAGCCAGGTCAGCGGCCGCCGTGGCGACATCGCTTGGTGTGCTTATCAACTCGGCGACGAGATCGGCGATCCGTCGTCCGTGCTCGACATCGCGGTGGAAATCGAAGCCCGGTGCCCAGCGCTTCGCCCAGAGATTCCAGGCCGCGGCCGCAGCGCTGTGAGAGTCGACGAGGACACCGTCGCAGTCGAGTAGCAGCCCGTCGACATCGAGGCTCACGGCGTCGTTGCCGCTCACGATGACATGCCTGACCGGGACGTAGAGGCGATCGCTGCGGCGAGGGCAAATGTGGTGTGCGTAATCGGGTAGTCGATCCGTTCAGTCTGGCCCACCCAACACGAATTGTCACGATTGGACGCGGCAATATGACACCGATGACATGCGTCAGATGTGCGGCACCGCACTCCGCCTGGGTACACCTCCCCGCCTCGCTGAGATACCCGAGACGGCTGAGCGATTCGATGAGGCACCGCCAATCGATCGGATCGGCCCAAGGCAGATGACATCGGTGACATAGCGTGTGATGATGAGGCGCCCCACATCTATCGAAAGGGAGCAGCGCATGGCTGATTTCACCGGACGCGGAGTGTTGGTAACGGGTGCCAGTGGTGGTATCGGAGCGGCAACCGTCCGCCGGCTCGTTGATCAAGGCGCCACGGTCTATGCGGGCGGGCGAAACGCCGAGGAGCTGACCAAACTCGCCGACGAGACGGGAGCCCACCCGTTGACGTTCGACCTCACCTCTGAAGACGAGATTCGTACCGCCGTGTCTGGCCTGGAGTTGTGGGGTGTGGTGAACTGCGGCGGGTTCGGCGGGGAGATAGCGACACCCCAAGACACCGACATCGCGGTGTTCGACAAGGTGATCAGCGTCAACGCGAGGGGCAGCCTGCTGGTCATCAAGCACGTGACACCGGGCATGATCGCCCGTGGACGCGGCGGCTCCATCGTGAACGTGTCCAGCCAAGCCAGCATGGTGGGATTATCAGGACACGTTTCCTACGGGTCGTCCAAGGCTGCGCTCGACAACATCACCCGGGTGTCAGCGCTGGAATTGGGCAGGTACAACATCCGCGTCAACAGCGTCAATCCCACGGTGGTCATGACCGACATGTCGGCGTACTACTGGGGACGTCCCGATGTGGGACCCGCTTTCTTGGAGCAAATGCCGCTGGGACGCTGGGCCACCGAGGACGAGATCGCCGCGCCCATCTGCTTCCTCCTCAGTGATGACGCCTCGATGATCACCGGGGTCACACTCCCGATCGATGGCGGCTACACGTGTCGCTGACAGTTGACTGGGTGATGGGTGCATCCGCACGCCCTTGACCACCTTGTCGACGACGTTGCGCCTGGCGTACACGGCCATGCCGACCGGATCGAGGTCTGCACGCGAAACCGCCTGCACCGCAGCACGATTGTCGCTGTCGTTGCCCGTCGTCAACAACTCGGAAGTGAAGATGGCGACCGGCGGGCCGCGGACGGGCGCGCGGACATGCGGGCCCTGCATTGTCTCCTTGCCGCCGGCCATCACCACCACCGGCTGACGGAACATCGCCAGAGAGACGGTTCCGTCGAGGTCGTCGCGCAGCAGCACCGCGATGTTCGTGTCAAGCCGGTCCATGGCCTCGAGGGTTCCCGAACAAACAGTGGAGTCTTGTGCGTTCTTGAAGTGGTCGCAGGCGCGGGGATGAACTCGACATGTGCCGCACGACGGCCGGACCGTGACCGCATCCGGTTTCCGCAAGCGGGTGCTTTACATCGAGGCGGAAAGCCGGCTCGCGTTCATCGTCGAGCGGAGCCAGGGACACTTGCAGTGCACCCGGCTGACCCTCGATCAGGCTCGAGCGATCTTGCACGCCGATCCCGCTCCCGCCACGGCCGAAACCGTGTTGGCTGAGTAGCCTGAGAACATGACCAGGCGGCGCGTGGGGACAGCTGCGCTGGTATTCCTCGTCGCTGCGGCACTCACTGGTTGCGCGCACGTGATCACCGGCTCCGCAACCTGGCCCGGCGCCAGGCTGGAGAAGGCGGTGCTGACCGCGGCGGACTTTCCGCCCGGCGTGCAATACGACCGCATCGCCCAGGATCCGGGCCAGCCCGACGGCGTCGGTGGGCCGCCCGCCATGATCTCCACGCCAGAAGGCTGCTCCGACGGTCTCACCCAGGCCATTGCCGACTCGGCCGAACGCGGTAAGAGCAGCGCTGCGGAATACCTGGTGGGCTACGACGGCGCGCGGGTCGTGATGACGGTGCTGACGTGGCCGCTGGACCTTGGCGAGTTGGCGGTCACCGCCGAGAGGTGCGCGCATTTCGAGGCGTTCTTCGACCGGTCGGGCCCAGGCATCCCGATCACCACTACCAAGCTGGCAACACCGCGCGCCGACGCGCTGGTGTACCAGCAGACCATGCGGCTGAACAATATCGACAACAGTGTGTACTTCTCGTTCGAGAATGTCGGCAGGATGGCGGTGGTCGGGATCGTGTTCCCCACACCGAATCCGTCCATTTCCGTCAAAGCCTCGCTGCCGCAGACGTTTCTGGACATCGCAGCCAAGCAGGCCGACCGAGCCCAGTCGTGCTGACCCGCACGTGAACCACCTCAAAATCGGCCCCGAACAGGGTCACTGCCTGTAGCGTGACCAAATGCCTTCCACCATGGTCACCGTCGACGGGTTTTCCATTCCCGTCGATGTGTCGGGCCCCGACAAGGGGTCCGTCGTGGTGGTGCTGGGCGCCGCACCCAACGCGCCTGCCGCGTATGACCCGGTGTGTCAACGACTGCACACCGCGTCGCTGCGAACCGTCGTCATCGGCCCCGACCCGCGATTGACCGCCCAGTCGGTGGTCCAAATTCTCGATACGCTCGACATCAAGTGGGCGCTGCTGGTTGGCGATCGCATCGGTGGCGAGCTGGCGTGGGAGCTCGCCGCCACCCGACTGGACCGCTTCATCGGTTTGGTCGCGATCGATCGGGGCCATCCACGAGTCGCCGACCTCAGCGGGGTGATCCGCGACGAGCACTGCCCACCCGTGGAGATGAACACCACCGCGCTGGTCAGCTCGCCTGCGGCGCGGGCGGTGGCCAAGGCCAGCCAGCGCTACGTGTACGGCGATTTCCGGCTGGTCGACCTATTGGGCCGGCGCAATGCGCAGGAGTCCACCGCGCAGCTGGCCGCCGAGATCGTGTTGCGCACCAGCACCTGGTAGCTACTATCGCGGCGGCTCTTGAGGTGTCCACGCCGTCGGCAGGCCGGGGTTGCCCGGGAACAGGAAGTCGACGAAAGCCTTTGCGGTGGGCTGTGGCTCGTGGTTGACCAGGCCGGGTCGCTCGTTGGCCTCGATGAAGACGTAGTCCGAACCGGTGACGTCGGGCACGAGTAGGTCGATACCGGTGACCGGGATGCCGATGGCGTCGGCGGCCGTCACCGCGACTTCGCACAGTGCCGGGTTCACGTCGGTGGTGACGTCATGGATGGTGCCGCCCTGGTGCAGGTTCGCGGTGCGACGCACGCGCAACCGAGTGCCCTCGGGCAAGACATCGTCGGACGACCGGCCGGCGTCGGCGATCGTTGCTTCGGTGACTTCGTCGAAAGGAATTCGCGATTCGCCGCCCGTGGCCGCCGCCCGGCGACGACTCTGGGCATCGATCAGTTCACGTACGGTGTGATGGCCGGTGCCGACGATCTCGGCAGGCATCCGCAGCGCGGCAGCCACCACCTTGTGATCGATCACCAGCAGGCGAAGGTCATCGCCCGCCGCGCGCTGCTCGATGAGCACCTCGGGGTGTTGCTTGCGCGCCCTGGCCAGGGCGGCGTCTAGCTCGCCGGGGTTGTCGACGCCGACGGTGATGCCCTTGCCCTGCTCGCCCCGCGTCGGCTTGACCACGACATCGCCGACCTCGTCGAGGACCCCATAGTCCGCCTCGTCGAAGGTGGCCAGGCGTCCGCGGGCGACGGCGATGCCGGCCTCGGAGACGATTCGTCGGGTCAGCCTCTTGTCGTCGCACCGGGCCATCGCCACCGCGGAGGTGTACTCCGACAAGGACTCTCGCGTGACGACACTGCGTCCGCCGTGCGACAGCCGCATCTCGCCCGCTTCGGCGTCGAGGACCTCCACCCAGATTCCCCTGCGTATGGCTTCGTCCGCGATGATGCGCGCATACGGGTTGAGATCGTCGACCGTCTCAGGCGGATGAGTGAACAGCGGTTCGTTGATCGCGTTCTTGCGTTTGACCGCCATGACCGGCACCCGCTGGAAGCCGAGCTTCTCGTACAGCGCGATCGCAGCCGCATTGTCGTAGGCCACCGAGAGATCCATGTAGGCGCGTCCGCGGTTCCGGTAGAACGTGGCGAGCGCGTTGGTCAGCGCGGCGCCGACGCCGGGAAGGCCGGTAGACGGATCGACGGCCAGCGTCCACAGGCTCGCGCCGCCCTCGGGGTCGGAGAACAACCGCGTGTGGTCGACGCCGGTGACGGTGCCCACCACGGTGCCGTCGTCGTCGCGCACCGCGACCAGGTAGTCGACCGGTTCACGGTGCACGTGGTTGTCCCAGATGACGTCGACGGGTGCTGGCACCATCCCGCAGCGCACGTAAACGCGGTTGATCGAGTCGGCCTCTTCAGGCGATTCCAGCGTGCGCACGCCGAACCCGTTCGGTCGTTTGATCGGCTCGTCGCCGTCGGAGAACCTCAACCGGTACGTGTGACTGGGATCAATGAACAGTTCGGCCGGGGCCTTGGCGATCAGGACATGGGGCTCGCGGGCGTAGATGCAGATGTCGCGCCGACCCGGCTCCTCGTGCCGCAGCACTTCGGCGAGCTGTTGCGGATCAGCGAAGGTCTGTCCGAAAATCAGCCTGCCCCAGCCCATTTCCAGCACCACGCCGTCGGCCATGACGTCGACCATGTGCTGCGGTGAAGCGTCGTGCAAACCGAGGGTGATGGCTTCGGAGTGACCTTCGTCGGGTTCGAGCGCGGTCATGCGGCGGCTCCCCTGATGCCGTGCCGTTGCAACCACAGCTCGAGCAGCGCGATCTGCCACAGCTCGTTGCCACGCAGCGGGGTCAGCCGACCGTTCGGGTCGGCGAGCAGTCGATCGACCGCTTCGGGCCGGAACAGCCCGCGCTCCTTGGCGGCGGGCGCATACAGGGCGTCGCGAACGAGATCGAGGTAGGGCCCTTCGAGGTGGGTCAGCGCGGGCACGGGGAAGTAACCCTTCGGACGGTCTATGACGTCGGCGGGAATCACCTGACGAGCGGCCTGCTTGAGCACGCCCTTGCCTTGCTGCGCGGTCTTGAGTTCGGGCGGACACGTTGCCGCGAGCTCGACCAACTCGTGATCGAGGAACGGGACCCGGCCCTCCAGGCCCCACGCCATGGTCATGTTGTCAACGCGTTTGACCGGATCATCGACGAGCATCACGGTGGTATCGAGCCGCAGGGCTCGGTCGACGCCTGTCCCGGCGCCGTCGCGCGCGAAGTGCTCGGTGACAAATCGCTCGCTCGGATCGGCCGCGGTCGCGAAGCCGGGCGTGACGATCGCCTCATAGGAGGACTGGTCGCGGTCGAAGAACGCTTTTCGGTAGGTGGCCACCGAGCCCTCGAGCGACACCGCGTCGGGCTGGCCCATCGGGGGGTACCAGTGGTATCCCGCAAAGACCTCGTCGGCGCCCTGGCCGGATTGCACGACCTTGACGTGCTTGGCCACCTCCTGGGACAGCAGGTAAAACGCAACGCAGTCGTGGCTGACCATCGGCTCGCTCATGGCGCCGATCGCACCGTCGAGGGCGGGGAGCATGCGCTCGGTGCCGATGCGGATCTGATGGTGGTCGGTGTCGAACCGCTTGGCGATGATGTCGGAGTACTTGAACTCGTCGCCCTTGACCCCGCCGACCGACTCGAAGCCGATCGAGAACGTCGACAAACCGTGCTGACCCGCCTCCGCGAGCAGCCCCACGATCAGGCTGGAATCCACGCCGCCTGACAGCAGGCAACCCACCGGCACATCGGCGACCAGACGGCGCTCGACCGCGACGCGCAGCGCGGCGAGAACGGCGTCCTCCCAATCACGTTCGGACCAGTCGGCTCTTTCGTCGCGCCGGCTGAAGTCGGGCGCCCAGTATGTCGTGGTGGTGCGACGGCCGTCGGGCTCGATCGCGACCAACGACGCCGGCGGTACCTTTCTCACCCCGTGCACAATCGTGCGCGGCGGCGGCACGACGGAATGGAACGTGAGGTAATGGTGCAGCGCGACGGGATCGATGCGGGTGTCGACGCCGCCGCCGGCGAGCAGCGCGGGCAGCGACGACGCGAACCGGATGCGGGAGGCGTCCTCGGTCACGTACAGCGGTTTGATGCCCAGCCGGTCGCGGCCGAGCAGCACCCGGCCACTGTCCCGCTCGACAATCGCGAACGCAAACATGCCCTTGAGCCGCTCGACGAAGCGATCGCCCCAGCGGTGGTAGGCCTTGAGCAGTACCTCGGTGTCGCTGTGGGAGAAGAACCGGTAGCCGTAGCCGGCCAGCTCACGGCGCAGGTCCAGGTAGTTGTAGATACAGCCGTTCCAACAGACGGCCAAACCCAGTTCGGGATCGACCATGGGCTGGCCCCCGGCCTCGGACAAGTCGATGATCTTCAGTCGGCGGTGACCGAGCGTGACCCTGCCCTGCGACCACACGCCCGACGAGTCCGGACCCCGGGGCGTCATAGCCTCAGTCATGACCGAGACCGCAGTCACATCAGGTGTTTGGCCATCGAGACGCACCTCGCCGGTGGCTCCACACACCCGCTCGACCCTACAACGTCGTGCATCTTCTGTTTTGGCGGCGTAACCCCCTCGCCGCGATGCCCTCGGTGATGACCGCCCAAGATCCGGAAACCGGCATGGTGACGGCGCCGATTGCGCGGATCGCTGTAATGCCTGGACCAGCGCCACGGCGACGCGCTCGCCATCGCGACCCGCCCGGCGGATGCTCGCGCCCATGGTCACCAATGCCATACCGCCGACAAAGAACCACAGTGCGGTCTGGCGCCGCTCACCATCAACAGTGCCGAGCCTCGGTCGGGATACACCAGCTGCAGATCGGTGCACCCGCGACGATGTCGCGTCCGGGCCTGTCCCGCTACACATTTTGCCGACACGCTGTACGAGGCGTTGACGGGGCGGCGGCGCAAAAGCGCTCGCTTAGCTGACGCCCTCCAGTTGCTCGCCGGTTTCGTCGACCTGCTTGATCGGCCCCTTGAACCAGTTCTTCACCGACACGTGCCAGTAGATGTACAGCAGGATCAGCACGCCACCGACGAGCAGTGGGGTGTAGTTTACGAACTTCCACTCGAAGCTCCCGCCGAATGGCACGCCGCCGATCGACGTCGGGAACAGCGCGATGAGCGAGGTGACTGCGATCTCGATCAGCGCGACGGGGGCCATCCACTTGTGGTGGCCGCGCAGGTTCCAGCTGCCCACCTTGAACGAGTCGCCCATCCGCCAGCGCAGGTAGATCGGCACGGCGAAGCAGAGGTACAGGCCGACGACACCGATGGACACCACTGCGTAGAAGGCGATCGGCGCAGGCGCACCGTTGATGTCGACCTCCACGAGCGCAGGCAATGTGATGACGGCGGCCAGCACCGCGGTAATCATGACGCCGTTGGCGGGGATCCTGTTTGAACTCAACTTCGACCACAGCTGGTGGCCGGGTACCGCGCGGTCGCGGCTGAAAGCGAACAGCATGCGCGACGCGCTCGTCTGGCAGGCCGTCGTGCAGAAGAACTGACCCGCGCTCGAGATCAGCAGCACGATCGCGACCCACTGGGAGTCCATCGCCTGCGCGAAGATCACCTGTACGAGGCCGCCGCCAGCCGTCACCTCGTCCACGTTCTGGACCGCGAACAGAAACGACAGCAGCAGGATCCAGCCACCGATGGCCGAATAGAAGATCGAGCGCCAGATGCCCTTCGCCGCGCCGTCTGCTGCGCTCTTGGTCTCTTCGGACAGGTGCGCGGATGCGTCGTAGCCCGTGATTGTGTACTGCGTCAGGATCGCGGCGATCGGCAGCACGAAGATAAGCCAGCCAAAGCCTTTGTCGCCGTTGAACATGCCCGTGTTGTTGACCGTCGTGGCGAAGACGTCGCTGAAGCTGGCGTGCCGCTTGGGGATGATCCACAGGATCGCCACCACCGCGACCGCGCCCGCCACATGCCACCACACCGAGATGTTGTTGATGACGGCAAGCAGGTGCGACGAGAAGATGTTGATAATCGCCGAGACCGCCAGGATGATCACGAACATGATGAAGACCCTGGTCAGGCTGTAGTGGGCGGCCCAGGTCTCACTGTATGTGTTGAGCGTCAGGTCCAGGAACGTCGCGCAGCCGTAGGACACCGACGCCAGGATGGCGATCAACCCGATCAGGTTCAGCCAGCCGGTGTAGAAGCCGGCCTTCGCACCGCCGAGTTTGCTTGCCCACCAGTAGATACCGCCTGAAGTCGGCATTGCGGAGACGAGTTCGGACATACACAGCCCGATTATCAGGATGAAGATCGAGACGAGCGGCCAGCCCCACGCGATCGCTGCAGGGCCGCCGTTGTTCCAGCCGAGGCCGAACGAGGTGAAGCAGCCGGCAAGGATCGAGATGATGGAGAACGAGATAGCGAAGTTGCTGAACCCGGACCAGGAGCGGTGTAGCTCCTGGGTGTATCCGAGTTCCGCGAGTAGCTTTTCGTCCTCATTGAGATGTTCGTGACCCTCTGGCACGACGGTTCTCCTTCGGGGGATCGGACAGCGCACGTTCCATACGGACAATAGGCCGCTATTGGTCTGGTGTCCTACCTTTGGGGATGACGGCCGCGTAAAACTTGCCCGCTGGGTGCCCAGCGGGCCAACTAGCTGCCGTTTCGCTTGTTTCCGAATTGACTCCGTTCTCGATATTGACGTGCGCATTCGCCCTCATTATTGTCCAAGTTGTCTGACAACTTGCGCCAAACAGCCGAGGAGGGCGCCATGGCGGATAACAAGCGGGCAGTCGGATCGGTCACCTATCGGGACGCGGAGCACGGTTATTTCGAACGGCGCAAGTTGCGCCGTCACGCCGCCTTCTGGTCGCTCTGGGCGCTCGGTGTCGGCGCGGTCATCTCGGGGGATTTCTACGGCTGGAACCTCGGCCTCGACGCCGGGGGCTTCGGTGGTCTGCTCATCGCAGGCATCGTCATCACGGTCATGTACTACGGCCTGTGCTACAGCATCGCCGAGATGTCGCCGGCACTGCCGCACACGGGCGGCGCGTACTCCTTCTCGCGGTCGGCGATGGGGCCGTGGGGCGGATTCATCACCGGGTTGGCCGAGAACATGGAATACGTCATCACCCCTGCGGTCGTCGGTGGGCGCGATGGGATTCCTTTCGCACGACATCGTTTTCGACCTGACCGGAGCCGACGGGTGGTGGAACAGCCCGGTGCTGTGGTGCGGCGATCTTCTACATCATCTTCGTCGGGATCAACATCATGGGCATCGAGATCACCATGCGGTTCACCGTGGTGATCACCGTGGCGGCGCTCGGCATCCTCGGGTTCTTCTTCGTTGCCGTGCTCTTCACGGGGTCATTCGACGCCAGCCTGCTCACCAACATCCCGCCTGAGGAAGGCGGCAGCAGCTTCCTGCCGAAGGGCATCGCCGGAATCTTCCCTGCTCTGCCATTCGCGATCTGGTTCTACCTGGCGATCGAGGAACTGCCACTGGCCGCCGAGGAGTCTCACGATCCGAAGCGGGACATCCCCCGCGCCACGATCTGGGGGCTCAACACACTGGTCCTCTTCGCCGTTCTCACCCTGTTCCTGAACACGGGCGTCGGTGGCGGAGCCGCGACGCATCGGAACTTCGGCGACCCCGTTGTTCGACGGCTTCAAGGCGGTCTTCGGGGAGGGCACGGCGGCGTCGGTGCTCGCGCTGATCGGGCTGATCGGGCTGATCGCCAGTTTCTTCACGATCATCTACGCCTACGGCCGCAACACCTACTCGCTGTCGCGCGCAGGGTATTTCCCGCAGAGCCTGTCGATCACCCACCCGACCAGAAACACGCCATACGTCGCGCTGATCGCCGGCGCGGTTGTCGGGTACCTCCTCGCGCTGGTCATCTACTTCCTCGGGCAGAGCGAGAACGCTGTCGCGGGCAAGATCGTCGGCGCGCTGCTGTACATGGCCGTGTTCGGTGCCGTGATCTCCTACTTCATGCAGTGCCTGGCGTTCATCATGCTGCGCCGCAAGCTGCCGAACATCGAACGGCCATACCGCAGTCCGGTGGGTGTCTGGGGCGCCGCGATCGCGGGTGCCATCGCACTCGTCGCGCTCATCTCACTCTTCCTCAACGCGGACTACCGGCCCGGTGTCGTCGGAACGCTCATCTACTTCCTGATCGGAATCGCCTACTTCGCGATCGCGGGACGGCACAAGCTCGTGCTGTCGCCGGAAGAGGAGTTCGCGCTTTCGCAAGGGCAGTACGGAGTGAACCTGGAACAGGAGGGCTACGGCGCGATGTCCGCGACCGAGATCGCGACGGACGACACGCCGACTCGCTCACCGTGATCTGAGGAAAGACGTGTCTCTGGTCCTGGGAGCCGATGTCGGCTCGCAGAGCATCAAGGTCGTCCTCGTCGACGAGGGTGGCGACGTAGTGGCAACCGGTTCGGCCGCACTGAACATGACGCACCAGCACGACGGCTGGGCGGAACAGGACCCGCAAACCTATTGCACCGCACTGCGTGACGCCGTCCGCGCGGCAACCGCGGGCATCGACCCGGCACGAATCGTGTCGATGGGCCTGGGCAGTCAGGTCGACGGCGTCGTCGCGTGCGACGCCGACGGCGAGCCGTTGCGCCCCGCGATCATCTGGCTGGACAAACGGGCCACCGAGCAGTGCGATCGACTCGTCGCCGCGGTCGGCGAGGATCTGCTCGCCGAGCGGACGGGGCTGGTGGCCGACGCTTCGCACAGTGCACCGAAGATGATGTGGATCCGCGACCACGAACCCGCGGTCTGGCAGCGCGCGGCGACGCTGGCGCCCGTCGGGTCGTATCTGCTGCATCACCTGACCCGCACTCACGCCCAGGACGCCGCGAACGCGTCGTCCTCGATGGTGTACGACGTCACCCGCGGCGATTTCGACGAGTCTCTATGCACGGCAGCTGAGTTGGACCCGGCTATGTTCGCGCCGGTTCGGCCGTCGACCGAGGTGGTCGGCACGCTGCTGCCCGACATCGCCTCGGAGTTGGGTCTTCCGGCGAATTGCGCGGTTGTCGTCGGAACCGGAGACGAACATGCCGCGTCGGTCGGGGCCGGCGCGATCGAGCCCGGTGTCGTCGTCGATGTCACCGGCACCGCCGAACCGGTGACGACCGTGTCCGCGGCGCCCGTGCGCGACCCGCTCTGTCTCGTCGAGACGCACGGCCATGCCGTGCCAGGCTCGTGGCTGATCGAGAATCCCGGATTCGTCAGCGGCGGCAGCACACTCTGGCTCGCCGGGCTGCTCGGCGTGCCGCAGGCCGAAGTCTTTTCCCTGGCGCTGGCGGCGCCACCGGCCAGTGAAGGCGTGCTGTTCCTGCCGGCACTGTCGGGGTCGACGGCACCGCGGTGGAACGACCGGATGCGTGGTGGTCTGCTCGGCCTCGCGATGAACCACACACCGGCGCACGTCGCACGGGCGGTGCTCGAAG
The DNA here is from genome assembly GCA_963715885.1 of uncultured Actinomycetota bacterium. Taxonomy (GTDB): domain Bacteria; phylum Actinomycetota; class Actinomycetes; order Mycobacteriales; family Mycobacteriaceae; genus Mycobacterium. The sequence continues at coordinate 98,501 of CAVQSK010000020.1, forward strand.
GTTGTGCATTTGCCTTGCGTGACATCGTCGAACGACTCGACGCGCTCGGCCTCGGTCGCGGCGAGATACGGATCGTAGGCGGCGGCGCGCGCGACAACTTGTGGGCGACGATCAAGGCCAGCGTGCTCGGACGGCCAGTGCGCCGTGTGCTGACCGAGGAGGCCACCGCCGTTGGCGCCGCCATGGTCGCCGGGGTGGGCACGGGGTTCTTCGCGGACTTCACTGCGGCATCGGTGGCAGTCCGGCTCGCTCCGGCCGCCATCGAGCCGGACCCCGAGGCAACCAAGACCTACGCGGACGCCTACCGGCGCTATCTCGCCGCGTTCGACGCTGTTGAGGCGGCGCTGGCGCGGCCTGACTTGTCGGCTCGGCCGACGTGATCACCATTCCCGACCCCGCGGCCCTTCTGGCGGCCCTGCGCGCCGACGGCCACGCCGGACTGCCCGACGTCGACGTCCGCATCGGCGAGTCGGTGTTGGACAGCGCGATCAACGACAGCTCAGAACGATTCGCGTCCATCGCGCCGGTGATCCTCAGCGACGGCGGGCCTTACCGCACGCCGGCCGGGCTGGTCGTGAATCGACTGGCCACCCACCTCGGCTGCCCCGTGGTCCAGCTCGGCACTGGGGTCGTTCGCGCCGACGAAGAGACGGTCGAGCGTGCGGTCGGCCAGGTCGGCGCGAACCGGCTGCTCGTCTCCGTCGGGTCCGGGACGCTCACGGACATCGCGAAGGTGACTGCTCAGCGCACCGGCAGCCGTCACGTCGCGATCCAAACCGCCTGCAGCATCAACGGTTTCATTGCCGACCGAAGCGTCCTTGTCGTCGCAGGCGCGAAACGCACCGTTAAATCCAGATGGCCCGACGTCCTCGTCGCCGACACCGACATCCTCACCGCGGCACCGTGGCAGTTGAACCTCGCCGGGGTGGGGGACCTTTCGACGGTCCCTAACGCGGTCGCCGAGTGGCAGCTCGCCGCCCGGCTCGGTCACGGACCGCCGTACACGCCCGCCGTCGTCGAGGACATCCTTGCCGCCAATCCAGTGCTCCCTGCGCTCGCGCAGGCGGCCCGCGACGCCGAGCCGACGGGCATCGCAGATCTTGCCCGGCTGCTCGCGGCCAGCGGACTGTCTATGGGAATCGTCGGTTCGACGGCCCCGGCATCGGGCACCGAACATGCGGTTTCGCACCTGCTCGAGATGGCGCGCAGCCGTCAGGGACGGGCGGCCGCTGCTCACGGCATGCAGGTCACGGTCGCGACGCGGCTTGCCGTGCGAGTCTGGCAGCTTGTCGATTCCACGATCCGGTCGGCGGATGCGGAGGTCCGGGTACCCGATGAAACGACAGGTCGCGACGCCACGTTGCGCGCATTCGCCGAGTTCGATCCACAGACGGCCGAGGAGTGCTGGACGGCCTACTCCGCGAAGCGAAACTGGCTGCTGGCACACCACTCCGCGGTCGAGACGCTGGTGTCGGACTGGGATGCGTTCGTGCGGTCACTGAGGCTTCCTTCACCGGAACAGTTCGACGCGATAAGCCACGCGAGCGGACTGCCGACTCGGGCCGAGGATCTCGGCGCAGGTTACGACGACGACCTGCTGTTCTGGGCCCTGCGGAATTCCCACCTGCTGCGGGAGCGGATCTCGATTGTCGACCTCGCCGACGTACTCGGCGTGTGGTCTGACGATGCGGCGTGGTCGATCGTGGACGACGCCGCGAAGGACAGATGAAGGAGAACCTTGTGGCGCACTTCGTGTTCATGCTCACCCACGGCGACAGAACCGTCGGACACGCTGCCGAGATCGTGCCGGAAGTGGCCGACACCGGTCTGAAATACATCGGGTTCAAGGACGTCGGAGCAGACGCGTCGCGACAGCGTGAGCTGACGTCTCTGGCCCACGACGCCGGGTTCGAGGTGATGTTGGAAGTGGTCTCGACCAGCAAGGAGGACGAGCTGTCGTCGCTGCGCGCGGCGGCCGCGGCCGGGGTCGACTGGGTGCTTGGCGGAACCCACGCCGCGGATGGTGCCGGCATGCTGCCGGACGGGGTGCACTATTGCCCGTTCCCGGGCAGGGTCGTCGATCATCCAAGTGTTCTGCTCGGCACGATCGACGAAATCGCGACCGATGCCGAACGGCTCACGGCTCTCGACCACGTCACTGGGCTCGACCTGCTGGCGTATCGCCATCCGACGGCCGATCACGACGCTCTGATCCGTGAGGTGGTCCGGCGCTCGAGCGGCCCGGTGATCGTCGCGGGGTCGATCGCGAGCATCGACCGGGCGCTCGCGGTCAGCAAGGCAGGCGCGTGGGGATACACCATCGGAAGCGCCATCTTCGACGGCATGCTGCCAGGAGCGCCGTCCATCGCAGACCAGGTTCGTCGCGTCCTCGAGGCAACGGCGGATGCATCCCGCGAAACCCGGACGTAGGCTCGACAGAGTGTCCGGCCGAACTTTGCTCGCCGATCGGTTGCGTGACGAGTTGCTGGAGGAAATAACCAGTTCGCAGTTGCAGCCGGGGACCAAGTTGCCGAGCGAGGGCCAACTGGCCAAGCGCTTCAACGTATCTCGTGCCACGGTGCGAGACGCGGTCCGTGCGCTTATCGAGGCCGGCTACGTCACCCGTCGTCGCGGTTCGGGCAGTTATGTCACCGAGCGCCGGCGCATGCCCCACGGACTCGACTCGACGCTCAGTTACCTCGCGATGATCGAGAGTGCGGGCGTCCGTGCGGGGATGCACATCCTCGATGCGGCGTTCGAACAATGCTGCCCGGACGACTCCTCGCTACAACTCGGTCCGGGCGATACCGTCTTGGCGGTCGAGCGGGTGCGGACAGCCGACGACCAACCGGTGATCTACTCGCTCGATCGCATCCCCGCGCGCCTGCTCCGCAGCGACCTCGATCTGCAGAACATGGACCCGTCACTGTTCGCGCTCCTGAGTTCCTCGGGGCATGCCGCAGACCACGCGACGGCGACGCTGCGCGCCGTCGCCAGCTCCACTCATGAGGCGCGCGTGCTCGGTATCCGGAAAGGGAAGCCGCTTCTGTACATCGAGGAGATCGACTACGACCGGGACGGCACTCCGGTCATGCTGTCGCGGGAATGGCACGTTTCGGAAGCGTTCGATGTACGGATCAATCGGAAGGCCCAGACGCCCGCAGCCGCCGGACCACCGGTCACATCCCCGCCCTCGTGAACGGCGTAGTTCGGTCGCGGCGGCCCGTGTCAAAGCTTATTGGTCTGGTGCACTACCTTAAGGGTGCCAGCTTCGGATAATTTCAGCAGGAAACCGCGTGGAGGTAGACGCTAATGGTTGACTTTCCGGCATGTTGTCTTTGACGGAACTCCAGCAGCTCATCGCCGACGGCGACGTCGACACAGTGATCGTCGCGTTCTGCGACATGCAGGGCCGGCTGACCGGCAAGCGGGTGTCGGCCCGGCTGTTCGTCGAGGACGTTGCCGAGCACGGCGCCGAATGCTGTAACTACCTGTTGGCTGTCGACGTCGACATGAACACCGTCGACGGCTACGCGATATCGAGCTGGGAGACCGGCTACGGCGACATGGTCATGACGCCGGACTTCTCGACCCTGCGTCTGTTGCCCTGGCTGCCCGGCACAGCGCTGGTAATGGCCGATCTGTCGTGGACCGACGGCAGGCCGGTGACGCAGGCGCCCCGCAGCATCCTCAACCGCCAGATCGACCGGCTCGCCGAGCAAGGCCTGGTGCCGTATGTCGGCACGGAGCTGGAGTTCATGGTGTTCGACACTGGATTTCGAGAGGCGTGGGCGGCCGGCTATCGCGGGTTGACGCCGGCCACCGACTACAACGTCGACTACGCCATGCATGCCTCGACCCGGATGGAGCCGCTGCTGCGCGACATCCGGCTCGGCATGGAGGGTGCCGGCATGTACTGCGAGGGCGTCAAGGGTGAATGCAACCTCGGGCAGCAGGAGATCGCGTTCCGCTACGATCACGCGCGAATCACCTGTGACAACCACACCATCTACAAGAACGGCTGCAAGGAGATCGCCGACCAGCACGGCAAGAGCCTGACCTTCATGGCCAAATTCGATGAGCGCGAAGGCAACAGCTGTCACATTCATATTTCGTTGCGCGGCGACGACGGCAGCGCGGTGTTCGCGGACCCTGACGATGATCTCGGGATGTCTCCGATGTTCCGGAGCTTCATCGCCGGTCAGCTGGCAACCTTGCGCGAGCTCACGCTGTTCTATGCACCGAACATCAACTCCTACAAGCGTTTTGTCGAGGGCAGCTTCGCGCCGACCGCGGTGGCCTGGGGAATGGACAACCGCACCTGCGCGCTGCGGGTCGTCGGCCATGGGCACGGCATGCGGATGGAGTGCCGGGCACCTGGCGGCGACGTCAACCAGTACCTCGCCGTGTCGGCGCTGATCGCCGGCGGCCTGTACGGCATCGAGCGTGAGCTGGAGCTGCCGGAAGCGTTGGAGGGCAACGCCTACACCAGCGGCGCGGAACGCCTGCCGACAACGCTGACCGAGTCGGCTGCGCTGTTCGGTAAGTCGGAAGTGGCGCGTGAGGCCTTCGGCGACGACGTCGTCGAGCACTACCTCAACAACACCCGAGTCGAACTGTCCGCGTTCAACGCTGCGGTGACCGACTGGGAAAGGGTGCGCGGCTTTGAGCGGCTCTAGACCTGTCCTGGGGTTGACCACGTACCTGCAGCAGGCACAGACCGGGGTCTGGGACGTACGCGCAAGCTTTCTGCCCGCCATCTATATCGATGGGGTTAACCAGGCCGGCGGCATCGCGGTGCTGCTGCCGCCGCAACCCGTCGACGGCGACATCGCCGAGCGGGTGCTCGACGGACTCGACGGGCTGATCATCACTGGCGGACGGGACCTCGATCCGGGCGCTTACGGTCAGCAACCGCACGCGGCCACCGACGAAGCCGTCGCCGAGAACCGCCAGCGCGACGCCCTCGAGTTCGCGTTGTTTCGCGGTGCCGTGCAACGTGGAATACCGGTGCTGGGCATCTGCCGCGGCGCCCAGGTGCTCAACGTCGCGCTAGGCGGGACGTTGCATCAGCACCTGCCCGATGTGCTCGGCCACACCCACCACCAGCAGGGCAACGCTGTCTTCGCGACGTCGTCAATCCGCACGGTGCCGGGCACCCGGGTGGCCGCGCTGATCGGCGAATCGTCCGACGCCCAGTGCTACCACCACCAGGCCATCGACCAGTTGGGGGACGGCTTGATGGTGAGCGCGCAGGATTCCGACGGGGTCATCGAGGCGGTCGAAATTCCCGGCGAGAACTTCGTCTTGGCGGTGCAGTGGCACCCCGAGGAGCGGCTGGACGACCTGCGCCTGTTCGCGGGCGTGGTGCAGGCAGCGGCGGCGTACGCGACACAGAAAGTGGCCCCTGGGGGCAGAAGCGCTGGGGGCACTCCCCATTCAAGCGGGGGGCCCACCCACCCACAGGGTAGGGGAACGACCCGGGGGAGGGTTCGAGCATGACATCGTCAGAAATCATCAATCCTGCCACGGAGGAACTGCTGCGCACCGTCGAGCAGACCGATGAGGCGGCCGTCGACGACGCGGTCGCGCGCGCCAAAGGCGCGCAGCGCGGCTGGGCACGATTGGCCCCGGCCGAGCGGGCAGCGGGCTTGCGCGCCTTCGCCGCCACGGTGGACGCGCATAGCGACGAGTTGGCGGCGCTTGAGGTGGCCAACTCCGGCCACCCGATCAGCAACGCGCAGTGGGAAGCCGGTCACGTCCGCGATGTGCTGCAGTTCTACTCCGCCAGCCCGGAACGCTTGTCGGGCAGCCAGATTCCGGTCGCCGGCGGCCTGGACATTACGTTCAACGAGCCGCTAGGCGTCGTCGGCGTGATCACGCCGTGGAACTTCCCGATGACCATCGCCTCGTGGGGATTCGCACCCGCGCTGGCCGCAGGCAATGCGGTTTTGGTCAAACCCGCGGAGTGGACGCCGTTGACCACAATTCGGCTCGGCGAGCTCGCCGTCGAAGCGGGGCTGCCTGCGGACTTGTTCCAGGTGCTGCCCGGCAAGGGGTCGGTGGTCGGGGAGCGGTTCGTCACCCATCCCGACGTGCGCAAGATCGTATTCACGGGGTCCACCGAAGTCGGTACGCGAGTGATGGCAGCTGCGGCGGCGCAGGTCAAGCGGGTCACCCTGGAGTTGGGTGGCAAGAGCGCCAACATCGTGTTCGACGATTGTGACCTGGAGAGGGCCGCGGCGACCGCACCGTACGGCGTCTTCGACAACGCCGGCCAGGACTGCTGCGCCCGCAGCCGAATCCTGGTGCAGCGCAACATTTACGACCGGTTCATGGAGTTGCTCGAACCCGCGGTCAAGAGCGTCGTGGTGGGCGACCCGAAGGCCAAGAGCACCGAGATGGGGCCGTTGGTGTCCAAGACGCATTGGAACACCGTGGCCTCCTATGTCCCCGACGACGCACCGGTGGCGTTCCGGGGTGACGCGCCGTCAGGGCCCGGGTTCTGGTTCCCGCCCACCGTGCTGACCCCGCAACGCACCCACCGTACCGTCACCGAAGAGATCTTCGGACCGGTCGTGACGGTGCTGCTGTTCGATGACGAGGCCGATGCCATCTCGTTGGCGAACGACACTCCCTACGGCCTGTCCGGGTCGATCTGGTCCGACAACTTGTCACGCGCACTGCGGGTATCGAGGGCGGTGGAATCCGGCAATCTGTCGGTCAATTCGCACTCGTCGGTGCGCTACAACACGCCATTCGGGGGCTTCAAACAGTCGGGACTCGGCCGCGAACTCGGTCCCGACGCACCGCTGTCGTTCACCGAAACCAAGAACGTCTTTTTCGCGATCGGAGAAGCCTGATGGATCTGACCCAGCGACTGGCCGGTAAGGTCGCCGTGATCACCGGCGGCGCCGGCGGCATCGGTCTGGCCACGGGCCGCCGCATGCATGCCGAGGGCGCCACGATCGTCGTCGGCGATATCGACCCGACGGCGGGCAAGGCAGCCGCCGACGAGCTCGAGGGATTGTTTGTGCCCGTGGATGTTTCGGACGAGGCGGCGGTCGACGCCTTGTTCGACACCGCGGCCGAGACCTACGGATCCGTCGACATCGCCTTCAACAACGCCGGCATCTCCCCGCCGGAGGACGACGTCATCGAGACCACCGAGCTGCCCGCGTGGCAGAGGGTGCAGGACATCAACCTCAAATCGGTGTATCTGTCGTGTCGGGCCGCGCTGCGGCACATGGTGCCGGCCAAGAAGGGCTCGATCATCAACACCGCGTCGTTCGTTGCGGTGATGGGATCGGCGACGTCGCAAATTTCCTACACCGCTTCTAAAGGCGGTGTGCTTGCCATGTCCCGTGAACTCGGTGTGCAGTACGCGCGCAGCGGGATTCGCGTCAACGCGCTGTGCCCCGGGCCCGTGAATACGCCGCTGTTGCGGGAACTGTTCGCCAAGGATCCGGAGCGGGCGGCGCGCCGGCTGATCCACGTGCCGCTGGGCCGGTTCGCCGAGCCGCAGGAACTCGCCGCCGCGGTGGCGTTCTTGGCCAGCGACGATGCGTCGTTCATCACCGGCTCGACGTTCCTGGTCGACGGCGGCATCAGCGGCCACTACGTCACGCCGCTGTAAGACCATGTCGGTCGACCCGGACGTACCCTTGGCAAGCGAAGCGCTGCTGCGCCCAGTTCGGCCCGGGAACCCGTTCGAGGACACGGTCGAGCGCCTTCTGCAGACGATCCGGCTCGGCGTGCTGGCGCCCGGCGAATCTCTGCCGCCTGAACGTGAACTCGCCGCCCGGCTGGGGGTCAGCCGCGACACCCTGCGGGAGGCGATCAAGTCGCTGTCCGACGCTGGGTATGTGGTCTCGCGACGCGGCCGTTACGGCGGGACCTTCCTGGCCGACGAACTGCCACGGCACACCGAAGGCGACCCCGGTGTGACTCGCGCGGAGATCGACGACGCGTTGAGGCTGCGCGAAATCCTCGAGGTGGGCGCCGCGCGGATGGCGGCGCATCGCACACTGGCCGCCGCTGAGCGGGAGGTGCTGTGGTCGCGGCTGTCCGACGTTCGCCGTGCGGCACCCGACGACTATCGGCGGCTGGACTCGCGATTGCATCTGGCGATCGCGGAGGCGGCCGGGTCGCCGTCGTTGGTGCCGCTGCTGGCCGAGAACCGGATGCGACTGAATGGCCTGCTGGACCAGATTCCGCTGCTGCCGCGCAACATCGCGCATTCCGACGAGCAGCACGAGGCGATCGTGATGGCGATCCTGGCCGGCGATGGTGAGGGCGCAGCGGAAGCCATGCGGGCGCATGTCGCAGGATCGGCCGCCCTTCTGCACGGCTTCCTGGACTGAGTTCGCGTTCACTGCTTCTCCTTGGGTTGGTGGGCCGTTGTGCGGCCGCTCGTGGAACGGCTCAACCGTGCAGGGCGGCGTTGCAGCGACTCTGTGGCGATTGTTGAATGCGCAGCTCAAGCCCCCCGTGTTCGCGGGGGATCCGTGTCGGCGACCTAAACTGCCAGATGTGCGCGTGCTGAACATGGACGATCCGCTGCTGGCGGATCGTCCTGACTTGTCAAGCACGGGAGACATGCCCGCGCATGTGCGCATCGGCTGTTGGCTGGAGCGCTTGATCGTGTCACGCACGTTGAAGCCGGGCGACAAGCTGCCGGCTGAGGTGGAGATCGCCAACGTGTTGGGCGTGAGCCGGATGACGCTGCGGCAGGCGCTGAGCTCTATCGAGGCGAAGGGTCTCATCGACCGCCGACGTGGGCGCTTCGGCGGCAACTTCGTGGCGACGCCGCGGTTCGAGTTCGACCATGCAAGCCTGCCCGGTTTCACCGAGCAGATGCGCCGAATCCATGTCGAGGCGGGAGCGCAGGTCTTGGGTGCGGCCACTCGCCGTCCCACCGCCGAGGTTCGCCAGCGTCTGGTTCTCAAACGCGGTGACCAGGTGCACGAGATACTTCGCGCCCGGTCTGCCAACGGTGAGCCGATCGTCCTCGAAGAGGCGTACTTACCGGCCGCGATCTTTCCGGGGATGCTCTCGGCCAATCTGACCGGCTCGCTGTACACGATCATGCGCGAATACGATGCGTCCCCGTTCTCCGCCGATGAAGAGATTGAGGCGACTCCGGCCACTGAGCAGCAAGCCGAGATTCTCGGCATCGCGGTAGGGAGTCCGCTGCTGTTGATCACCCGAACGTCCTTTACCCAACACGGCGTCGCGGTCGAGTTCTCTCGCGACTATCACCGCGCGGATCGCGCCCGGATCCGGATCAAGTCGCGGGTCGATGCGCAAACCCGGGCCCGCGACGCCGGTTGGTGAGCGCTTCGTCGACGAGCCCGGACGACAGTTCGGCCACGATCGCCGGGGCGACCGTTTGCAGCTGGGGATCGGGGTGACGTCCGCCGACCGCGATGCAGTGCATGCCGGCGGCCAGGGCGGCGCGCAAGCCTGGTGCGGAATCCTCGAAGACCAGCACGTCGGCGGGCCGGCGGTCCAGCAGCCGGGCTGCGGTGAGAAAGCCCTCGGGGTGCGGCTTGCCGTTGCGAACGTCCTCTTCGGCGATCAGGACGCTGAACAACTCACCTGCCGCACTGTTTTCCAAGACCGCCAACACGTCGTCGCGCTGGGCGCCGGTGACGATGCCAATGGGAATATTGTTGTCCGCCAATAGTTTAACGAGCTCAACCGTGCTGTCAGCGATCGGATTCTTGTCTGCGACGCGTTGCTTGTATGCGCCCTGACGCAACCGCAGCAGTTCGGCGATCTGCTCCTCGCTTCCGCGCCCATGTCGGGTGACCGCATGCTCGATGATTTCGCGGTCACTGCGACCAAGCAGCTCGTCACGGTAGTCCTCGGGGGTCATATCCCAGTTCAGATGGGCGCGGAAGAGCGCGCTGAAGATGTCGAAGAGGATGGGTTCGTCATCGGAAAGGGTGCCGTTGAAGTCGAAGATGACGGCGGGCTGGCTGCTGCGTAACCACTTGTCGATCACGTCCGATGCGGGCGACACGGCAATAGTCTAGACCTTTAACCGCGGGTCGGTTTAGAGTGAAACCGATGTCGTCTCTGCCTACTGACTCCGAGCTCAACGCGCTGCTGGACGATATCCCGGTCCTGGCCGGGCAGCCGCGGCAGTTGCTGGAGCTCTCTGGCGGCCTGACGAATCGCAACGTCAAGGTCACCACCCCTGACGCCGCCTTCGTCGCCCGCTGCACCGACACCACGCGCAACTTCCTGGGCATCGACCGCGACAACGAGTACTACAACTCCAAGGCCGCCGAGCAGGCCGGCGTTGGCGCACCGGTGATCGCCTACCGCCCCGAAGTCGGAATTCTGCTGTTGGGCTATCTCAGCGGAAAGACGCTGTGCAATGACGATTTTCAGCGCCCCGGGGTCCTGCCAAAGGTGGCCGCCGGATGCCGGGCGCTGCACGCCGGACCGCGGTTTCGCAGCCGGTTCGACATGTTCGAACGCCAGCCTAGCTATCTCAAAACTGCGCTGGACAACGGTTTCAAGCTCCCGCGCGACTACCTCGACCATGCCGACGAGTTTGCTCAAGCCGAAAAGGCGCTGAGTACAACCGACCAGACCACCGTCCCGTGCAACAACGATCTGTTGGCGGAGAACTTCATCGAAGACGGCGACAAGGTGTGGCTGATCGACTACGAGTACTCCGGCAACAACGACCCCTGCTTCGAGCTGGGCAACATCTGGAGCGAGTGTGGCTTGTCCACTGAGCAACTGGACGAACTCGTCACCGACTACTACGGCCGACCGCTGCGCCACAAGACCGCGCGTGCACACCTGCAGGGCATCGTCGCGAAATACGGCTGGACACTGTGGGGTTGCATTCAAAGCGCTTCTAGCCCACTCGAATTCGACTTCTGGGCTTGGGCGATTGAGCGCTACGAGGCGGCCATCGCCGAGTTCAAGAGCCCCAGCTTCGACCGGCTAATCGAAGACGTGTACGCCACCGACTGACGCAAGGGACCTGTGACATCCATGGCCACCAAACCGCTTCCCGACCGTGCACACGTCGTCATCATCGGCGGCGGCGTGATCGGCACCAGCGTCGCCTACCATCTGACCAAGCTCGGCTTCACCGACGTAGTCTTGCTGGAACAGGGCCAACTGTCCTGCGGCACAACCTGGCACGCGGCCGGACTGGTGGGCCAGCTGCGGGCCTCGGAAAGCGCTACACGCCTGGTGCAGTACTCAACACAGCTGTATGCGGAGCTCGAAGGCGAGGTCGGGCTGTCCGCCGGCTACAAGCAGTGTGGGGGAGTGACGGTCGCGCGCACCGAGGACCGGATGATCCAGCTGCGCCGCACGGCCGCGAATGCCGCAGCGTTCAACATGGAATGCGAGCTGCTCACGCCGGAGCAGGCCCTCGAGCATTACCCGGTGATGCGTGTGGAGGACCTCGTCGGAGCGATCTGGCTTCCCGGGGACGGCAAAGCGAACCCGACCGATCTCACCTTCGCGCTGGCCAAGGGTGCCAGGACGCGTGGCGCTCGCATTATCGAAAAGATCAGGGTGCTAGATATTCTGACCGACCGTGGCCGGGTCACAGGTGTGCACACCGACGGCGGTGACGTCGAGGCCGAGATCGTCGTCAACTGTGCCGGGCAGTGGGCCAAGCAGGTGGGCGAACTGGCCGGGGTCAATGTGCCGCTGCACTCGGCCGAGCACTTCTACGTCGTTAGCGAGCACATCGACGGCGTGCACCCAGACCTGCCCATCCTGCGTGACCCCGACGGCTACACGTACTTCAAAGAAGAAGTCGGTGGCCTTGTCATCGGGGGTTTCGAGCCGGAAGCCAAGCCATGGGTGGCACCCGATCGCATTCCCTATCCGTTCGAATTCCAGCTCCTGGACGAGGATTGGGACCACTTCGAGATCCTGATGAACAACGCCCTGCTGCGGATCCCCGCACTCGAGACGACGGGTATCAAGAAGTTCTACAACGGCCCGGAAAGCTTCACCCCGGACAACCAGTTCATCCTGGGCGAAGCGCCGGAACTGGCCAACTTCTTCGTCGGCGCGGGATTCAACTCCGTGGGTATCGCCACCGCCGGAGGTGCGGGGCGGGCGCTTGCGGAGTGGATCGTCAACGGCGCACCAACCAGCGATCTGACAGGGGTTGACATCCGCCGCTTCGCACCGTTCAACGGCAACAACCGGTGGCTGCATGACCGAGTCGCCGAGGTGCTCGGATTGCACTACGAGATCCCTTGGCCCAATAGGGAAATGGAGACCGCTCGGCCGTTCCGGCGTTCCCCGGTACACCACCTATTGGAGGCCGCGGGTGCGAACTTCGGCAGCAAGATGGGCTGGGAGAGGGCCAACTTCTTCGCCCCCGAGCGCTGCGAACCGACGATCGATTACACCTGGGGCAAGCCGAACTGGCTGCAATGGTCGGCGGCCGAGCAGACCAACACACGCACCAACGTCACCGTCTTCGATCAGACTTCGTTCTCCAAGTACCTTCTGGTCGGTTCGGATACCGAGGTGGCTCTGCAGTGGCTGTGCACGGCCGACGTCGGCGTCGAGATCGGCCGATCGGTGTACACCGGGATGCTCAATGAACGGGGTACCTACGAATCCGATCTGACGGTCACCCGCACCGGTCCCGACGAGTTCCTGATCGTCAGCAGCGCGGCCACGACCGAGCGGGACAAAGACCACATCCGCAAGAACCTGCCTAAGGGCGCGAACGCGACTCTGGTCGATGTCACGTCGGCGTATGCGGTGTTCGGAGTGATGGGCCCGAAATCGCGGGACCTGCTGGCGGCCCTGACGCCCGCTGACCTCTCCGACGAGGCCTTCCCGTTCGGCGCCAGCCAACAGATTTCGCTCGGGTATGCCACCGTGCGCGCGACCCGCATCACCTACGTCGGAGAACTGGGTTGGGAACTGTACGTTCCGGCCGAGTTCGCCGTGGGGGTCTACGAGGACCTGATGAAGGCCGGCGCGCAGTCCGGCGTCGGACGCGGTGGCTATTACACCATCGAGTCATTGCGCCTGGAGAAGGGCTACCGCGCCTTCGGCCGGGAACTGACTCCCAGCGAGAATCCCGTCGAAGCCGGTCTGCTGTTCGCGTGCAAGCTGAAAACCGACATCGCTTTTCTCGGCCGTGAAGCCGTCGAGAAGGCGAAAGCCGAAGGCCCGCAACGTAGGCTCGTCGGCGTCAAGGTTGACGCGCCCGAGGCGATGCTGTGGGGCGGCGAGTTGATAATGCGCGACGGCGCCGTCGCCGGGCAGGTTACTTCCGCCGCATGGGGGGCGACCATCGGGTCGTGTGTCGGATTGGCCTACGTGAGGGCTTCCGACAATGCCGTCATCAGCGCCGGCTGGGTCAAGGACGGCACCTATGAGGTGAACGTCGGCGGGCAGCTGTATCCGGTCTCGGTTTCGTTGCGGCCCCTCTACGACCCGGCCAACGAGAAGGTCCGACGGTAGCTCAGTCGGTTCATTCGAGGCCGAGCTTCACCTTCAACGGCGGCCCGACGTAGGCAACCTCGTGGTCAGCGTTGATTTGGTCGCGCACAGCCGGATCCGCATCCTCGTCAAGCGTTTCGTTCGCCGCAAAAACTCCTTCGTATCCTGCGGGGGTCATCAGGTTGATCACCTTGACGGGAGGTTGGTCCTTGCGGATGTTGTCGAAAGTGTGTGGCACGCCCGGCGGCACGGTGCAGAAGTCGCCTGGGCTCAGTTCGACGACCTCGTCCCCGAACTGAACGGCCAGCACTCCTTCCAGGACGTAGAAGGTGTCGTCCTGAACGAAGTGGTAATGCAGGCCGGGACCGGTGAGGTACTCGATCGTCATCTCGAAGAAGTCGAACCGGCCGCCGGTCTCTCCGCCGGCGGCCTTGAACAACGAGGGGCCTTGCCGATACGTTCTGCCCTCGCCGCTACGGACGACGATTGCTTGAGGTTGTGACATTTCGTGATCACTCCTTAGGGATTTCTCTTTGGTTGTGATGCTGGTGGGCGCTGGTTGTGCCAGCTGGTTGTCTGCTGAAATGCATGCGCGACGGCCAGAAGCAGGGATTCGCTGCCGGGATCACCGGCGAGCTGCAGAGAGATCGGCAACTCGTTGACCACCCCGGCAGGCATCGTCAATGCCGGAGCCCCAATGACATTCATCGGCACAACGAATTGCAGCGTGGTACTCGGGTCCAGTCTGCGACCGTGCGAGTCGATGCGCGGCGCGGTTCGCTGATGGCCCGGAAGAGCCACGAGGTGCACGTCACGAAGCACCCGGCGAAACTCGTGCCGGAACAGTGTGGCGATGCGCTTGGCGCTCACATATTCCGGAGCTGAGACGGCCAACCCGGCCCGGAGCCGGTTCCTGACCTGGGGGAGTAACTGCGGTGCCGATTCCTCCAGGACTGCGCGGTATTCGACTGCTGCTTCGCAATCGACGAGCACCGCACTCGCGTCGACAACCTCATTCCACCAGCCGATTTCAATGTCGACGAGTTCCACACCGAGATGACGAAGCGCTGTGGTGGCACGGTCGAGGACAGGCGCAACCGCGGTATCCAATGCGTCCCACAGGGGCCGGACGATCCCAAGTCGAAGCCCCGCGATGGGCCGGTCCAGGCCCTCGATGTAGTTCACCGGCGGATACCGCTCGGCGGTCGGATCGTCGTGGTCGACGCCCGCGATCACCGACAGAATGCGGGCACAGTCGGCGGCCGACCGCGCGAAGGGGCCGACGTGATCGAGGCTCGCCGCCAGCGGGATGACACCACGCAGCGGTACGAGTCCATACGAGGGCTTGAGGCCGACGACGCCGCACCACGTCGCGGGGTTTCGGATCGAGCCCGTTGTGTCGGTGCCCAGTGCGCCGGGGACCACGCCTGCCGCGACCGCGGAGCCCGAACCCATGCTGGACCCGCCGGCGTACCTGGTTGGGTCCCAGGGATTACGGGTAGGTCCGAAGTGGTAGGCATCGACTGGACCGTAAGCGAATTCGGGCAGATTCGTCTTGCCGAACACCAGAGCGCCCGCGGCGCGCAGCCGCTCCACGACGGTCGCGTCACGCTCGGGAACAAACGCGCGATACACCTTCGAACCGGCTGTGGTCCGCTCACCCCGAGTCGCGATGTTGTCCTTGATCGCGATGGGGACACCGTGCAACGACCCGCGCAGAGCGCCGCGCCAGGCCTCTGCCTCCAGTCGAGCCGCGTCAGCGAGTACGCGTGCGGGGTCAAGGGATATAAACGCGTTCAGGTCCGGTTCGGTCGCCTCGTAACGCGCGATCGATGCGTGCGCCACCTCGACCGATGAGACTTCTCGCCGTGCGATGAGGTCAGCCAGATCTGCGATGCTCAGCGCACACAGATCGGACGACACGTGGGGGTCAATCCGCGGCATTGCCATCGCCGACGACCGCAATCGCGTTGATCTCAATCAACATCTCGGGCGAAACCATCTTGGAGACTTCGAGCATGGTCGAGGCGGGGGCAGGCGCAGTGAAATATTCGCGGCGGACCCGGTGAACTGCGTCGAAATGCTCGATGTTTCGCACGAACACGTCAACACGCACTATGTCATTCAACGTGCCGCCCGCGGCGCTCATCGCACGCTTCAGGTTCTCGCATACTTGCCGCGTCTGTTTGTCAATGTCGCCGAGGCCGACGACCTGGCCGTCGGCGTCCCGGGCCGTCATACCGGATATGAACACCATGCGGCCCTGTGCGGGTGCGACCACGGCCTGGGAGAAATGTCCGCTGGGAGCGCTCAGCAGCTCAGAGTGCAGTTGTTTCTTCATCGACCCTTCCTCGCCTTCAGCCGTCCGCGATTGTGTTTTCGAGCACGCCGATCCGGTCGACGTTGACCATGACGCTATCTCCCGGTTTCATCCAGACCGGCGGCGTTCGCCGGGCGCCTACGCCCCCCGGGGTGCCGGTCACGATCACATCTCCGGGGTTCAAACGCGTCACGGTCGATACGTACTCGATGATCGCGGGAATGCCGAAAATCATCTGATCGGTGGTGGCCTTCTGCATCAGCTCACCATTGAGGTGGCAGGAAAGGGTCAACACGGTGTCGGGCGGAATCTCGTCGGTGGTGACCATCCATGGACCGAAGGCACCGGTGCTGGGGAAGTTCTTTCCCGCGGTGTATTGGGTTGTGTGACGCTGAAACTCACGGACTGATCCGTCGTTGTAGCAGCTGTAGCCGGCGATGTAATCCCAGGCTTGATGGCGCTGCACGCGCCGTCCGTCTTTGCCGATGATCAGGGCGATCTCGGCTTCGTAGTCGAGGGTGTGTGATTCGAAGGGCCGGACGATCGCCGATCCGTGCCCGGTCTGTGACTCGGTGGTCCGTAGGAACACTGCGGGATAGGACACTTCGTCATTCGCGGTCTCGGCGCGGTGGTCTTCGTAGTTGACGCCGATGCACACGATCTTTCCCGGATTGGGGATCACCGGTAGCCACGTGACTTCCGAAAAGTCATAGTGCGGCCCCGATTCTGAGTACGGCGCGACACGGTCGATCGCGTCATCGGCGATGATCGCCTTGAGGTCCCGGTATCGTTCGCCGACGTGGCGAGTGAGGTCGATGACTCCGTTGTCGGCGACGATCCCGTACTTCGGGTTACCGTCAATTGTGAAGCTGGCCAAGCGCATTGAATCGTAGCTCCTTGTGTCGATCAGGTCAGTTTGATGTCACGCAGGACGGTCCGGGCGTCCATCTCGTACTCACAGTGCCGCACCGGCGGACTCGCGTCGTACCACTTGATCCCGTGAACCCCGATGCCTTGACGCAGAAGCTCAGCCTGAAGTAGCGGTCCGACGTCGTGCAACGTGTAAAGACGGACGTCGAGGGCGTCGTGCCAACTCGTGCCGAGCGCATCGATGCGCCGCGCCTGCTCATCGCGGACATAACGCAGCTTGTCCCGCAGGCCCTCGGTGCTGGTGTCACCGAGGGCGATGATGCTGTCGTAGTAGTCGCCTTTGCCTTCGGCTGCCTCCGCACCGCCGGAGACGACGAAGCTGGTCGTCGGCGTTTCGGTCGGCACCGTGTAGCAGAAGGCATAAATGCTTGGCTCCGAGGGCTTTTTGGTATGCGGACAGACATTGGTGCGTGCCACCGGATTGACACCGTCACGGAACAGGCCGAACCGCTCCAATGTCTGCACGTAGGCCTTGTTGAAGTCGACGAAGCCACGTTCGCTGAATGGTTCCGGTGACCGAAGTTCACAAGCGCAGAGCGCAGTCGTTGGCCGGCCGACCGTGGCCAGGTGCGATTCGATCGCCGCGAAGGCCTCGGCGAGCGGTAGGGGTTGCGGGAACGTCACGCGCTCGATGCCGAATCCCGGCTGCGCGGCAACGCCGCCCGAGAACTGGAATACCGACTCGATATAGCGTTATCCGCCTGCTGCAAGGTTCTTGACATTGCTCATTGAGGTTGTCCATTCAGGTGACGTGCGGTGGCCCGTTCGCGGTGGTGACGACGGCGGTTGAGGATGGCAAAGGCCGCGAAGGTCACACCGGCCGCTACGAGGAAGACGTATGTCATCTCATCGACGGGGGAGGGAGGGGGATTGACGATTGCGTTCACGTAGATCCACACGGTGGCGCCTGCGCCGACGAGGGCCGTAAGCACGGGCAGCGGCCGCAGGGTGTGTTCGCGGACCCGAAGGACGATGGATCCCAGGCAGATCAGGACCCACGGAACCACCCATGTGTAGACGGTCAGCGTGGACAGGGACGGAAAGACCTTGGTGAGCAGGTCATTCGGATACAACCCGATCAGGACCAGTAATACAGTCTGAGCGGCGACGGCGAGAGCCAGCACCGCGATGCTGGGACTGCGGTATCTGGGGTGTACCTTCGCAACGGCGCTTGGGAGCAACCCGTCGGTCGCCAACGTGGCGACGAATCGAGAGCCGTAGTTGACGAAGGCGATCAGTGACGCCAGATTCGCCACGGCGAGAACCAGGTCGATCGACTTCACCACCACGTCGCCGAGCTGGGCCTCCTGCGCTAATGCGGCAGCGGGCGACAATCCGGAGTTGATGGCGTCGGCGGCTGCGGTGAGACCAGGCACTTGAAGCAGGGTGGCCACAAGGTAAGCGGCGCCGAGGATGACCGGGATGCTCATCACCGCGAGCGGGATATTGCGCTTGGGCGTTTTGGTTTCGGCGGCAAGGGCGGCGGAGCTCTCGAAGGCCACCACGAACACCGAGCCGGCAGCGACTCCTTGGAATATCCCGCTGATCGACGAGCCTTCAAGGCGGAGTTGGGCACCCAGGTCAAGACCCGTGTGCAATGCGACGGCAAGGGTGATCAGCGTAACGATCGGGACGGTCATGAGAGTCAGTACGACGGCTGTGCGAATCGACGCGTCGAGCCCCCGGTAGGCCAGCGCTGCCGCTATGGCGATTGCGAATGTGCTCGTGACTGCGATCGTCCCCGCGGAGAGCCCTGAGCTGAGGCCGATCGCGACCAGGAAGCTGCTGGCGAAAATGCCCGTGAGTAGCAGAAACTCCGGCGATCAGCGTGACGAATCCGATGGCCAGCGTCGCTCCGACAAGCAGGCGGCCCCAAGCGCCGAATACGTGCGGCATGTAGGAGTACACCGAGCCGGTCCCGACGTAACGCCTGGAGAACGTGATGACGGAGAACCCGATGCAGGCGGTGGTGAGCGCGATGATCAAGGCGCCCAACCAGCTTCCGTGTCCGGCTGTCAGCACGATCAGGAACGGAACGGTGGCCAGGGCCACTGCCGGTGTCTGCGACGCGAGTGCAAGCGCGGTGATCTGAGCGGACCGGAGATGGCCGGTCTCGAGTCCAACGGCTTCGTGATGTTGCGCCGCGTCCCGCGGTTCGAATGCCATCGCGCTACCTAACTCCTTGACTTGGGTGATCTGGTGTCGAGGCATATTTACTCCGGTACCGAGACCAACGGGGCTGCCCGACGGGCGTTTCTGAGCGCATGACCCCACCACTTGAGCTGCTGGACAAGTGAATTGGCTGCATGGGCACTTCGCTCCGGATTGCTCGGCGTGCCATCGGTGAACTGATCCCACGCATTCGCGAAGGAGACGGTGTTGCGAACGGTCGCCGCGTTGAGGGACGCGAACACCAGGCGTAGCGCCTCGACCGACCGAAGACCACCGGCGATTCCGCCGTAGGAGACGAATCCGATCGCCTTGCCGGACCACTGCTCGAGATGCAGATCGATGAAGGTCTTGATTGACGCCGGGAAGCTGTGGTTGTACTCCGGCGTGACGAATGCGAAGGCATCTGCGGCGGCAACACGCGGGAACACCGAATGCATGGTGTCGGGCGGATCGATGCCGATGCGAGTGTGCAGATCGAGGTCGGCGAGATCGATGACGTCGATGTCGAGGCCGTCGATGTCGGCGATCACCTGAAGGAACCACCGGGCGACGGTGGTCCCGAACCGGCCCTCACGGTTGCTGCCGATGACCACGGCCATGCGAAGCGGATCTGAACGATCCATCTATATCACTATCCTTTGGTAAGCGACTTACAGCACGATAGTACGAGAGTGACTTACCAGAAGCAAGTGGCTATCTTTGATGGCACCGAGCGAGGCGAGAAGAGGCGGCGAGATGACGGAAAGCCACTACGACCTGGGCATGGGCTACTGCCCGAGCTACCACCACGCGGCCGAACTAGTCGGGCGCCGGTGGAACGGTGTCATCATTCGCGCCCTACTCCTTGGCGCGTCGCGGTTCACCGAGATCGCCGAGCAGATTCCGGAGATGAGCGACAAAATGCTGGCCAGCCGCCTGCGCGAACTTGAAGATGAGGGCGTTGTGCAACGCACCGTCCAGCCCACCGTGCCGGTCCGCGTCGACTACTCGCTGACCGAGAAGGGGCAGGATCTGCACCGCGCGGTGCGGGCCCTCGCGGAGTGGGCGGACTACTGGATGCCGGAGGAATCCGGCGACTGGACGATCAGCTCCAAGGTCGAGCGGGACCGGACGCAGCCGGCGGGCGCTCGTCGAAACGGTCGCCGGTCCTAACCGGTCTACCTGGATTAGATTCGAACCGTGGTCCAGCCGGGGAACGAGACGCAGGTCAAGCGCGCGACGTCGGCGCTGGCCGACGTCGACACGACCGGCTGGACTCAGCGCTTCGATCTGCTTTCCGACCCCAACCGGCTGGAGATCCTCCTTGTCCTGCATCGCGCACCGGGAATCTTCGTCGGAGATCTGGCCGCCGTGTTGGGCCGGTCGGAGAATGCGGTGTCCCAGGCGCTACGTGTGCTCCGCCAGCAGGGTTGGGTGAGCTCTACCCGGGTGGGGCGCGCTGTCAGCTACCGGCTGGAGGACGAGATCGTGCACGACCTTCTGCACTGGATCGGCGCCCGGCACGGTTGAGCGCTTTCTCGACCGGGGCCCGATCGAACGGAATGATCTGGGCGCTGGTAGGCGATTCCGCAGGTATCGCCGCGCCGATTGTGCAAGCTCGTCGCGGCGTTTCGCCGTCGCGGCAAAACTCCGCCCACAGGCGGCCGGTCCGGATATTGCCCCCTGCGGGATCGAGGCGCGCCTGATGTCGAAAACGGGCGGTGATCAGCGGATTTCACAACTATTCAATGCCTGCCGAACCCCGCGCAAGCAACCTTTGATTGTCGAACCGACACGAAAAAAGGAGAGAGCGATATGACCACCGTCGAGGCCGACCGCGAACTGAAGGCCAAGCACCGCGCGCTTTGGGCGTCGGGTGACTATCCCGCCGTGGCGGCGGAACTGATCCCGTCGCTGGGACCAGAGCTGGTTCGGGCAGCCGGTGTAGGGCACGGCGACCTGGTTTTGGACGTAGCCGCAGGCTCAGGCAATGCGGCCATCCCGGCTGCCGCCGCGGGGGCCATCGTGACCGCGAGCGACCTCACGCCGGAGCTGTTCGAAGCCGGGCGTCGCGCCGCCACCAACCGCGGCGTCGATCTCGAGTGGGTAGAGGCGGATGCGGAAGCACTACCGTTCGCAGACAACAGTTTCGATATCGTGATGTCGTGCGTGGGCGTGATGTTCGCCCCCCACCATCAGGCGGCGGCCGACGAACTCGTCCGCGTGGTCCGGCCGGGTGGAACGATTGGACTGATCAGTTGGACGCCGCAGGGCTTCATCGGTCAGCTGTTTGCGACCATGAAGCCGTACGCGCCACCGCCACCGCCCGGCGCCAGCCCAGCGCCGCTGTGGGGCGACGAGGATCACGTTCGAGAGTTATTCGGGGACAGGGTCACCGCCCTGACGACCCGACGACAAACTGTGCACATTGATCGCTGCCCAACCCCGAGCGTGTTCCGCGAGTACTGGAAGCGCAACTACGGTCCCACCATTGCGACGTACCGGTTCAACGAGAGTCAGCCGGGTCGAGTCGCCGAACTGGATCGTGACTTCCTGACCTTCCTCACCGACTGGAACCAGGCGACCGGCCCCGACCAAACCGCCTACGACGCCGAATACCTACTCGTGACGGCCACGAAGCGAGAGCAGTAGTTGTTTCACCCGCCGAGGCTGACCTGGCGATTTGCCAGACATGCCTCGGCGGGCTGAGGAAGGCTGTACCGGGTGACGGTGGAGTTCCGACTGCTCGGCGACGTCGAGGTGATCCTCGACGGCCAGCGTCTGGAGATCGGTCATGCTCGTCAACGGTGCGTCCTTATCGCGTTGTTGCTTGATGTGAACCGCCCAGTCCCTGCCGACCAATTGGTCGATCGGGTGTGGGCCGGTGACCGTCCGCACCACGTTGGCAACTCGGTGGCGGGCTACTTGTCGCGGCTACGGCAGTTGCTAGCGGGCACCGACGACGTCGAGATCGCGCGCCGTCCAGGCGGTTATGTGCTGGCAGCCGACCAGCTGTCGATAGACGTGCACCGATTTCGCCACCTGACGGCGCAGGCGCGGGCGACCAGTGAATCAGCAGACGCGGCTGCGCTTTTCGACAGTGCGCTGGACCTGTGGCGTGGTGACCCGTTCGCCAGCCTCGACACGCCGTGGATGAACGAAGTCCGCACATCCCTTGAGAACGAACGCCTGTCGGCGGTCTTGGACCGAAACGACGCCGCACTGCGGGCGGGCCGCAACGCCGAACTGCTCGGGGGACTCGCTGCCCTGCTACATACCTACCCACTTGACGAGCGCGTCGCGGGCCAGCTGATGCTCGCCCAGTACCGAAGCGGCCGCCAGGCCGACGCCCTCGACACCTATCGCCGGATGCGGGAACGGCTTGTCGATGAACTCGGCGTCGACCCCAGCCCGGCGCTGCGGCAGGTGCACCAGCGGATTCTCGACGGCGATCCCGGGCACCCGGCGCCAGAACCTCCACGCGCGGCTGCGGTCGCCGCTCGGCCCCGCGCCGGACTGCCGCGTCGCGCAACCAGTTTCATCGGCCGAGAGGGCGATGTCCTGCGCGTCACCGGCGCCCTGCGACAGGCACCGCTTGTGACGCTGACCGGCGTCGGGGGCGTCGGCAAGACCCGGCTGGCCCTCGAGATCGCCGGGCGGGAAGAGGAGCGCTTCGGTGACGGCGTGTGGCTCTGCGAGCTCGCGCCGGTCGACGACGCGGTGAGCCACGCCGTTGCCGCCGCCTTACGGCTGCAGCAACACCAAGGCCTCGGCATCGAGGCGTCGATCATCGAGTATCTGCGGACCCGCGAGTTGTTACTGGTCGTGGACAACTGCGAGCACGTCCTGGACGCCGCCGCAAAGTTGGCCGACCAGATCGTCCGGCACTGTCCGAAGGTGGTCATCCTCGCCACGAGCCGAGAAGCGCTCGGCGTGGAGGGTGAACAGATCCTGCCCATTTCTCCGCTGCCCGTCGAAGACGCCACGCAGTTGTTCGCCGACAGGGCCAAGGCAGGCCGGCCGGACTTCGACCTCGACAACGAGCCGGTGGGCGCGGTGGCGGAGATCTGCCGACGGCTCGACGGCTTGCCTCTGGCAATCGAACTGGCCGCCGCGCGGATGCGGGCGATGAGCAGCCTTGATGTCGCGCGCCGACTGGACAGATTGCGGTTGCTGAGCGGCGGTGCGCGCGATGCGCTGCCGCGTCAGCAGAGCCTGGCCGCCACGATCGACTGGTCCTACCAGTTGCTCACCGAAGCCGAGCAGGCACTGTTCATGCGACTGTCGGTTTTTGCGGGTGGATTCGACCTCGATGCGGCGCACGGCGTGTGCGGGGCGGATGGAGACATCGAGGACGACACTCTGGAGTTGCTCACCGGGCTCGTCGACAAGTCAATGGTGACCTTGCGCGGTGGCACCGACTTGGCGCGCTATGGGGTGTTGGAGACGCTGCGCGCCTACGGGCGTGATCGCTTGCGGGAGAGCGGGATCGAGGGGACGTACGCCGCGGGGCATGCGCAGTACTACACGGAACTCGCCGAACGCGCGGCCCTCGGTATGCACGGTGCAGACGAGCGCGCGTGGGTGGAACGAATGCTGCCCGATTACGACAACCTGCGCACCGCGTTCGAGCATGTCTTGGCGGACTCGGACGTCGACACCATGCTTCGGCTGGTCACCTCGCTGCCCGAATTCGTCCATCTGCGAATCGGATACGAGTCGGCCGGCTGGGCGGAGCGGGCGATAGCGCTGGCGGACCCCGACCATCCCCTTTACGCCGCCGCCGTCGGCTTCGCCGCTCGGGGTGCGTGGAATCGAGGCGAGCAATCGGACGCCCGGTCACTGGCTGCGCTGGCCAACGGACGCGCTCCTGCCCGCGGCACCGGGCGGATCGCCTATCCGGGGGACGTTCTGGCTGACGTGGTGCTGTACGAAGGTGATGCGGCCGCTGCGCTGTCGCACTATGAGGGCGAGGTGTCGCGTGCCCGCCGCGACGACGATTCCATCCGACTGGTGTGGACCCTGTTCTACGTCGCGATCTGTCACGCCGCGTTGCGGCAACCCGAGAATGGGTTGGCCGCTGCGGAGGAATCGATGAGGGCAGCGGAGGAAACCGTTAACCCGACGGCGCGGTCGATGGCTCGCTATGCGCTCGGATTGGTGCTGAAGAAATCCGAACCGGACCGCGCGTTGGGGCTTTTCGACGAGGCAGCCGAGCTGGCGGCGTCGGTGCAGAACTTCTGGTGGCACGGCATCGCGTTGATGGAGGCCGCGGCAACCCGTGCGGTACACCGCGATCCGGCGAGCGGGGCCCGTGCTCTCCTCGAGGTGCTGGATCATTGGGACAGGGTGGGGGACTGGAGTCAGCAATGGCTTAACCTGCGCTACGTGGCGCGGTTTCTAGTCAGGGTGGGCGCCGAAGACGACGCTGTCGCACTGCATTACGCGCTCGTCGGTGCCGGCAGGCTGTCGCCGCTGGATCCCGAGCAGCTCGCCGCGCTGGGGGAGCAACAGCGGAAGACATTAAGCGGTGCGGAGGCTCTCGTGCTGGCGCGCACGAGCCTCGCCCGATACAGCTGAGCCAGCCCAGCGCACAGTCCGCTGACCACCGCATTTCACGAATGACGAAGGCTTTTCGAAAGCCGTATTTCGGGAAACGGCTACGTCGACGTCTATGACCGTTACGGCAACTACAGGTACAGCGGCTAACCGTGGCGCCGATCAGTATTGCAACCCAGAGGAGACGAAATGACCACCACTGATCATCGATCCGGTGCTACGGGCGACCACGACGCCGACCGCGCGCTCAAGGCGAAACATCGGGCGTTGTGGGCGTCGGGCGACTACCCCGCCGTCGCTGCCGAGCTGATCTCGGCACTCGGACCGCCACTCGTTCGGGCCTGCGGCGTGCAGTCCGGCCAGCAGGTCCTGGATGTCGCCGCGGGCTCCGGCAACGCCGCCATCCCTGCGGCTGAGGCCGGAGCGATCGTCATCGCAAGCGACCTGACGCCCGAGCTGTTCGACGCCGGACGGAAGATCGCCGCCGGGCGCGGCGTCGAGCTGGAATGGGCGGAGGCCGACGCGGAGGCAATGCCGTTCGTGGACAACAGCTTCGACGTCGTGATGTCATGCATCGGAGCGATGTTCGCGCCGCACCATCAGGCGACGGCCGACGAGATGATCCGGGTAGCGCGGCCCGGCGGGACGATCGGGATGATCAACTGGACACCCGAGGGGTTCATCGGAAACCTGTTCAAGACGATGAAGCCGTACGCACCGCCGCCACCGCCGGGCACCGCCGCTATGGGGCGACGAGAATCATGTCCGACAGTTGTTCGGCGATAGGGTCACCGAACTGACGGCCCGGCGCCAGACGGTCCGGATAAACCATTGCCCGACGCCGACCGATTTCCGGGAGTACTGGAAACGCAACTACGGTCCCACCATCGCGGCCTATCGGTTCAACGCCGGGGCGCCCGAGCGGGTGGAAGCACTGGATCGTGACTTCCTGACCTTCCTCACCGAGTGGAATCAGGGAGGTCCCGACAGCGCGGCCTACGATGCCGAATACCTGCTCGTCACGGCGACGAAGCGGTAGGTGGTCCGGAAATTCCACATGAACATCTGTTCATCTAGACAGATATGGGGTGGGGGCTCTAGGCTAATGGTGTGACCATTCAAACCGTCGCCATGCACATGAGCGATGGCATCGTCAACGCACCGACATCCGTCGTTTTCGGCCTCATTGCGGTTGTTGCTGTTGGGTTCTGTGCCGTCCGCGCGCGTAGCGAACTCGACGAGCGCACCGTACCGCTGGCCGGGCTGGTGGCCGCCTTCGTATTCGCGGTGCAGATGGTGAACTTTCCCATCCTGCCCGGGGTGAGCGGCCACCTGCTCGGCGGCGCACTCGCCGCGATCCTGGTCGGTCCGTACACCGGCGCGCTATGCATCGCGATCGTGTTGGTGGTGCAGTCGTTGTTGTTCGCCGACGGCGGAGTGACCGCGCTGGGCACCAACATCACCAACATGGCGGTGATCGGTGTTGCGGCAGGCTACGGTACGGCGGTCTTGCTGTACTCAGTCGTCCGGCGCCGGAGGGCGGACGTACCCATCGCCGGGATCGGGGTCATCGCGTTCATTGCTGCGGTCATCGGGACCGTCTGTGCAGCAATGGGATTCGTCATCGAATACGCGATCGGCGGAGCGGCACTGACCTCGATGACCACCGTCGCCGGCTACATGTTCGGCACCCATGTGCTGATTGGCGTCGGCGAAGGACTGATCACCGCGGTCACGGTGATGGCCGTCGCACGGTCCCGTCCGGATCTCGTCTACCTGCTTCGCAGTGCCCGTGTGAAGGTACCGGCATGAGCAAGCGGTGGCGGTTGTGGGTCGCGTTCGCCGCGGCCACGCTCGTGATCGCCGGCGTCATCTCGCACTTCGCCAGCGCCAGCCCCGACGGCCTGGACTCCGCAACCCTGCGGGGATGCGAGGTCGTCGAAACCGCTGACGGCGAAGAGCTGACCGGCGATTGCATCGCGCAGCACGCCTCCGATCACGCCATGTCGACCTCGCCGCTGGCCGATTATGCGATCGGCGGGCGCGACGGCACGGGCGGGATCGCGGGGATCATCGGAGTTCTCGTCACCGTGGCTGTTGCGGGGTCGGCGTTCTGGCTGATCGCCCGGAGCAGGCGCTAGCGGTGGGCGCCGGCGCACACCCGCTGTATCGCCATGGCGACTCGGTCGTGCACCGCGCGCCCGCCGAGGTGAAGATCGTCTGCCTGCTGGTTTTCGTGCTTGCCGTGGTTGCCACGCCGCGCGAGATGTTCTGGCCGTTCGCGGTCTACGCCGCGATCGTTGTGGTGGTCTGGCGGCTGGCACGGATACCCGTGCGGTGGATACTGCCGCGGATGTTGATCGAGGCGCCGTTCCTGGTGCTCGCCGTGTTGCTGCCGTTCGCCGAGGGTGGTGAGCGCGTTGAGGTTGCGGGACTGCAGCTTTCGGTGACCGGCCTGTACGCCGCGTGGGGCATCGTCATCAAGGGCACCCTCGGGGTGGCCGCCGCGTTGACCGTCGCTGCCACCACGTCCGCGACGGAGCTACCCGCGGCACTGAGCCGGCTGGGTGTTCCCGGTGTGGTGACATCGGTGCTGGTGTTGATGATCAGGTACGTCGACCTGCTGGCCGCCGAAGCCAGCCGGATGCGGATGGCCCGGATATCGCGGGGCGATTCACCGCGGACATTGCATCAGGCGGGTGCAATCGCCAAGGCCATCGGCGCACTGTTCCTGCGCTCCTACGAGCGTGGCGAACGGGTGTACCAGGCGATGCTGTCTCGAGGCTTCGACGGCAACGCGCCAGACCTGGCGGTGGTCGGTGCGCCGCCGCGGGCCGCAGCGGCACAGTGGGTGCTCTCGATGATCCCCGCCGCCGCCGCGGTGACGGTGTTGGTGCTGGCGTGGGTGATGCAATGACCGCGATTCGTGTGCAAGCCGTGCGTCACGTCTATCCGGACGGCCAAGTCGCCCTCGACGGCGTCGACCTGACCGTCGCGCCCGGTGAACGGATCGCGGTGCTCGGACCAAACGGCGCCGGCAAGACCACGCTGATGCTGCATTTCAACGGCGTGCTGATGGCCACCAGCGGTTCGGTGGACATCGGCGGAACCCCGGTGAGCCGCAAGACCCTTCACGACGTCCGCAGGCGCGTCGGCCTGGTGTTTCAGGATCCCGATGACCAGTTGTTCATGCCGACCGTCGCGCAAGATGTTGCGTTCGGGCCCGCGAATTTCGGCCTGCGCGGCGACGCGCTGGCCGCTCGGGTGCGGCATGCACTGGACACAGTGTCGCTGGCCGATCAGGCCGACCGCAGTCCCACCCACTTGTCGGCCGGGCAACGGCGCCGCGCCGCGCTGGCCACCGTGCTGGCATGCGAGCCGGAGGTCCTCGTCCTCGACGAACCGTCGGCCAACCTCGACCCCGTCGCGCGCCGGGAGCTGGCCGAGACGCTACGGGGGCTCGACGCCACCATGCTGATCGTCACGCACGACCTGCCCTACGCGGCGCAACTATGCGACCGGGCGGTGGTCATGGACGGTGGGGTCATCGTCGCCGACGGCGCGATCAACGCCATCCTCTCGGATGCGGA
The DNA here is from genome assembly GCA_963715885.1 of uncultured Actinomycetota bacterium. GTDB lineage: Bacteria > Actinomycetota > Actinomycetes > Mycobacteriales > Mycobacteriaceae > Mycobacterium. The sequence continues at coordinate 126,509 of CAVQSK010000020.1, forward strand.
ATTGCTTGCGGCGCATCGGCTCGAGCTGCCGTGGGGCTTCGTCGTACCTAGCCGTTAAGGCTCAGTGGCGTCGCGACGGCGGCCACGGCGGCTCGCCGCACAGCGCCAGAAGCGCGTTCTCGATCACCTCGGGCAGCGCCGGATGGATCCAGTACTGACCGCGTGCCATCTCCTGCGCCGGCAGCTCGAAGCTCATCGCCTGGATCACCGGCTGGATCAGCGACGAGGCTTGGTGGCCCATGATGTGCGCGCCGAGGATCAGGCCGGTGTCGTCGTCGACAATGATCTTTGCGATGCCGGTGGTGTCCTCCATCGCCCAGCCATAGGCTACATCGGCAAAGTCCTGGATCTTCACCTTCATGTTGAATCCCTTTGCCCGCGCCTGGTTCTCGGTGAGTCCAACGCTGGCGATCTGCGGGTCGGTGAACACCGCCGACGGCACATAACGGTGGCTCGACGGCATAAGGGCGTCTGTGTCGTCCCAGTCCTGCAGCAGGTTGTGCCTGACGACACGGGCCTCGTGGTTGGCAACGTGCTTGAGCTGGTAGTCCGACGACACGTCGCCAAGAGCGAAAATGCCACGCGCAGAGGTGCGCTGGTACTCGTCGACGACGACCTGACCCTTCGCGGTCACCTTCACGCCCGCCTGCTCGGCGTCGAGCAGGTCACCGTTCGGCACCCGGCCGGTGGCGACTAGGAGGGTGTCACCCCGCAGCCTGGAACCGTCCTTGCAACGTATTTCGACACCTTCACCGACCCGGCGGGCGTCGACAACCTCGTGGTGACTGTGGATCTCCCACTTCTTGGAAGCGATATCAGTGAATCGCATCGCGATGTCATCGTCGTGGCCGCGCAACAATGTGCTGCCCCGGATCATCAGTGTCACATGGCTTCCCAGCGCTGAAAAGATGTGCGCGAACTCGCACGCCACGAATCCGCCGCCGACGATTATCAGGTGGTCGGGCACATCGGCGATCCGCATGATTGTGTCGCTGGTGTGGTGAGGCACACCGCATTCGGCGATCGCACTTGGAACCACGGCGCGGGAGCCGGCCGCGATGACCACCTGCTCGGCGGTGAATTCGTCGCCCTCATCGGTGCGCAGATTGTAGCGTCCGTCGGATCGAGTGGGCCCGAATCGGGTGTGGCTGGCGAATACTTCGACATTCGGCGAGGAGCGTCGGTAGTTGTCGCCGCCCAACGCCAGCGGGTCGATCCGACCGAATACCCGCGAGACGATGTCACCCCACCGGATGCCGTCGACGTGCGCGTCGACCCCGTATTGCGCTGACTCCCGGGCGCTTTGAGCCACTTCAGCGGCGTAGACGAACATCTTCGTCGGAATGCAGCCGACATTCAGGCAGGTGCCGCCGAAAACGCCCTGTTCGCAGATGGCCACGCGCTTGTCGACGTAGCGTTCGTCGAGAATCGAGTTGCCCGAACCGGTACCGATGATCGCGATGTCGAAGTGGGCCATGGTGTTCATCCTCGTTCGGGTTGTGGTGCCGCGCCTGTGGTTTCCGCCCAGGCGGTGTACCAGTCCAGCCAATGGGTCAGCTCGCGGTAGGCGGCCTGCCGTGATTCGACCACGGACAGGAATACGTCGTGTTTGGCGTCGGCGATCGGCACGATCGTGGTGCGGTTGCCGATACAGCCCGCCCAGCGGGCGATCTGCTTGACGTCCAGCACCGCGTCGCCGCGCTGGATGGCATCCGGCTCGCGGACCTCGCGCACGCTGCGGTCCGACCGCAGGATCAGGTTCGGCACCCCGACGTCGAGGCCGCGGTGCAGTCTGGCGTGCCCGCGCCGGATGGCGTGTATCCAGCCGAAGGTGACCGGGAAGCCGCCGACCGGCTTCCAATTCAGGTCATAGTCGAAATCACCGCCAAATTCGCGGTGCAACGTCGTGCCGTAACCCCCCTCGGTTGGCGGGCGCACCACCATCCGTTTTCGGAACCGCGACAACGCACGCAGTGCGGCACCGGTCGGAGGCGTGCGCAGGATCGCGGGGCCCTGCAGATCCAGCCACGGACTGTTGAGCACCAGGCCGGTGACCTGCTTGACCTTCGTCAGGCCACGGGCGCGCAACCGGTCCAGCCACAGCGACACGATCAAGCCGCCCGCGGAGTGCCCGTACACCAGCACCTTCGCAGCGCCAGACGCCGCGGCGACGGTATCCAGGGCACGCTCGAGCTCGGTGTCGTAACGGGCGAGATCGGTGGTGAAGTGCGGGGTCTGGCCTTCCCGCCATGAGCGGCCGCACTTGTGCAGGTCCAGTGCGTAGACCGCGAATCCTCGGGCGGCGAAGTGATCGGCCAACTCGGTGTGGAAGAAGTAGTCGGTGAAGCCGTGCACCATCAGCACCGCGTGGGTCGCGGCGGGGTCGGGCTCGCCGCGGCGCACCAGGGTGGCGACGAGGTCGCCTTCCCCGTCGGGATCCGGGCCGCGCGGAAACGTCTGCTGCCAGTAGCCGGGCAGCACATCGGGCTCCCATCCAGGCACGACAGCAACCCTAGTCCGCCCCGCGGCCACGCTGGGCGAACAGCGCCGCGCGGGCCGTGGTGGGCGCGTCGGTGCCGACGGGTCGGGATAACCTGAACTCCGGTCAGCCGTTCTGAGCGGACCGTGACCCGAAGGACCAACCGAACCCGTGTCTGACCAGAAGGTGGCCAAAACCGACGTCGCGCTGGTGGGCGCCGGCATCATGAGCGCAACCCTCGGGACGTTGTTGCGGCAGGTGGAGCCCGACTGGTCGATCACGCTGATCGAGCGTCTCGACGGCGCGGCCGCCGAGAGCAGTGACCCATGGAACAACGCCGGCACGGGTCACTCGGGGCTATGCGAGCTGAACTACACGCCGGCGCGGCCCGACGGCTCGATCGACATCAGCAAAGCGGTTCAGGTCAACGAGCAGTTCCAGGTGACGCGGCAGTTCTGGGCGTACGCCGTAGAGAACCACCTCTTGCCCGACGTGCGCAGTTTTCTCAACCCCGTCCCGCACGTCGGCTTCGCGCAGGGCGCAGCCGACGTCGACTTCTTGAAACGTCGTCACGACGCGTTGGTCGACAATCCGCTGTTCGCGTCGATGGAGTTCGTCGCCGACCGCGACGAGTTCGCCCGGCGGTTGCCATTGATGGCAGCGGAGCGCGACCTCTCCGGGCCGGTTGCGCTGGGCTGGGCGCAGGACGGCACCGACGTCGACTTCGGGGCGTTGTCGCGACAACTCATCGGCTACGCGGCACAGGGAGGCGTGACCACACTGTTCGGTCACGAGGTGCGCAACCTGGCCCAGCAGTCCGACAGCAGCTGGACGCTGTCGGTCGTCAACCGGCGCACCGGAGACAAGCGGAAGCTGAATGCGAAGTTCGTGTTCGTTGGGGCCGGCGGTGGTGCAGTGCGGCTGCTGCAGAAGTCCGGGATCCGGGAGGCGCGGGGATTCGGAGGTTTCCCGATCGGCGGGGCGTTCCTGCGCACCGACAGGCCGGCGTTGACCGCCGCACACCGCGCCAAGGTGTACGGCATGCCGCCGCCGGGTGCGCCGCCGATGGCCGGGGGACATTTGGACACCCGGGTGATCAACGGCAAGTCGTGGTTGCTGTTCGGACCGTTCGCGAGTTGGTCACCGAAGTTCTTGAGGCAGGGCGACATTACCGATCTGCCGCTGTCGGTCAAGCCGAACAACCTGGCGCCGATCGTCAACGTTGGGCTCACTCAACGGGGTTTTGTGAAGTACCTGATCGGCCAGCTGCTGCTGTCCGAATCCGATCGAGTGCGGGCGCTGCGAAAATTCGCTCCCAGCGCGGTCGATTCCGATTGGGACTTCGACGTCGCCGGGCAGCGGGTGCAGGTGATCCGGCGGGCCAAGAGCAGGGGCGGCGCGCTGGATTTCGGCACCACCGTGCTGTGCGCGTCCGACGGCACCATTGCGGGCCTACTCGGCGCCTCGCCCGGAGCCTCCACGTCGGTGCCTGCAATGATCGACGTGATGGAGCGCAGCTTTTCTGACCGCTACCACTCCTGGTTGCCCAAGCTCAAGGAGATGGTGCCGTCACTGGGCACCGAGCTATCGCACGAACCAGCACTGTTCTCAGAAGTGTGGTCGTGGGGCACCAAGGTGCTCGAGTTGGATCGGCCCGGTGAGCGCGTGACGGTGGCCGCCGAATGACAGTCGCATTACGCCGCAGCTGGGCCAAGGACCTCGACGCCGTGACCCTCTACGAGCTGCTCAAGCTTCGGGTCGAGGTGTTCGTTGTCGAGCAAGCCACCCCATATCCCGAGCTGGACGGCCGCGATCTGCTGGCGGAGACCCGCCACTTCTGGCTCGAAGGCCCCGACGGTGAAGTCATCTCAACGTTGCGGCTGATGGAGGAACACCCCGGCGGGCAGAAGGGTTTTCGCATCGGTCGGGTGTGCACCAAGCGCACTGCTCGCGGTCACGGCCACACCACCCGGCTCCTGCAGGCCGCGCTTGCCGAGGTCGGCGACTACCCCTGCCGGATCGATGCACAGACCTACCTCGAGGACATGTACCGCCATCAAGGATTCGTCCGTGACGGCGAGGAGTTCCTCGACGACGGAATCCCACACGTATCGATGGTGAAGCCGTGACGCCGGTCTATCCGTTCAGCGCGATCGTCGGTCACGACCGCCTTCGGCTCGCACTGCTGCTGTGCGCGGTGCGACCCGAGATCGGCGGCGTGCTGATCCGCGGCGAGAAGGGGACCGCGAAGTCGACCGCGGTGAGGGGTCTGGCCAAGGTATTGAGCGCGGTGGACGGTGCGTCGCTCGTGGAGCTCCCGATCGGCGCCACCGAGGACCGTGTGGTTGGGTCGCTGGATCTGCAGAAGGTGCTGCGCGACGGCGAGCACGCCTTCTCACCGGGACTGCTGGCCCGCGCCCACGGCGGTGTGCTCTACGTCGACGAGGTCAACCTTCTGCATGACCACCTTGTCGACGTACTGCTCGACGCTGCGGCGATGGGCCGGGTGCACGTCGAACGTGACGGCGTCTCGCACAGCCACGACGCCCGCTTCGTGCTCATCGGCACCATGAACCCCGAAGAAGGCGAGCTGCGCCCGCAACTCCTGGACCGGTTCGGGCTGACGGTCGACGTGCACGCCTCCCGCGACGTCGACGTCCGGGTCGATGTCATCCGGCAGCGGATGGCATTCGAGGCCGATCCCGCAGGTTTCGCCGACTGGCACGCCGAGGCAGATGACGACCTGGCACGTCGCATTGCGGCGGCGCGGGCCTCGATCAGCTCAGTGACATTGCCGGACAACGAGTTACGGCGAATCGCGGCGCTGTGCGCAGCCTTCGACGTCGACGGCATGAGGGCCGACCTGGTCGTCGCCCGGACCGCGGTCGCGCACGCGGCATGGCGCGGTGCAGACGCCGTCGCCGAGGAAGACATCCGGGTGGCCGCCGAACTCGCGCTGCCACATCGGCGTCGCCGCGACCCGTTCGACGATCCGGGACTGGATCCCGAACGACTGGACGAGGCGATGGCCGAGGCGGCGGATTCTGCGGGTCAGCCCGAAACCGACCCTGATCCCGACCCGCCTGGGGGCGGCGAATCGGCATCCGACGGCCAGACCGAACTCCAGCTGCCGCAACGCAATACGGGCTCCACCACCCGACCCAGCGCGGCGCCCTCTGCGATATTTCGCACCAAAGCACTCGTGGTGCCAGGCGTCGGCGAGGGCGCGCCAGGGCGTCGTTCCCGCGCGCGCAATCGCACCGGAACGGTCATCTCGTCGACCGCCCAACCTGGTGACGGGCACGGCGTGCACATTTTCGCGACGCTGCTTGCGGCCGCCGGACGCCAGCGCGAACCGGGACGGCCGCGACCGGCGCCCGACGACGTTCGTCGTGCCGTTCGGGAAGGCCGCGAAGGAAATCTGGTGATCTTCGTCGTGGACGCATCAGGGTCGATGGCCGCCCGGGATCGGATGGCCGCGGTCAGCGGTGCCACGCTGTCGCTGTTACGCGACGCGTACCAACGTCGCGACAAGGTCGCGGTGATCACGTTCCGCCAGCAGGACGCGCAGCTGTTGCTGCCACCGACCTCGTCGGTCCACATCGCAAGCCGCCGACTGGCCCGGTTCGATACCGGCGGGAAAACGCCACTGGCGCAGGGTCTTCTGGCCGCCCGCGATGTTGTCGTGCGTGAGAAGGCTCGTGACCGGGCGCGGCGAAGCCTGGTGGTGGTGCTCACCGACGGACGCGCAACCGGTGGGCCTGACCCGCTGGGTCGCGCGCGGACGGCGGCCGCCCGGCTGATCGCCGAGGGTACGGCCGCCGTTGTGGTCGACTGTGAAACATCGCATGTGCGACTGGGTTTGGCGGAGCAGCTCGCGGGCCATCTCGGTGCGCCGTCGGTGCAGTTGGCGCAGCTGCGGGCCGATACTCTGACGGCCGTCGTCAAAACACAAGCCGCTTAGGGGGAATCCGATGCCGCATGGCCAGCCGCTGACCGTCCCCGACGACGGCCTGACCACACGTGCCCGTCGCAACGCTCCGCTGCTCGCGGTGCACACCGGCGCCGGCAAGGGCAAATCGACCGCTGCGTTCGGCATGGCATTGCGTGCCTGGAACCAGGGTTTCGACATCGCGGTGTTCCAATTTGTCAAGAGCGCGAAGTGGAAAGTGGGCGAGGAGGCCGCATTCCGCGAACTCGGCCGCGTGCACGACGAGCACGGAGTCGGTGGCTCTGTCGAATGGCACAAGATGGGCGCTGGCTGGTCGTGGTCGCGCAAGCACGGCACCGAGGTCGACCATGCTGTGGCCGCGGCCGACGGCTGGGCCGAGATCAAGCGTCGGTTGGCCGAGCAGCGCCACGACTTCTATGTGCTCGACGAGTTCACCTACCCAATGAAATGGGGGTGGATCGACGTCGATGACGTCCTTGCGACGTTGACGGGCCGGCCGGGCACCCAGCACGTCGTCATCACCGGCCGCGATGCGCCGCAGTCGCTCGTGGATACCGCCGACCTTGTCACCGAGATGACGAAGGTCAAGCATCCGATGGATGTCGGCCGCAAGGGCCAAAGAGGTATCGAGTGGTGAGATCCAGCTCACCAGCGCCGAGCGACCGCAAAATGCCAGCACTTAACGGCGTAGGCGCGTACTGGGGGTACCTCCCGCTTGCGGGGGAACACGGTCGCTCGCGGGAGGGGGCGTGAGCGTTCCCGCCGTCGTCATCGCCGCGCCCGCGTCGGGCAGCGGAAAGACCACCGTGGCGACGGGTTTGATCGGTGCGCTGCGGCGAAGCGGGCACACGGTGGCGCCGTTCAAGGTCGGGCCCGACTTCATCGACCCCGGCTACCACGCGTTGGCGGCGCACCGGCCCGGCCGCAACCTCGACCCGGTGCTGGTGGGGGAGCAGCTGATCGGTCCGCTGTACCGGCACGGCAGCGCGGGAGCCGACATCGCGATCGTCGAAGGCGTGATGGGCCTTTTCGACGGACGCATCAGTGAGGGGCCGGCCGGCGCTTCCGCTACTCCGGGATCCACCGCCCACGTCGCCGCTCTACTGGGCGCGCCGGTGATCCTCGTCGTCGACGCCCGCGGCCAGAGCCACAGCATTGCCGCACTGCTGCACGGATTTTCGACGTTCGACCGGTCGACCCGGATCGGCGGGGTGATCCTCAACCGGGTCGGCTCGCCGCGCCACGAGGAGGTGCTGCGCCAGTCGTGCGAGGCCGCGGGTGTGCCGGTGTTCGGCGCGATCCCGCGCACCGACGAATTGTCCGTTCCATCAAGGCATCTTGGTCTGATCACCGCCGTCGAGCACGGACGGGAGGCCCACGCCGCAGTCGAAGCGATGACGGCATTGGTATGCCGGCATGTCGACCTTGCCGGGGTTGCCGCGGTGGCGGCGTGCCGGGTCACCGATGAACCATGGGAGCCCGCCACCGCCACGCCCGTCGCCGGCGACGTCACCGTCGCGTTGGCGGCCGGCAAGGCGTTCAGCTTCGGATATACCGAGCACGCCGAGCTGCTGCGCGCCGCCGGAGCCCGGGTCGTCGAGTTCGACCCGTTGACCGAACCGCTGCCCGCTGACACTGCCGCCCTGGTCGTGCCGGGCGGGTTCCCCGAACAGTTCAGCACCGAGCTGTCAGGCAACGATGTTGTACGCCGGCAGATCAACGATCTGGCCGCGGGCGGTGCGCCCATTCACGCCGAATGCGCCGGTTTGACCTACCTGGTCGACGAGCTCGACGGGTATCCGATGTGTGGCGTGCTGTCCGGGTCGGCGCGTTTCACCGATCGGCTCACACTGGGATACCGCAATGCGGTCGCGGTTGCCGACTCTCCGTTGCACATCATCGGCGATCGTGTCGTCGGGCATGAATTTCACCGCACCACAGTCACATTCACCGACAGCTATCAGCCCGCGTGGACCTACCGTGGCCGTGAGGTGGCCACGGTCAGGGACGGCGCCGTCCATCGCGGCGTGCACGCGGGCTACCTGCACACCCACCCGGCCGCCCATCCACATGCGATAACCCGCTTCGTGGCGGCCACCGCAACCTCTAAGCTCGCCGGGTGACCGACAACGCCTACCTCGTCGGCCTGCGCCTTACCGGCAAGAAGGTCGTCGTCGTCGGTGGGGGCACCGTGGCACAGCGCCGGCTGCCGCTACTGGTCGCCAATCGCGCGGACGTGCACGTCGTCACCCGAAGCGCCACCCCGGCCGTCGAGGCGATGGCCGGAATCACGTTGACACTCAGGGAGTTCCGTGACGGCGATCTCGACGGCGCATGGTATGCGATTGCGGCCACCGACGACCCCGATGTCAACGCCGCCGTCGTCGCCGAGGCCGAGCGCAGGCAGATCTTCTGTGTACGCGCCGACGTCGCCCGCGAGGGCACCGCGGTCACGCCCGCGTCGTTCGAATACGAGGGCCTATCCGTGGGCGTGCTGGCCGGTGGCGAACATCGCCGCTCGGCGGCGATCCGCTCGGCCATCCACGAGGCACTGCAACGCGGCGTCATCACCGCCGCAACGCCTCGCCTCCTGCACGGTGGCGTCGCACTGGTCGGCGGCGGACCCGGCGACCCGGAGCTGATCACTGTTCGCGGCAGACGACTGCTGGCCCACGCCGACGTCGTGGTCGCAGACCGGCTGGCGCCGCCAGAGCTGCTCGCCGAACTGCCGCCGCAGGTGGAGGTCATCGACGCGGCGAAGATCCCCTACGGGCGGGCCATGGCGCAGGATGCGATCAACGAGGTCCTGATCGAACGGGCCAAGGCGGGCAAGTTCGTGGTGCGGCTCAAGGGCGGCGATCCGTTCGTGTTCGCACGCGGCTACGAAGAGGTGCTCGCGTGTGCCGACGCTGGGATTCCCGTCACAGTTGTGCCGGGTGTGACGAGTGCCATAGCGGTTCCCGCGCTGGCCGGCGTTCCGGTCACACATCGGGCCGTGACGCACGAGTTTGTGGTGGTCAGCGGCCATGTTGCGCCAGGCCACCCCGAATCGTTAGTCAATTGGAATGCGCTGGCCGCGATGTCGGGCACGATCGTGTTGCTCATGGCCGTCGAGCGCATCGAGTTGTTCACCAAGGCGCTGCTGGATGGCGGCCGACCAGCGGATACGCCCGTCCTCGTGGTGCAGCACGGCACCACGGCGTCGGAGCACACGTTGCGCGCGACACTCATCGACGCGCCCGAGCGGATCCGCTCCGAGGGCATCCGACCCCCGGCGATCATCGTCATCGGGGCCGTAGCGGCCTTTGGCAGTTAAAGGATTCTTAAGATTACTGTAAGGTAACCCGTTATGACGGCTCTCAATGATGCGGAGCGCGCCGCCATCCGCCGGGACGCCGAACGCGGCGCTAACCGTTCGGCTCCGGTGCACGTGGAACATACCGCCGTGGAGCAAACCGGCAGGTACCCGGCTTGGCTGCCGTCGCGGCGCTTCATCGCCGCGGTCGTCGCGATCGGCGGCATGCAGCTACTCGCAACCATGGACAGCACCGTCGCCATCGTCGCTCTTCCTAAGATTCAGGACGAGCTGAGCCTGTCCGACGCGGGCCGGAGCTGGGTCATCACGGCCTACGTTCTGACCTTCGGCGGACTGATGCTGCTGGGCGGTCGCCTCGGCGACACCATCGGCCGCAAGCGCACCTTCATCGTCGGCGTCGCATTGTTCACCATCGCCTCGATCTTGTGCGGCATAGCGTGGGACGAGGCCACGCTCGTCATCGCCCGACTGCTGCAAGGCGTGGGCGCGGCGATCGCGTCGCCGACCGGCCTGGCGCTTATCGCCACGACTTTCCCCAAGGGGCCGGCTCGTAATGCCGCTACGGCGGTGTTCGCCGCGATGACCGGCGTCGGCTCGGTGATGGGCCTGGTGGTTGGCGGAGCGCTGACCGAGGTGTCGTGGCGGTGGGCTTTCCTCGTGAACGTGCCGATCGGATTAGTGATGATCCATCTGGCCCGCACGACGCTGCGCGAAACCCACCGTGAGCGGCTGAAGCTGGACGCCACCGGCGCCATCCTGGCCACCCTCGGCTGCACGGCGGCAGTGTTCGGGGTCTCGATGGGACCCGAGCAGGGATGGCTGTCGCCGATTACCCTTGGCTCGGGCATCGCGGCCGCAGTCTTCCTGATCGCCTTCCTCTACGTCGAACGCACCGCTGACAACCCCGTCTTGCCGTTCGAATTGTTCAAGGACCGCAACCGCGTTGCGACGTTCGCGGCCGTGTTCCTGGCCGGTGGCGTGATGTTCACGCTGACCGTGCTGATTGGGCTCTATGTCCAGGACATCATGGGCTACAGCGCACTACGCGCGGGCATCGGCTTCATTCCGTTCGTAGTCGCCCTTGGCATCGGACTCGGTTTGTCGTCGCATCTGGTGTCGCTGTTCCCGCCGCGCGTGCTGGTGATCGCCGGCGGCGTGCTGGTGCTCGCGGCGATGCTCTACGGCTCCACCCTCAACGGCGGCATCCCGTACTTCCCGAATCTGGTGCTTCCCATCACCGTCGGCGGCTTGGGCATCGGCATGATCGTCGTCCCGCTGATGGTGTCGGCGATCGCCGGTGTGGGCTTCGACCAGATCGGCCCGGTGTCGGCGATCGCGCTGATGCTGCAGAACCTCGGCGGGCCCGTCGTGCTGGCCATCATTCAGGCCGTCATCACCTCGCGGACGCTGTATCTGGGCGGCACCACCGGCCCGGTGAAATACATGGACACCACGCAGTTGCACGCGCTCGACCAGGGCTACACCTACGGCCTGCTGTGGGTGGCCGCGGTCGCGGTGATCGTTGGTGGGGCGGCGCTGTTCATCGGCTACACCGCCGAACAAGTCGGCCACGCGCAGGAGGTCAAGGACGCGATCGACGCCGGCGAGCTTTAGGTCGACATCGAGCACCCGGAGCCTTAGTCACAGCTCTCGGTAGGCTGGCTACCCATGTCCAGCGTGGGTGGTTCTCCGGGCTCGACCGAGCGCACCGCCGCGCCGCTGTCATCGTCGGTATTGGGCATCGCGATCGTCGCGATCACCGGCATGCAGCTGATGTCGACGCTCGACGGCACCATCGTCATCGTCGCGCTGCCACGGATGCAGGCCGACCTGGACCTCTCCGACGTGGCCAAGAGCTGGGTCATCACCGCCTATGTGCTGACATTTGGCGGACTGTTGCTGCTCGGTGGCCGCGTCGGCGATGCAATCGGCCATAAACGCGCGTTTCTCTCCGGCGTCGGGGTGTTCACGATCGCCTCGCTGGTGTGCGGTCTTGCCACCGACGGCATCACGCTGATCGTCGCCCGTGCTGTGCAGGGCACCGGTGCCGCAGTGGCCGCGCCGACCGGTTTGGCGCTCATCGCGACGACCTATGCGGTCGGACATGCGCGCAATCGCGCAATGGCGGTCTCGGTTGTTATGCAGGGCATCGGTTCTGTAATGGGTCTGGTGTTCGGCGGCGCACTCACCGTCGTTTCGTGGCGGCTGGCGTTTCTGATCAACGTCCCCATCGGCATCGTCATCATCGCGATCGCGGTCTATCGGGTCCGCGAAACCCATCACGAGCGGCTCAAGCTCGACATCACCGGCGCGCTACTGGCGACGCTGGGCTGCGCTGCGGCGGTGCTGGTGTTCACCCAGGGCCCGCCGCGCGCCTGGGTCGACCCGTGGGTGATCGGCGCCGCCATCGCCGCGGTGGTGTTCTTCGTCGCCTTCCTCCTCGTCGAGCGCACCGCGGACAATCCGCTGGTGCCGTTCTCGGTGTTCGACGACCGAAACCGGGTGATGACATTCGTCTCGCTGTTCCTGGCCGGTGGCGTGATGTTGACGCTGAGCGTGATGATCGGGCTGCTGGTGCAGGACGTGCTCGGCTACTCGGCACTGCGGGCCGGCATCTGCTTCATTCCGTTCGCGGTCGCGTTTGCCCTCGGCAGTGCGCTCGCGGCCCGGCTGGCGCCGCACATCGCGCCCCGTTGGCTGATCATCGGCGGCGGTCTGTTGGTGTGGGGCGCCATGCTGTACGGCTCAACCCTGACCCGCGACATTCCCTACTTTCCCGACCTTTTCGCGCCCGTCGTGGTGGGCGGCTTCGGCATCGGCATGATCGCGGTGATCCTGCCGCTGTGCGCGGTCGCGGGCGTGGGCCCACGGGAGATCGGCCCGGTGTCGTCGATCACGCTGATGGTGTACAACCTCGGTGGGCCGGTTGTGCTCGTCGTTATCCAGGCCGTTCAGACGTCGCGCACGCTGTTTCTGGGCGGCACCACCGGGCCGGTGAAGGACATGACGCCGGCCCAGCTGGACGCACTGGGGTACGGCTATACCTATTCGCTGCTGTGGGTCGCGGGCATCGCGGTGATCGTCGGTGTCACGGCCTTCTGGATCGGTTTCTCGGCGCGCCAGATCGCCGCAGCCCAACACACCCGCGAGGCCGTCGAGGCCGGCGAACTGTAGGACGGCCATGGACGACGACGCTCGGCCCACGCGACAGGAGGTCTCCGACGCCGTCGGCCCGCACGGCTGGCGCCTCGTGCTCGGCGCCATCTACACGGAAGTGTTGACCCTCACACTGGCCGAGGCCGCGCAGGCGGCGGCGACCGCCGTCTCGGCAGTGGGCACCGACGGACAGCGGCACCTCACAGTCGACATCCGCGCGGACCGTGCCGTGCTGCGGCTGCAGTCGGCGGACGTCGGCGCGGTGACGGGACGCGACGTCCGGCTTGCCCGCATGGTGTCGGGCGTCGTGGCGACGACACCGGCTGCCGCGGCTGTTCAGGGCGTGGAGGTCGCGATCGACGCGCTCCACATCGCGGCCGTGCGGCCGTTCTGGAAGGCGATCACCGATTACGTCGACGAGCCGGGCCCGTCCGATCTGTCCGACGGCCTGATCGATCCTTTCGGACGTGGCCCCGCGATCTGGTTTCAGCAGATGGACGCGCCGCGGCCGCAACGCAACCGGATCCACCTCGACATCGACGTGCCGCACGAGGCGGCGCTTGCGCGGATCGACGCGGCGATCGCGGCCGGCGGCACCCTGTTGAGCGATGAGGCGGCTCCCGCGTTCTGGGTGCTGGCCGACCCCGAGGGCAACGAGGCCTGCATCTGTACCTGGCAGGGCCGGGACTGAGTCCATCGCTAAGGTGTCGGCTGTGATAACTCGCATGTCCGAGCTGTTCCTGCGCACCCTGCGTGACGACCCTGCCGACGCCGAGGTACCCAGCCACAAGCTGCTGATCCGGGCCGGCTACATCCGCCCGGTCGGCCCCGGGCTGTACAGCTGGCTGCCGCTGGGGCTGCGGGTGCTGCGCAAGGTCGAGAACATCGTTCGGGACGAGATGAATGCCATTGGGGGGCAAGAGATTCTGTTCCCGGCGCTGTTGCCGAAAGCGCCGTACGAGACCACAAACCGCTGGACCGAATACGGCGACGGAGTGTTTCGGCTCCAGGATCGCCGCGGCAACGACTACCTGCTGGGACCCACCCACGAAGAGCTGTTCACGCTGACGGTGAAGGGGGAGTACAGCAGCTATAAGGATTTCCCGCTGCTGGTCTACCAAATCCAGACCAAGTACCGCGACGAGGCGCGGCCACGGGCCGGCATCCTGCGGGGCCGCGAGTTCATCATGAAGGACTCGTACTCCTTCGATGTCGACGATGACGGCCTCAAGGCCGCCTATCACCGTCATCGCGACGCCTACCAGCGGATCTTCGGCAGGCTGGGCGTGCATTACGTCATCGTTTCGGCGGTGTCCGGGGCGATGGGCGGCAGCGCGTCAGAGGAATTCCTGGCCGAAAGCGACATCGGCGAGGACACGTTCGTGCGGTGCCTGGAGTCCGGATACGCCGCCAATGTCGAGGCTGTGATCACCGCGGTGCCGGAGTCGCTGCCGATCGAGGGGCAGCCCGAGGCCAAGGTGTACGACACTCCTGGCACGCCGACCATCGCCACGCTGGTCGACTGGGCCAACAGCGTGGACCTCGGCCGGGAGATCACCGCGGCTGACACGCTGAAGAACGTGGTGCTCAAGGTCCGGCAGCCCGGCGGCGAGTGGGAACTGCTCGCGGTCGGCGTGCCGGGCAATCGTGAGGTCGACGAAAAGCGGCTTGGCGCTGCGCTGGACCCGGCTGAGTACGCGCTGCTCGACGAGTCCGACTTCGCGAAGCACCGATTCCTGGCGAAGGGCTACATCGGCCCGAAAGCATTGCTGGCCAACGGAGTTCGCTACCTTGTCGATCCGCGGATCGTCGACGGCACGTCGTGGATCACCGGTGCTGACGAGCCGGGCAAGCACGTGGTCGGGCTGATAGCCGGTCGTGATTTCGTGGCCGACGGCACGATCGAGGCCGCCGAAGTGCGCGACGGCGACCTGTCGCCCGACGGCGCCGGGCCGCTCGTGTCGGCGCGCGGCATCGAGGTGGGCCACATCTTCCAGCTCGGCCGCAAGTACACCGACGCGTTCGCCGCCGATGTGCTCGGCGAGGACGGCAAGCCGGTGCGGCTGACCATGGGCTCCTACGGCATCGGGGTGTCCCGGCTGGTCGCGGTGATCGCCGAACAGCAGCACGACGAGCTGGGGCTGCGCTGGCCGTCGTCGGTGTCGCCGTTCGACGCCCACGTGGTGATCGCCAACAAGGACAGCGCCGCACGTGCCGGCGCCGCGGAGTTGGCCGCCGATCTGGACCGTCTCGGCGTCGAGGTGCTGCTCGACGACAGGCAGGCCTCACCGGGGGTGAAGTTCAAGGACGCCGAACTGCTCGGGGTGCCGTGGATCGTCGTGGTTGGCCGCGGCTGGGCGGACGGTATCGTCGAGTTGCGCAACCGGTTCACCGGCGAGACGCGGGAGGTCGCCGTCGACAATGCGGCGACCGACATCTCCGCAGCCGTCACGGGCTAGACATCCCAGCTCTGTGTCGTTTGTTGCGGGCGGCGTCCCGCGATTGGCCGCAACAAACGCAACACGATTGGCGGGTTGCGGCGGGTTGAGCGTCATTCAGATCCGCCGGGGAAGGCGACGGTGATCGGCGAGACGCCGAGCACCCGGCTCCATCGCGCCGCCCTGACCGCACATTGCGTCAATGCCGTCACCGCGAACCTTCGGTCCTGCTCGTTTGTCGCCTGCTCGAGGGCCGCTCGCCACGCCACCGCGGCGTCCTCTTCCATCCGCACCGCCAGATTGGCCGCATCCGTCGGGTTGTCGACTTCCATCGGAAGCTGATAGCCGGCGGCGGGCAGCGGTGCGTCGACGGACCGTGCGTCCAGCATTGCGATCGCCGCCTCGCGCCGCTCCCGGTGCTCGGCCATCGACGACGAGACCAGGGCGTTCACGTCGGGCGTCGAATGAGCCGACACCAGCCCGTAGCCGTAGATGGTGGCGTGCTCGGTGGCGATCGCGTCGAACAGCGCGCCATCGGCGGCTTCCGCCGGCCGCGCCGCGCTGGTGGGTTCGGCCGCCCGCGACGACGTCGTTGTCGTTGTCGTGGCGGTCGTCGTCGGTGCCGGCTCGGGAGAGGTCATTGCGCCGCCCCCGGAAAGACCAGCGCGACGGTGTAGGCCGCCGTGCAGGCGGCCGCGATCGAGCCGACGAGCCCGGCGCGATACCCGGAGAACGTTGCCGCCAATTGTGCGGCGCTCTCAGCCGACGCGCGCAGCGCACCGATCACGTCCGCAGCGGTCGGCGCCTTCGCCGGCTCGGCGGTCGTGCTCGTCGGAGTTGCTGTCGGCGCGTCCTTGCCGACGATTCGGACAAGCTCGTCCGACAGCGCCTGGGCATGTGCCGACCGTTCGGAGGCCACCGCGTTGAGCGCCTGCGCGACTGCCGGGCGGGCAGACGCCGCAGCGTCGGTCGCCAGCTGGCTGTCGGCGCGCGCACGGTCGAGTTGCGCGGCCAGCTCATCGACTTCCGGCGGCGGTGTCGATGATCCGCATGCCGTGGCGGTCGCGCCCAGCAGTGCAATGGCCGCCGCCGACAAGAGCACGCTTCGCCTGCTGACGGTCGGCTGGGGGCTCGGCACGAGCAACATCCTGCCATTGCCGAACGGTCGTCTACACATTGACGATCGCCCCTGTGCATTCGCTGGGCGGGGCAGCGCGTTTGCCGCTTGCCGCGGTGGCCCTGGCGTATCGTTGAGAGTCGGTTCCAAGTTGCGCCGCGGGGAATCGTGTCCGGACAACTCAAGATGAGGAGCTCGCCGTGACGGAGCGTTCTGCGGGATTACCGTCGCAGAAACTGGTGATCGAGCTACTCGACGGCGAGTTCGCGCGCGCAGGTTATGAAATCGAGGACGTCATCATCGATGTCGCCGCGCGCCCGCCCCGCATCACCGTGGTGGCAGACGGCGATGATCCGCTAGACCTCGACTCGATCGCGGAGCTGTCCCGGTCGGCGTCTGCGTTGCTTGACCGTGTCGACGACACGGCCGCGCCATATGTCCTCGAAGTCACCTCGCCGGGCGTCGACCGGCCGCTGACCACTGAAAAGCAGTACCGGCGGGCCCGCGGTCGCAAAGTGGAGCTGACGTTGTCGGACGGTTCGCAACTGACCGGACGCCTCGGCGAAACCAACGGCGGCACGGTGCGGCTGGTGGTGCGCGAGGGCGCAAGGCCCACTTTCTCCGTGCGTGAACTACCTCTGGATGGTGTAGCCAAAGCCGTTGTCCAGGTTGAGTTTTCGCCTCCCAACCCGCGGGAGCTGGAGCTGGCCGGGCAATCTGGGAAGGAGGCCTGAGCGTGAATATCGACATGGCGGCGTTGCACGCCATCGAGGCCGACAAGGGCATCTCGGTCGACGTCGTCGTCGATACCATCAAATCGGCGCTGCTCACTGCCTACCGCCACACCGAAGGCCACGAAGCCGACGCCCACATCGACATCGACCGCAAGACCGGCGTCGTCAAGGTGATCGCCCGCGAAACCGACGTCGACGGAAACGTCCTCAGTGAATGGGACGACACGCCAGAGGGTTTCGGCCGCATCGCGGCGACCACCGCGCGTCAGGTGATCCTTCAGCGGCTGCGTGACGCCGAGAACGAGAAGAACTACGGCGAGTTCTCCGCGCGTGAAGGCGACATCGTCGGCGGCGTCATCCAACGCGATGCCCGCGCCAACGCCCGCGGACTCGTCGTGGTCCGGATGGGCAGCGAGACCAAGGGCTCCGAGGGCGTCATTCCCGCTGCCGAGCAGGTTCCCGGCGAGCGCTACGAACACGGTGATCGGCTGCGCTGCTACGTCGTCGGCGTCAGCCGCGGTGCCCGCGAGCCGTTGATCACGTTGTCGCGTACGCATCCGAACCTGGTGCGCAAGCTGTTCTCGCTTGAGGTGCCCGAGATCGCCGACGGCTCCGTTGAGATCGTCGCGGTCGCGCGCGAGGCCGGTCACCGGTCCAAGATCGCGGTCACCTCACGGGTGCCGGGCCTCAACGCGAAGGGCGCTTGCATCGGTCCGATGGGCCAGCGGGTGCGCAACGTGATGAGCGAGCTGTCCGGCGAGAAGATCGACATCATCGACTACGACGAGGATCCAGCCCGGTTCGTTGCCAACGCGCTGTCGCCGGCCAAGGTGGTGTCGGTGAGCGTCATCGACGAGTCCGCCCGAGCCGCCCGCGTCGTGGTCCCTGATTTTCAGCTTTCGCTGGCGATCGGCAAGGAGGGCCAGAACGCCCGACTGGCGGCGCGGCTCACCGGCTGGCGGATCGACATCAGAAGCGATGCCGCGCCGGCCGGAAAGCCTGAGCCCAACCCCGGTGCGGCCCACAGGGCGGTGCACGACCGGTAATCCCCTGCTTACGCGTGGGCCCACCCTGCTGACGCGTGGGCCCAGAGCAGACCACCAGCACAGCCGTTTCAGTTCGCAAGGACAGGGACGGTAGACTCAGGTGTGATCCAGCGCGAGACTTCGGCTCGGACGCATAGAAGCGCCATCGCCCCCACGGGTGGACCGGTGCGGACGTGCGTGGGCTGCCGGAAGCGAGAGCTGGCCGTCGAACTGCTTCGAGTGGTCGCCGTCGGCGGGAATGGCGAATACGCCGTTACCGTTGACCCAGCGAGAAAACTGCCGGGGCGGGGCGCCTGGCTGCACCCCGAGCAGGAGTGTCTAGACGCAGCAATTCGGCGGCGAGCGTTCGTACGAGCGCTGCGCATCACCGGTTCACCGGACATTACCGCGGTGATCGAGCACGTAAGCCCTGCTAGCGGAGCTGAAAAGCAAGATCCACCCGGCGAGAGAACAGGCAGCGAAGAACTTGAGTACACCGTGAAGTCCCGATGACCATGCGTCATAGCTAACCCGAGGCGCGGCGCCTACCACCGCTAACGCCTCTAGAGATGGAGATGTAGTGGCAGGTAAGGCCCGTGTACACGAGTTGGCCAAGGAACTCGGTGTAACCAGTAAGGAAGTGCTCGCCCGGCTTAGTGAACAGGGCGAATTCGTGAAATCTGCGTCCTCCACCGTGGAGGCGCCCGTCGCGCGCAGGCTGCGCGAATCATTCGGCGGACCAAAGCCCGCTGCGGAGAAGGTCAAGTCCGACGGAAACGGCTCGCCCGCGAAGGCCGCCGCGACCAAGGCCGCCCCAGAGAAGGCGCCGGTTGCCAAGCCCGCGGTACCTGAGGAACCGCCGGTTGCCGCGCCACCCGCGGTCGCGTCCGCACCGGTAGCCCCCGCCGCGCCGCCCGCTCCAACACCAGGTGCTACCCCTGGCCCGAGGCCAGGTCCGGCGCCCAGCGCACCCAAGCCCGCCGCGCGCACCCCGCGCGTCGGCAACAACCCGTTCTCCTCGGCGCAGCCGGTTGACCGGCCGATTCCGCGTCCACAGGCACCTCGTCCGGGTGCGCCGCGGCCCGGTATGTCGCCGGGCAACATGCCGCCGCGTCCGGGCGGCGCGGCACCCGGCCGCACACCGCGTCAAGGTGGCGCTCGGCCTGGGCCCGGCGGCGCCCGGCCCAGTCCTGGTGCTCGTGGCCCCGGCGCAGGTCAGGGCGGTCGCCCCGGCGGTGGCGGCGGTAGCGGCAACTACCGCGGCGGCGCAGGCGGTGGTGGCGGCGGTGCTGGTGGCGGTGGCGGTGCCCCGGCAGGCACCGGATATCGCGGCCGGCCCGGCGGCGGCGGCGGTGGCGGCGGACGGCCGGGCCAGCGCGGCGGAGCCGCAGGCGCCTTCGGTCGCCCCGGTGGCGCGCCCAAGCGTGGCCGCAAGTCGAAGCGGCAGAAGCGCCAGGAATACGACTCGATGCAGGCGCCGGTCGTCGGTGGCGTGCGGCTGCCGCACGGCAACGGCGAAACCATCCGGCTGGCCCGCGGCGCGTCGCTATCCGATTTCGCCGAGAAGATCGACGCCAACCCGGCCTCGTTGGTGCAGGCATTGTTCAACCTCGGCGAGATGGTGACCGCCACGCAGTCCGTAGGCGACGAGACACTCGAGCTGCTCGGCAGCGAGATGAACTACGTCGTCCAGGTCGTGTCGCCCGAGGACGAGGACCGCGAGCTGCTGGAGTCCTTCGACCTCACCTACGGTGAGGACGAGGGTGGCGAGGAGGATCTCGAGACGCGTCCTCCGGTGGTGACCGTCATGGGCCACGTCGACCACGGCAAGACCCGGCTGCTCGACACCATCCGTCAGGCCAACGTCCGCGAGGAAGAGGCCGGCGGCATCACCCAGCACATCGGCGCTTACCAGGTCGCGGTCGACCTCGACGGCACCGAGCGGCTGATCACGTTCATCGACACCCCGGGTCACGAGGCGTTCACCGCCATGCGCGCCCGCGGCGCCAAGGCCACCGACATCGCGATCCTGGTGGTCGCCGCCGACGACGGTGTCATGCCGCAGACGGTGGAGGCGGTCAACCACGCCCAGGCCGCCGACGTGCCGATCGTGGTGGCGGTCAACAAGATCGACAAGGAAGGTGCCGATCCGCAGAAGATCCGCGGGCAGCTGACCGAATACGGTTTGGTGCCAGAGGAATTCGGCGGCGACACCATGTTCGTCGACATCTCCGCCAAGCAGGGCACCAACATCGAGTCCCTGCTCGAGGCGGTCGTGCTGACCGCCGACGCCGCCCTGGACCTACGGGCCAACCCCGACATGGAGGCCCAGGGCGTGGCCATCGAGGCTCACCTGGACCGTGGCCGCGGTCCGGTGGCCACCGTGCTGATTCAGCGCGGCACCCTGCATGTCGGCGACTCGGTGGTGGCAGGCGATGCGTACGGGCGCGTTCGCCGCATGGTCGACGAACACGGCGACGACCTCGACGCGGCACTGCCGTCGCGGCCGGTTCAGGTCATCGGCTTCACGTCGGTTCCCGGCGCAGGCGACAACTTCCTCGTCGTCGACGAAGACCGCATCGCCCGCCAGATCGCCGACCGGCGCAGCGCGCGCAAGCGCAACGCGCTGGCCGCCCGCACCCGCAAGCGGATCAGCCTGGAGGACCTGGATTCGGCGCTGAAGGAAACCAGTCAGCTGAACCTGATCCTCAAGGGCGACAACGCCGGCACCGTCGAGGCGCTGGAGGAGGCTCTTTTGGGCATCCAGGTCGACGACGAGGTGGAACTGCGGGTCATCGACCGCGGCGTCGGCGGTGTCACCGAGACCAACGTCAACCTGGCGTCGGCCTCGGACGCGATCATCATCGGGTTCAACGTCCGCGCCGAGGGCAAAGCGACGGAGCTGGCCAACCGCGAGGGCGTGGAGATCCGCTACTACTCGGTGATCTATCAGGCCATCGACGAGATCGAGAGCGCGCTCAAGGGCATGCTCAAGCCGGTTTACGAGGAACGCGAACTCGGCCGCGCCGAGATCCGCGCAATCTTCCGCTCGTCGAAGGTCGGCAACATCGCCGGCTGCCTGGTCACCTCCGGCACCATCCGGCGCAACGCCAAGGCACGGCTGCTGCGTGACAACGTGGTGGTCACGCAGAACGTCACCGTGCAGTCGCTGCGGCGGGAGAAGGACGACGTCACCGAGGTGCGCGACGGTTACGAGTGTGGTCTGACGCTGTCGTACTCCGACATTAAGGAGGGCGACGTCATCGAGACGTACGAGCTTGTAGAGAAAGAACGTGCCTGATGAGCGGAGCGAAGAAGGCAAACGGGCGGAGCTAGGAGTCCATACACATGGTTGATGTGGGCCGAGCCCGTAGGCTCTCCAAGCGCATCGGCACCATCGTCGCTTCGGCCATCGAGTTCGAGATCAAAGATCCGCCGTTGGCCTTCGTGACCATTACGGACACGAAGGTAACGGGAGATCTCCATGACGCCACCGTCTACTACACCGTGCGAGGGCAGACCCTCGACGAGGAGCCGGACTATGCCGGCGCGGCCGCTGCGCTGGAACGCGCTAAGGGAACCCTGCGGACAAAGGTCGGTGCAGGCACCGGGGTGCGGTTCACCCCTACGCTGTCGTTTGTCCTCGACAAGGTGCCGGATACGGCCGCCCACATGGAGGAACTGCTCGCCCGCGCGCGCGCCGCGGATGAGGATTTGGCGAGAGTTCGGCAGGGTGCCAAGCACGCTGGCGACGCCGACCCGTACCGTGTGACTGGGGCGGAGGAAAACGGCGGGGAACTCGACGACAAGCGAGATGCTGAGGACACGGGTGACCGCGACTGACTCGACGACTGACGCACCGGTATTGGGTGAGCGGGTGGATGCACGCGCCGCTGCCGAACTGCTTTCGGCCGCAGCGACGGTCAGCGTGGTGTGCCATGTGTATCCGGACGCCGATACCATCGGCGCGGGCCTAGCGTTGGCGCTGGTGCTCGACAATGCCGGCAAGCGCGTTGAGGTCGGCTTCGCTGCACCGGCCGAGCTGCCCGAATCGTTGCAGTCGCTGCCGGGTGGGCACCTGCTGGTCGACCCGACCGCCATGTTCCGCGACGCCGATCTGGTCGTCACCGTCGACATTCCCAGCATCAACCGGCTGGGCGCGCTGCGTGAGCTCGCCGATCTCGGCCGCGAGGTGCTGGTGATCGACCACCACGCCTCCAACCAGCTGTTCGGCACCGCCAATTATGTCGACCCGTCAGCGGACTCGACCACCATGCTGGTCGCCGAGCTGCTCGACGTGTGGGGCAAGCCAATCGACATCGGCGTGGCGCATTGCCTGTATGCGGGGCTGACCACCGACACGGGTTCGTTCCGCTGGGCCAGCGCGCGTGCGCACCGGCTGGCCGCCCGGCTGGTCGAGCTCGGCGTCGACAACGCCTCCATCAGCCGCGCCCTTCTCGACACCCATCCGTTCGCCTGGCTGCCGATGCTGTCGCGTGTGCTGGCGTCGGCGCAGTTGCTGCCCGACGCCGCAGGTGGCCGTGGGTTGGTGTATGCCGTTGTGGGACACCAGGAATGGGCCAACGCCCGACCGGAGGAAGTCGAGAGCATCGTCGACATCGTGCGCACCACGCAGCAGGCCGAGGTGGCCGCGGTCTTCAAGGAAATCGAGCCGGCTCATTGGTCGGTATCGATGCGCGCGAAGTCATATGACCTGGCCGCTGTCGCTAGCGCCTTCGGCGGCGGCGGGCACCGGTTGGCCGCGGGCTATTCGGCCACCGGCTCGGCCGACGAAGTCGTGCAGGCACTCTACGCAGCCCTTGGCTGAGCCCGAGGGCGATCTGCCGGTCGTCCCGGCCACCGGCCGCCGCATTGCCGGCCTGGCCCTGCCCGCCCTGGGCGTGCTGGCCGCCGAGCCCGTCTACCTGCTATTCGACCTCGCCGTCGTCGGTCGCCTTGGCGCGCTGCCGCTCGCGGGCCTGGCGATCGGTGGGCTCATCCTGAGCACGCTCAGCTCGCAGATGACCTTCTTGTCGTATGGCACCACCGCGCGCTCGGCCCGCTTCTTTGGTGCCGGGAACCGGGCGGCGGCGGTCGGCGAAGGCGTGCAGGCGACGTGGCTGGGACTCGGATTGGGCACGTTGATCGTGATCGTCGTGCAGGTCGCGGCGGTGCCGCTGGTGTCCGTGCTGGCCGCGGGCGGGGACATCGCCGACGCCGCGATGCCGTGGCTGCGGATCGCGATTGTGGGCGTTCCGGCGATCCTGATCTCGGCGGCGGGTAACGGCTGGATGCGCGGCGTGCAGGACACCGGCCGGCCGCTCCGCTACGTCGTCGTCGGCTTCGCAGTGTCGGCGGTGCTGTGTCCGCTGCTGGTGTACGGCTGGCTGGGCATGCCGCGAATGGAGCTGGCGGGATCGGCGGTCGCCAATCTGGTGGGGCAGTGGCTGGCGGCGCTGCTGTTCTGCCGTGCGCTGCTGGTCGAGCGGGTGCCGCTGCGCATCCAGCCCGCGGTGCTGCGCGCGCAGGTCGTCATGGGTCGGGATCTCCTGCTACGGACGATGGCGTTTCAGGCCTGCTTCGTCTCGGCCGGAGCAGTCGCCGCTCGGTTCGGCGCGGCGGCCGTCGCCGCGCATCAGGTGGTGCTGCAGCTGTGGAATTTCCTTGCGCTGGTGCTGGATTCGCTGGCCATCGCCGCACAGTCGCTGGTGGGCGCGGCGCTCGGCGCCGGCCAATTGACGCACGCCAAATCCGTGGCGTGGCGGGTGACCATCTTCTCGACGCTGGCTTCGGCGGTGCTGGCAGGCATCTTCGCCGTCGGCGCGTCGGTCATTCCGAGCATTTTCACCGACGACCGTTCGGTGCTCGACGCGATCGGCGTGCCGTGGTGGTTCATGGTGGCCCAATTGCCGGTCGCGGGAGTCGTTTTCGCGCTCGACGGAGTGCTGCTCGGCGCCGGTGACGCCAAATTCATGCGCAATGCCACGCTGATCAGCGCGCTGGTCGGATTCCTGCCGTTGATCTGGTTGTCGCTGGCGTTCGGTTGGGGCCTGCTCGGCATCTGGTCAGGACTGAGCACTTTCATGGTGCTGCGGCTGGTCTTCGTCGGCTGGCGCGCCATCTCCGGTCACTGGCTGGTGCCAGGGACGGGATAGTCCCCGGCTGCGCGTGGGCCCACCCGGCTGCGCGTGGGCCCACCCGGCTGCGCGTGGGCCCAATCAGTCTGCGCCGCCGGAGCTTCCGAGAGGATCAGGTTGGCGCTGGACCCGCTGCACCGGAAGTACTTCGCGGCATGATGGGCGACGGGGCAATCGATTTCGGCGCGATTGGGGCCATCGTGCATGCGACTCGTCCTGCCTGCGTTCACGGGCACCGAATAGCGGAACACGCCGCGTCCGGGGTGGGCCCGACCAAGTCACCGGGCCCGGTGACGGGGTGGTGATCAATGGCGTCGGCGTCGGCGCCGGCGACGTCTGCCGGGCCGGCGGCGTTGTCACCACGGGAAGGCTCGACTCCACGTTCGGTGCGGGTGAAGGGGGCGTTCGGGTCGGTGTCGTGTGGTGGTCATGATGACTCCTGTGATGTGGTCGCGGCCTTGGCGCTGTCATTGGTTAGAGCCCGCACGCCGGGGTTTTCGCACACCTTTTTCAGAACAGCGGTGAGTCAGCTCGTGATCGGCGTCGGCTCGACCTTGCCCAGGCCGCCGATTTCAACGTCTACCGTGGTGACGTCGGCCGGTGGCGCCGCGTAGAACCCCCAGAACTTCACCGACGCGCCGGGCGGCAGCGAGCGTGAAGCGGTCGGAACGTAGTGGGTGGACGGCGGGCCGTTGAGGAACATGAAACCCTCGAGCAGCTCGGTGGGGCCGTGGCAGACCTCCGCGCGGCGCTGGCTGGTCTTGTCGGCCAAGGTGATCCCATTCGGCCGGTCGTTGGTGTCGGTGAGGCCGCTATCTGGATCGACCTCGATCACCGCCGACGTCGGGTTGGTCACGGTCACCATGCTGAGCAGGTAGCCGCCGACCCGATTGACGCTGTCGACCTTCGCCTGCGCACCCTGGGCGGCCAGGTCGTTAGTCGCGTCGCGGGCTTCGAGCTCGGCCGGCACGGCGGCGGTCACGTCGCCGGTGCGGATTTCCACCCGGCGGTTCTGGGCTCGCCCGTCAGGATTGTCACTGCCGTCCGGGTTGGTGTTCGGCGCCATCGGGCGGGACTCGCCGAATCCGACGACGTTGAAGGTGAACCCGCTGCCCATCTTCTCCTGCAGTGACGCCTGCACCGAGGCCGCACGCGCCTCCGACAGCAGCTGATTGGATGCGTCGTCACCTATTGCGTCGGTGTGTCCCTCGATCGTGACCGTGCCCGTAGTCGCCTCGATCTGAGAGTCAACCTCGTCAAGCGCCGCCTGCGCCGCCGGTGTGAGGTCCGACTTGCCGAACTCGAACAGAACGTCGCTGGGCAGCTTTATCTCCACCGGAGTCTCCGTGACACCGCCCTCGGGCCCCTTGCTCGCGCACACCATGGTTGTGACGTGCGGATCAAGGCCGCGCGGCCCAGTGAGCACAGGGTCGTCTTTCAGGGCGGCCGAGCCCGCGGGCTGGATCGGCACCTCGACCGGCAGCAGTACTTTGGTCATGAACCACAACTTGGTGGTCTCCAGCGGCGGCGCGGTGAACACGGCGGTGATTGTGGAGGCCGTACCGGGCGCGATCTCGTCGTACTGATTGGCGCTGACCCGGCCATCGAGCCCGTTGGCCGTCTGCACGTCGTAGGCGGGTCGCCCGTGGCAGGTCGACGAGCTTCATCTCGCGTTCTATCAAGCCGAGTCCCACGTCATACGGTTCGATGGCCTGCTGCGTCCCGTTGAACAGCTCGAACTGCAGCACGATGTCCTGTTGGCCCAGCCGGACCAGCCGAATGTCTCGGGCCTCCATCGGAAATGCCGTTGAAGCGGGCTTGGCGACAATGCCGCTACCGCCTGGCGCGTCGTCGCCTGCCGACACGGGACCAGACGCCGCCGGCGGGGCCGACTGGGATAGGACTCCAGAGGTAGCCTCCCCGGCACTTGAACAGCCTGCGACAACGGCGATCGTGACCGAGGCCGTCGCCAAAAATGTCTTACCGCGCGGTGCGTTTGACTGGAACACTCGACCACTCCCTTGGCATGCGCGCGGCCCTGGTTGAGCCGCGGTTGCCGGTAGGAGCGCCGATCCCGCGCCTTGCGGACACTTATTTGTGTTGGGGGATCCTCGTAAAGGTGGAATTTCTTGGTTTTCACTGGTTGTTCCTCGCCGTTGTCCGGGCTTGGTCGCGGCGGACCGCCGGTCGGGGTCCAGGTGGAGCGCCCGCAGCGCAGCGAGGACGAACGACCTTGACGCCGACAAGTTCGACCGCATGCTTGATTGCGCGGGGCGGCGAGGGCAGATGCGTTTTTAGATCATGGGCGCCTCCCGCGGCTGGGTTGTGCCCCGGTGTTGCGCGTGTCGGCGCCCAGACTTATTTAGGTCCACAGACGCAGCGGTCCGGCGACATGATGAGGATGGGTGTGCCCGGCGACGGGCGGCCGAAGGGTGGGGCCCGCTCAGTCTTTTCAGGTCGTCCACCCAGACGGTGGCGACAGTGTCCCTCAGGGAGCGGGCCGCAAGCATCAGCTGACGGGATGAGCACGACACACGCGGGAGCATTTCAGGCGGCTTGGGGTGTGGGCTTCGGTAATGCCAGGGCGAGATCATCGAGCTCACGCAGGCTGTGATGACACCGGCGCAACAGCTTGCGTGCCACGGCCAGGGTGGCACGCTTACCGTCGCGTCTGGCGGCCAGCGCGTGGTAGTAGGTGTAGTCCGGTGAGCCGCGGTGGGTGGCCGATTTGGCCGCCTCGAACGCCGCCCATCGCAGCTGCGCGGAGCCCTGCCGGGATAGGTGACCGGGTGAGCGTTTGCCCGCCGAGGAGTACACGGTGACATCCAGCCCGGCGTAGCGCACCAGCTGGCCGGAGGTGGCGAATCGGCGCGCGTCGCCGACCTCGGCCCAGATGATCACCGCGCACAACGGCCCGATGCCGTAGTGGCACTGCAGCGCCTGACAGCCGGGCTGGCGACCGGCGAAGGTCACCAATTGTGTTCGTAGCGGCGCGATTTGCTCGGTAAGCTCGTCGACGCGCCGCAGCGCCGCCTCGACGTACTGCCGTCCGGCCGCCGACAATTCGGCGCTGGCCAAGCCCTGCCGTCCCGTCTGGGTCAGCAGCGCCGCGATCGGCGGGGCGCCCTGGTGAAACAGTTGGGCTTGAATGCGCTGCTGCCATCCCCGCCGCTCGTCCATCAACGCGCAATACAACCGGCCCAACGTACGCACTTCCAGCACATGAGCCGGCGGGATCACCGACTCGGGCAGCCGCCCCTCCCATAACAGGGTTGGCAGCAGCCGGGCATCGGTACGGTCGGACTTGGCCCGTTTCTTCGGGCCCCGCGCGGCCGCGGTCTCGGCCGGATCAGCCAGATGCGCCACCGCGCCGGCCGCGCGCAGTTCCTCGGCCACATACCGCCACCCGGTGCAGCCCTCCAGCGCGAATTCGGCATCCCGGCCGCGACAATGCTCACCCAGCCAGGCCCGCAACGATTCGCGCGTCGCCGGACTGATCTGACCCGAACTCACCTCACCGGTATCGGTGTCCACATACTCAAACGTGATCTGCTTCCGATGCACGTCAAACCAGCCTACGATCGTCATCGAGACCTCCTCGAGCTCCTGCAACTGCTTACTGACGCCTTGATAATCAAGCGTCTGAGCCGAGGGGTCCTCAACACATCTCATCTTTTCCGAACTAGCCTTCCGCGACCCGCGCGATGACCGCCCAGCCAAAGGGATTGGTCTGCACGTTCACGTCGACGAAACCGGCCGCCGCCAGCCGGGAGGGCAGACTCGCCGGGTCGACCGGGTTGTATGTGTCGCCCTCGTGGTGGGCCTCCAGCTCTTCACTTGCCAGGCTGTCGCTGGCCACCAGCGGCGCGCCGGGCCGCAGCACGCGGGCGATCTCCGCGAACAGCCGATCCTGGAGTTCGTTCGTCGGGACGTGATGCAGCATGGTGAAGCACGCCGCGCCGGAGAACCGGCCGTCGGTATAGGCGAGCGACGTCGCGTCGCCGTGCACGATTTCCACCGAAGGAACCTCGGCGAAGCGGTCGACCAGCATCGCCGCGAGCTCGTCATCGATCTCGACCGACGTGAGCCGAGGCACCGCCTTGCTGAGAACGTCGGTAGTGGCGCCGTATCCGGGTCCGACCTCGAGCACGTCGTCGCCGAGGTCGACGTCACCCAGAGCCCACGGAAGGATGAACTCTCGGATCATCTGTCGCCATTCGTCGCTGCCGCAGTGCTGGTGCGCTTCGTTCACGACCGCAGCATATGAAAAATCAGCGCACCTGTGCGCGGCCCCGCTGCAGAACAGCATCGCGGTTGGCGGCGATGTCATTGCCGTTCGCTCCGCTCATCCATTGCGTTGCCGACTCGGCTTCGATCGCCAGACCTTCGCGGGACGCCGCGTCGTCGATGCGGTGATACGAGGCCAACAACGCCCGCACCGCCTTCTGGTTGTTGCCGACGATGGACGCCGCCACTTGCCGCGCGGTGGGGAGCAGTTGCTCGTGCGCCACCACCTCGGTGACCAGCCCGGCCCGAAACGCATCGGCGGACGACAGGTAGTCGCCGGTCAAGCTCATCCGGCGGGCCATCCCGACCCCCACCTTCTGCGGCAGCCGCACGCTGAGACCCCAGGTGGGCAGCAGCCCGACGCGGGCGTGGGTGTCGGCGAATCGGGCCTGCTCGGAGGCGATCAGGATGTCGCAGTACAGCGCGAGCTCCAGGCCGCCGGTCACCGCGGCGCCGTTGATGGCGCCGATCACCGGCGTGGTCATCGGCGGCCACTGGGGGGAGATGTCCGGCAGCTCCGTCGAGTCGCCCAACTCCTTGAGGTCCAGGCCTGCGCAGAACACCGGGTCGGCGCCGGTGAGGATCACGACGTCGACGGTGTCATCGGTCTCCGCATCGCGCAGCGCCAGAAAGAAGCGCCGGCGTAGCTCGGTCGATAGGGCATTGCGGGATGCCGGACGGTTCAGCGTCAGCGTGCGCACCCTGTCGTGCGTATCGATGAGCAGCACATCGTCGTTGGTCATGGCATCAACCTATCGTGGGGGTATGTGCCGAAACATCACCGAGCTTCGCGGCCTGGAACCCGTGGCGACCAACGAGGAGATCGAGGCCGCCGCCCGCCAATATGTCCGTAAGGTCAGCGGCATCACCAGGCCGTCGGCCGCCAACGCCGAGGCCTTCGAAGCCGCCGTCGCCGAAGTCACCGCGACGACGACGCAACTGCTGGGGAGCCTCCCGCCGCGGCGCCAGCCGCCCAAAACCGTGCCGCCGCTGCGGCGGCCGGAAGTGCGCGCACGGCTGAATGCCGGAGCCGCGCAGCCGGCGACATCAGGCACAGGATGACATCGATCCTTACGCAGCCGGCGCTCAAAGAGTGGAGCGCGGTAGTGCATGCGCTGCTCGACGGCAGGCAGACCGTGTTGCTGCGCAAGGGCGGAATTCACGAAAAGCGTTTCGCCGTAACGGCATCGCGCTTCCTGCTGTTCCCGACCGTCGCTCACAGCCATGCCGAACGGGTGCGTCCTGAACACCGCGATCTGCTCGACTGCGCGGCTGCCGACTGCGCACCAGAAGCAATCGTGCTGCGTGCAGGCGCCAAAGTCGTTGCCGCCGTGGAGGCGAACCGACCTGAGGCGCTCGAAGAGATTGCGCCGCTGCATATCTGGACCGACGAGTCGGTCCATGCCGACAGGCTGGACTTTCGGCCCAAGCACCGCCTCACTGTGCTGGTCGTGCAGGCCTGTCCGCTGGTCGAGCCGCAACGGCTGGTGCGCACGCCGGACTATGCCGGATGCACCAGCTGGGTCCAACTACCGGTGAGCCCGGAGTGGGCGGAACCGGTGCACGACGACGCCACGCTGCAGGGAATCGCCCACCGGGTCCGTCGCTCAGTCGGTTGACGGCAGCTGAGGGCCGGCGGGCAGCACCAGCCGCGACGCGCCGTCTCCGAGATGCACAGTGTGCGTGGCGGGCTGCAGCCGGTCGCCGGTGAGGAATGGCTCGCCGGTGCCCAGGTTCCTGGCGAACCGCGGATGCGATCCACCGGCGATCATCACCCGGATGCGGGAACCCGTGCGGAACCGGTGCGCGATCGCATCGAGTTCGATGCTCACGGTCCCGGAATCGACTGTGCCACGGCGGTATCCGTCGCTGACGTTGCGGGAGCGTCCCTTGGCGTCCACTTCACTGACCCGGACGAAGAGGTCGTTGTAGGGGTTGTCGCACGTGTGCGATAGCTCGATGACCGGGTTTCCGACGACGTAGAGATCGCGCGAAAGGGCGTCTCCGGTGAAGCTCAGCACGTCGGCACGGCGCGCCAGCCGGGTGTCGTTGTGGTAGCCGCTCTCCGGGGCCAGAAACCGGCCGCCGACGGTAGGCGTCGGATCGGCGGGGTTGTATGTGAATGCCGAGGACGGCGCCGTGTCGGGCGGCACCGCGTCGCCGAGGCGGCCGCCCGGTTGCAGGTATCGCACTTGCTCGGGCATCGCGGGCGGCCAATCCGGCAGGTCGATCCAGCCGTGACCGTTGACGTGGATATGTACCGGGGAGCGCCCCGTGCCGCGGCCGCCCGACAAGTGCGTGTCGAGCCAGTCCAACGATTCGCGGATCACGGTCGGCCCACCCTTGGTCATCAATTGGGTGTGGTTCCACGGTCCGATGGTCACCGCGACGGGCGTGGCACGCCGATGCAGATGCTGATACTGCGCTAGCGTCTGTTCGAGAAACAGGTCCTGCCAGCCGCTGATCAACAGCACAGGAATCTCGGTGCGGTCCAAGGCGCTGTGAAGCTGGATCCGGGACCAGAACGGATCGTCGTACTCCGGGTGCTCCAGCCAGGACTCGAACCACGGGGCGCCGGTGCCGAGCAGTGCCCGCGCGGCCTCACCCGTCGGCAGACCGGCGGTTGCGCGCGCCACCAGCCGTCGGGCCCGCAGTTGCCGGATCAGCGCGCGGAACTTGCCCGGGTCCTCCTGGTGGGCGACCATGTCGCTCCAGCCGAGGAAGTCGTTGAGCCCGAACGAACCCGTGCCCCAGCGCGGCCCGCTGAGGTCGTGCGGGCCGACGGTGATGACCGCCGCCTTCATCTCCGGCGGCGGATCGGTCAACAACGCCCACTGCGTGAAGCCGAGGTAGGACTGCCCGATGGTCCCGAACGAACCGGTGAACCACGGCTGGTCGCGCAGCCAGGCCGCGGTGTCGGCGCCGTCGTCGATCTCGTGGACCATCGGACTGAATTCGCCGCCGGAGCCGAAAGTGCCGCGGACGCTTTGGACGATGACGTGATAGCCGCGCGACGCGTACACACCGGCGAACAGCAACGAGAACGGCCAGATGCGGCCGTAGGGCCCGCGGACCAGTAGCGTGCCGGCCGGATTCGACGTCTGCGGCTCGTAGTGGTCGGCGACCAGCTCGACCCCGTCGCGCATCGGTACCCGCACGCCCCGGTGCACGGTGTGCTCGGTGGTGCGCGGCGGCAAGTGCAGCAGCTTGCTGATGGCGCGGGCGGTGTACCGCTTGATTCTCGAACGGGATGGTGACGAGGCCGAGGCGGTAGATACTGCGGTCACCGAATAAGGCTACGCAGGCGGCGGGCGGTCGTCCTCGATCGCCTTCACGACCTTGGCCATCAGCCAGCCGACTGCGCGGGTGGCGTCGTCGCCGCCGACGTCCCACGTCCCGAGCAGTCGCTCGTAGCTGGGCAGGTGCCACAACACGTCGAGGAGCCCGGCGGTAACCCGTCGTTGGTTGTCCGACCAGCGGGGCGCTGCTGCATAGGCGGCCCGCGGCAGTGCGTCCCGGCGCTCTTCGACAGCGGCCGGGCCTTCGGCTACATCGCCTACCCGCCCCGCGTCCGGACGGTGCCACCACGTTCAACGAGGGTTACCTGTTCGACGGTGACGGTGAGACCCCAGCGAGGTGCCCTCCGAGCAGGTGGCCAAGCTCGCGAACTGGACGTTTCCTGCACTGCAGCAGGCCGGTGTGCGCTACCGCTGGGACGGCGAGCAGACGATCGGCATGCTCGAACGCTCGAGCCCGATGGACAACATTGTCCGTTAGAAGATGTAGTACGGCGAAAGTTCGTGCGCCCGCTGCAGATTGGTGCGCATGCAGTCGACGTCGTCGGCGGTGTAGATCGGTGAGTAGAACAGCACCTGCTGGATGACGCCGTAACTGGTGTCAAACGCCACCGCACAGGTGATCCACCACCGGTTGTTCCAGTCCGTCGGCTTCATCACCCAGTACTGAGCCGCGCGGTGACCGTCGATGTCGAGTTCGACGGCATCCGGCGGCAAGGTTTCCTCGTACGTGCGCCAGACGAACGACTCGACGGTCACCTGATAGTTCCCTGCGTCGTACTTGCACCGCAGGCTGTCCTCGGGCATCGGCGGCGTGTACGCCAGCCCGATCCGCTGGACGGCGTCGAAGGGGATGTCCCGACACGGGTCGAACGGATCGGGATCCACGGTCTCGACGACCGGCCACTTGATCGTGGTGGTGACGTTGGTCATCGGGATGTCGGCCGCATCGATCCGCGCAGGTCCGGCCGGATCGGTCTGCGACACCACGGTCACCGCCGCGACCAGCGCACACAGCGCCGAGAGCAGGCGCAGTCTGGCGACCATCACACCCCTCACATTGTCCGACCCTGCCCGGGGAGTGTAGCGGTCCGCGCTGAGCGGCCGAAGAGGAAACGAGAACATGTTCTAGTTGCCGCACGGAGCGCTGCCGCGTGCGCCAGTAGGCTGGTCGGTTGTGACACGCGACGGCCGACGACCCACGCTGTGGGCGATCAGCGACCTGCACACGGGTCACACCGGCAACAAGCCGGTCACCGAGTCGCTACACCCGTCCTCTCCCGACGACTGGCTGATCGTCGCCGGGGACGTCGCAGAGCGCACCGACGAGATTCACTGGTCGCTGGATCTTCTGCGCAAACGGTTCGCGAAGGTCATCTGGGTTCCGGGCAACCACGAGCTGTGGACCACCAACCACGATCCGATGCAGATCTTCGGCAAGGCCCGCTACGACTACCTGGTCAACACGTGCGACGAGATGGGCATCATCACCCCGGAGCACCCGTTCCCGGTGTGGAACGAGGAAGGCGGCCCGGCCACGATCGTGCCGATGTTCCTGCTGTACGACTACACCTTCCTGCCGCAGGGTGCGGCCACCAAGGCGGAGGGCCTCGCGATCGCGCGGGAGCGCAATGTCGTTGGCACCGACGAGTTCCTGCTGTCGTCCGAGCCCTATGCAACCCGCGAGGCCTGGTGCAGGGACCGGTTGGCCTACACGCGTAAGCGGCTCGAGGACCTCGACTGGATAATGCCGACCGTGCTGGTGAACCACTTCCCGCTGGTGCGCGAGCCCTGCGAGGCGATGTTCTATCCGGAGTTCTCGCTGTGGTGCGGCACCACCGCGACCGCCGATTGGCACACCCGCTACAACGCGATCTGTTCGGTTTACGGCCACCTGCACATTCCGCGCACCACCTGGTATGACGGTGTGCGATTCGAGGAGGTCTCGGTGGGATACCCGCGAGAATGGCGGCGCCGCAAGCCACATCGCTGGCTGCGGCAGGTGTTGCCGGAACCGAAGTACGCGCCGGGCTACCTCAACGAGTTCGGCGGTCACTTCCAGATCACGCAGGAAATGCGCGAGAACGTCGAGAAGATGCAGCAGCGCATCAAGGATAGGCAATCAAGATGACGGTGGTCGCCACGCTGCTCTCCGGTGTGCTGCCGGGCACTTCGTCGGCACTTGCTGCTGCCGAAATGTACACGGACCCACCGGAATTAGCGCCGCTAGCTGAGGAGGAGCCACTGATCGCGAAAGCGGTGGCCAAGCGGCGAAACGAATTCGTCACCGTGCGGTATTGCGCACGTCAGGCGCTCGGTGAGCTGGGGGTTCCGCCGGTGCCGATCCTCAAGGGGGACAAGGGCGAACCGTGCTGGCCCGACGGTGTCGTCGGCAGTCTGACACACTGCGAAGGCTACCGCGGCGCGGCGGTCGGCCGGCGCGCCGAGGTGCGCTCGGTTGGCATCGACGCCGAACCTCACGACGTGCTGCCGAAGGGTGTGCTCGACGCGATCAGCCTGCCCGCCGAGCGGGCCGGGTTGCACGGATTGCCATCCGGATTGCATTGGGATCGAATCCTGTTCTGCGCCAAGGAGGCAACGTACAAGGCGTGGTATCCGATGACCGGTCGCTGGCTCGGGTTCGAGGATGCGCACATCGTGTTCGACGTCGACGAAACCCCCACCGCGGGCGGGTTCGTCTCGCGAATTCTGATCGACCCGACCGCATCGTCGGGGCCGCCGCTGGAGACATTGTCGGGCCGCTGGTCGGTGCGAGACGGTCTGGTGCTGACGGCGATCGTCCTTTGACCGACGCCGGCCTTGTCATCGTGGACAAGCCGGCGGGGGTCACCAGCCATGACGTGGTGGGCCGCTGCCGGCGCATCTTCGGCACTCGCAAGGTCGGGCACGCTGGCACGCTTGATCCGATGGCCACCGGCGTGCTGGTCGTCGGCGTCGACCGGGCGACCAAGATCCTCGGCCTGCTGACTGCTACGGACAAGTCGTACGCCGCCATCATTCGGTTGGGGCAGTCCACGTCGACCGAGGACGCCGAGGGCGAGATCCTGCAAACCGTTCCGGCTGACGGTGTCACCGCCACTCAGATTGAGGAGGCGGCCGCCGCGCTGCGCGGCGAGATCGCCCAGATTCCGTCGGCGGTCAGCGCAATCAAGGTCGGCGGCAAACGGGCCTACCGGCTGGCCCGTGAAGGTCAGGTCGTCGAACTGGCACCCCGCAGCGTGCGCATTGACCGGTTCGACGTGCTGGCCGTCCGACCGCATGAGGGCCTCGTCGATGTGGACGTGGAAGTCGACTGCTCCAGCGGCACCTACATCCGCGCACTGGCCCGCGATGTCGGCGCCGCCCTGGCCGTCGGTGGGCACCTCATCGCGTTGCGGCGCACCCGCGTCGGCCGGTTCGGGCTGGACCAGGCGCGCACGCTCGACGAACTGGCCGAGATGCCGCAGCTGAGCTACAGCCTCGACGAGGCCTGCCTGCAATCGTTTCCGCGCCGCGACCTGACCGCAGAGGAGGCCGAGTCGACCCGTCACGGCCGAGCGCTCGAACCCGCGGGGATCGACGGCGTTTACGCCGTAACGGCTCCCGATGGTCACGTCATCGCGCTGCTGACGGACGAACCGACTCGAACGAAGTCGGTCGTCGTACTAAGACCGGCGACGCTCTAGCCGACCACCCAGATCGCTTCTGCCGCAGGACTGCCCAGGTCGACATTGGTGTCCTTGCCCTCGCCCGACTCGATGGCCACTGAGATCATCCCCGCGAAGTCGCGGCGGGCCAGCACCCGCAGCCGCGAATCCAAGCTGATGCCGACGCTGTCGAAGTAGCGCAGCATCTCGGGGTCGGCGTCGGAGATGCGGGCGACCGTTCCGGCATCGCCGTTCTGGCACACCGAAAGCTGGCGCGCCGGCGGTGTGGGAACCTGACCGTCGGCTGCCGGAATGGGATCGCCATGCGGATCGCGGGTGGGATGTCCCAGCTTGGCGTCGATGCGGTCCAGCAGTCGGTCGGACACCGCGTGCTCGAGCACCTCGGCTTCGTCGTGGACCTCATCCCAGCTGTAGCCGAGTTCGCGCACCAGGAACGTCTCCATCAGCCGGTGCCGCCGCACCATCGCCAGCGCGGCCCGCCGGCCGGCCTCGGTCAGCGTCACGGCGCCGTACTTCTCGTGATCGACCAGCCCCTGGTCGGCCAGCTTGCGGATGGACTCCGAGGCGGTGCTGGCCGACACGCCGATCTTCTCGGCCAGCATCTTGGTGCTGACCTTCTCCAGTGACCATTCCTGAGCAGTCCAGATCACTTTCAAATAGTCCTGGGCAACCGTCGTCAGGTCGCGAGGGTTACCGTTTGGACTCACAAATACAAAGTTTAGGCAATGGTCACCTGATCTGGTGATCTAGCGAAGCCGCGGGCGCGGGCGCGCCGTAGGCTTGCGGCTGTGCAGCGCTGGCGGGGGCAACACGAGATCCCGACGGACTGGGGCCGATGCGCCGTCACGATCGGCGTGTTCGACGGTGTCCATCGCGGACACCAAGAGCTGATCAATCACGCCGTGAAGGCCGGCCGATCTCGGGGCGTGCCGACCGTGTTGATGACGTTCGATCCGCACCCGATGGAAGTGGTCTTCCCGGGCAGCCATCCCGCGCAGCTGACCACCCTGACCCGCCGCGCCGAGCTGGTCGAGGAAATGGGAATCGACGTCTTCCTGGTGATGCCGTTCACCTCGGACTTCATGAAGCTGACCCCCGAGCGGTACATCCACGAACTGCTGGTCGAACGCCTCCACGTCGTCGAAGTGGTGGTCGGGGAGAACTTCACCTTCGGCAAGAAAGCCACGGGCAACGTCGATCTGCTGCGCAAGGCGGGCGAGCGGTTCGGCTTCGCGGTGGAGGGCATGTCGCTGGTGGCCGAACACCACCAGGACGAGACCGTGACGTTCTCGTCGACTTACATCCGGTCCTGCGTGGATGCCGGCGACGTCGTCGCGGCGGCCGAGGCACTCGGCCGGCCACATCGCGTCGAGGGCGTGGTGGTCCGCGGCGACGGTCGGGGCAAGGTGCTGGGCTTTCCCACCGCCAACGTGGCTCCGCCGATGTACTCGGCCATTCCCGCCGACGGGGTCTACGCGGCCTGGTTCACGGTGCTGGGCCACGGTCCGGTGATGGGCACCGTCATCCCCGGCGAGCGCTATCAGGCCGCGGTGTCGGTGGGCACCAATCCGACATTTTCCGGGCGTACCCGCACCGTCGAGGCGTTCGTCCTGGACACCGCCGCCGACCTGTACGGCCAGCACGTCGCGGTCGACTTCGTCGCCCGGCTCCGTGGCCAGGAGAAGTTCGACTCGGTGGGTGACCTGGTGGCGCAGATGGGCAGCGACACCGAGCACGCCCGCACGATTCTGTCTGCGCGCTGAGCACTGATAAACTGCCCGGCGACGACGACATGTGCTGCAGTTCGCGGCGGCCGCGTCTGCCCTTTCTTCAATTGAGCACTGTGAATGGGGCACTGAATTGTCGCGGACCGATGGAAATGGAGTTAATTCGTGGCGCTCACCGCCGAACAGAAAAAAGACATTCTGGGCCAGTACGGATTGCATGACACCGACACCGGGTCTCCGGAGGCCCAGGTCGCGCTGCTGACCAAGCGGATCGCTGACCTGACCGAACACCTGAAGCTGCACAAGCACGACCACCACTCGCGGCGCGGGCTGCTGCTGTTGGTCGGCCGGCGTCGTCGCCTGCTGAAGTACGTCGCACAGGTCGACGTGGAGCGCTACCGCTCCTTGATTGAACGGTTGGGCTTGCGTCGCTGACGCCGGTCCGTTGCGGACCCCGCCCGCGGTCGTGTCGGCCGCGATCGTCCTGATGGGGGGATTGACCGGGTGTTCGTCGGCGTCCGTCGCCGACATGGCTGTGGGGGACTGCCTGAAGATGGGTGGTACGCCGGATCGCCCGGAGGCCACCAAGGTGGAATGCGGCAGCCCGGAGTCCAACTTCAAGGTCGTCGCCAATGTCGAGAACAGCGACCAGTGCCCGACCGACGTCGACTCCTACTACTCGATGCGCAACGCGTTCTCCGACGCCGGCAACACGATCTGCATGGATATCGACTGGGTGGTGGGCGGCTGCATGAGCATCGACCCGGAAAACGACAAGGATCCGCTCCGGGTGGACTGCAACGACAACTCCGTGCCCAACCGGCAGCGCGCCACCCAGATACTGAAAAACGTCGCCAGCGTCGACCAGTGCGTCAGCGGAGTCGGTTACCCCTACGACGAGCGCGACTTCACGGTGTGCGTGGAGGACGTGTCCTAGAGATTTCGGTCCCGTACCTGCTGCAATGTAGGATGGGCCACGTTCGCCAGCCGTTTGGCTCGAACAATGGGTGCGGTTCTCGCAGATCCGCGAGGTACCGCTCCCGCGTGTCATGTCAGGGCCCGCCTGATCGCGCGGTCTTCGGTAGTGGCTGCCGGGTTGATCCCGACAGCTTCGATCGACGGCCGTAGCCGCATCAAGGCCGGTGGTGCTGGGCTCCCTCGGGGGCTGCGTAGCGTTCCGACATTGACGACGCGAAACAGTTGAACATGAACCCAGAGAGGCTATACGGACGTCCATGTCTGTAGTTGAAATTGAAGACGGCGTATACGAGTCCACCGCCGTGATCGACAACGGGAGCTTCGGCACCCGCACCATCCGCTTCGAGACCGGCAGGCTCGCGCAGCAGGCCGCCGGCGCCGTCGTCGCCTACCTCGACGACGAGACCATGCTGCTGTCGGCGACCACCGCCGGCAAGACCCCCAAGGACCACTTCGACTTCTTCCCTCTGACGATCGACGTCGAGGAACGCATGTACGCCGCCGGGCGCATCCCGGGGTCGTTCTTCCGCCGGGAGGGCCGCCCGTCCACCGATGCGATCCTCACCTGTCGCCTGATCGACCGTCCGCTGCGTCCGACCTTCATCGCGGGCCTGCGTAACGAGGTCCAGGTCGTGGTCACGATCATGAGCCTCGACCCCAACGACCTGTACGACGTGGTCGCCATCAACGCCGCGTCGGCGTCCACCCAGATCTCCGGCCTGCCGTTCAACGGCCCGGTCGGCGGTGTCCGCGTCGCGCTGATCGATGGCCAGTGGGTGGCATTCCCGACCGTCGAGCAGCTCGAGCGTGCCGTGTTCGACATGGTGGTCGCGGGCCGCAAAGTAGAGACCGCCGGAAAAGATGATGTTGCGATCATGATGGTCGAGGCCGAGGCCACCGACAACATCGTCGAGCTTGTCGCCGGCGGCGCCCAGACGCCGACCGAAGCGATCGTCGCCGAAGGCCTCGAGGCCGCCAAGCCGTTCATCGCGACGCTGGTCGACGCTCAACAGGAGCTGGCCGATCGCGCCGCCAAGCCCACTGCCGAGTATCCGGTCTTCCCCGAGTACGGCGAGGACGTCTACTACGCGGTCGCCTCGGTGGCCACCGAAGCGTTGTCGGAGGCGCTGAGCATTCCCGGCAAGCACGAGCGCAACGACCGTACCGATGAGATCAAGGCCGAGGTGCTCGAGCGGCTCGCCGAGCAGTACGCGGGGCGCGAGAAGGAGATCGGCGCCGCGTTCCGGTCGCTGACCAAAAAACTTGTTCGCCAACGCATCCTGACGGATCACTTCCGTATCGACGGTCGCGGCATCACCGATATCCGCGCCCTGAGCGCCGAGGTGGCCGTGGTGCCCCGAGCGCACGGCAGCGCGCTGTTCGAGCGTGGCGAGACTCAGATTCTCGGCGTCACCACCCTGGACATGATCAAGATGGCCCAGCAGATCGACTCGCTGGGGCCGGAGACCACCAAGCGCTACATGCACCACTACAACTTCCCGCCGTATTCGACCGGTGAGACCGGCCGCGTCGGCTCGCCCAAGCGTCGCGAGATCGGCCACGGGGCGCTGGCGGAACGGGCGCTCATGCCGGTGCTGCCGAGCATCGAGGAGTTCCCGTATGCCATCCGGCAGGTGTCGGAGGCGCTCAGCTCCAACGGCTCCACCTCGATGGGGTCGGTGTGCGCGTCGACACTGGCGCTGCTGAACGCAGGAGTGCCGCTGAAGGCGCCGGTGGCCGGCATCGCGATGGGGTTGGTGTCCGACGACATAGAAATCCCAGGGGGAGAAGGCAAAGTCGAGCGTCGCTTCGTCGCGCTGACCGACATTCTCGGCGCCGAGGACGCCTTCGGCGATATGGACTTCAAGGTCGCAGGCACCAAGGACTTCGTTACCGCGCTGCAGCTGGACACCAAGCTCGACGGCATCCCGTCACAGGTGCTGGCCGGTGCGCTGTCGCAGGCCAAGGACGCGCGGCTGACCATCCTCGAGGTGATGGCCGAGGCCATCGACTCGCCCGACGAGATGAGTCCCTACGCGCCGCGGATCACCACGATCAAGGTGCCGGTCGACAAGATCGGCGAGGTCATCGGGCCCAAGGGCAAGATGATCAACTCGATCACCGAGGAGACCGGTGCTCAGATCTCCATCGAGGATGACGGCACTGTGTTCGTCGGGGCCGCCGATGGCGTCTCGGCGCAGGCCGCGATCGACAAGATCAACGCGATCGCGAACCCGCAGCTGCCCAAGATCGGTGAGCGGTTCCTCGGAACTGTGGTCAAGACAACCGATTTCGGCGCTTTCGTGTCACTGCTGCCGGGACGTGACGGGCTGGTGCACATCTCCAAACTCGGCAGGGGCAAGCGCATCGCGAAGGTCGAAGACGTGGTCAACGTGGGCGACAAGCTGCGCGTGGAGATCGGCGACATCGACAATCGCGGGAAGATCTCGTTGATTCTCGTGGCCGAAGACGAAGAAAGCGCAGTCGCCGTGTCACCTGAATCAGCGCCTGTCGATGCGACCACCGGCTCGTAAGTCGGCGTCGTTGCGGAGTGGCGCCGGGAAGGCGGAAACGTCCACCCGGCACAACTCCATGGTGCGCCGCACTCTGCTGCCCGGTGGGCTGCGCGTCGTCACCGAGTACATCCCTTCGGTGCGCTCGGCCTCGGTCGGCCTGTGGGTCAACGTGGGTTCGCGCGACGAGGGCCGCAGCGTCGCCGGCGCCGCGCACTTCCTGGAACACCTGCTGTTCAAGTCGACCCCGACGCGCAACGCGGTCGACATCGCGCAAGCCGTCGACGCCGTCGGCGGTGAACTGAACGCGTTCACCGCACGGGAGCACACCTGCTACTACGCGCATGTGCTCGACACCGACCTTGACTTGGCCGTCGACCTGGTCGCCGACGTCGTCCTGCGCGGCCACTGTGCCGCGGATGACGTCGAAGTCGAACGCGACGTGGTGCTCGAGGAAATCGCGATGCGCGACGACGATCCGGAGGACACGCTCGGCGACGTGTTCCTGTCGGCGATGTTCGGTGGCCATCCCGTTGGCCGCCCAGTGATCGGCAGCGTTGACTCGGTATCGGCGATGACTCGGGCACAACTGCATTCGTTCCACATCCGCCGCTACGTCCCCGAGCGGATGGTGGTGGCGGTCGCAGGCAATGTCGATCACGACGAGGTGGTCGGGCTGGTGCGCGAGCACTTCGGGTCGAGGTTGGTGCGTGGTCGCATGCCGGTGCCGCCGCGCAAGGGCGCCGGCCGGGTAACTGGCCGGCCAACCCTGCGGCTCGTCCACCGGGACGGAGAACAGACGCACCTGTCACTGGGTGTTCGCACGCCCGGCAGGCACTGGGACCATCGATGGGCCTTGTCGGTGCTCAACACCGCGTTGGGCGGTGGCCTGAGTTCGCGTCTGTTTCAGCAAATTCGGGAGACGCGCGGGTTGGCGTACTCGGTGTATTCGACCGTGGACACCTTCTCCGATAGCGGAGCACTGTCGATCTACACCGCGTCCTTGCCGGAACGGTTCGACGAAGTGGTCCGGGTGACGACTGACGTGCTCGAAACGGTGGCCCGCGACGGCATAACCGAAGCCGAATGCCGGATTGCGAAGGGCTCGTTGCGTGGTGGACTTGTGCTCGGGCTCGAGGACTCCGGTTCGCGGATGAACCGCATTGGCCGCAGCGAGTTGAACTACGGCGAGCATCGCAGTATCGCGGACACGCTCGCCAAGATCGAAGACGTCACCCTCGACGAGGTCAATGCCGTCGCACACAAGCTACTCACCCGACCGTTCGGCGCAGCGGTCCTGGGCCCGCAGCGACCGAAAACGTCATTGCCGCAGCCGCTTCGGGCGATCGCGGGCTGATCGCCTGGGGCAGAGCCGTTCGCGATGTGCTCGACATTCGAGACGTATGCCTCGGTGCGGGTGCTGCAGTGGCCCCAGGGAGGGCTAGTGCTCGCGATGATGACGAAGTCGCAGGCCGACGACCCGGAGGCAGAGAGAACCTGCGCCCCCTCATCGGCGGGCACGCCACCCCGGTGCTGCCCTATGTTCTGGCATAGGCGGAGTCATAGGGAAATACCCGATTCCTCACCCGTCATTCCGCCATACGTTAGCTCCACAAACTAGCACCTCCTGAGCGAGGAGCGACGTGGTGGGCCACGAACGGAGTGAAGCTGTCATTAGTCATGCAGGACGCGCGGTATCCAATCGCGACCAAGTCGGCTTAGCCACTCACTACGTGGTGGCGGAAGCAGTGTGTTGATGGCATCCGAACAGGGGACGGAGACAGTCGCCGTCGTTGACGGTCACGACGCAATTCACGCTGCCGTGGAGTTGTGGTGTGCCGAGGCGCAGCCCCCGATTCGGTTCGGTGGAAACTACTTCTCGGCTGAGCAGTTCCTCGAGGAGCATCCGAGAGCGGCGACATCACGCGTCGGTGTTGTCGTGCTCGAACTGGAGCTGCGGCGCCACCACGTCGACTTCGCCGCGCTGGATCGCATCGTCGGCCACCGGCACCGAGTAATCGTCTACTCGCACATCACAACTGATGAAGTGATCCTTTCGGCCTTGGACATTGGGGCGGTCACCTATCTGGCCAAGTCCGAGCGCAAGGAGCACTTGATCGACGCGATCCGAGCGGCAGGAAGCGACACGCCCTATGTCGGACCACGGATGGCCGGGGCGATGCTCAACGACAGCGCCGTCGGCCGTCCAAACCTTGCACCACGCGAAAAGGAAGTACTGATCGCGTGGTTCCGGACCGAAAGCAAAGACCTCGTTGCGCGCCAACTACAGATTGCGCCCACTACCGTCCGTACGCATCTGCAACGGGTGCGCGCGAAGTACGCCGCAGCTGGTCGCCCCGCCACCACCAAGGCCGCGCTGGTGGCTCGCGCCATTCAAGACGGCATCGTCAGTGTCGACGACATGTAGCCGCCGGCCGGGTCAGGCCAGAACGATAGAGGGATCGGTGTAGGGGAGACCGAGGTCGGAGGCCACCTGGTCGGACAGCAGGGCGCCCTCGTGCGTGGAGAGACCCTTGGCCAGCGCCGGATCCGACTCGCACGCGGCCATCCAGCCCTTGTCGGCCAGCTTCAACACGTAGGGCATAGTGGCATTGGTCAGCGCGTACGTCGACGTGCGCGGCACTGCGCCCGGCATGTTGGCCACGCAGTAGAACAG
Source organism: uncultured Actinomycetota bacterium (assembly GCA_963715885.1). Taxonomy (GTDB): domain Bacteria; phylum Actinomycetota; class Actinomycetes; order Mycobacteriales; family Mycobacteriaceae; genus Mycobacterium. The sequence goes on from CAVQSK010000020.1 coordinate 170,009, forward strand.
CGTGTCGTGGACGGCGAACGTCGGGTCGTCATGCGTGGTGGGCCGCGAGTCCTCGAAGCAGCCGCCTTGATCGATGGCGATGTCGACGAGCACGGCACCGGGCTTCATATGCGCGACAGTCGAATTGGTGACAAGCTTCGGCGCTTTCGCGCCGGGCACCAGCACCGCGCCGATCACCATGTCTGCGCCCTTGACCGCATCCTCGAGGTCGAGCATCGAGCTGTACCGGGTTTCGATGCGGCCGCCGAACTCGGCGTCCACCTCACGCAGCTTGTTCATGTTGACGTCGAAAACCGTGACGTGTGCGCCCATCCCGGCGGCCACGCGCGCGCCGTTGTAGCCGGCGGTCCCGCCGCCGATCACGACGACCTCGGCCGGCGCTACGCCGGGCACGCCGCCCATCAATACGCCGCGACCGCCGTGGCTGCGCATCAAGTGATACGCGCCGACTTGGGCGGACAGCCGTCCCGCCACTTCACTCATCGGGGCTAAGAGAGGAAGCGCGACTGATCCGTCTGGGCTGGCGGTCTGCACGGTTTCGTAAGCGATCGATGTGGTGCCCGAGGCCATCAGCGCGTCGGTGCACGGCTTGGATGCCGCCAGATGGAGATAAGTGAACAGCGTCTGGCCCTTGCGCATGCGGTTGTACTCGGCCTCGATGGGCTCCTTGACCTTCAGCAGCAGCTCGGCCTCGGCCCACACCTGATCGGCGCCGTTGATCAATTGCGCGCCTGCCCGCTTGAAGTCGGCGTCGGAGATCGCCGAACCCTCACCCGCGCCGGCCTGAATGATCACCTCGTGGCCGCGGTGGACCAGCTCGGCCACACCCGCCGGGGTGATGGCGACTCGATACTCGTTGTTCTTGATCTCGGTCGGGATTCCGACGCGCATGACGGCTCTCCTAAAGTCGTATTGGCTGCAAATAGTGTGAAGAATCTGCGAAGAAATGGCAACTATCCCGATGATCATTCGTTAGAATCGGGTTGTGCTTGAAGAATCATCCACCTCGATGGTCGCGGCGGGTCGTACGCCGAAGGATGTTCGGCCCGTCGACGTCGACGAAATCGACCGGCGCATCTTGACGGCGCTGCACGCCGACGCGCGGATGTCCAACAGCGCACTCGCGGAGTTGGTCGGCATTGCACCGTCGACCTGCCATGGCCGAGTGCGGCGGCTCCAAGAGCTGGGCGTGATCCGAGGCTTCTACGCTGACATCGATCCGTCGGCGATCGGTCTGCAACTGCAGGCGATGATCTCAGTGACCCTGCAGTCCAATGCCCGCGGCAAGATCCGCAACTTCATTCAGCAGATCCGGCGCAAGCCACAGGTGATGGACGTCTACTTCCTCGCCGGCGCCGACGACTTCATCCTGCACGTCGCGGCACGCGACACCGACGATCTGCGGTCCTTTGTGGTGGAGAACCTCAACGCCGACGCCGACGTGGCGGGCACCCAGACATCCCTGATCTTCGAGCACCTACGGGGTGCCTCGCCGCTGTAGTTCCTCAGGCGCTCTCAGCGACCAGTGGTAGCGGGCTCGGCGTCGCCAACCGTTCGAACCGCTGCGTGCGTCGCCGGAGCCTGCTGGCGCGGTCGATGGTCGACAGCGACGCCAGCTCGTGTCGGATGGCTGCGGCCACGCGAGCGCTGAACCGCGCGGGTTCACTTCCGGCGTCGGGATATTCATCGATGATGCCGTCGAGCGCGCCGATCGCGAGGAGATCGGCCGACCGCACGCCCTGCCGCGCCGCCATGTCGGCTGCCCGTTGCGTCGTGTGATGCAGTATCGCGCTCGCGCCCTCGGGTGGCAGCGGCGAGAGCCATCCGTGCGCAGCGCCCAGAGTGCGGTCGGCGGGAAAGAGGGCCAGCGCCGCACCGCCTGCGCCCTGTCCGAGCAACACCGACACCGTCGGAACGTCGAGTGTGATCATGTCCGCGATGCAGCGGGCGATTTCCGGTGCGATGCCGCCTTCTTCTGCCGCTCTGGACAATTCGCCGCCCGGCGTATCGATGACCGAAACGAGCGGTAGACCAAGCTCAGAGGCCAGTCGCATGCCGCGACGCGCCTGGCGCAGTGCTGCCGGCCCGATCGGTGCATGCTCTTGAGCCAGGCGATCCTGACCCAACAGGACGCACGACGTGTCCTCGAATCGCACAAGCGCAACTGTCAGCCCGGGATCGGCCTCGCCCTGACTCGTGCCATGCAGGGGGACGACCTGCGCGGCGGCAAGCAGTTCACGGACACCCGGCCGCGCGGGATGACGCGACGCCAGCACCGAGTGCCAGGCCGGCACGTCGCTCGCACCGGATACGGGATCGCAGACCGCCACGACACTCTCCGCCCGCGACGGCTCGAGAATGATGTCCAAAGTCCGGGCGACGACGTCGGCGAGGTCGTCCGGCGGGCACACCGCATCGACAAGCCCACGCCGGTAAAGGTTTTCGGCCGTCTGGACGCCGTCTGGGAAGGGCGATCGGTACAGCGCCGCATAAACCCGTGGGCCGAGGAACCCGATTAGCGCCCCGGGTTCGGCGAGGGTGAGGTGACCCAGCGACCCCCACGAGGCAAACACGCCGCCGGTCGTCGGATGACGGAGATAGACGATGTAGGGCAGCCGTGCGGCCTTGTGATCGGTGACCGCCGCCGCGATCCGGACCATCTGCAGAAAGGCGGCGGTGCCTTCCTGCATCCGGGTGCCGCCCGACGTCGGCAGCGCCAGAAGCGGCAGTCGCTCCGCCGTGGCGCGGCGGATGCCGGCGGTCAATCGTTGACCCGCGGCGACGCCGATCGAACCGCCGAGAAACCCGAAGTCGCACACCAGCATCGCCACGCGACGCCCGTGGATCGACGCCGAGCCGGTGAGCACCGATTCGTCGAGTCCTGTTTTGCTTCGCGCACATGTCAATTCATCGGCGTAATCGGCGTCATTCGGCACCTCGGGCAGTGGCTCGTCCCATGATTGCCAGGTTCCGTGGTCGGCGACGGCGTCAATCATCTGGTGCGCGCCCGGGCGTGTCATCGGTGAGCCGCCAGCAATGCCGCCTCGATGAGGTCGTTGTTGGCGCCCAGCACCGGCGGGGCGCTGTGGCTGCGACGGGTGAGCTCGGCACCGTCAGCGTCGAAGAACCGCAGCGGCGGACCGGGCAGTGTGATGGCCCCCAGCGTGGCATGATCGACGTCGATGAGCAGGCCTTGGGACTTCGTCTGCTCCCATTCATACACCTCGCGAATATTGCGAATTCGCCCGGCCGGCACACCGATTCGGTCCAGCTTCGCCAAAAGCTCGTCGGTGGAGTACAGCGAGAACGCGTGTTGCACCATCTCCCTGACCCGCTTGCTGTTCGCCACGCGTTCCGGGTTCGACGCCATTCCCGGGGTACCGGCATCGAGTTCGAAGCCGTCGCAGAACCGGTTCCACAGTCCCTCGCTGCCGACCGCGATCTGCACCGCGCCGTCGGCGGTATCGAACAACCCGTACGGGCAGATCGACGGATGGTGGTTGCCCTCGGCTTCGCCGACTTGGCCCGCGACGGTCCATTTGGTGCCCTGAAACGCGTGCACGCCGACGACGGCGGCGAGCAGCGATGCCCGCACCATCTGGCCGCGTCCCGTTCGCTCGCGTTCCTGCAGTGCCGCAAGGACGCCGAACGCGCCGTACATCCCCGCCAGCAGGTCCGCGATCGGCACCCCGACGCGCTGCACATCCGTTGGCGCGGAACCGGTTACCGACATCAGCCCGGCTTCACCCTGGGCGATTTGGTCATACCCGGCGCGCGCCGCCTCTGGGCCGTCGTGACCGAACCCGCTGATGGACAGCACCACCAATCGCGGGTTGATCTCCGACAGTCGCTGCTGCGAAAACCCAAGTCGGTCAAGGACACCGGGACGAAAGTTCTCCATCAGCACGTCTGCCCGGCCGATCAGCGCCCGCAGCGCAGCCCGGCCCGCCTCGTCCTTGAGGTCGAGGGTGACGGACTTCTTGTTTCGGTTCGCGCAAAGGAAGTAGGTGGACTCACGATCGCCGTGCTCCGCCTCGACGAATGGGGGCCCCCACCCGCGGGTGTCGTCGCCGCCGTGCGGGTTCTCGACCTTGATCACGTCGGCGCCGAGGTCGCCGAGCATCATTGCCGCGTGCGGCCCGGCCAGGGCGCGGGTCAGGTCGACAACCACCAGACCGTGTAGGGGTCCCGTCGATTCGGCCGCGTAAGGCTGCGTATGGGACGGTGCTGTTGATGTCATGGGTCTCATCCTTCGGCCTAGTGGCGCAGTGAGCTAGTGGACTAGCCAATTTAGAAAACCACGCCTGACCTGGAGTGTCAAGGCGTGGTCTCTAAGAAATCGCTGTGAGCCGATCTCCGCGAGGGAGGCAGGCGTCAGAGCCAACCGGGCAGTACCAGCGTCGCCCAGGCGATCAGCGGACCGATCGCGATGACGAGCGCGCTGTACTTGAGGATCTGCTTGTAAAACCGGTCGCGGTCGATGCCCTGGGCGTTGGCGAGTACCAGCGCGCCGTTGGTGGAGAACGGGCTCACATCGACGATCGTCGACGAAATTGCAAGCGCCACAACGACTCCGATTGGGCTCACCTCACCAGCGAGCAGCAGCGGCACAGCCAGCGGAATGGTGGCGCCGAGGATCGCGGTCGACGACGCGAACGCCGACACGATGCCGCCGAGGTAGCACAGCAGCAGCGCGACCATAAGTGGCATTCCCAGCGCAGCGACGCCGTTGCCGACCCACTCGACGCTGCCGGCTTCCTGCAGCACGCCGACGAAGGTCAACACCCCGCCGATCAGCAGCACGGTCGACCAGCTGATTTGCGACACCGCGCCCTTCTGCGCCTTCGGCGATGCCAGCGCCAGGACGGCGGCGACCGTCATCGAGACGAAGCCGATGTCGAGATCGAGAACCAGCGAGAACACCGCCAGGGCGCCCAGCCCGATCAGTGTGAGCACCTGATCGAACGTGACCGACTTTGTTGGCAGCGGCTCGGTGGTTTCCGGGGCAGCCACAGTCGCGGTCGTGGCCCCGCGGTTGCCGGCCGGCGTCGCACCGCGGGAAGTATCGGGTTTCGGCGAGCCGGCGGCTGAACCGTCAGCGTCGGCGTCGGTGTCGGTTTCGGTGCTGGTTTCTATGTCGTCGTGGACCGTTCGGCCGATCAGCGAACGGCCGCCCAGGAACGCGAACAACAGCACACCGATGGCAGCGTTGAACACAAGGCTGCCCAGGAAGAGTGTCAGCGGGCTGTTCATCAGCTCCGCCTTGGCCACGATGTTGTTGACGGTGACGCCGTAGATGCTGATCGGCGAGAAGCCGCCGGCCTGGGCGCCGTGGATCACCATCATGCCCATCAGCAACGCGTTGATTCGGTACTGCTTGGCGAACCCCAGCGCAATGGGCGCGATGACGGCGACGGCGGCCGGCCCGAGCGCTCCCAATGCGGTCAACAGCCCGGTTATCCCGAACATCACCCACGGTATGAAGGCGACGCGCCCGCGAACCATGTGCACAGCACCTCGAATCATGAGGTCGACCGTGCCGTTGTTCTGCGCAATCGCGAATAAGTAGGTAACGCCGACGAGCGTCAGGAATAGCTCGCTGGGAAAGCCGGCGATGATGTCGTCGGTGCTCATCCCGACCGCGAGGGTGCCGACCAGAAAGGCAGCGACAAAGCCCAGCGTGCCCATGTTGATCGGCAGCAGGGTGGCAGCCACGAACATTGCGACCAGGGCCAGGATGGGGATCAATTCGAGCGGCATCGGGTTCTCCGGCATCTTCTCGGCGGTACACTGACCCAGTGGAGCAGTGGCCTAGACAGTAGGTAGTGAACCGCATCACTGTCAACGTGCGATGTGATCGCGCTTACCGTCTACCCAAATTCCGGCTGGGTACTGTGTGGCGCAGAGAGTAGGTGAGCTAGTGGTAGAGCAACTCAGGCCTGTCACGCGGCCTCGGCTGTACGAAGTGATCGTCGAGCAACTCTGCGCGTACATGGCCGACAACGAGATGACCCCCGGCGACCGCCTGCCCGCCGAGCGCGATCTCGCGGCCAAGCTCGGCGTCAGCCGTGCATCGCTGAGTCAGGCGCTGGTGGCTCTCGAAGTGCAGGGCGTGCTGTCGGTGCGACACGGTGACGGCGCCATCCTGGTCCGTCGTCCCACAGAGGAGCGGGCGATCAAGGCGCTGCGCGAACATGCGGACCGGATTCCGGACATCATCGAGGCCCGCGAAGCCCTCGAAGTGAAGTTGGCGGGCCTGGCCGCCGTGCGACGCACCGAAGAGGAGATGGCCGCCATCGACGCCGCGATAGCGAAGATGGCCTCCGAGATCGAGGCGGGGGATCGCGGCGTTGTCGGCGACGAGATGTTCCACGAGGCGCTTACCACCGCGGCGCATTCGTCGCTGCTGGCCAAGCTGATGCGTGAAATTTCCGGTCTCGTAAGGGAAACCCGCATCGAGTCGTTGTCGCAGGAGGATCGGCCGCGGGCTTCGCTGGAGGGACATCGCAGGATCGCTGAAGCCGTACGTCAGCAAGATGCGAGTGCGGCCTCCCGCGCGATGGCCGACCACATTCGGTTGGTCTCCGACGTCGCTCTGCTGCGCGACGCCGACTGACGACCGTCCGCGGGCGGCTCGCATCTCAATGCCAGCGCCAAGTGCGCGCCCATCCCATCCGGAAGGGCAGCTGTAACGAATGACGGGTGTTACCAAACGACAGCTGCATAGGCATTCCCCTGAGAAAGGCAAGAACATGAAGTCGTTCACCATCCCCGTCATAGCCGCCGGCGCATTGGCCGCGGCCGCATTGGGATTCGCCGGTGCCGCCACCGCAGCTCCGTCGGGCCCCGGTACCGCGGAACAAACGGTCCGCCAGTTGCAGGCCGAGGGTCTTACCGTCATCGTCAACAAGATCGGCGCGGCGCCGCTGGGCCAGTGCACAGTTGATTCCGTCCGTCCCGGCCAGACGTTCGCTCGGATGGATTCCGGTGCGCCCGGCGCAATGGATGACATCGTCACGACAGTGACCGCGACGACCGTCTACGTCGACGTCTCCTGCTGAGCTAGGTCAGGTTCCTACTGCACGCTTCAGTCCGCGGGCGGGTCGTCTTCTTTGGGCAACAGGTACCACTCGGGGTGGTGGTAGTTGTTGATGCGGGCTTGGCCGGTGTCGAGGTGTGGTGGTGGGATCCATTCGGTGCGGCCGTCTTTGCGTTTTCGGGTTTCCGGGACGGCGGTGCGCCGACCTGGGCCGACACCCGATGAGTGGCCCCGAAGGCCCAGGTCAGGTGTGCTTTCCTGCGGCGTTTAGGCGCATTGCCGAGGCCCTTGAAATGCACTGGAAACCCCTTCGACCGACGGGGTGCGGCCGGGGTGAGATGAGGCCGCGCGCTGCGCGGCCTCGCCCGATTAAGGGCGCGCCAATGCGCCACCAAGGCCCTCCCAGCACCCGAGCGCAGGTCTCGTCGCCGAGGACGCCGGGACACCGAGGCACAACCCATGGGTAGCACCACCGAACCCGAGGGCCGTTCGTCGCTCTCCGGGCAGCTCAGCCCGGCTCCGAACGCCCTGGGGATGGGCGCGCCCCCCGCCGTGAACGGCTTGATGACGATGGAGGACGCCGTGTCCGCGGCCGCCGAGCTGACCCGGCAGGCCCGGCAACGGGAGGCGGCGCGCATCCGCAACGCACGGCGACGGTGATCAGTCGTCTCACAACTTTGCAAGTGAGACAGCACGGCGAACGGCCTTGGCGCTGCGCATCAGCCCAGGTCGCCATGTCGCAGAAGGTGACTCAAAACAGCTGTTGCAAAACAATGGTCTCCCGAATTCTGATACGCTGGACGGATGACGCCAACCAAGACAAAGGGCCAGGTCATCGGTTACGCCAGAGTGAGCACCACGGCCCAATCACTCGACGCCCAGACCGACGCATTGCGAGACGCCGGGGTCGACCCCGACCGGATCTATTCGGACAAGCTGTCCGGGGTTCTCAAGCGGGCAGCACGCCCCGGCCTGACCGCGCTACTCGACTACGCCCGGCCCGGTGATGTGATCGTGGTGGCCGGTGTCGATCGATTGGGACGTGACGCCTCCGAAGTGATGACGACGGTAAAGACGTTGGCAGACAAAGGAATTGTGATCCGCTCGCTGCGCGAGGGAATCAACAGCACCACTCCGATCGGGCGCGTGATCGTCGGCATCCTGGCCAGCATGGCGGAACTGGAATTGGAGTTGGCCCGCGAGCGCCGAGAGGCCGCGCGGAAGGATCGCGGCCAGCCGATCGGACGGCCCAAGGCTCTCGACCCCGACAAGGCCGCCCTGGCACGGCGGATGCGCGCGTCGGGCGAACCGGTGCCGACGATCGCGTCCACACTCGGCGTGTCCCGTGCCACGGTCTACCGGGCGATAGCCGAACACGAAACCGAATCATCGAACACTAAAACCTAACCGGACCAACAGGATTGATAGGAAGACGACGATGGCTTACATCCGCAGTCACCAAACCCGCCAACGCGCACGCGGCAAAGTACTTAAGCGGTATGAGGTCTGCTGGCGCGAACCCGCCACGGACCCAACAACGGGCCTGCCCACCGGCAAGCAGCGCTCGCGGCAGGAGAGCTACCCGACCCGCGAGCTGGCCGAGGCGCGCCGCGACGAGCTCAACAACGCTAAGCACAACGTCGGCGGGACAGCCGCCTTGGCCGACGCCAAGAAGGCCGGTGAGTTGCCGTTCGCTCACTATGCCGCCGGGTTCATCGCCCGCCAACGGTCGAAGGTCGCGGCGGGCAAGCTCAAGGCGCGCACTTGCGAACGGTACGAGGGCACGATAAAGGTCCACCTGCTACCGGTGTTCGGCGCGAAGGCAGTCGGGGCGATCACGGTCACCGACTGCGAACAGTTCCGCGCGAACCTGCTAGCGAACCGGCGACCCCGCACAGTACGCAACGTGTGGCAGATGTTGGACCGGGTGCTGGAGTACGCCTACGAGCACAAGGCCATCGGCGCGGTACCTACCGATGTCATCGACCGGTCAGCGATGCATTACGCGGTAGGCGACGACACCGGCTTCGAGCCGCACCCGCTGTCCGTCCCGCAGGTCGCCGCGCTGGCCGCGAAGGTGGGCGAGCGCTACGAGGTCTACGAGCTGCTGGTGCTGTTCATGGCCTACACCGGCCTGCGCGCCGCGGAGGTGCAGGGGTTGGAGTTCCGCGACCTGATCCTGACCACCGGGCCGGACGGCAGCACACGCGGGTCGGTTCGGGTGCAGCGCACCAAGACCCGCCGACGCCGCGAATGGGTGACCGGCACCCCGAAGTCCAAGACCTCCAAGAGGACCGTTCCGCTGCCGGGCTGGCTCGCCGCCCGGATGGCCGACTACCTGGCCCACGACCTGGCCCACGACCATCCCCGCGAACGAACCCACCGCCCCATTGTGGCCGCGACGGCTGCAAGGCAATCACGTCGTCCGCCCGCCGCTGGACTGGTCGGCACCGTGCGACCTCAACGGCGTGCAGTCCAAGATCATCCGACCCGCCCTGGAAGCGGTCGGGCTACCGGCGAGCCGCCCGGCGATCCTCAACCCGGATGGCACCGTGACGCCCGCCACCAAGGGCGTTCGGCTGCACGACCTCCGGCACACGGCGGCGGTCCTGTGGCTTACCAACGGTGTCCACTTCATCCAGGTTGCGAAGTGGCTCGGGCACAGCAGCTATGTGTTGACGCTGACGACGTACGCCGATTACATTCCCGACGCGGAGACGGAGAACCCGCTACCGGAACCTGTTGCGCCGAGGGCGAAGACGACGAACGTAGTCAACTTGTTTGGGTAGGTACCTTCGCCTGTGCGAGGTCCCGACTTCACTGACACCACCGCTGCCCTCAGTCACTGAGAGCGATGCCGAGGCCCTGGTCGCACAGCCAGTCCTGAGCACAGTCAAGAGGGATATAAGGAGTGGCCCTAGGGACGGGTGACGTGTTGCTGACCCGGCTTTCACCCTGCGAGCATAGGGTGACCGGGTTGGGCCCCGCCGATGAAACACAGTCGGCCGCAGCCGGTGGTGCGGCGACAAGAGTGGAGGCCAGAGCGGCAGACGCCGCCGCGAGCATCGCGGTGAGAGAAGTGTGCCGAATCCGCATTGCTAAATCCTTCCCTCGGTCGAGGTCATAATCGCAGGTTACTGCTGTTTTGCAAGAAATGTCGCGGTACAGTCTGCTTAGCTTGTTTTTGCCGCCAACCGTCACCCGGTTACGGCCACTTGATCACCCGATGAAGGAGCCAGCCATGTTGTCCTCAGCACGTCCCGCGCGCCGCGCGGTAATGGGAGCGATCGGGGCCGGTGCACTGGCCGGTGCAATGCTTTTCGGTGCGGCCGCTGTCTCCACCGCCCAGCCGCCACTGCCTCCACCGGTGCCTGAACCTGTTCCGCCGGCGTGCACGGCCGCCGAAATGGCGCGCGTGATGTCAGGCGTCACGTTCGACACGTCGAACTACCTAACCCTCCACCCCAACGTGAACGACTTTTTCACCAGCCTCAAAGGCCAACCCAGGGATCAGATCCGCGATCAGATACAGACCTATCTAGACGCCAATCCCCAAGTTCGGGACGAGCTTCAGGCCATCCGGCAACCCTCGGTCGCCTTCCGCGACCGCTGTGGGGTTCCCCAGACCCCCTGACCGCTTCGGCGGTGTGGTTTGTGGCGCAAGACCGTTCGGTCGCCGGGGTAACCTCGCACACGCCGAGTAGACGCCCCGACGACCGCGCTAGCCGCACATCGGCAGCAAACAACGCCGCGCCGCTACGCCGGGGGCAACCCGCCCGCCCGCCGGGGTAATGCCGGGGCGAGCGGCGCTCGTGGCCCCGCTTACCGCCGATGACCTGTACGAACGCCGCGTAACGCCCCGGCGGCTGTAAGTTTTCGGGTGCGCCAGCCGCCGCGTTTGACGCGCCGGTTGTCGGTGCCGCACGCCAGAGTTTCGTCGGTGATGTTGGTCTGACCGCCGTCGACCCAGTCGGCGACGGCGTGATGCACCTGGCTGTGATAGGCCGGCGCGGTGCATCCGGGAAATGTGCAGCCGCGTTCCTTGGCGTAGAGCATGATCCGCTGCGCCGTGGACGCCAACCGTTTGGCCCGACCGAGATATAGCGGCTCTGTCGAACACCGCCAGATAGTGATGCGCTTTTGAGGCCTGCCGGATGACTTCTGACATCGGCAACAGGCCGCCGCCCCCGGTGACCGCATGGCCGGTGCCTGACTGGAGGTCGTGCAGGGTGGTGGTGATGACCATCGTCACCGGCAACCCGTTGTGACTACCCCGCTGTCCCGACGCCAACAGCGCCCGACCCATCGCGGTGAGCGCGTCATGGTTACGCTGCCCGCTCGACCGGATATCGCAGGCCGCCGCCTCGGCCGGCGGGTCGCCGTGCACACCCGGCGCCTCGCCGTCGGGATTGCCCCTGCCCGGGCCGCGAGCTTGGCGAACACCGCGTCGATCACCGCGCGGGCCTGCGGCGTCAGCTGCCCGGAGACCGGGCTCATCCCGTCGTGTCGTTGTGCGCCGATGATCAGGTAGCGACGCCGGGCCCGGTCGCCATCGGCGAGCTCGCCGTCCTTGTCGAGCAGCATCGCCAACCGGTCCGCCGCGACGCGCAGCTCTTCGGGTTTGAGCCCGCACGCCAGGGATGCGAGCTGGGCTTCGGCGGCCTGGCGCTCGTCGTAGGTGACAAAGCTGGGTAGGTGATCGAAGAACCGCCGGATGATCCGTACCTGCTCAGCGCCGATCTGCCCGCGGGCTTGGGCTGCTGCCGTGCGCGCCAGCAGCGGCTCCACCACTTCTCCGGTCAGCGCGCGTCGGGGCGCCAGGTCCGCCGCGTCGCGGATGCGCCGGTGCGCTTCGGGCGTTGAGATCCGCAACAAGGTGCTCAACGCCGCGGCCGCGCTCGTTTCGCCCAGCTCGGCGACTGGAGCCTCGGCCAGGCCGGCCACCAGCCGATGGCCGACCACCGCCTGACTGCGGGTCAGCGTCTCCCCTTGCGCAGTCAGCGCGCACCGTTCGGCGGTACTCAACGCGTCGAACGGCTCCGCCAACAGATCTGCGAGCTCGGCGGCCATCGCCGCGATGCGCTTGCCGATCCGCTCCGACTCCATACTCCGAACACTAGTTCGACCCACCGACAAAAAACCGGTGGGGAAACCAAAGTGACACAAGTGAATTGAGATGCAACAGTGGCATTGACGCAGGGCAACAAAGCGGCGGCTAGGGTAGGCCCCATGCGAGTCGGGGTGCTGGGCGCCAAGGGCAGGGTCGGCGCGACCATGGTCCAAGCCGTTGAATCAGCGGAAGACCTCACCTTCACGGCCGGGGTTGACGCGGGCGACCCGCTGAGCCTGCTGGTGGACAACCAGACTGATGTCGTCATCGACTTCACGCATCCCGACGTGGTCATGGACAACCTCAAGTTCTTGATCGACAACGGAATCCACGCGGTCGTCGGCACCACCGGTTTCACGGATGAGCGCCTGAGCCAGGTCGAAGACTGGCTGGCCGGCAAGCCCGCCGTCGCTGTCCTCATCGCGCCGAACTTCGCCATCGGTGCTGTGCTGTCCATGCATTTCGCCCAGCAGGCCGCCCGCTTCTTCGAATCCGCCGAAGTCATCGAACTACATCACCCCCAGAAGGCCGACGCGCCCTCCGGTACGGCGGCACGCACCGCACGATTGATCGCGGAGGCACGAAAAGACCAGCCGCCCAACCCCGATGCCACCAGTACAGGTCTCGAGGGCGCACGTGGCGCCGACGTCGACGGCATTCCGGTCCACTCCGTGCGATTGGCAGGGCTCGTCGCGCATCAGGAGGTGCTGTTCGGCACCCAAGGCGAGACGCTGACGATCAGGCACGACAGCCTGGACCGCACGTCCTTCGTGCCCGGTGTGCTGCTGGCGGTCCGACGCGTCCACGAACACCCCGGCCTCACGGTGGGTATTGAGCCGCTGCTCGACTTGCAATGACGGACAACGCGCGCGCACTGCGCATCCAACTGCTCATCGGCTTCATGTGCGTGGCGCTGGTCGTCTATTTCTTCCTGCTTGGCCGCATCGCGATGGCATTCATCACCTCAGGAGAGCCGGCCGCCATCGGCCTCGGCCTGGCGCTGATGATCCTTCCGCTGATCGGCATCTGGGTCATGGTCAGCACGCTGCGGGCCGGGCTTGCCCATCAGCGGCTCGCCCGCATCGTCTGCGACGACGGCATGGAGCTCGACGTCAGCTCCTTACCGCGGATGCCGTCCGGGCGGATCCAGCGTGACGCCGCCGACGCGCTATTCGAGTCCGTACGAGAGGAACTGGAGAACGACCCGGACAACTGGAGACGCTGGTATCGCCTTGCCCGCGCCTACGACTACGCCGGCGACCGCAGCCGCGCTCGCGAAGCGATGAAGAGGGCGGTCGAGATGCAGGAGCGGCACCGATGAGTAGCCCTGTGTCAAGCGGCAGGTTCTTGGCTGGTGAGGAGGGCTTGCAGGGCTCGGTGTTGGGCCGGGTTGTAGGCGACTTGTTGTTGCCAGCAGTGCCAGATCACGTAGAGCCAGGCGCGGGCGAGTATGCGGGTGGCGTGGGAGTGGTCGTGTCCGCGGGCGCGAGCGCGGGCATAGAGGTCGGCAGCCCAGGGGTTGGCTCGTCGAGAGTCGGCGGCGAAGTCGGTGACCGCGTCGCGCAGGTGTTTGTCGCACGACCACCAAAATCCCACCGAGTGCATGGTGCCCGATTGTCGGGTGCAGGGGGCGACGCCGGCCAGACAGGTCAGCGATTCGGGCGTGGGGAAGCGTCCGCGGCAGTCGCCGATTTCCGCGAGAAGCTTTGCGGCTCTGATCTTTCCGGATCGGGGCAGGCTGGTGAAGATATGGCCGTCGGTGTGGCTGGCGAGTTGGTCGGCGATCTGGGTGGACAACGCCTTGATTTGGTCGACGAGGGTTTTCAGCGTCGCCACCAGCGCGTGGGTGATGTGGGTGTGTGCGCTGCCCGCGTCGCCGGTGAGTCCGCGGGGTGCGGTGTTCAGGCGGGTGTGCAGGACGGCGGGGTCCATGCCGCCTGTGTAGCCGACCGAGGCCAGCCAGCCGCTCAGGCGGGTGGGCGTCAGCCAGTCGGCGCGGTGTTGGCAGTCAAAGCGGGTCAGGAAGGTCAGGCTGATCGGCGAATCGATGTCAGCGAACAGGCCGACGGCGCCGGGGAAAACGCGGTTGAGGTGTTCGCGCAGCTGGTTGGCCACCGCGACGCGGTGTGCGATGAGGTCTTTGCGGGCTCGGCAGGTTGCGCGCAGCGCCACCGTGGCGGGGGTATCAGGCGCCAAGGGCTGCAGCCGGGCGCGGTCGGTGCGCAAGGTGTCGGCCAGCACGAAGGCGTCGAACCGGTCGTCTTTCTTGCCGGTCGAGCCGTAGCGGCTGCGCAGGTTCTTGAGCTGGTTGGGGCTGATCACTACCACTGTGATGCCGGCGGTCAGCAGCGCGTCCACCACCGGACCGTCGGGTCGTTCGATGGCTACCTCGCTCACCCCGATGCGGGCGAGCAACTCGATCAGGGTGCGCAATCCCGCACCGTTGTGCTCGATGGTGCTTCGGTGTATTTCGCTGCCTCGTGTGTCGATCACCGATACCGCGTGATCATCACGAGCCCAATCGATTCCAGCGGTCAAACCATTGGCCGGTTCCGTCGCCAAGCTGGGTCGGGCATACTGCATCACAGCCTCCTCGCTGCTAGTCCCAGTGGGGAGGCACCCAATTGCCGGTGCCGGGGTGTGGCTGCCGGATCGCTCACTGTTCGGCGCTCAACGGCGCTCAGCCCTGTCGATGGTCGGCACACCCCGGGTAACCATCGAGCCCCGCGAAACTCATCACGGACGTCGATGCGTCAAGCGCTCGTGGCGGTGACTCGACGGCACCTCGGGTGCATCGGCAACCCATCCAAGATCACCGACACAAGGATGGTGCACCAGTGAGCGCTCGCGCGAAGAGCAGAGTGAACAAGACGCTGCTCGTCGTCCACCACACGCCCTCGCCGGGCACTCGTGAGCTGCTCGAAGCTGTCCTCGAAGGCACCAAGGACCCCGACATCGAAGGCGTCGACGTCGAAGTCCGACCAGCCCTGGCGGCGACCATTCCCGACATGCTCGACGCCGACGGCTACCTGTTCGGTAGCACTGCCAACCTGGGCTACATGTCCGGGGCGCTCAAGCACTTCTTCGACACCGTCTACTACCCGAGCCTGGACCACGTTGCTGGTCGCCCTTACGGTCTGTGGGTGCACGGCAACAACGACACGGTCGGCGCGGTCGCCTCCATTGACAAGGCCGCCACGGGGCTTGCGCTGACCAAAGCCGCCGATGCGTTAGAGGTCATCGGAGCCATCGACGCCGACGTCCGTGAACGTGCGTACGAGCTCGGCGGCACGCTCGCCGCGGTGCTGATGGACTGACGAAGGAGACAAACGGATGCCTGGATTAGCCGAACTGGCCTTGGGCGCAGCGCCAATCGCCGGCGGCGCGCTGCTGGGCGCCGCCGCGGGAAACTTGAGGGGGCCCGACGTTCGCGCCATGATCGCCAAAGACATGGACCTGCTGGAACGGATTCCGGACGATCAGCCCGAGCTGAAAGCCCGACTGAAGGCCACTATCGACGAGCGCATCGGCGACCTGATCGCAGCGACCGAGAGGAGCCGGCAGATCCGCGAACTGGCCGCGTCTTATCAGGGCAATTGGCGCGACATCG
The DNA here is from genome assembly GCA_963715885.1 of uncultured Actinomycetota bacterium. Classification (GTDB taxonomy): domain Bacteria; phylum Actinomycetota; class Actinomycetes; order Mycobacteriales; family Mycobacteriaceae; genus Mycobacterium. The sequence goes on from CAVQSK010000020.1 coordinate 185,768, forward strand.
TGGTCTTCATCTGCGCGATTCTCTTCACAATCATCTGGTGGAACGTCAGCCACAGCCGGTCGAACTGGCTGATCATGTTTGTGGCGCTGATCGTGTTGTCGATCCTTGCGGGTGTTTACGCGGCCCGGGGCATCTTCCGGGCCCTCGCGACCTTCATGCACTCGCGGGGTAGGCGGCCGACGGCCGAGAAGCCGACGGCCGAGAATCAGTAGTGGTAGGTGTCCGACGGGGCGGGTATGTGAGCCGGGTCGTCGACATCATCGAACTCGGACACCTCGATCCCATAGGCGCGGGCAAGGTCGAGGATCTTGTTGGCACGGGCGATGCGCGGCAGGTCTGAGCCGTTGCGGATCTCGCCGCCGTCGCGTTCGAACTCGACGAAAAACTCTTTGGCCCAGCTGATCTCGTCCAGCGACGGCGAGAGTCCCTCGTTCACGGTGGCGCACTGGTCGGGTGTCAGACAGATCTTGCCGGTCATGCCGAATTCGGCGGAGACCGCGGTCGCCTCACTGAGCACCCGAGCGCTGGAGCCGACGGTCGGCCCGTCGATCGCGCTCGGCAGGTGGGCTGCCTTGGCCGCAATCGTGAATCGCGAGCGCGCGTAGGCGAGTGTGGTCGGGTTATCCCCGAAACCGGTGTCACGGCGGAAGTCGCCGATGCCGAACGCCAGCCTGAAGGTGCCCTTCGCCGCGGCGATCTCGGTGATGCGCTCCAAGCCGCGGGCCGTTTCCACCAGTGCGACGATCAACACCCCGGGCAGGCGCTTGGCGGTTTCCGTGACGTGGTCGACCGATTCCACCATCGCCAGCATCACCCCGCCGACCGTCGTGTTGGCCAGCAACTCGAGGTCATCGGCCCACCAGGGCGTTCCGAAGCCGTTGACGCGGACCCAATCGCTGTTGCCGGCGTCCAGCCACTTGATCACGTTGTTGCGGGCGGCGGCTTTGTTCTTCGGGGCGACCGCGTCCTCGATGTCGAGGACGACGATGTCGGCGCGGGAGTGGGCCGCGGGCGTGAATCGTTCGTACTGCGCACCGTTGACCAGCAGCCAGCTCCGGGCGAGTACCGGATCGATCCTCGACCCAACGTCGGCAGGTTGGTCAGCAGTTCTCTGGTCGGACATCCGTTCATAGTCGCGTATCGGCTCAGGGCAGCTCAGATCGGGGTGCTGTGACGTCAGGCCAGCGCGGTTTCGAACAGCTCCTGCAGTGCGATCCAGTGGCGCTCGGCGGCTTCCTCGTCGTACGGCGGGTTGTCCGGGACCGCGAATCCGTGGGCAGCAGGGTAGAACTCGACCGTGTGCTTCACGCCGGCGGCACTCAGCGCCTTTTCCAGCGTTTCGGCGTGGTCCGTGGTGAAGCCCGGGTCGTTCTCGGCGCCTGCGACGTAAACCGTCGCCTTCATCCGGTCGGCCAGCAGGTGTGGGCTGCTCGGATCGTCGGTCACCAGGCCGCCGCCATGGAACGACCCGGCTGCGGCAACCCGGTCCGCCTGCAACCCGGCGACGATGACCGACGTCCGTCCCCCCATGCAGTAGCCGCAGACACCGAACGCATCACCCTTCACCTCCGGCCTCGAGGCCAGGAAGTCGAAGAACGCGCCTCCATCGCTGGCGATCATCTCTGGCGTCACGCTGCCGACCATGCCCATCAGCCGCTGGCGCTGTTCCGGGTCGCCGAACACGGTTGCCATCTCAAACGGCTCCCAGGCGCCGTGCCGGTAGTACACGTCGGGCAGCAGCACGGCGTGCCCGAAGCCGGCCAGGCGGGCCGCCATCTCCTGGAAGGTGTCGCGTACGCCGCCGGCATCCGGATACATGACAACGGCCGACCACGGCCCGGTGCCGTTCGGGGTGTGCAGGGTGACGGGACAGGTGCCGTCTGGTGTCGTGACGGTGGCGGAGATACTCGGCATGGCCTCCGTTCTACTCGTCGGCTCTGGCCGTAGGCTGAGCGGCGTGCCGATCGCCACACCCTACGAAGACCTCCTGCGTCTGGTGCTCGAGCGCGGCACACCGAAATCGGACCGCACCGGCACCGGAACCCGCAGCCTGTTCGGCCAGCAGATGCGCTACGACCTTGCCGCTGGCTTCCCGCTGATCACCACCAAGAAGGTGCACACCAAGTCGGTGATCTACGAGTTGCTGTGGTTCCTGCGCGGCGACTCGAACGTGCGCTGGCTCCAGGAACGCGGTGTGACCATCTGGGACGAATGGGCCTCGGACACAGGCGATCTCGGTCCGGTCTATGGCGTGCAGTGGCGGTCGTGGCCGACGCCGTCGGGCCAGCACATCGACCAGATAACCGCCGCGCTCGAGTTGCTCAAGACAGACCCGGACTCGCGGCGCAACATCGTCTCGGCGTGGAACGTCGGCGAGATCCCGCAGATGGCGTTGCCGCCCTGTCATGCGTTATTCCAGTTCTATGTCGCCGACGGCCTGCTGAGCTGCCAGCTGTACCAGCGCAGCGCCGACCTGTTCCTGGGCGTGCCGTTCAACATCGCGAGCTACGCCCTACTCACGCAGATGATGGCCGCGCAGGCCGGGCTCGGCGTCGGGGAGTTCATTTGGACGGGCGGCGACTGCCACATCTACGACAACCACGTCGAGCAAGTAACCGAGCAGCTGAGTCGCGAGCCGCGGCCGTATCCGGAACTTGTTCTGGCGCCACGGGATTCGATCTTCGACTACACCTACGAAGACATCGCGATCGTCAACTACGACCCGCACCCGGCGATCAAGGCGCCCGTGGCGGTATGACGACCGTCGGGCTGATCTGGGCCCAATCGACCTCCGGCGTCATCGGTCGCGGCGGCGACATCCCATGGCGGCTGCCCGAGGACCAAGCCCGGTTCAAGGAGCTCACGATGGGCCGCACCGTGGTGATGGGCCGGCTGACCTGGGAATCGCTGCCGGAAAGGGTGCGCCCGCTGCCGGGCCGGAAAAATGTCGTACTCGCCCGGCAAGCTGACTACATGGCCGACGGCGCACATGTGGTTCCCACACTCCAAGACGCACTGACCGACGACATCACCTGGGTGATCGGCGGCGAGCAGATCTACGCGCTCGCGCTGCCGATCGCGACGCGATGTGAGGTCACGGAGGTCGAGATCGACCTGCCCCGCGACGATGGCGATGCGGTGGCACCCGTGCTGGATGAATCCTGGATAGGCACCGAGGGGGAGTGGCTCACCAGCTCCTCCGGTTTGCGCTACCGGTTCTTCAGCTACGTTCGGCCGTGACGACGCTGACGGCCGCCCAGGCTCGCAGAATCGCCGTGGCCGCGCAGGGGTTCGCCGAACCGAAACCGCGCGGCCCGGTCAACCGTGCGCACCTGCGGCGGCTCATCTCGCGAATCCAAGTGCTGCAACTGGATTCGGTCTCGGTGGCGGTGCGGGCCCACTATGCGCCGGTGTTCAGCCGGCTCGGCCCCTACGATCGTGACGTCCTCGACCGCGCCGCGTGGAGCCACTCGGCCCGTTCGCCTCGGCTCTTGGTTGAGTACTGGGCGCACGAGGCCGCGCTGATGGCCGTCGACGACTGGCCGCTGTTGCGTTGGCGGATGCGCGAGTACACGCACGGGCGGTGGGGCACCCACATCGTCAAGAAGAACCCGAGGCTGGCCGACGACATCGTCGCCGCGGTGGCCGAGATCGGACCGTCGACGGCCGGGCAGATCGAAGCGCATCTGGGTGCCGAGCAGCGCGGTAAGAAGGGCCCGTGGTGGGACCGCAGCGACACCAAGTGGGTGACCGAGGCACTGTTCGCGGCCGGGGTGCTGACGACGGCGACCCGCGTCGGCTTCGCCCGCCATTACGACCTCACCGAGAACGTGCTGCCGCCGCACGTCGTGGCCCGAGAAGTCGACGATGACGAAGCTGTCCGCGAGCTGACGGTGAGGGCAGCCGGCGCGCTGGGCGTGGCGACCGAGGCCGACATCCGCGACTATTTCCGGCTGGCGCCCCAGCCGGTCAAGCCCGCCATCGCCAAGCTGGTCGCCGACGGGGAGCTGGAGCGCGTCGAGGTCGACGGCTGGACCGCGCCGGCGTATCTGCGGTCCGGGCAGATCGTGCCGCGACGGGACCGCGGGACGGCGCTGCTGTGTCCGTTCGACCCGTTGATCTTCTTCCGGCCGCGGGTGCAGCGGCTGTTCGACTTTCATTACCGCATCGAGATCTACGTGCCCGCGCCGAAACGCCAATTCGGCTACTACGTTTGGCCTTTCCTGCTCGACGGTCGGCTGGTCGGTCGCGTCGACCTGAAAGCCGAACGACCACGCAATGCTCTGCATGTGGTCGGCGCTTTCACCGAAGCCGGCCAGCAGCGGTCGCGGGTTGCCAATGCACTGGCGGCCGAACTGCGGACGATGGCTGCCTGGCTGGGCTTGGCTGACGTCACCGTCGGCACCGAAGGCGACCTGGTAGGCGAGCTAGGAACGGCCATCAAGCGAGGGTGACACGCCGGCCGCCAACGCCGCGAAGGCGTCGTCGATGAGCGCGACGAGGTCCTCTTCCTCGCCGTCCGCCCATGCCGTCAGCGCCGGTGCCATCGCGCCGAGGGCCGCGGAGGCTTGCACCGTGGCGGCGAGGTCGGGCTCGGCCAGGCCGGCGCGGCGGGCCAATGCCCTGGCGAACAGGTCGCGAGTGGTGTCCTGCGCCAACAGGTTTCGCGACCGCAGTACCGGGTTTCGCAGCACGAGCCGGGTCCGCGTCAGCAGAGCCTCACGATCGGTCGTCAGGATCTGCTTGAGACCGGCCGTTATCGCGTGGTGCAGCGCGGTCAGCGGCGCCTCGTGTGGCGGCCGCGCGGCAATCAGCTCCTCGATCACTGGATCGTATTCGTCGTACTCGACGACGGCCTCCTTGCGCGGGAAGTAGCGGAAGAAGGTCATGTGCGACACACCGGCTGCCGCGGCTATCTCCTCGACCGTTGTTGCGTCGTAACTTTTCTCGTTGAACAGTCGCAACGCATGTTCCTGTATCGACTGCTTCGTCGCCGCTTTCTTGCGGGCGCGCCAGTCGTCGTCGGTCACGGGGTCAGGGCCCCGGCGCGAGTGCCGAGTGCATGGTCAAGCCATTGTTGCAGCCCGGCCGCGTCGGCACCGCGCCACGCCAGGTGCCCGTCGGGCCGCACCAGCAGCGCGTCCCCGTCACCGTGGAGGGCAACCACCGCTCCCAGTCGTTCTCGTGCGGCGTCGGCCAGCGGCTCGGGTCCGAGCAGCGCCCACTCCGGACCGAGCACGTCGTAGAGGCGCACCGCGGTTCCATCGACGCGAATGCAGGGACGGTTTGGAACTCGGTCACCGGGCTGCATACCCGGCAGCCAACGCCGTCGCCCCGCCCCAAGGGGGCCGGTACGGTACGAAACCTTTAGTTGTGACGCCCTTTCCGTGATCCGGCGCTGCACAAACCTGCGGTCCATCAACGGGACGACGACGTGGTCGCGCAGCAGCCGCTTGAGTCTCCCTTGACCCACGACCACCTCGGTGAGGCTGCTCGTCGTCTCCAGCACGCCCTCTGCGATCGGCCGTCGCTCCGTTTCATAGGTGTCGAGCAGGCTGTCAGCTGCCCCTCCTGAAACGACGAGCGCCAGCTTCCAGGCCAGGTTCTCGGCATCGCCCATACCGGTGTTCATGCCCTGCCCGCCCAGCGGGCTGTGGATGTGCGCGGCGTCGCCTGCCAACAGAATCCGGTCGCAACGGTAGCTCTCGGCCAGGCGGCGCTGGATGCCGAAGGACGAGGTCCACACCACGGTGCGGATGATCCCGCGCGCCTCGGCGGCCAATCTGGCACCGAGATACTCGACGATCTTCGCCCGCCCCGGATCGTCGCCGATCTCCGGCGGTGCAGGGGCCATCACTCGCCAAAGGTCGGCTCCGGGTAGCGGGAAGGCGGCCAGCACGGTGTCGGCGCGCAACCACATGACGGCGCCCTCGCGGGGCCGGTCGATATCGGCGTGCACATCGGCGAGCAAGAACCGCTCGACGATCGGCACGCCGGGAAATCCGATGCCGAGCGCCTTGCGCACCACACTGTGCGCGCCGTCCGCGCCCACCACCCAGCCGGCGGTGAGTTCCGATTCCTCGAGTCGCACCGTCACGCCGTCGGCGTCGACGGCAATTCCGGTGACGGGCCTGCCCCAGTCAACGGATCCGCCGAGGTCTGTCAGCCGGTCGCGGAGGGCAAGCTCGATATCGGCCTGCGATATCAGCAGGCCACGGGGACCGCCAAGGGTCGTCGGCTCCCCGACCGGGAAGCTCGCCAGCTCACGGCCGTCGACGTTGATCGTGACGCTGCTTACCGGTAGACCGCGATCGGGCACGTCGCCAAGCGCGCCGAGCCGGTCCAGAACCTCCACACCCCGTGGCTGCAGGCCGAGCGCCCGAGACGTCACTGCAGGGCCCTGTGCCTTGTCGAGGACCCGCACCGCCAGACCGGCTGCCCGGAGTCCGCAGGCGAGTGCCAGACCGGTCGGCCCCGCTCCGACCACTACAACATCGGTGTCCACGGCAGCTCCTCGTTAATGTTAGTCACTAACACATTAGTCGGCTAACACCACGTTTGGCAAGTACGTCACGTTAGGGTGAGCCGTGGCCGAGACCGCGCCGCTGCGCGTGCAACTGATCGCCAAGACCGAGTTCTTGGCGCCACCTGACGTGCCGTGGGGCACCGACGCCGACGGCGGACCCGCACTCGTCGAGTTCGCCGGCCGCGCCTGCTATCAGAGCTGGTCGAAACCGAATCCGCGGACCGCGACCAATGCCGCGTATCTGCGCCACATCATCGACGTGGGCCACTTCTCGGTCCTCGAGCACGCTTCGGTGTCCTTCTACATCACGGGCATCTCGCGATCGTGCACCCACGAGCTGATCCGGCACCGCCACTTCTCGTATTCACAGCTGTCGCAGCGGTATGTCCCCGAGCACGACTCACAGGTCGTGGTGCCGCCGGGCATGGAGGACGACGCCGAGCTGCTGGAGATCTTCACGGCCGCCGCCGACGCCAGCCGCGCGACGTACACCGACCTGCTGGCCAGGCTCGAGGCCAAGTTCGCCGACCAACCCAACGCGGTCTTGCGCCGCAAGCAGGCCAGGCAGGCGGCCCGCGCGGTGCTGCCGAATGCCACCGAGACCCGGATCGTCGTCACCGGGAACTACAGGGCGTGGCGGCATTTCATCGCAATGCGGGCAAGCGAACACGCCGACGTGGAGATCCGCCGGCTGGCGATCGAGTGCCTGCGCCAACTCATCGACGTCGCCCCGCAGGTGTTCTCGGATTTCGACATCACCACGCTGGCCGACGGCACGGAGGTGGCTACCTCGCCGCTGGCCACGGAGGCTTGACGGAGATGGCCAGATCCAGTCCACCGAAGCGTGAGGTCGAGCGGGTAATCTTGGGTCCCGTGAGCACCAGCGGATTTGACGTGACGGCCCGGTTGGGCACCGTGTTGACCGCGATGGTGACTCCGTTCAAGCCTGACGGCTCGCTGGACACCGACACCGCGGCGAGGCTTGCCACCCATCTCGTCGACGCCGGCTGCGATGGCTTGGTGCTCTCGGGCACCACCGGTGAATCGCCCACGACCACTGACGACGAGAAGATCGCACTGTTGCGCAGCGTGCTGGAAGCGGTGGGCGATCGGGCGCGGATCATCGCCGGGGCGGGCACCTATGACACCGCGCACAGCGTGCACCTCGCGAAGGCCTGCGCGGCCGAGGGTGCGCACGGACTGCTGGTGGTGACGCCGTACTACTCACGTCCGTCGCAGGCCGGGCTGGTGGCACACTTCACCGCGGTCGCCGACGCGACGCCGGTGCCCGTGGTGCTTTACGACATTCCCGCGCGGTCTGTAATCGCGATCGAGTGGGACACTGTCCGCACACTCGCCAACCACCCGAACATTGTCGCGATCAAGGACGCCAAGGCCGATCTGCACGGCGGCGGGCAGATCATCGCGGAGACGGGGCTGGCGTACTACTCCGGTGACGACGCGCTGAACCTGCCTTGGCTCGCGATGGGCGCCGTCGGTTTCGTCAGCGTCTGGGGTCACCTGGCCGCGGGTCAGCTGCGAGACATGTTGTCGGCGTTCACTTCTGGTGACATCGCAACAGCGCGCAAGATCAACGTCACGCTCGGGCCGTTGAGCAGCGCCCAGTCGCGGCTCGGCGGTGTCACCTTGGCCAAGGAGGGGCTGCGCCTGCAGGGCATCGAGGTCGGTGATCCTCGGCTGCCGCAGGTACCGGCCACACCCGAGCAGATCGAGGCGCTGGCCGCCGACATGCGGGCCGCCGCGGTGCTGCGGTAGTGAATTCAGAACTCAAACCACCGGGGCCACTGGCCCCGGGTGGCCTGCGGGTGACGGCCCTCGGCGGCATCAGCGAAATCGGCCGCAACATGACCGTTTTTGAGCATCTCGGCCGACTGCTGATCATCGACTGCGGTGTGCTGTTCCCCGGTCACGACGAACCGGGCGTCGACCTGATCCTGCCCGACCTGCGCCACGTCGAGGACCGCCTCGACGACGTCGAGGCGCTGGTACTCACTCACGCGCACGAGGACCACATCGGCGCAATTCCGTTCCTGCTCAAACTGCGGCCCGACATCCCTGTCGTCGGCTCGAAGTTCACGCTGGCGCTGGTCGCCGAGAAGTGCCGTGAGCACCGGATCAAACCGGTTTTCGTCGAGATCGCGGAGGGACAGCGGAGCACACATGGTGTGTTCGAATGCCAGTACTTCGCGGTCAACCACTCGATTCCAGGCTGCGTTGCCGTGGCGTTGCATACCGGTGCCGGTACCGTGCTGCACACCGGCGACATCAAACTCGACCAGCTGCCGCTCGACGGCCGGCCAACCGACCTGCCCGGCCTGTCACGCCTCGGCGACGCCGGAGTGGACCTGTTCCTGTGCGACTCAACGAATTCCGAGATCCCCGGGGTGGGCCCCTCGGAAAGCGAAGTGGGCCCGACGCTGCACAGGTTGATCCGCGGCGCCGAGGGCAGGGTGCTCGTCGCGTGCTTCGCGTCGAACGTGGACCGGGTGCAGCAGATCATCGACGCGGCGGTGTCGCTGGGCCGCCTGGTGTCGTTCGTCGGTCGCTCGATGGTCCGCAACATGGGGATAGCCCGCGAGCTGGGGTACCTGCGAGTCGACGAATCCGACCTGATCGACATCGGCGCCGCCGAGATGATGGCACCCGAGCGGATTGTGTTGATCACCACGGGAACTCAGGGTGAGCCGATGTCGGCGTTGTCTCGGATGTCGCGTGGCGAGCACCGCAGCATCACGCTGTCGGACGGTGACCTGATCGTGCTGTCGTCGTCGCTGATTCCAGGCAACGAGGAAGCCGTCTACGGTGTCATCGATTCACTGGCAAAGATCGGAGCTCGGGTAGTCACTAACGCCCAAGCACGCGTGCATGTTTCGGGGCACGCGTATGCTGGCGAGTTGCTTTTTCTGTACAACGCCGTGCGCCCACGCAATGTGATGCCGGTGCACGGAACCTGGAGGATGCTGCGGGCCAACGGGGCGCTGGCCGCCCGCACAGGTGTGTCGCCGGAATCGATCGTGCTGGCCGAGAACGGCGTCAGTGTCGACCTCGTTGCGGGTAAGGCTTCGATCGCCGGCGCGGTGACGACCGGCAAGATGTTCGTCGACGGCTTGGTCACCGGCGATGTCGGCGACGCCACACTGGGCGAACGGCTCATCCTGTCTTCGGGTTTCATCGCGGTGGCGGTCGTCGTGCACCGCGGCACCGGCCGGCCGGCGGGGCCGGCGCATCTGCACTCGCGAGGATTCTCGGAGGACCCGAAGGCGCTGGAGTCGGTGGCGCGCAAGGTCGAGGAAGAGTTGGAACACCTTGCCTCCGAGAACGTTACCGAGGTAACGCGGATCGCCCAGGGCGTGCGTCGCGTCGTCGGCAAGTGGGTGGGCGAGACCTATCGCCGCCAGCCGATGATCGTGCCGACGGTCATCGAGATCTGATTCGGCGCCGCGCCGAAACTGAATTCCAGCAGGCCCGTACTCGCGCTTTTCCTGCGTGGTTACAGTCTCGGCGATGAATCACGGGCTTGCGTGTTTGAATTCATTGCTTGTCGGCGTATGCCGACCATTCGAGCTGCGACGCGGTGAGGCTGCGGCCGGTTGGCCGAATGTAGTGCTCCAGGAAGTAATCGGGTCCGGCATGCTCGATAAGCCGCCAGCCGTACTCCGACACGAAAGCAGACACCTCGTCGGGCCGCAGACCGAAATGCCAGAGCTGCTGCCTTACTCGAAACCTTCGGTACGCCGACGCCGCCCCGTACATGTTCTGACCGTCGATAAAATCCCGCTGCACGTAGGTGAACACGAGCCGGCTGCCCGGCACCGCGGACCGCAAGTAGTCGAAGGTGGCGTGCACGGCATCGGCGGTCAGGTATTGGGTCACACCCTCCCATACGAAGAACGTGCGAGAGTCGGTGCGGTACCCGTGCTTGGCCAGTTCGGCCGCGAGGTCGTCACGCTCGAAATCCACTGGCACCAACCGGACAGACGGCGGCGGCCCGCCAAGGACCCGCCGCACGACCGCCGTCTTGCGGTCGATGTTCACCGGCAAGTCGACCTCGAACACCGGCATATCTGTTCGACGCGCCAGGCGATACGCGCGGGTGTCCAATCCCGCCCCCAAGACGACCACGGCATCGATATCGGCAAGTGACTCGTCGAGCTTCTCGTCGATAAATCGCTTGCGGCAGGCCAGGTTTGCCCACATGCCGGGCCCGGATCGTTCCGTAGCCCCAATCATCAACTGCCGCACCGCAGACCAACGGGTCACCGCCGCGAGAGCGCGCAATCCGGCCGATAGGAACGCGTATGCAAGGTCGTCCTGCACAAGACGGCGTTCGGGATCCTCGTACTGCTCGACAGCCGTCAAAACCATGGGGCCAGAAGCGGTCTGGGCCGCAGGATTGCGCGCCATCAGCGCTTGTTTGCGAGCCCCGCGTCGACCGGCAGCGTAATGCCGGTGATGTAGCGGGCCTCGTCGGAGACCAGCCAGGCCACAGCGGCGGCGATGTCCTCCGGCTCGACGGCATCCACCGGCATCGCGTTGCCCCAATCGACTGGCGTTTTGGACTCGGCGATGAACCGCTCCAGCCATTGGCGGGTGTGCTCGTTGTTGATCATCGGGGTGTTCACACCGGTCGGATGGATCGAGTTGACCCGAATGTTATGCGGTGCAAGGTGGTTGGCGTAGATCCGCATCAACCCGACGACTCCGTGCTTGGCTGCGGTGTAGCCGATCGACCCGGCGTCGTCGCTTCCGATGCCGATCAGGCCGGCGGCCGAGCTGATCAAAACGATCGATCCGCCGTTGCCCTGCTCGACCATCGTTCCCTTGGCCACCTCGACCGTGTGGTGCACGCCGGTGAGGTTGACATCGATGACGTCACGCCAGCCGTCGGCACCCGCCTCCATCGGAGCGATGCCCGCGTTTGCGACGACGATGTCAAGCCGGCCGAACTCGTCGAGTCCGGCCTGCAGCGCGGTCCTCAGCGACTCCTTATCGCGAACATCAGCCTGCTGTGCCACGATTCGCGCGCCGGTGTCCTCGACCAGTTTGACAGTCGCCGCGAGATCGTCCACGGACGCCAGCGGGTAGGGGACCGACGCGATCTGGTCACAGATGTCGACCACGATGATGCTGGCGCCGTCGGAAGCCAACCGGACCGCTTCCGCGCGGCCCTGACCCCGGGCGGCGCCGGTGATGAACGCAACCTTGCCTGCGAGTGCAGCCATCAGTGCCCTCGCTTCTTCGCGCAAGCGCTCATCGGTGCCCTCGCTTCTTCGCGCAAGCGCTCATCGGTGCCCTCGCTTCTTCGCGCAAGCGCTCATCGGTGCCCTCGCTTCTTCGCGCAAGCGCTCATCAGGGACGCAGCTGGCCCTTGGCCGGGTCGCCCGCGACGATCGGCTGCAACATCTTGATGTCCGGAGCGCCGTCGAGGTGCTCGCCGACCGTCCCGAACAGTGTCGCGACAGCGGGTGCGGCGCTATGCGCCTTCAGTGCGTCGGCGTCGGCCCATTGCTCGACGAACACGAACGTGCCGTCGGCTTCGTGCAACGAGTAGAGCTCGCATCCGGGCTCCTGGTGCACTGCCTCGATGGCTTGTTTGCATGCATCGCGCACAGTGTCCACGGACTCGGGTTTGGCGGTCATGGTTGCGACGACGACTACGGGCATTGGCGATGAACTCCTCATCGATGAGTGCTGACCGGAGCCGCCGACGGCGACATTCGGGGTCGGACAATTGCCCACCCTACTCAGCGAACCTAACTAAATTTCGATACCCATCTGTGACCCGTGTGGCAGATGGTGATTATGGGGCGGTTGCGACTAGGCTTGCTTACATGCCTAGTAAGACCGCCGCCCGATCCGGCGCCCGTTCGAGCAGGTCAAAGACCGGTTCGCGGGGCGGATCCCGTCCCGCGCGGCCGTCGGCGCCCCGGCGGAAGCCAGCTGCACACCGTAAGACCTCCCGCATCTCGGCCGCGGGCACGAACGTGGGGCGCGGCGTCCGCGCCGGCTGGTTGATGTTGGCCAAGGGCGCCGGATCCACGGCGCGCTCGGTCGGGAGGGCCCGCGACCTGGAGCCCGGTCACCGCCGCGACGGCATCGCGCTGGCTCTCCTCGGCGTCGCGGTCGTGATCGCCGCAAGCTCCTGGTTCGACGCGGCTCGGCCCGTCGGCGAGTGGATCGACACCTTGCTGCGCGTCCTGATCGGCGCGGCGGTGGTGCTGCTGCCGATCTTGTTCGCCGCGATCGCCGTGGTGCTGATGCGCACCGAGCCCGACCCCGAAGCCCGGCCCAGGCTGATCCTTGGCGCGGCGATGATCGCGCTGCCCGCTCTGGGGCTGTGGCACCTGTGGGCGGGTTCGCCGCAGGATCCGACCGCGCGCCAGCATGCCTCCGGGTTCCTCGGTTTCGCCATCGGCGGACCGCTGTCGGACGGGCTGACGGAGTGGATCGCCGCACCGTTGCTGTTCATCGGCGTGCTCTTCGGCGTACTGCTCGTGACCGGGACCACGATCCGCGAGGTGCCGTCGACGGTACAGAGGATGTTCTCGGCCCGCGCATTCCGCGGCGAGTACTACGACGAGGACTATGAGCAGCATCCCGCCGCCGAGGAACCCGAGGACTTCTCGGATGGCTACTACGACGACCGGGCTGGGTATGGCGACGAGGCGCAGTGGCCAACCGGCACGCCGATGGACAACTATCCGATCGACGACGAGGCGCCGACCGTTCCGGAGCCGACCACCCGGACCCGAAAGAAGAAGCCCGCCAAGCAGCAGACGCTGTCACTGGACCGGGTCGTGGACGGCCCGTACACGCTGCCGCCGCTGGACCTGCTGATCGCCGGCGATCCGCCGAAGCGGCGCAGCGCCGGCAACGACCGCATGGCCGAGGCGATCACCGAGGTGCTGCAGCAGTTCAAGGTCGACGCCGCCGTGACCGGTTGCACCCGCGGACCGACCGTCACCCGCTACGAAGTGGAGCTCGGGCCCGGCGTGAAGGTCGAGAAAATCACCCAGCTGCAGAAGAACATCGCGTACGCGGTGGCCACCGAGAGCGTGCGGATGCTCGCGCCGATTCCCGGAAAGTCCGCCGTTGGCATCGAGGTGCCCAACGTCGACCGCGAGATGGTGCGGCTGGCCGATGTGCTGACCGACCCGTCCACCCGCGGCGACCACCATCCACTGGTGATCGCGCTGGGCAAGGACATCGAGGGCGAGTACATCTCGTGGAATCTCGCGAAGATGCCGCACCTACTGGTGGCGGGCTCCACTGGCTCGGGCAAGTCAAGCTTCATCAACTCGATGCTGATTTCGCTCCTGGCCCGGGCCACCCCCGAAGAGGTCAGGATGATCCTGATCGACCCGAAGATGGTGGAACTCACGCCCTATGAAGGTATTCCGCACCTGATCACGCCGATCGTCACTCAGCCGAAGAAGGCGGCCGCCGCGCTCGCGTGGCTGGTTGAGGAGATGGAGCAGCGCTATCAGGACATGCAGGCGTCCCGGGTCCGCCACATCGACGACTTCAACAAGAAGGTGAGATCCGGCGAAATCACCACGCCGCTGGGCAGTCAGCGTGAGTACCGGCCGTACCCCTACGTGGTGGCGATCGTCGACGAGCTCGCTGACTTGATGATGACCGCGCCACGCGACGTCGAGGATGCAGTCGTTCGGATCACCCAAAAGGCCCGCGCGGCCGGCATCCATCTGGTGCTGGCCACGCAGCGGCCGTCGGTCGACGTCGTTACCGGGCTGATCAAGACAAACGTGCCATCCCGGCTGGCCTTCGCGACGTCATCGCTGACCGACAGCCGCGTCATCCTGGACCAGCAGGGCGCCGAGAAACTGATCGGCATGGGCGACGGGTTGTTCATCCCCATGGGAGCCAACAAGCCGATCCGACTGCAGGGCGCGTACATCACCGACGACGAGATCCACGCGGTCGTCAACGCCTGCAAGGATCAGGCCGAGCCCGAGTACACAGAAGGTGTCACCGCCGCCAAGACCAACAGCGAGCGCACCGATGTCGACCCGGACATCGGTGACGACATGGACGTCCTCCTTCAGGCGGTGGAGCTGGTGGTGTCCAGCCAGTTCGGCTCGACGTCGATGCTGCAGCGCAAGCTGCGCGTGGGCTTCGCCAAGGCCGGCCGGTTGATGGACCTAATGGAAACCCGCGGCATCGTCGGGCCCAGCGAGGGGTCCAAGGCGCGCGAGGTCCTGGTCAAGCCCGACGATCTGGCGGCCACTTTGGCGTCGATCCGAGGCACCGACACCGACTTCGACGACCCCGAAGCTATTTGAGCGTCAACAGCATCCGTGTATTGCCGAGGATGTTCGGCTTGACATAGGAGAGGTCGAGGAACTCCGCGACGCCGGTGTCGTAGGAACGGCACATCTCTTCGTAGACCTCGGCGGTCACCGGCGTGCCGTCGATCTCCTCGAAGCCGTGGCGGCTGAAGAAGTCGACTTCGAAAGTCAGCACGAAGATCCGCTCCAGGTGCAGGTTGCTGGCGACGTCAAGCAACCGGTCGACGATGGCATGTCCGATGCCGCGTCCCTTGACCGTCGGGTGCACCGCGACCGTGCGAACTTCGCCGAGGTCCGACCACAACACGTGCAGGGCGCCACAACCGATGAGGTCGCCGTCCAGTTCGGCGATCCAGAACTCCTGCACCGCCTCGTAGAGCGTCACCAGGTTCTTTTCCAGCAAGATCCTGCCGGAGTAGACATCTACGAGCGCCTTGATCGCCGGAACATCAGACGTTCGGGCGCGCCGGATGACTAGGCCAACGGGGTCTGCGCTCACAGCTGCGAGGGTATCGGTTGGGCAACCTATATTCTGTTGCGGTGTCGGGCCAACCTCATACCGATCCGGTGGTTCCGCGCGCCCGCGTGGCGAACATCGCCAACGTGCTCACCGGCGTGCGGATCGTGTTGGTCCCGGTGTTTCTCGTCGCACTCTTCGTCGGCGACGGTCATGAAACCTTTTGGCGGATAGCGGCATTCGTGGTATTCGCGGTCGCGGTGATCACCGACCGGTTTGACGGTGCGCTGGCGCGCAGTTATGGCATGGTCACCGAATTCGGCACACTGGCCGACCCGATCGCGGACAAGGCCCTCATCGGCGCGGCGCTGATCGGGTTGTCGTTACTGGATGACCTGCCGTGGTGGGTGACGGCGGTGATCATGGTCCGCGAGATCGTCATCACGGTATTGCGGTTAGCGGTGCTGCGCCGTGGTGTCATCCCGGCCAGCCGCGGCGGCAAGCTGAAGACTCTGGTTCAGGCCGTCGCGATCGGCTTGTTCGTGCTGCCGCTGTCGGGTGCCTGGTTGTCCGGTGCGTGGGTCGTCATGTGGGCGGCCGTCGTGCTCACCGTCCTGACCGGCGTGGATTACGTCGTCTCGGCGGTCAGGGACTCGCGTGCACGACCCGCTGGTCACTGAGATCGCGCTGGCCGGGGTGGTGCCGGACCCGAGCCGCATGGCGGTCACCCTGTCGAGACCGTAGTCATGGGGCTCGCCGGACCCCTCGACAGCGAGGTCGTTGCGCTGGCGCTGTCCGGATCACGATGGGAAATCCGGGTCGCGGCGGTGCACGCGGCTAAGGGCGGTAGTCGAGCAACAGTGATCTGCGCCGTCCGGGAACCAACCCGGCGGCGCGCAGCGTTGCCCTAATACGAGGACCCAGCGACTCAGTTGTTGAAGGAGAGCACGATGACGGCATTGCTGCGCGAGGTGATCGGCGACGTGCTGCGTCGTGCCCGCACCGAGCAGGGGCGCACCCTGCGAGAGGTCTCCGACTCGGCCCGGGTCAGCCTGGGCTACCTGTCGGAGGTGGAACGGGGCCGCAAGGAGGCCTCGAGCGAACTTCTCGGCGCGATTTGCGGCGCCCTGGACGTTCCGCTGTCGCGAGTGCTCTCGGACGCCGGTGACCAGATGGCCCTTGTAGAAGGCGCCGAGTTCGCCCGAGCGAGCGCGTCCAATATTGATTCCACCACCAAGGTCGTCATCCCTCAGGTCGTCTCGATGGCGGTGGCCTGAGTCGGTTCTGGGTGTGGCGATCGCCGCTGACCCGATAGATTGGGCAGCACGGTAAGTCCGTACGTGCAGAACACAGACTCGAAGGCGGAATGAACTCATGGCCAATCCGTTCGTCAAGGCGTGGAAGTACCTCATGGCGCTGTTCAGCTCGAAGGTCGACGAGTATGCCGATCCGAAGGTGCAGATTCAGCAGGCCATCGAGGATGCCCAACGTCAGCATCAGGCGCTGACGCAACAGGCCGCCCAGGTGATCGGCAACCAGCGCCAGCTGGAGATGCGGCTCAACCGCCAGCTCGCCGACATCGAGAAGTTGCAGGTCAATGTTCGGCAGGCGCTCACCCTGGCCGATCAGGCGGCCGCCAACGGCGACGCTGCGAAGGCCACCGAGTACAACAACGCCGCGGAGGCGTTTGCCGCGCAGCTGGTGACCTCCGAGCAGAGCGTCGAGGACCTCAAGGGGCTGCACGATCAGGCGCTGCAGGCAGCGGGGCAGGCCAAGAAGGCCGTCGAGCAGAACGCGATGATGCTGCAGCAGAAGATCGCCGAGCGCACCAAGCTGCTCAGCCAACTCGAGCAGGCCAAGATGCAGGAGCAGGTCAGCGCTTCGCTTCGGTCGATGAGCGAGCTCGCATCGCCGGGCAACACCCCGAGCCTGGACGAGGTCCGCGACAAGATCGAACGCCGCTACGCCAACGCCATCGGTTCGGCCGAGCTCGCGCAGAACTCGGTGCAGGGTCGCATGCTCGAGGTGCAACAGCAGAGCGTGCAGATGGCAGGACATTCCCGGCTGGAACAGATCCGCGCGTCGATGCGCGGTGAGCAGCTGCCGGCAGGTGGGACAGCCTCCACCACTCCGGCAACTCCGGCCACCAACCAGGAAGCGGCTCCGGAAAAGCCTCTTTCTCAATAGCTTTGGTAGGTATGGTAGTGAATTCACGCGCGGGTCGACCAGAAGCTTGGCGGTCATTGGTGCAGCGCGGCGTTGACACTGCCGCGGAGTGGTCCGACGTACTGGCCGAAAAGCTCTATGCCGCAGCCGATCCGCGCGCCAAGTTGCTGCGCAAACGGCGCTGGGCGCTGCGGTTGGGGCTCTTCTTCACGGTCTCCTGCGTGTTCTGGGTGCTGGTGACGGCCGTGTTGGCTTCGTGGAGCACGCCGGTGTGGGCACTTTTCATCCCGGCTCCGATCGCTGCCGGCGCAGCGTTTTTGGCGACACTGTCGTTCCTGCGCTACCGGTGGCTGAGGGCATCGCCCCTGCCGGCGCCACGCTCGCGGGCCGCGCGCCGGCTTCCGCCGTGGGGTTCGGCCGCGCGACAACCGATGGCCGCCCTGGCCGCCTCCGAGCGTGGCCTGTTCTCGCTGCTGGGTGTGATGGAGCGCGGGCGGATGCTGCCAGCCGACGAACTTCGCGAACTGACCGCCGCAGCCAACCAAACCGCTGCCACCATGGCCGCGACGGCCAACGAGGTGGTGTCGATGGAGCGGGCGATGAGCTCAGCACCGCAGTCGCGGTCGCACCTGGTGCCCACCATCAAGGCGTTCAGCGCGCAGTTGGAACACGGCGCACGGCAGTACAACGAGATGGTCACCGCGGCTGCGCAGTTGGTGTCGGCCGCCAATACCGGCCCGATGTCGAGCTCACCGATGTCGCAGCAGCGCTACCGTGACGAGTTGACCAACGCGACTGATCGCCTGATGGGGTGGGCGCAGGCGTTCGACGAACTGGGTCACCTGCGCGGCGCCTAGATGTCGTGCGAGCTGGACGGTCCTGACCGGGGGCCGTAGCGCTCGATGTACGCCTCATGGATGTGGGCGTTTTTCTGGCGCGAGAGTGCGTCGACAAGGCCCGCATCGAGCCCGTGTTTTCGCAGCATGTGACGGCGCCACACCTTATTCAGCGCGTGTGAGAAGAACACGAAGGGGATCAGGATCGGCAGCGTCATGGACAGGTGCACGTCCAGCGTTGTCGGAATGAACCAGAACGGGATCATCAGCAGGAACGCGGGAATGAAGACGCGGACCATCATCCGGACCGTAGCGCCCTTACCGGTGAGGTCCTCGCGAACCCAGTCGCGCATCGAATCGGGCAGCCGACGGCCGTAGCAGTAGCCGATGTACTGCAGGAGACTCGGTTTGGTGGGCGCGTTCATGCTGGTCAGCGTACCGTCTGACCCGTGGTCGTCCGCAGTCCGTCCGCAGCAGCGGGCCGCATCGCCAGCGCGGCGCTCGCCGCCTGCC
This sequence comes from uncultured Actinomycetota bacterium, assembly GCA_963715885.1. Classification (GTDB taxonomy): domain Bacteria; phylum Actinomycetota; class Actinomycetes; order Mycobacteriales; family Mycobacteriaceae; genus Mycobacterium. Next base: position 204,596 of record CAVQSK010000020.1, read on the forward strand.
GAGCCCGGTCATCGGCATCCGGCCACAGTCCGGCGTAGACATCGAGCGTCATGCTCGCCGCGCCGTGCCGCATCGCTGCCTGGACGGCCTTGACGTCACACCCCCCGGCGATGAGCACCGACGCGAAAAAGTGCCGAAGGTCGTGGAACCGGAAGCCCTTCCGGCAGGCCGTACACCTTCTCCACGGCACCGCCGAAGGCGCTTTCGACATCCCAATTCTTACCCTGCGCACCGCACCCATCGGTGACGACGAAATCGGTGCCGTACTCGGCCACCGACGCTGACAGCAGCAACGTCAAGTCCCGCGACACCGGCACCGGCGCGGCGCTGTACTTCGTCTTCAGTGGTGCGGCCGTCTCGGTCATCGACTTGAACTGCACCTTCGGGTACACGACACCGCGCACGAAGTCGACGTCAGCGATCCGCAGTCCACACACCTCACCGACCCGCAGCCCTGCGAAAGCCCCAGCAGCACGCAGGCCGTAGGTGTACAGGCATTGCGTCGACCAGATCCCACACCTGCTCTGTGGTTGCCAGCCTTATCTGAGGCCCCTCTCGGCCCCTCGGCGTCGTCTTCCTGCTGCACGGGTTACGCGGCAAAAGCCCGTCGTTGCACAGCGTCGCCGAGAATTTGCGACAGACGGCCATAGACCGCGCGGACATACGACGGCGCGTAGGTCTCCGAAATAGCCGCCAGCCACGTCTTCACCGTCGACGGCCGGATGTCGGCCAGCGCCATATCCCCGAACGTCGTCTCGATGACCCTGATATGCGTCCTGGCGCTTTCGACGCTGCTCGCCCGATTGACCGCGTACGCGGCCAGCCACGCCCTGGCCCATTGAGAGAACGTAACGTTTGCGTCGCGCGGCGCGACATGGGTACCCGACACGAGAGCTGCGGTCTGTTTGTCCAGCCACGCCTGCGCGTCGGCTTTCCGCGCGAATCCCTTCGCATGTTCCGTGCCACGCTCGTCGACATACCTTGCCCGCCAACGCGTTCCATTGCTGTTGGCAGCGCTCAACACGGTCTGTTCGTTGCCCTAGGGTGTTGTTGGGTGCGGCGAACAGCCTGCCTTCCAGTTCGTGCGGGCAAGGACGATGACGTCGTCTGGGAACGGTACGGCTGCAGGAATCTGGAAATCGGTGGTGCTGCAGCGCAGCACGCTACGCCGTATTGGCGGCGGAGGCTGCACTTCGTCAGAACGAGCCGTGACCCTGTTGGGCGGGTGGGGGATGGCGGTTAGCGGCTCGGCCCCCGGACCCGGAGGGCAAGGCGCAGTCCGCGTTATACACCGAGGGGGCCGGGTGTCAATGAACCGGGTTCGGCGGAACGACCGGGTTCGGCGGAACGCCGGGTTCGTGGCCTGGGTCTGCAATAAGCGAGTTCCAGAAATCCATGACGTAGTAGGACGTCTTGCCGGTCGACTCTGTGATTTTGAGGATGCCACGGTCCAGAAAATCGTAGGCATCCTGGTCGCCGTGCTCGGTGGTCGGACCGTTCGTGTATGTAACTTTGAAGGCCATGCTTGGAGCATGCCATGAAGGCTGGCCCCAAGGCTGCTGTTGATCCCAGCGTTTTGCCGTTTCGCCCGCGGTCCACGGGATCGCTTCGGTTCCAGTCGTTTTGCGAGAAGTTCATTCGCGTACCGAAAGGCCAGGGTGCGCTCTCGCCGCTGCGGTTGAGAAGTTGGCAGCGGGACTTGGTGGGCTCTGTGGAGGATGCGGACCCGCAGCCGAGGTGGATGATGCCTCGCGGCCAAGGCAAGAGCACATTGGTTGCCGCCTACGGCCTGTACCGGCTGTTTCTCGGCGGCGAGGGGGCCGTCGTCTGCGTCGTCGCGGTCGATGAGCGGCAGGCGGGAATCGTGTTCAACATCGCCCGCCGCATGGTCGAGTTGGACGAAGAACTGTCGTCTCGGTGTCAGGTCTTCAAAGAGCGGCTACACATCCCGGTTCGGGATGCGCAGTTTCACTGCTTGCCTGCTGAGCCGAAACGCCTTGAGGGCCCTGACTATTCGCTTGCCATCTTGGATGAGGCCGGCGTGGCATCCCGCGACTCTTACGAGGTGTTGACGCTGGCGCAGGGTAAGCGGGAGCAGTCGACGTTGATTGCGATTGGTACTCCGGGTCCGGACCCGAACAACCAGGTGTTGGCGGACCTCCGCAACCATGCGGCCGAACATCCCGACGACAGGTCGCTTGTGTGGCGCGAGTTCTCCGCTGCTGGGTTTGAAGACCACCCGGTGGACTGCCAACACTGTTGGGAGTTGGCCAACCCGGCGTTGGATGACTTTTTGCACCGAGACGCCATGCACGCGCTATTGCCGCCGAAGACGCGGGAGGCGACGTTTCGGCGGGCACGGTTGTGCCAATTCGCCACGGACACAGACGGCGCATTCCTTCCGCAAGGTGTGTGGGACGGCCTCAGCACAGGTGTAGGTATTGCGGACGGGGCCGAGGTCATCGTCGCCCTGCACGGCAGCTTCAGCGACGACACCACAGTACTGCTCGCCGGGACTGTCTCGACCGAACCGCATTTCGACACCATCCGAGTGTGGCAACGCAACAACGGAGACGACTCCTACCGCGTCCCCGTCGCGGAGGTTGAGCAAGAGATACGCGATGCATGTCGCCGATGGCGAGTGCTCGAGATAGCAGCCGACCCGTACCGATGGACTCGCACCTTACAAGCACTCGAGGCCGAGAAGCTGCCCGTGATCGAATTCCCACACTCACCTTCCCGGTTGACCGCTGCGACAGGTGACCTCTACAGCGCGGCTGTAAACGGCCGCCTGACACATTCCGGTGACGGGCAGCTCGCCGAACACGTCGCGGCCGCGGTGATTGTCGAGGACGCCCGAGGCATCCGACTTGCGAAGGCATCCCGCGCACGGTCCGCCCGAAAATCGACCTCGCCGCGTGCTTGGTCATGGCTCATAGTCGCGCCACCTGGCGCGCAACTCACACGAAACGAAAGAGAGCGTACTCATTCAAATGACTGACCTACTGCAAACCCTGCTCCAGAAGCTCGACGAGCCCGCTGCGAAACACGCTGAGCTTGAACGTTATTACACCGGAACTCAGCCATTGGCGTTCCTCTCACCGGAGGTGAAGACCGCGCTCGGCGACCGGTTCGGCCGCATGGCATCCAACCTCCCGCGCTTGGCGGTCACGTCGCTGATCGAACGCTTGCGGGTCACCGGGTTTACCGGAGTCGACGTCTGGCGCGACTGGCTGCGCAACGACATGGACCAGGAATCGGCGACAGCGCATCGTGAGGCGCTGTTGCTCGGCTCGAGCTACGTCATTGTGTGGGCCGACCGGTTCGGCCAGCCTCTTGTTACCGTAGAATCCGCGAAGCAGATGGCTTGTGTTCGTGACCCCGGCACCCGCCGCATCACGGCCGCTGTGAAGCGCTGGGAGACCGACAAGACCACCGAGGCCGTCTTGTATCGGCCGGATGAAATCATCCGCTACAGGGCCAATTCGACTGGTGCAACCGTCAACGGCTTTCACGTTGTGGAGTCTGTTGCTAATCCGCTCGGCGTCGTCCCGGTCGTCAGACTGTTGAACTCCGACCGCATCCTCGATGAAGGCGTGTCGGAGATTGAAGACCTCAGACCATTGTGCGATGCGCTCAACAAGGTGTTGGCCGACATGATGGTGTCGTCGGAATACGTTGGTAGACCGCGCCGCTGGGCGATAGGCATCGAAGCGGTGGAGAAGCCGATACTCGACGAGGCAGCGGAGGAGACCGGCGAAATAGAGGCCGTCAGCCCGTTCCCCGAGGGCAACAGGATGATGCTGTCCGAGGCTCACGAGTCCCGGTTCGGTCAACTCGACGCCGCCGACCTCGCCGGATACGAGAACGCCGTTAACGTGCTACTTGGTCAAATCATGGCCGTCACGGCGCTTCCCGCGCACTACTGCGGCGTGATGACCGACCAGCCCGCCAGCGCCGACGCGCTATGTGCTGCCGAGGCCAGCCTGACCGCGAGAAGCGAGGCGCGCCAGCAGCAATTCGGCAGAAGCTGGGAGGACGTAGCGCGCCTTATCGACGCGGTGCGGGATGGTGTCGACCCGCTCAACGTGGACGTCCGGGTCAAATGGTCCGACGCGTCCACCCGGTCGGTTGCACAAGAGGCCGACGCGGTAACCAAGCTGTTCGCGGCCGGTCTGCTCCCAGCGTCATACGCTCTGCAGCGGTGGGGCTATACCGACGATGAAATCGCGGAGATTCGAACCGCGCGCCGCACCGAGGCGTTGGACAGCGCCGGCGTCGACATCACAAGGCTGGCGTCATGACCTATCAAGACCAACTCATCGCGTTGGCCGACAGCAGCGACACCCAAGTCCAGGTCGTCTACCGCCGGTATTTGGCTGGGGACTTGTCGGCACAGGAAGCGATTGCGTTGATGGCCGCCGCTATCGCACAAGCCAATTCCCGTGTCTTCGCCCTCGCCGACTTGGCGCTCGCCGCAACCATCATGGTGGGTACCGGTGAGCCGGCCATCGTGACCGGTGTGCCGCCCCGCGCAGATGACGCTGGAAGGCTGTTGAAAGCTGCACGGACTGTCCTCGACGTCGCCGAGGCATCCGAGGTACCCGAGGCGATTGTGTCGCGCCTGGCGCGCGCTGAGCCCCTCGAATCCGCTGCCACCGCCTACGGCGAAGCGATGAAGCGACAACCCCTCGTTGAAGGCTGGACACGGCACATGGACGCCGACCCCTGCCAGCTCTGCCAGTGGTGGTGGCGAGAAGGCCGGGTATGGCCGAAGGCCCATCCATTCCAACACCACCAAGGGTGCGCGTGCGCACCCCGACCCGTACTTGCACGCAGTATCCAAATCCACCGGATTCACAAGGAGAATAGAACGCAATGGAAGAACAGCAAGTTGAAGAAACGACCGTCGGCAACGCCGTGGACGACCAGGAAGGAATCACCAATGACGATCTGGAAGAGACGGAAGCGGAGACGACCGAAGCGGAAGCCGAGGCCGAGACCTTCCCTCGCTCCTACGTCGAAGAACTACGGCAAGAGAACGGCAAATACAGGCAGCGGGCCCAGCGCGCCGACGACCTAGTGTCCTGCGCCATAAATTAGCTGAGTAATTGTAGGCTTGGTGGGTGGCGAAACGGGGCAGGCCGGTGACGGCGGTGGTATTGACCGAAGAGGAACGTGACACGCTGCAGCGCTGGGCGCGGCGACCGAAGTCGTCGCAGGCGCTGGCGCAGCGGTCTCGGATCGTATTGGGTTGTGCGGCAGGTAAATCCAACAAGGAAATGGCTGCCGAGGAAGGGGTCTGGCCGCAGACGGTGTGCAAGTGGCGGCAACGGTTCGTGGAGAGTCGGCTCGATGGACTGGCCGACGAACCGCGCCCGGGCGCTCCACGCACGATCGGCGACGAGCAAGTCGAGCAGGTTGTGGTGGCCACCCTGGAGCGCCAACCCGCTGACGCCACGCATTGGTCACGGGCGTCGATGGCCACCGAGAGTGGGTTATCGAAATCGACGGTGGGCCGGATCTGGAAGGCGTTCGGGCTCAAACCCCACCTGGTCGACACCTTCAAAATCAGCACCGACCCGCACTTCATTGACAAGGTCCGCGATGTAGTCGGGCTCTATCTGGACCCGCCGGAAAAGGCGCTGGTGCTCTGCGTCGATGAAAAATCCCAGATCCAGGCCCTGGACCGGTCCGCGCCGGTGCTGCCGATGATGCCCGGGCTGCCCGAACGGCGCACGCCATGACTATCTGCGTCACGGCATCACCACCCTGTTCGCCGCGCTGGACGTGGCCACCGGCGAGGTCTACGGATCCATCCACCGCCGGCATCGCGCCACCGAATTCAAGAAATTCCTGACCAAGCTGGACGCCCAAATCCCCGCCGAGTTGGATGTGCACCTGATCTGCGACAACTACGCCACCCACAAGACCCCGGCGATCACCACATGGCTCAACGGCCCATCCGCGCTTCCACATGCACCACACCCCGACCTACACCTCCTGGCTCAACCAGGTCGAGCGGTGGTTCGCGCTACTGACCGACAAGAAACTCCGCCGCGGCGCCCACCGCTCAATTCAGGCCCTGGAGAAAGACATTCGCGACTGGATCGCCGCCTGGAACGACAACCCGAAACCCTTCACCTGGACCAAGACCGCCGACGAAATCCTCGAACGCCTCGCCTCATATCTTCAACGAATTCCCGGCGCAGGACACCAGTGAGGCTTCGCCTCTGACCGCCGAGCGATGTGGTCTGGTCAGGCGGTTATGTTGCGGTCAGGCTGTGGAGATGGCTGCGACAGTGACGATCAATGATGTGCTTGACGGGCATGTGGGGCTCGATATCGAGTGTCTGGATCGGATCTATCTCAACGGTTATGTGCCGAATCTGCAGATGGGCGGCCAGGTGGTGTCCTTCTTGACCGCGCATCTGGGCAATCCGATCCCGTCGCCAGCCATCTTGGAGAAGATCGGCACCGCGTTTCGCCGCGCGGTGGCGTCATTCGCCGAGGCAAACCAGATCCCGGTGGTGCGGTTCGCCAAGAACGACCGCAAGATCGAGGTGATGCGGCCGTATCTGGCCCGCCAAGCCGCCACCGGTCGGGCTGGTGTGGCCGCGATTGGTGTGGCCCAGGAGTTCGCGCCGGTCTACACCGCGACCAAACACACTGGGCAGACTTCGGGCGTGTGGTTTTCCTACGCGGTGTCTCAGCGGCGGGTTACCTGCTATTACTTCTACGTTTGGGACGACGATTTCGGGCCGGCGTTCGTCAAGGTCTGCGCCTACTTTCCGTATCCGATGAAGGTTTGGCTCAACGGGCATGAGTGGGCCAAGCGGCAGGCGACCAAAGTCGGGATCGGGTTCACCGAGCTGTCCAACGGGTTCGCCACCTGCACCGATCCGGCCGCGCTGCAGACGATCTGCGACCGGCTCGGCCCGCGCGCGATCCAGGTGTTCGCCGAACGCTGGTGGTCAATCCTGCCGCTGCCGCTGACCGAGCACGACCGCGCTGCCGGCTACTGGTGGGAGCTGTCGATGCGCCAGGTGGAGACCTCACGCACCCTGGTGTTCGACGCACCCCGTCGGGCCCGTTCGTTCTTCGAGGCCCTGGTGGCCGATAACCTCGACATCGGCCGCCCGGAGGTGATCGAGCTGATCTTCAAACGCGGCCAACGGCGGGGCGCCAAGGCCGGTGGGCAGTTCAAGACCAAGCATCGTCACCTATGGCACCGAGGTCAACGTCAACGCCTTCTACCGCCACTCGCGCATCAAGCAGTACTTGAAGGACGGGCGGGCGCTGCGCATCGAAACCGTCATCAATGACCCCGACGATGTCGGGTGTCGGCGCCGGCTGTGCCATCTCGATGAGCTGCAGGCCCGCGCTCGTGCGATCAACACCACCCTGCTCGATACTGAACGTGTCGGTCAGGGCTGTGTCCTTGCGAGTCCAGCCTTTGAGCGGATCGCGCGGCCCACCCTCACCGAGGATGGCAGGAGGGCCCCGGCCTTACGGTTCGGCGACCCTCGGGTCCAGGCCCTGGCCGGCGCCTTATGCACCAGCGTGCTCGCCGTCACCGGCATCACCAACAAGAGCCTGCGCGCCTTGATGACCGGGCTGCTCGGCGGTGCGACCTACACCAGGAATCAGGCCAGCTACGACCTGGCCCGGCTACGCGTCAACAGGCTGATCACGCGCGTCCCGGGAAGAAACCGCTACCGCCTCACCGGCGAGGGACTACGGTTTGCGCTCTTCTACACCAAACTGCACGACCGGCTCCTACGCCCTTTACTCGCCGCCGACCAGCCGCCGGCCCCGCCACCGCTACGAAAGGCCTTGCACACCATAGACATTCACATCAACGGAACCATCGACCACGCCCGCACTTCTACCGAGCGCAGCCTGAAACTCAAGACAACTCTCAACGTTCTAGTGGTGTGTCCTGGATTTAGCTGACTTTTTCGAGGGCGATGCGTCCGCGGGTGACCTTGGCGAGGATGGAATCTGCGGTCGCTGTCCACACGTAAGGTCGTGGGTCGTCGTTGTGTGAGTCGAGGTATTCCTGGATGGAGGCGATCAGGTCGGGAACGGAATGAAATACGCCGCGGCGCAATGCTTTGTCGGTCAGCTCGCGGAACCAGCGTTCCACCAGGTTCAACCAGGATGAGGATGTCGGGGTGAAATGCAGGTGGAACCGAGGATGATTGTCCAGCCACTTGCCGACGTCTTGGTGTTTGTGGGTGGCGTAGTTGTCCAGGATCAGGTGGATCGCCAGGTCGTTGGGCACCTCGCGGTCGATGGTCTTGAGGAACTTCAACCACTCCTGATGCCGGTGGCGAGGCATGCATTGCCCGATGACCGTGCCGGTCAACACGTCCAGTGCGGCGAACAGGGTGGTGATGCCATGCCGCTTGTAGTCGTGGCTCATCGTCTCGCCTCGCCCCTTGACCATCGGCAGCGACGCCTGCGTGCGATCCTATGCCTGCACCGAGGACTTGTCGTCCGCGCATAACGCGATGGCCTTTCGGGCGGGTTGATGTACAGCCCGACAAAATCGACAGTGTCTCCTCAAAACGAGGGTCGTTGGACAGCTTGAACGTCTGACCCGATGCGGTTTGAGCCCCCGCGCGTCCACACCAGCTGCACCGTTGACTTCGACACCCCGGCCGCAGCAGCCATCGTTCGGCAGCTCCAATGGGTTTCACCCTTCGGACGGTAGTTCTGTATCAGATCGATGATCTCGTCGATCTTGGAATGCGGGATCGACGGTTTGCGGCCACGACCGTTGCGAACCTGACCAAACTTCGCCAGACCCTCCTCGGCGAACCTGGCACGCCACTCTTCACCGACGCTGGAGACACTGACAACGACCGCGCGATCGCAGTGTTGGCCACACCGTCAGCCGCCATCAGCAGCGCCTTGGCCCGCACCACCTCCCGATGCGACCCGACTGCGACCGCGCGAACGACTCGAGCACCTCACGTTGTCCTGCCGACATCTCCAACGCAGGCACGGGTTGTCTCATGCCGAAATCATATCCACTATAACCAACAAATTGTCGGAAGTCGATCCTCAAGCGGCTAGCCCAACGACTGCATATGGAACTGGTCCGCGCCACCGGCAAGCTAGCCGATCCCGGCGATATGCCCTTCGACGAATCCCACCTCGACGACCCCGACGCCCTAGCCGCCGCCGTCGACGACCTACTGGCCCGCAAGCCACACCTCGCGTCCCGCCGGCCGACCGGTGAAATCGGGCAGGGAGCCTCACCTCCGGCCGCGAGTAGCGTTGACCTTGCCGCACTTCTGCGCCAACGAGCCCGATAGGAGGGATCATGGGTGACCTCAAAGAGCTAGCCGACCAAGCCGCCGAAGAACTACTCAAAGCAATACGAGACCAAGCGCGAACGGCCAGTGACCTAAAATTGCTTCAGCTCGCCCAGGCGTACTCGATGGTCGTTTCAACCGAGGTCAGCACAAGGCTGGCGGACGAGGGCGCAACCGCCATGGCGGAGTCCATGGCGGAGTATGAGTCGGGGGTCGTAGCGTCAATCTCACCGGAGTACCCCAAGGGGGTATAGTGAAGGGGTCGCTCCTGGTGGGCGGCCCCATTCCTGTCCTGGCGGCACGGGTTGACCTAATCCCCTTGCATAGACAGGACATTCATGACCGAAACAACTGCGGCGAACCCTGAACTTCTCGCCGACCAAGTATCAAGCCTCCTTATGCAGCCTCTCGAGGTCGCCTCTGTGGTTCTCTCCAGCGGCCCCGTATCTTCGATACGTCCGGCGTGCTGCGTATCCCGAAGTTGGTCAGCGGCTCCACTCCCACGTTTGTGGGTGAGGGTGGCGATATTCCAGACACTGCCGATGTCGACTTCGACGAAGTGGTGCTTCTGCCGACCGAACGCAAGTCCATCAAGACTATTATCCGGTTCACCAATGAACTTGTGCGCCAGTCGGTTATCGGCATTGATGCGGTGCTAAAAGCCCGCCATCAAGGGCGTTTCCGACGCTCTGGACACCGCTCTGCTGACAGGGCTCGGCACCTCCAACAGCATCACCGGCATCATCAACCAGGACGATGTTCAGCCAGGTGCGTGGGTCCCGTCAGACCCAGACGGCCTGCTCGACGCAATCGGCCTCGCCGTGGCCGCCGAAGTCAACCCGAACCAGTGGTTCATCAACGGCGCCGACTTCATCACTCTGCGGAAGGTCAAACAGGCCAGCGGCAGCAAGAAGTATGTTCTCGAATCCGACCTGACGAAGGACGCCACCTACCGGCTATTCGGCATCCCGGTCACGGTGACGAACAAGCTGCCCGAAGGCACCGCAGTGCTGGCTGACATGTCTCAGGTCGCGATTGCCCGCGACCTCGCGCCCTCGGTCACCGTGCTGAACGAGCTGTACGCGAGAACCGATGAAACCGGATTGCGAATCGTGACCCCGATGTACTCCCAGAAGTTCGGGCGGATCCGTGCCGTGTCGTTGCTCATCTGAACTCGATGCTAGCAATCCTCGTTGAGGGTTAACGAGGTCGCTGACCAATTCATCACGCGTCTTATGACCACGAGGAATAGATGTGCACCATGAAACGTCGCGCCGCAACGGTGATCGCGTTTTTGCTCGTCGGGATCGGCGCTGCGGCTCCGGCAACGCAGGGGGGCGCCAGCGTCGACGATTGCGCACCGGGCAACCCCCTCACGCCACAAGCGGAGATGTTCGCGACGAATAGCACTGAGACGATCGCCGATCCCGCCGATCCCCGGCTGCAAGACCGATTGGACCCGTTCGCATCCCATGTCGACGAGACCATCCGGGCCAATGCTGCTTTGCCGGTCGGCTCCGATCTAGTGCATGGCGTTTTCTGGTCAGAAAATTTGCAGCAGTTGACATTTGAGTCTTCCCGTCAGTTTCATCTCGCCTGCGTCGACGAGGGTGAGCTGAGTCGCATCGCCGAACTGGTTGCCAGACAGTTCGGCCAAGAGTCCGTGTTGACCTTCACCTATCTGTCCGACGATGCGCCGTCAGCGGACAGCTTCATCGCCGAGGTTCCGGGTGTCGATGTGCAACGCTTTCACGATGCCCTGGCGGCTGATCCAGATGCGAGAAGCCGCCTTGGCGGCGGTTCGATCACCGAGGACGGCTCACTGGTGCTGGTGACCGCATATGACGACGCTGAGGTGGCGAAGCGGGTGGTGGCGGTGTCGGGCGGTGCGCTCGACATGTCCGGAGTGCGGCATGGCACGAGTAGGTTCGTGCCCTAGCGGCTCAGGACGGCGGGCCTAGAAGGACTGCCGCAGCGACGGGATCAACATCGCGGCCAGGCCGCGCAGTGTCCCCTTGATGACGTCGTATGTGTCGAAATAATCGCGCCACAGCGTGATGCGGCCGCCGTGTACCTCGAACACCCCACACACCCAGAACTGAATTCGCAGCGGACCGAAGATCAACGCGTCGGTGCGTTCGGTCAGCACCGCATTGCCCTCCGCGGCGATCCGGTGAAACTTCACCTCGACGCCGAATCGGCCCTCCCCGCGCCGAAACAGCTTCATGATGCGGTCCCGACCACGAATGGTGGGGTAGCCCACGTTCTGCCATTCGATGTTGTCGGCCAAGGTTGACTCCGCGGTGTCGAAGTCCTCGTCCTGCAGGGCGTAGAGGAAGGTCTCCACCGTGCGGGCGTTGGCCCCGATGTCCAGTGCCGATGTCGTCTCGGTCATGGCTGCCAGCGTAGTGGCCGCACGCTGTGGCAGGGTAGGCCGGTGCGCGTCGCCGTGGTTGCCGGGCCCGATCCCGGGCACGCGTTTCCGGCCATCGCGCTGTGCCTCCGGTTTCTGGGTGCCGGACACGCTCCGACACTGCTGACGGGCGCGGAATGGCTGGACACCGCCCGCAGCGCAGGCGTCGACGCGGTGGAGCTGGACGGGCTGGATCCGACGGAGCTGGACGACGACACCGACGCCGGGGCGAAGATTCACCGGCGGGCGGCGCGGATGGCGGTGCTGAACGTGCCACGGCTGCGCGATCTGGCGCCGGATCTGGTGGTCTCCGATGTGATCACCGCATGCGGCGGGCTGGCGGCCGAGCTGATGGGTGTGCCGTGGATCGAGCTGAACCCGCATCCGCTGTACCGGCCGTCGAAAGGCTTGCCACCGCTCGGCAGCGGGCTGGCGCCAGGCGTTGGCGTGCGTGGTCGTCTTCGTGACGCGGTGATGCGCGCGCTGACCGCACGGTCGTGGCGGGAGGGGCTGCGCCAGCGGTCGACGGTGCGCGTCGAGATCGGCTTGGCCGCAGTCGATCCCGGGCCCTTGCGACGCCTGATCGCCACGCTGCCTGCGCTGGAGGTGCCGCGACCGGACTGGCCGTCCGAAGCCGCTGTGGTAGGCCCTCTGCACTTCGAACCGACATCGTCGGTGCTGGAGATCCCCGCGGGCTCCGGTCCCGTCGTGGTGGTGGCGCCGTCGACGGCGATGACGGGCACCCGCGGGATGGCCGAGTTGGCGTTAGAGGTGTTGACGCCGGGTGATGTTCTGCCCGACGGATCCCGCGTGGTGGTGTCGCGGCTGGAAGGACCCGACCTGGCGGTGCCGCCGTGGGCAACCGTCGGCCTTGGCCGCCAGGACGAGTTGCTGTCGCACGCGGATGTGGTGATCTGTGGCGGCGGCCACGGCATGGTGTCCAAAACGCTGCTGGCCGGGGTGCCGCTGGTGGTGGTGCCGGGTGGCGGCGACCAATGGGAGATCGCCAATCGCGTTGTGCGCCAAGGTAGTGCGCAGCTTGTGAGGCCGTTGACCGGGGCGGCGCTGGCGGCAGCGGTAGGCGAAGTGTTGTCGTCGGCGCGGTACCGGGACGCCGCGCGGCGGGCGGGTGCCAGCATCGCCGAGGTCGCCGATCCGGTACGGGTGTGCCAGGAAGCGCTGGCCGCGTCGGCGTAGGTTGGGTCGGGTGCGGTTGACGGAATTCCAGGAGCTCGTCGAGGGGCAGTTCGGGCCGGTGCGAGGCGCGTCGTTGCTCGTCGACCATGTGCTGACCGGGTTCGGGGGCCGCACCGCCGCGCAAGCCATCGAGGACGGCGTCGACCCGCGGGACGTGTGGCGGGCGCTGTGCGCCGACTTCGACGTCCCTCGCGATCAGTGGTGATTCAGCGCTTGTCCTCGGCGCGCCCCGTACCCGGCGTATGGGCGGGCCCTACCGCGTCATCGCCCTTGTCGGATTCCGACGTCTGCGACGCCGGCTGCTGCTGTGCCGGTGAGGCGGTGGCACCGCCGGCGGTCTCACTTGGCGGCGGCTACTTGTAGTCAGGATCGACGGTGGGCCGAGTGGCTCCACCGGTCCGGGCGCCGGCCGCCTCGGTGCTGTCGTCGCCCACGTCGGCCGTCTCTTTGCGGCCTTCGTAGGGCGGTACCGCGGGCTCGACGTCGCGAGGCGGCTCGTTGGTCGTTGCCGTTTCAAAGTCTGGCTTGCCGCCGTCGTCGTAGGAGGGCACGGATTCGTCGCCCTTGTAAGTTCCCGACGGCCGATCTGCCGGTCCGGCCGACGGCAGATCGGATCCGGTATCTCGCGATCCCGGTGCCCCGCGCTCTTCTTGTGGTTCTTCAGACACATTTTCGCCTGGAGTGGTCATGACAGCTCCTCACGGCCGCCGCAATGGGCCGCGGCGACGCTCGTCGATGGATACCCAAGGGTGAGCCGGGATAACCCGGCTCGCGGGCTAGGCGCGCTGACCCAGCAGCTGAGCCGTCTCCCTGTGAAGCCGGCCGAAGTTGTAGTACGCCGCGCAGGCGCCCTCAGGGGAGACCATGCATGTCCCGATCGGCGTTTCGGGTGTGCACGCCGTCCCGAACACCTTGCACTCCCACGGCTTGATGACGCCCTTGAGAACCTCACCGCACTGGCATGCCTTGGGGTCGGCTACGCGTACTCCTGGCATGTCGAACTTGAGCTCGGCGTCGTATGCGGCGTAGTCGGTGTGCACCTTCAGGGCGCTCTGCGAGATGAATCCGAGTCCCCGCCACTCGAAATGGGGGCGTAGCTCGAACGTCTCCGCCATGAGCTTCAGCGCCTGGGTGTTCCCCTCGGGTCGTACCACGCGCGTGTATTGGTTCTCGACCTCACAACGCCCGTCGCGGATCTGCTGCAACAGCATGTGTACCGACGCGAGAATGTCGAGCGGCTCGAATCCCGCTACCACCATTGGCTTTCCGTACGCCTCAGGCACGAACCGGTAGGGCCGCAACCCCACCACGGTGGACACGTGACCGGGGCCGAGGAAACCCGACAGCCGCAGATCGGGCGATTCGAGAATGGCCTTGATCGGCGGAACGATCGTGACGTGATTGCAGAAGACGCTGAAGTTCTTGACGCCAAGAGCTCGCGCCCGCACCAACGTCACCGCAGTGGACGGAGCGGTGGTTTCGAAGCCGACGGCGAAAAACACAACGGTGCGGTCGGGATTGTCAAGCGCCACCTTGAGCGCGTCCAGCGGGGAGTAGACGAATCGCACGTCGGCGCCGCGGGCCTTGGCCTCGATGAGGTTGCCCTTGGACCCGGGCACCCTCATCATGTCGCCGAATGTCGTGAAGATGACGCCGGGCTGCTCGGCCAGCCACATCGCGTCGTCGACACGACCCATCGGGATCACGCACACCGGACAGCCCGGCCCGTGCACTAGCTCGACCTCTTCAGGCAGTAGGTGCTCGATGCCGTGGCGGTAGATGGTATGCGTGTGACCGCCGCACACTTCCATGAATTTGAACTCGCCGCCTGTCGCGAGCTCGGTGATTGATTTGACGAGGGCGCGAGCCGCCGCCGGATCCCGGAATTCGTCGACGAACTTCATGCTTGCAACCTTCTTTCGCCTCAGGCGATTTCGGACGAATTGAACGCTTCGATTTCGTTGACGTAGTCGGCGCCCATCTTCTGCACCTGGTCCAGCGTCAGTTTGGCCTCGTGTTCGTCGATCTTGGCCATCCCGAAACCGACGTGCACCAGCACCCAGTCGCCGACCTGCAGATTGTCATCGGCCAGCAGCCGCACGCTGATGTTCCTGCGCACGCCGTTGACGTCAACCTTGGCCAGATGCTGTTCGGCGTCGACGATGTCGACCACCTGGCCGGGGATACCCAGACACATCGTCGTTCTCCTCTCGATCAACAGATTCGCGGAAGCGGGTCGCCGACCAGCATGTCGACGATTCGGCTGCCGCCGAACGAAGTTCGCAGCGCGACGATGCCGGGCGGCTCCGGTGCGATCTCGCCGACGACCGCCGCGCGTGCGCCTAGCGGGTGACACTGCATCGCGGCAACGGCTTCGTCGGCCTCGTCGGCCGCGACGATCGCGACGAACTTGCCCTCATTGGCGACGTAGAGTGGATCGATGCCGAGCATGTCGCAGGCGCCAAGCACCTGCGGCTCAACGGGCAGCTTGTCCTCGTCGAGGATCACCGCGAACGGGGAGTTCTTGACCAGTTCATTGCACACCGTTCCGACGCCGCCGCGGGTCGCGTCCCGCATCCAGCGCGTCGACGGGGCGGCCGCCAACAGCGCCTCCACCAGTTCATTGACTGGCGCTGTGTCCGAGGCGATGTCGGCGTCGATGGCCAGATCGCCGCGAGCAAGCATGACGGCCATTCCGTGCTCACCGATGGTGCCCGACAGCAGCACCTTGTCGCCCGGTTGCACGAGATCGCGCGACAGCCGCCTTCCTTCGGGGATCACGCCGACGCCAGCCGTCGAGATGTAGATGCCGTCGGCGGCGCCCTTGCCGACGACCTTGGTGTCGCCGGTGACGATCTGCACGCCTGCCCGGGCCGCGGCTTCGGTCATGTCGGCGACGATTTCGCGCAGTTCGGCGATGGGGAAGCCCTCCTCGATGACGAAGGCCGCCGAGAGCCATTGCGGGCGCGCACCGGACACCGCGAGATCATTGACAGTGCCATGCACCGCGACGGCGCCGATGGAGCCGCCTGGGAACCTCAGCGGCTGAACCACATACGAGTCGGTGGAGAACGCCAGCCGCTCGCCCGACGGCGTGCGCAGCGCCGCGGCGTCACCGAGCTGCTCGAGTTCGGGGTTGCGGAAGGCCTCGAGGAACACCGCGTCGACGAGTGCCGCCGAAGACTTTCCGCCGGCGCCGTGGGCCAGCGTCACCACATCGTCGAGCAGGCGCGGGCGCCGCTGCCGGAACTTGTCGATGCGTTCCAGCACACGGTCTTCGCGGTCGGCGGCACTGGTGGCGCGGGTGGTGCTCATGATTGCTCCGCCCTGTGGAGTCGACGTGCCATCTGGTCCTGCGTCACCGACCACAGCCGGTAGCCGAGCATGGCGTGGCTTTCCTGGATGCGGTGGATGCTCTGGCTGTGCACCGTGAAGCAGAAGTCCAGATCCTCGGCCGCGGCCATCCGGCCGCCGTCGTGTCCGGAGAAGCCAATGGTCAACAGGCCCCGCTGTTTTGCCTCGGTGATCGCCGTCGTGAGGTCCTCGGAGTTGCCGGACGTCGACAAGGCGATGGCGACATCGCGCTCGCGGGCGTGGGCGATGATCTGGCGCTTGAAGATCAGGTCGAACCCGACGTCGTTGCCGAGCGCGGTCACCACGGCGTTGTCGGCGGCCAGCGACCACGCCGCGACGGGTCGGCCCAGTGCGGGGCGGCTGAACAGCGATGCCAGCGTCGCAGCGTCGGTGGAACTGCCGCCGTTGCCGAGCGTGTAAAGCCGGCCGCCGCGAAGGAACCGCTCGGACATGCCGATTCCCGCGGCGGTCAACCCCTCGGCGTACTCGTCCAGCGACTCACGTTGCAGGCGGGCGCTTTCCGCGGCCTTGCCGCGCGCCGAGGAGGCGAGGTCGTCCAGGAGGCTCTTGGCGTCGGTCTCCTCGGAATCGATGAATGGATACAGGAAGCTGGTGGCATCGGATTCGTGCGTGGTCATGGGCTGACCTCCAATTGCGTGATGGCTGCACCCGCGTGTACCAGGACGAGGTCTGTGGGCCCGACGTCGCCGAGCAGTGTCACGTCGACCCATTCCTCACCTTTCGCGGTGCGGACCAGTGCTTGTCCGGTCGCGTCCGCGGGCGCGAGCACAACCTCGCCGAGGCGTCCCTCGTCACTACACGTCACGCAGACGTCTTCGGTGCATTCGTCCTCGCGGGGTTTCAGTAGCCCCGGGTGCTCGAAACAGACGTGCGTGAGCTCCCAAAGCAGGTGGTACATCAGCACGAATCGTCCGGTGGCAGGGACCATCGGGTCCTCCGAGTCGACCCACAGGATGTGGTTGGCCGCGCCCGCAGGAGGTCGCGGCCCGGAGCCGATCCACAGCGTCAATGCGCCCCACGCCGGTGCTCGTCTCATCGCGTCGACCACGGCGGGCTCGTCGGCCGCCGCCACGGCCAGGAGCAGATCGCCGGGCTGGCTGGCCACGCGTGCCTGCGCCACCGGATCCGGTTCGACGAGCGCAACCGACGGCAGTGCCCGCTTGCCCACGATCACGGGGTGGACGAACTCGACGGCGACGTGGTGTGCGTGCGGTTCCCATTGGGGCGAGATCACCCACAGCGTGGCGCCGTCGTGGAATCGGCGGGCGAGATCCAGAGCCGCGGCGGCCAGATCGGCGGACAGCTCCGAGTCGACGAAGGACTCACCCGGTTGTGCGATTGCGGTCATTGGTGCCGCCCCCTTTCGCGGGCAGAGTTCACAAGGTCCAGGGTGGTGCCCGTGGCATCGGCCAGCGCGTCGGCCTCGGCTTCGGTGAGGGTGGAGCAGATCCAGTCCCAATGTGCGGACACGGTGTCGCCGGGCGCCGGCGCGGTGATAAGCGATTCGCCGTCCTTGCTCCACCGCACCCGCTCGGTCGTGGGTTCGCCCAGGCCGAGCGAGCCGGCCAGGAGTGTCAGCGGACGCGACAACATCATCACGTGCTCCTCCTCGACGGCGGCGACTGTGCCCCAACGTATCCGGCAGTCCTGCAGTACCTGCAGCGCTGTTGCGGGATCGCGGTCGAGAAACCGCACCCATGGGTAGACCACGAACACGTGGAAGCTGTGATGGGCCAGCACGCCGGTTGGGTGGTCGAGGTTGGCCAGCAGTCCGGTCACCTGACCCGCAAATGCGCTGCGCAGCCGGTCCAGCAGCGGACCTGGCTCGACGCGGTTCAGCAGCGGCCCTCCGACCCAGTAGCTTCCGACCACGTCGCTGTCCAGAGCGTCGTCGATGTCCGCGGCCTCCGCGATCGCCCGCAAATACGGCCATGCGCCGTCGAACTCCTTTGCGTGCGCGGCGACCTCGCCTGCGTTGTCGCGGCGCAGCAGCACGTCGGCGTCGGCGGGTCCGCAGTACCCGAGCTCGTTGGGCGGAAACGCGTAGCGGGCAAACAGCGCATGACCGGTCGGAAGGCCTTGCCGAGATGGTGCGGTCATCAGATCACCCCGCATTCCCGACCAGCAGCTGCCCCAGCGCGATGCCGCCATCGTTCGGTGGGACTTGCTGATGTGTGATCACCTCAAAGCCCTTGGCCGCAAGCCCGCTTCGCGCGAGCCGCAGCAGCATCGCATTCTGGAACACGCCACCGGACAGCGCCACGGTCCGAGGGACCGGATCTTCCGCGGTGGCGAGATCGACGATCAGGTCGGCGACGGCGCGGTGGAATCGTGCGCCGATCACGCCGGCCGGGACGTCGTCGCGCACGTCGCGGATGATCGCGGCGAGCACGGGCGCCGGGTCAATGACGGTCGGCGGGGCGTAGGCATCGACGCCGAAGGCGTACCGCCCGGTGCCGGAATCGGCGTCGCGCGACAGCCCCTCGAGTTCGATCGCCGCCTGAGCTTCGTACGCGACCACCTGCCGGACACCGATCAAGGCCGACACCGCGTCGAAGAGCCTGCCCATGCTCGATGTCGGCAGGCAGCCCACTCCGCTGGCCAGCTGCTGCGACAGCACCCGCCGTTCGTCTGTCGGGCATGCCGTGACCGGCGGAAGGTCCTCCTCCCAGCGCAGGCCGGCGGCCCACAGATGCGACAGCGCCATCCGGTACGGCCGCAGCACGCTGACATCGCCGCCCGCAAGCGGCACATACTTCAACTGCGCCCGTCGCTGATAGCCCTTGTAGTCCGCGAGCAGGACCTCACCGCCCCAGATCGCACCGTCGGGCCCGTATCCCGTTCCATCGAAGGCGAAGCCGAGAATCTGCTGTGCTCCGTCGAGGCCGTGCTCGGCCATCACCGCTGCGACGTGCGCATGGTGGTGCTGCACGGTTCGCACCGGCCGGTCGCCGGCGTTGCGGTGCGCCCAGGCGGTGGAGCGATAGGCCGGATGCAAGTCCGCGACAACGACTTCCGGTGCGACGCCGGTCAACGCCTCGAGATGCCGTTCCGCCGAGCCGAACGCGGACAACGTGGCCAGGTCGTCCATGTCGCCGATGTGCTGGCTCAGCCAGGCATACTTGCGGTCCGCGATGGCGAGCGTGTTCTTGAGGTCGGCTCCGACGGCGAGCGTCGGCGGCACCGATATGGGCAGCGCGACGGGCAGGGGAGCGTATCCGCGTGAGCGCCGGATCGGCAGCTGGGCGCCTTCCACCACGCGGACCACTGAGTCGTCGCACGGCACCAGGATGTCCCTGTTGTGCATCAGCCAGCCGTCGGCCAGATGCGAAAGTCGGTCGAGTGCATCGTCGTCGCTGAAACAAATGGGTTCGCCGCCCAGGTTGCCGGAGGTCATCACCAACACCGTCGGCCCCGGTTCGTCGCCCGCCATACCGAAGAGGAGCACGTGCAGCGGCGTGTAGGCCGTCATGACGCCGAGGTCGGGGTTGTGCGGGGCGACGGCAGCGGCGATCGAGGCGCCGGGCCGCCGCGGCATCAGCACGATCGGGCGCTGCGGGCCCGACAGCAGGCGCGCGGAAACGTCGTCGACGATCGCGATGTCGCGCGCTGCGGTCAGATCGGGCACCATCACCGCGAATGGCTTGTCGCCCCGGCGCTTCCGTCGACCGCAGTTCGGTGACCGCCTGCTCGTTGGCGGCGTCGCAGGCAAGCTGATAGCCCCCGATACCCTTGACCGCGAGCACGCCACCCGCCTTCAGCAAGGCGCGCGCTGCGTGCAGTCCCGCATCGCCCTCGGTTGCCCGTCCGCCGACGTCGCGGTAGCGCAAGGTGGGTCCGCAGTTCGGGCAGCACACGGGCTGCGCGTGGAAGCGCCGGTCGGCGGGATCGGCGTACTCGCGCGCGCAGTCGGCGCACATTGCGAAGCCCGCCATCGTGGTGGAGGACCGGTCGTAGGGCAGCGAGGCGATGATCGTGAAGCGGGGGCCGCAGTTGGTGCAGTTGACGAACGCGTGCCGGTAGCGCCGGTTGGCGGGGTCGCGTTGCTCCGCGGCGCATTCGGCGCACATCGCGACGTCGGGGGAGGCCAGCGTACGGCCGCCGTCCGACCGTGAGGAGTCCGCGATGGTGAAGCCGGTCCCACCGATGACCGGAACGGGCTTCGTATCAACGGACTCGATGACCGCCAGTGGTGGCGAGCACTCATCGAGGCGAGTCAGAAAGTCGTCGATGTCGCTTCCATCGCCCTCGACTTCGATCATCGCGCCC
The DNA here is from genome assembly GCA_963715885.1 of uncultured Actinomycetota bacterium. GTDB lineage: Bacteria > Actinomycetota > Actinomycetes > Mycobacteriales > Mycobacteriaceae > Mycobacterium. The sequence goes on from CAVQSK010000020.1 coordinate 225,176, forward strand.
GACGTGTCGTTCCGCACCGAACCGGAAAGCCCGAGAGCCACCGCCGTGGTGTAGACGAATGGGCGAAACCCAACGCCCTGAACCACACCGCGGACGCGGACCTGAAGTCGGCGACGGGTCATGGCGAATCCTCGTCCCGGCTCGCAAGTTGGGTCGCTCGGCTAGCCTCGCTCCCGCGGCCCATCAGCTCGAGGCCGGCCATCGCCTCGTCGGCCCCGGCCTTATCGGTCTTCGCGACGACGAAGCCCATGTGGATGATCACCCAATCGCCGGGCCCGAAGGTTTCCTCGGGCAGCATGCCGACGTTGACCTTGCGGTGTTCGCCGACGACATCGACGAGGGCGAGCTGACCGCCGTAACCCTCCAGCATTCTCACGACCTGTCCCGGGATGCCCAAACACATGGTTCAGCCCCCACGTACCGGTGTGAGTAACCGCGCCACAACGTCTTCGACGGATCGCACCGCGTCGGGAATGGCGGCCGCGACGGGGTCGGATAGCCCGATGCCTTCCTCGACGCTCTCGACCTCGCACCCGACGACGACGGTGTACGGCGGCGTGCCGCCCAGCGCGTTGAGGCTCGCGAACACCGCGACGGGATCCATGGCGTGGGCATCCAGTCCCGTCGCAGACGACAGTGTTTCGTGGTCGGCCTCGAAGACATGCACGGTGCCCGGCGCTCCGCGGCTTGGCAGAGCGTCGACAAGCACCAGCGCCCGGTACCCCTCGAGCAGGTCGTAGGCCAGGTGCATGCCCCGGATTCCATAGTCTTCCAACCGGACTCGTGAGTCGGCGAGGCGCGGCGGGACATGGCGCATCACCTCGGGACCGAACCCGTCGTCACCGAGGAATATGTTGCCGATCCCGGCTACCAGAACGTCGGACGTAATTACTTCCTCTCAACTACATGTTGCGGATCTTCATATAGCGGCGCGCGTCAGGTATCGCGCGAATGCCCACATAACCTCCGGCGATCACCACAGCTGCGGCGATACCAACAGCGACCCAACCCACTACTGCCATGTCGCACTCCTTTCGATGAGTGGTTCGACTTCGTCTGGTGCGAAGTACAGATAGCGGCCATACCAGTCGTGTAGGTCGGCGGCCGGGTCGTCCTCGAGCACGACCCCGACGTGCTGATCGCCGTCGACGTCCTCGTGCACCGAGGTGACCCGCGCGATTCTGTCCGCGAAGAACAGGTCCTGGGCGTCGGCCCTCCGCGACGGCCGCAGCCGGACCCGGCTACCCCGGGTGATCCGGACACCATTGACCAGCACAGCGTCAATGTCGGGGCGGACTGCGTTGTCGGCAAGGGGGTCCCACCATTCGACGCCCTCGGGGATTTCCGGTATCAGGCCGGGTGCGTCACTGGATGCGTGCGGGTTGCGCAGTACCCCGTGCAGATTCAGCATCGCCTCCGGCGACATCGAGTCGCATCGGTCGATGATCTGTGCCGCGCGCGGATCGGTGGCGCGAGCCTGGGCCTTCTCCTCGTCGGTCATCGTCATGACGCGCAGGGTGAGGATCTCGTCGATCTCCGTCGAGTCGTACAGCGCGCCTTCGCTTTGTTCTGCGATCTGGGGATGGTCGTAGAGGATGATCGGGGAGACCAGCACCAAGTCGTGATCACCCGGCGGCCCGGCGAGCACCGGGAAGCACCGGTGCTGACGGCATTTGGCGGCCGCGTCGACGGCCGAGGCCGGGGGTTCGAGCAGAGATACGAACTCCCCGGTTACGACTTCCGCCACAAGGTGTGTGCCGATCATCGATGCGGCGATCGCGTCGTCCTTGTCGGCAACGGGAGGTGCGGTGTTGCGTACCTCGAATGTCAACCGCAGCAACTCACCCTCTGGCTCAGCGGAGACAGCGAGCAGACCTCGCAGCTGTTGGCGGCTGCGCACCAGCCTCCCGTTGTCGACGGTCTCGACGTCGACACCCGCCGGAATCGAGATATCCACCGTCCGAGGCAGACTCGTCAGCGGAATCGGACCGATCGGAACCTCGCATTCGACGGCCTCGTCCCAACTCAGCCAGGAACCCTGGCCCGCGACGAGTTCGTCGACCGGTTCGAACGAGCCGTCACCGAGGGCACGCTCGGCTCCGCGGTGTTGCAGCTGCAGGAAGCGCACCATGCCGGAGATCGACGCTTCGCCGTGCGGTTGCACCAGCACCTGCGCCGACAGCGTGTCGTTCTCGCCGATTCCGGCATCCTCGGCGCCCTGCGGCCCCAGCACCCCGAACTGCCAGCGGGACTGGTTCTTTCGCGAGTTCGCCCGATAGGGGTACAGAAGATAGCCCTCGTAGAGGACCGCGTCGGCAACGGCGCGGGCCCGGCCCCAGTTCGCGGTCATCGGATGTCCCCCGAGGTGCTGGCCCCGAGCAGGGAGGTGATCGCATCGTCGAACGACAAAAGGCCACGCTCGGACCGGTAGGTCGCAAGCGCGTCGAGCGAGTCCCGATGAAGCCGTATCCACCCGGTGTTGGGGAAGTGCTGCCCGATCAGGTCGCGCCATGCCGACACCGGCATGTCGTAGCGGTCCTCGCGATCCCATGGCACCTGCTGCACGGAGAAGCCGCGCAAGCCTTGCACGAAGATCGTTCCGCTGAAAAGGAACTGCAACGGAACGGTTCCGTCGCGCAGGGCGTGCAGGTACTTGGCCGAGGCGACTTCGAAGTCGTAGGTGCATTCCAGCGGGAGATCGACCTGGGTGGCCCCGCTGAAGCCGGGCACCATGGCCGCGGCGTGCTGCCACAGGAAGGTGTGCTGCGTCGAGCCCCAGCGTTCGCGCGGCCCGAACAGGTCGACGAGTCCGTCAGCCTCGGCCTCTGAGTATCCGCGCCGCAGCGGGTCGATGCGGACCTGACATCGCAGCGCAATCGCGTGGACCGGTTCGTCGCCGACCGCGGCGACCCCCACCCTGGCGGTAAGGATCGGTGTCACCGCATAGGGTTCGGGCGCCACGTCGAGGACTGCGAACGTCACCTCAGTCATGCGCGATCCGTCCCCCTGTCCTCCGGGCGGCTGGGCCCCCCGCTTGCGAGGGGAGTGCCCCCAGCGCTTCTCGCTCGCCGTCACGGCCGACCACCTTGCTGCGGTGGTCGATGGCGCCGAAGAACTCGTCCATGTACGCGCGCACGTCGCCGCCGCCGTCGAAGCCGCGCCACAGCATCCGCAAGCGCCCGACGAACTCATAGCAGGCGTCGATCGGCAGCAGATGACAATCGGGTGGCCCGGCGTCGTCGTCGGGCACGCGGACAAGTAGCGCCTCGGTGTCGTCGGCCAGCATGTCCACCCGAGGATCGGCGGCGCGGATGTCGTTCCAGGCCACCATGTCCAATTCCGACTCAGTCGCGCCTGCCGGCCCCGGGTAGAACGCCACCATGCGGTCGAGCGCCGAGTTGCGAAAGAAGAACGCCAGCCCAACCGGGATCTGCAACGCCTCCCATCGGCGGCGGTCCAGCGCGAAGTCCGGGAAGGCGAGGTAACGATCGGGTACGGCGCGGTAGCGCAACTGGGCATGTGTGTCGGTGAACAACAAGTAGCAGCCCCGACACACGCACATCAGTTGTCTACCTTCGACGTTCACGACGTGCTGGTGTTCGTCGGTGATGGCTTCCGAGCACATTTCGCAGCGCTCGCCGGGGTCGGGCGCTTGCCGGTTCGCGCGGATACGAGCCAGAACGTCGTAGGCGCTTCCGGTCATGTCGCCACGGCCTCCGCGACCGCCATCGACAGCACGCCGTCGCGCACCAGCACCGGAATGGGGTCCATGTGGGCGGCGCTGTCGCCGTTGACACCGCTGCCCGCGTGGACGACGTCGAACGCGGCGTCGCAGTGCGGACATCGCAGCACGGCATCGGCCAGCACCGCGCCGGCCAGTGTCTTCGTGCAAGTGGGGCAGCGGTCCCGATAGGCGTAGACGTCCTCGCCGACCCGGCAGGCCAGCGCCGTCATGCCCGCCACCAGGAACCCGCCGATCTCGCCGGGTGCGAGCTCGGCCAACTCGGGAACCGGGTGCCAGGCGGCCGGGCGGTGTCCGTTGGCGTGGACGCGGTTGAGCAAGGACTCCGGCGGAATGACATTTGATCCAGACTCCGGTTCCGCCGCCACGACTTCGATTGACGAAATCTCCGGAGCGGCGGCACGGACCGCGTCCTCGACGGCCAGTTCCAACGTCACCGCGGAAGATGGGCAGCTCTTGCAACTGCCCGCGAATTGCAGGCGCACCGTGTAGTTATCCGGGTCGCCGTCGACCTCGAGTAGATGCACGTCGCCGCCGTGTGAGCCGAGGTAGGGGCGCACACTGTCCAGCGCGTCGGCGACGCGGCGCTCGATGTCGTGCGGATGAAGTCCGTGCACCAGTAGCAGGCTGGCCACCAGGTCATCCCGCGTAAAGGTCTCCGCGAGTTCGGGATTCGCCGAGACGGCCATCCGCATCATCCGCTCGAGACCGGCCCCGTAGAGATCGGTTACCTCACGAACCAGTTGCTCGGCACGCTCGTGCGCAACCGAGCCACCAGCGGCGCTGGCGTCGAGCAGCGTCTGTATCCGATCGCCCGCCGAGCGCCACTGCGCATCATCCTGGGTTTCGTCCGGGCCTGGCAGTGTGGGCGGGGCCATTCGTTATTCCCCGGTCGCGGACTGGGTTGGTGAATGTAGTAGGTCCAGCGTCTTGCCGTTGCCCAGATACATGTGCACCCCGCAGGGCAGGCAGGGGTCGAAACTGCGCACCGTGCGCATGATGTCGATGCCCTTGAAGTGCTCCCGGTCGTTCTCTTCGAAGATCGGCTGACCCTGGACCGCGTCCTCGTACGGGCCAGGCGTGCCGTAGCTGTCGCGCGGGCTGGCGTTCCACGGCGTCGGCGGATAGGGGTGGTAATTCGCGATCTTGCCGTCACGGATCACCATGTGGTGCGACAGCACCCCGCGCACCGCCTCGGTGAAGCCGCAGCCGATGCCCTCGTCGGGCACCTCGAACTTCTCCCACGTCTTGGTGCGGCCGGCACGGATCTCGATGAGCGCCTTCTCGGCGAAATGCAACGCGCACGCCGCGGCGTAGGCCTGGAAGTACGTCCGGGCGCGGTTGCGCTCGATCGTGTTGCTGCCGTACTGGGGGATCTTCCACTCGAACGAGACCGGACCCTTGAGCGCGGTCTTCGGCAAGTTGATCTGCACGCTGTGGCCCGTCGACTTGACGTAGCCGATGTCGACCAAGTTGGCCAGCGCGGTCGCCCACAGCCGGGCCAGCGGCCCGCCACCGGTGTCCAGCGCCAGGTGGTCCTTGCCGTCGAACCAGCGCGGCGACATCACCCAGCTGTATTTGTCCTCCATGTCACGCTTCTGCGGGTGGGGGTTGGTGTGCTGATTCCAGGGGTGGCGCCGATCCACCGGGTTGCCGAGCGGATCGGTCTTGACGAACATCTCCTGGTCGGTCCAGTCGTCGTAATACGAACTGCCCAAAAGGATCCGGAGGCCGAGGTTGATGTCGACCAGTGACGTCGTGACGAGCTTGCCGTCGACGACGACGCCCGGCGTGACGAACATCTTGCGGCCCCAGTTCTCCATGTCCTTGTAGGCGAAGTTGCAGTGCTCGGGATCCTGGAACGAGCCCCAGCAGCCGAGCAGCGTGCGCCGCAGACCCACCTGGTCGTACCCGGGCAGCGCCTCGTAGAAGAAGTCGAACAGGTCGTCGTGCATCGGCACGACCTTCTTCATGAACTCGACGTAGCGCATCAGCCGGGTCATGTAGTCGGTCATCAGCTGAATCGTTGCGGTGGTACCGATTCCGCCCGGATACAGCGTCGACGGGTGCACGTGCCTGCCCTCCATGAGGCAGAACATCTCTCGCGTCCACCGGCTGACCCGCAGCGCCTCCCGGTAGAAGTCACCGGTGAACGGGTTGAGCGCCCGCATGATGTCCGCGATCGTGCGATAGCCGTGCGCGCCGGCCTGCGGAGCCTCGGTGTTTTCCGCCTTTGCGAGCACACTCGGATTGGTCTCGGACACCATCTTCTCGCAGTAGTCCACGCCGACCAGGTTCTCCTGGAAGATGTTGTGGTCGAACATGTATTCCGCGGCTTCGCCGAGGTTGATCAGCCACTCGCCGAGATGCGGCGGCCGCACACCGTAGGCCATGTTCTGCGTGTACACCGAGCACGTGCAGTGATTGTCACCGCAGATGCCGCAGATACGGCTGGTGATGAAGTGGGCGTCGCGTGGATCCTTGCCCTTCATGAACAGCGAGTAGCCGCGGAAGATCGACGACGTGCTGTGGCATTCGACCACCTCGCGATTGTCGAAGTCGATCTTGGTGTAGATGCCGAGGCTGCCGACGATTCGGGTGATGGGATCCCACGCCATTTCCACGAGTTGGCCGGGGTCGCGCTTTACGTGTGACGGCTCGGGGATGGTCGTTGTCATCGAAATCTTCTCTTTCGTTGATCCACTGCGCCACAGCGCGATTCGACGTCTCCGACGTGGACCGGCTGCGCGCCGAGGCGGTCACACCTACCAGGTGCGAGTCGCTCCGGTCTCGAGTTTCGTGCCCGGATGCCGCCAGCGCGGCTCCTTGTCGACGGTCTTGCCGGTGACATGCCGCAGGCTGCGGATCACCGACCCGTACAGCCCAGACATCGTTGAGGACACATGGGCGCCCGGCGGTTCATCCATGAACGGCATGAACTTGTCCGGGAAGCCTGGCATCGTGCAGCCGATGCAGATGCCGCCCACGTTCGGGCAGCCGCCGATCCCATTGATCCAGCCCCGCTTCGGCACGTTGCACTTCACGACAGGGCCCCAACAGCCAAGTTTCACAATGCATTTCGGCGATCCGTACTCGTCGGCGAAGTCACCCTGCTCGTAATAGCCGGCTCGGTCGCACCCCTCGTGTACGGTCGCGCCAAACAGCCACTGGGGCCGCAGCGCATCGTCGAGCGGAATCATCGGGGCCTGCTCAGTGGCCATGTAGAGCAGGTAGGTCAGCGTCTCGGCCATGTTGTCCGGATGGGCCGGGCAGCCGGGAACGCAGACGATTGGGATGCCGGCCTTGCTCTTCCAGTCCCATCCCAGATAGTCGGGCACACCCATGGCTCCGGTCGGATTGCCCGCCATGGCGTGGATTCCGCCGTAGGTGGCGCAGGTTCCGACCGCGACGATCGCGGTGGCCTTGGGCGCCAGGCGGTCCAGCCACTCGCTGGTGGTCATCGGCTGCCCGGTGGCCGGGTCGTTGCCGAACCCGCACCAATACCCTTCGTCCTTGATCCTCTCGTTGGGTATCGACCCCTCGACGACCAGCACGAACGGATCGAGTTCACCGCGCTCGGCCTTGAAGAACCAGGCCAGGAAATCGTCGGCGCCCCCGTTCGGTCCGCATTCGAAATCGATCAGGGGCCAATGGACGGCGATCTTGGGCAAACCAGGAAGTGCGCCGAGCGCAATCTCCTCGATGCTCGGTTGTGTGGCGGCAGTCAGCGCCACGGAATCGCCGTCACAACTCAAACCGGCGTTAATCCACAGCACATGGATCAAGGCCTCTTCTGCTTTGACTGCCGCCTCTGTTGGCATTTGTCACAGCTTTCCGGGGGCCGGGCTGAGGCCCCCCACGTCGCAGCTTGGACGCAGCGCCCGCTTCTCCAGCGCTAATGTCTGGGTTTACTCCGGGGAGTATGTCTTGTCAACGGATCGTTGTGACATCCGACTGTTTGCGCGAGCGTCAATCCAGTCGTACCACGCAGCGATACCATCGCCCGTCGTAGCGGACAGCGGCAAAATCTCCGCGGTGGGATTGATTGATCGGACAAACTTCTCAAACGCTTCAGGATCGAAGTCGACATAGGGCAACAGATCGGTCTTGTTGACCACCACCATGCCGGCCGCGGCAAACATGTGGGGATACTTGAGCGGTTTGTCGGCACCCTCAGTGACAGAGATGACCACGAGTTTGCTGTGCTCGCCGAGATCGAACAACGCAGGGCACACGAGATTGCCGACGTTTTCGATGAACAGCAATGACCGCGGCTGCGGATCGAGCGTCTCGAGCGCACGGCGAATCATCTCCGCGTCGAGATGGCACCCCGCGCCCGTGTTCACCTGTACCGCGCGTGCGCCTGCGGCCCGGATTCGTTCGGCGTCGAGCAAGGTTTCCTGATCGCCTTCGATGACCGCCACCGGACGATGGCGCGCGAGCTTGCCGATCGTTCGTTCGAGCAGGGTCGTCTTGCCTGCACCAGGCGAACTAGTGATGTTCAACGCAAGGATTTCGCGCTCGGCCAGCCACTCCCGGTTCTGCTCGGCGATGAGGTCGTTCTTCGCGAGAACCTTCTGTTCCAGGGAAACGGTCTCGGTGTGGACATGGTCGTGCTCGTGATGATCATGATGCGGGTGATCGTGATGGTGCGGATGATCATGCCCCTGGCCTTCACCTGCCAGCGTGATAACTGCACCGTCCTGGCCGCACCCGCACGTCGCACACATGGTCAGCTCACTTCCATCGACAAAATCTTCAGGTCCCGCCCGGCGAGGACTTCGACATCGGCACTCCCGCAGGGGCACAACAAGATCAAGTCAGGGAGTTCGAATTGGCTGCCACAGCTGCGGCAGCGCGCCGCGCCGGGTTGTACGTTCAGATCGAGCCGGGCGCCGTCGGCCACGGTGCCCTCGGTAGCGAGCTCGAAGCAGAACTGCATCGAGTCGGGCACCACCGCGCACAGTGCGCCCACCTCCAGCTTGACGCTGTGCACGCGGCGGTCGGCCGGCGCGCTCACACACCGCGTCGACAACACTTTGCGTTATCGCCATTTCGTGCACGTATGCCCCGTTTCGGGCGGAATGACTTCACCATAGGTCGGAGGAACCTAGTTAGGCGAGCAGACGCAAGATCCCCGACACCCGTTGCGGGGTGACTTTGCGTTCCCCAGCTCGCGCGTCGGGCCCAGGACGCACGGCGTGTCAGCTTGAATCGAACACCTGTTCGTCTAGTGTGGGCGGTGTTCGAACGTCGTCGACGTCCGGGCCGGACCGAGTTGTCGGACCCTGCCTCTAGCGTCACGGCCAACTGATCGAAACCGATCAACCGGACACCCACGAGGACGGAGACGACCCCCATGACGCAGTCACCTGACCGCGAGAAAGCCCTCGAGCTGGCGCTCGCGCAGATCGACAAGAACTACGGCAAAGGCTCGGTGATGCGGCTCGGCGACGAGGTGCGCCAGCCGATCTCGGTCATCCCCACCGGCTCGATCGCCCTGGACGTGGCGCTCGGGATCGGCGGGTTGCCGCGCGGCCGGGTGGTCGAGATCTACGGCCCGGAATCCTCGGGTAAAACCACCGTCGCGCTGCACGCGGTGGCCAACGCCCAGGCTGCCGGCGGCATCGCCGCGTTCATCGACGCAGAGCATGCGCTGGATCCGGACTATGCCAGCAAGCTGGGCGTGGACACCGACTCGCTTCTGGTCTCCCAGCCCGATACCGGCGAGCAGGCGCTGGAGATCGCCGACATGCTGATCCGCTCCGGCGCGCTGGACATCCTGGTCATCGACTCGGTGGCCGCGCTGGTGCCGCGGGCGGAGATCGAGGGCGAGATGGGGGACAGCCACGTCGGCCTGCAGGCCCGGCTAATGAGTCAGGCGCTGCGGAAAATGACTGGCGCACTGAGTAACTCGAACACCACCGCGATCTTCATCAACCAGCTCCGCGAGAAAATCGGCGTGATGTTTGGCTCGCCCGAAACAACCACGGGCGGAAAGGCTTTGAAGTTCTACGCCTCAGTTCGGTTGGACGTCAGGCGGATTGAAACCCTCAAGGACGGCACCGACGCAGTGGGCAACCGGACCCGGGTCAAGGTCGTCAAGAACAAGTGCCTCGCAGAGGGTACTCGGATCTTCGATCCGGTCACCGGTACAACGCATCGCATTGAGGATGTTGTCGATGGGCGGCAGCAAATTCATGTCGTGGCCGCGGCCAAGGACGGAACGCTGCATGCGCGGCCCGTGGTGTCGTGGTTCGACCAAGGAACGCAGGCTGTGGTCGGGTTGCGGATCGCCGGTGGCGCAACCGTATGGGCGACACCTGATCACAAGGTGCTGACTGAATACGGCTGGCGTCAGGCTGGGGAACTCCGCAAGGGAGATCGGGTGGCGCAACCGCGGCGCTTCGATGGATTCGGTGACAGTGCACCGATTTCGGCGGATCATGCTCGGCTGCTCGGCTATCTGATCGGGGATGGCTACGTGGGGGGTAAGACCCCGGTCAACTTCATCAATGTTCAGCAGGCACTCATTGATGACGTGAAGCAAATCGCGGCGACGCTCGGTTGTGCGGCTCATCCGCAGGGGCGTATATCTCTTGCGATCGCTCATCGGCCTGGTGAGCGCAACGGTGTTCTAGAGCTTTGTCGGCGGGCCGGTATTCATGGAAAGCTCGCGTGGGAGAAGACGATTCCGAACTGGTTCTTCGAGCCAGATATCGCGGCCGATGTTGTCGGCAATCTGCTCTTCGGCCTGTTCGAAAGCGACGGCTGGGTGAGCCGGGAACAGACCGGGGCGCTTCGGGTCGGTTACACGACGACCTCTGAACAGCTCGCACACCAGATCCATTGGCTGCTACTGCGATTCGGTATTGTGAGCACCGTTCGAGATTACGATCCCACACAGAAGCGACCGAGCATTGTCAACGGTCGACGAGTCCAGAGTAAGCGCCAAGTGTTTGAGGTCCGGGTCTCGGGTATGGAGAACGTGACGGCGTTTGCGGAATCAGTTCCCATGTGGGGGCCGCGTGGTATGGCCCTAATCCAGGCGATTCCAGAAGCTATGCAGGGGCGGCGGCGTGGATCGCAGGCGACATATCTGGCCGCGGAGATGGCCTATGCCGTGCTGAATTACCTTGACGAGCGTGGCGTGACCGCGCGGGAGGCCGCAGCCATGATCGGTGCAGGTTCCGGGAACCCCCGTGGTGGAATGAAGCAGGTTCTAGGTGCCAACCGTCTCCGCCGGGATCGCGTGCGGGTGCTCGCGGACGCTTTGGATGACAAGTTCCTGCATGATGTGCTGGCGGAAGAACTCCGGTACGCAGTGATCCGAGAAGTGTTGCCAACGCGGCGGGTACGGACGTTCGACCTCGAGGTCGAGGAACTGCACAACCTCGTTGCGGATGGGGTTGTCGTGCACAACTGCTCGCCCCCGTTCAAACAGGCCGAGTTCGACATCCTCTACGGCAAGGGCATCAGCAGGGAAGGCTCGCTCATCGACATGGGCGTCGAGCAGGGCTTCATCCGCAAGTCCGGTTCGTGGTTCACCTATGAGGGTGAGCAGCTGGGCCAGGGCAAGGAGAACGCGCGGACCTTCCTGTTGGAAAACGTCGACGTGGCCAACGAGATCGAGAAGAAGATCAAGGAAAAGCTCGGCATTGGCGCCGTGATAACCGATGACGAAGTCCTGCCCGCCCCCGTCGACTTCTGAGGTCGCACGCGAGGTGCAGGCGCGGGCGCTGTGCCTGCGCCTGCTCACCGCGAGGGCGCGAACGCGGGCCGAGCTGGCCGGGCAGCTGACCAAGCGGGGATACCCAGATGACGTCAGCACTCAGGTGCTTGACCGGCTGGCGCAGGTCGGCCTGGTCGATGACGCCGACTTCGCCGAGCAGTGGGTTCGGTCGCGACGGGTGAACGCCGGAAAAGGCAAGCGTGCCTTGGCCGCCGAGCTGCGCAACAAGGGCGTGGACAACGATGTGATCACCGCCGCGCTGGCGGACGCCGGCGCCGAGCGGGAGAGGGCCGAGCAACTCGTCCGGGACAAGCTGCGCCGCGAACGCCTCAACGACGACGATGACGCGAAAGTGATGCGACGGCTGGTCGGCATGCTGGCGCGACGCGGCTACAGCCAGTCGATGGCGCTCGACGTGGTCACCGCCGAGTTGGCAAGCGAGCGGGAACGGCGGCGGGTCTAGGGCTGGCTGCTCGGAGCCGCGGGCTCGACGTGAGCGCCCGGCGCCCCCTCCTGCTCGATGATCTCGGCTGCCAACGGCGTCGGGGCCCGACGCGACCGACGCAGCCTGCCTTCCAACCAAACAGCGAACGTCGATAAGGCGAAGTTGACGCTGATCATGAGGATCGCGATGACGATCAAGGCCGGCAGCAGATTGCCGTACGCCGCGCCCAACTGGACACCCTGCCGCACCATCTCGAGAAACGTGATTATGTAGCCGATCGCAGAGTCCTTGAGGACGACCACCACCTGCGATATCAGCACCGGCAACATCGACGTGATCGCCTGCGGCACCAGGATCGACCGCATCGTCTGGCCCCAGCGCAAGCCAAGCGCTGACGCCGCCTCCGACTGCCCGCGGGGCAGCGCGTTGACCCCGGCCCGGACGATCTCGGCGATGACCGCGCCGTTGTACAGCGTCAGACCCGTGATGACACCCGCCAGCGCCAGATGCTTGGACGGGAAGACGTCGTACTGCGCGTACAGGAAGTACGCGAAGATCATCATGATGAGCACGGGCACGGCCCGGAAGAACTCCACGATGACCGAGCACACCCGGCGGATCGCGTTGTTCGTAGACAGCCGGCCCACGCCGAGGACGAAGCCGAGTGCCAGCGCCAGCACGATGGATACCGCTGCCGCGGTCAGCGTCCCCTCCACACCGGGCAGCACGTACGTCGTCCACAGATTCGACGTCAGGAACGGTTCCCACTTCGCGGCAGTGAGCTGACCCTTTGAGTTCAGCCGGGAGTACACCACCCAGATCACCAGCGCGACGAGCAGCGCCGTGACGACGTTGAATACCCAGTTCCGCGCCCGTGCCCGCGGCCCAGGGGCGTCGAAGAGGACCGATGCCGAACTCACCGCGCCACCGCCATCCGCTTACCGAGCCAGCCGAAGAACAACCCCGTCGGAAGCGTCAGGACGACGAACCCACCCGCGAAGATCGCGCTGACGGCCAGCAGCGCCGCCGTCTTCTCGATCATCTCCTTCATCAACAGCGCGGCCTCGGCCACGCCGATCGCCGACGCGATCGTGGTGTTTTTCGTCAACGCGATGAGCACCGACCCCAGCGGAATAATGACCGAGCGAAAAGCTTGCGGCAGCAGGATGATTCGCAGATTCTGGCTGAAGGTCAGGCCCAATGACCGCGCAGCCTCGGCCTGGCCGAGCGGCACCGTGTTGACCCCGGACCGCACCGTCTCACAGACGAACGCCGCGTGATAGACCATCAGTCCGAGCACCGCCAACCGGAAGTTGCTGTCCTCGATCGACGTCACCGACTCTGGATCGACCAGCGTGATGCCCAGCGTCTGCGACAGCCCGAACGAGCACAACAAGATGATCAACGTCAGCGGGGTGTTGCGCACCACGTTGACGTAGGTCGTCCCGATCCAATTGAGCATCGGCACGGGCGCCAGCCGCATAGCGGCCAACGCCGTGCCGAGGATCAGCGCGCCGATCGCGGAGTAGACCGTCAGCTGGATGGTGGTCCAGAAGGCCTCCAAGATCTGGCCAACCGATGAATTCGGGAAAGACCTCGAAGTCGAGCATCTATGTGGAGGACCGCTCAGGTCTGGTCGATCTTCGGCGGCGCCGGCGCCGGGATGCCTGCCGGCCCGAGATTCTTATCCCAAGCCGCCTTCCATGCGCCGTCCTGCTCCATCTTCGTGATCGCGTCGTTGATCTTGGTCTGCAGCTCGGTATCGCCCTTCTTCAGGCCGATGCCGTACTTCTCTTCGGAGAAGGTGTCGCCAACGAGCTTGAACGCGCCAGGGGTCTGCGCCGCGTAGCCGGCCAGGATCACCTCGTCGGTGGTCACCGCGTCGACCGCGCTGTTCTTCAGCGCCTCGACGCACGCCGAATACGTGTCGTACTGCTGCAGCTGCACACCGGGATACTCATCCTTGATGCGCTGCGCCGGCGTCGAACCGGACACCGAGCACAGTTTCTTGTTGTTCTGCAGTGAGGCTGCACCGGTGATGTCGGTGTTGTCCGCGCGCACCAGCAGGCTCTGACCGGTGATCAGGTACGGCCCGGCGAAGTCGACCTTCTCCTTGCGGGCATCGGTGATGGAGTACGTGGCGGCGATGAACTTGACCTGATCGTTCTGGATCAGCGTCTCCCGTTGACCTGACGGGGCTTCCTTCCACTCGATCTTGTCCTCGCCGAACCCCAGCTGCTGCGCCACGTACTTCGCGACATCCACGTCGAAGCCACTCATGGTGCCGTCGGGATTCTTCAACCCGAGTCCAGGCTGATCGAACTTCGTTCCGATGACGATCGTGTCGCCACCGCCACCGCCACCGTCACCACCGCCGCAGGCGGTCATCGACAGCGGCAACGCAATGGCGAGTGCAACGGCGGCTGCGACCCGCACTTTGAGAGACGGCATGAAACGTTCCTTTCGCCGAGCGTTAGTGGTGGAGAATCTTTCCGAGAAAGTCTTTGGCGCGGTCGGTTTTCGGGTTGCTGAAAAATTCGGCCGGTTTGGCGGTCTCGACGATGGCACCGCCGTCCATGAACACGACGCGGTTCGCAGCGCCCCGGGCGAAGCCCATCTCGTGTGTGACCACCAGCATCGTCATCCCTTCCTTGGCCAGGGACGTCATCACGTTCAGCACCTCATTGATCATCTCGGGATCGAGCGCGCTGGTCGGCTCGTCGAACAGCATGACCTTGGGGTTCATCGCGAGAGACCGCGCGATCGCCACCCGCTGCTGTTGGCCGCCCGAGAGCTGAGCCGGGTACTTGTCGGCCTGGTTGGCGATGCCAACCCGCTCCAGCAGTTCCATCGCTTTTTCGCGAGCCTCGGCCTTCGACTTCTTGCGCACCTTCATCGGCGCCAGCGTGACGTTATCCAGGATTGTCTTGTGTGCGAACAGGTTGAACGACTGAAACACCATCCCGACGTCGGACCGCAGCTGCGCGAGCTTGCGTCCCTCGTCGGGTAGCACCTCGCCGTCGATCGCAATGGTGCCGGAGTCAATGGGCTCGAGCCGATTGATGGTGCGGCACAACGTCGACTTACCCGACCCCGAGGGCCCCAGCACCACGATCACCTCTGCGCGATCCACGTCAAGGTTGATGTCCTTGAGCACATGCAGGCTGCCGAAATGCTTGTTGACCGCCTTGATCGAGATCATCGGCGCGTTTGACTGAAACGGATCGACCTCTTTCACATCCGACCCGGTGGTCTCCATGGCTGCAGACCTTACTCAGGGAAGGCCCAGCGTGCCTGGAACTCGTCAATCCGCTCAAATTGCCGTGCCGACCCGTCCGTACCATGGGGCCGTGACTTCGATGGTGACGCGTGAGGCGACGGCCAATTTGGCGGATCGCCAGGCGTTGGCTGTCGCATCCTCGCGCGAGCGCTCGTCGGCGCGCACCTACCAGGTCCGCACCTATGGCTGCCAGATGAATGTGCACGACTCCGAACGGCTGGCGGGATTGCTGGAGGCCGCTGGATACCAGCGCGCGGCCGACGGCGCCGACGCCGACGTCGTCGTTTTCAACACCTGCGCGGTTCGGGAGAACGCCGACAACAAGCTCTACGGAAACCTCAGCCACCTGGCGCCGCGCAAGCAAGCCGACCCGAACATGCAGATCGCCGTCGGCGGCTGTCTTGCCCAGAAGGACCGGGACGCCGTGTTGCGGAAGGCCCCGTGGGTCGACGTGGTGTTCGGCACCCACAACATCGGGTCGCTGCCGACGCTGCTCGACCGCGCCCGCCACAACAGGGCGGCCCAGGTCGAAATCGTCGAGGCGCTCCAGGAATTCCCGTCCGCGCTACCCGCCGCACGCGAATCCGCTTACGCCGCATGGGTTTCGATCTCGGTCGGCTGCAACAACACCTGCACCTTCTGCATCGTGCCTGCCCTGCGCGGCAAGGAGGTCGACCGCAGGCCGGGTGACGTGCTGGCGGAAATCGGCTCGCTTGTCGACCAGGGCGTCCTGGAAGTGACGCTGCTGGGCCAGAACGTCAACGCCTACGGCGCGTCCTTCGCCGATACTGGGGGTCCCCGCGATCGAGGGGCGTTCGCCAAGTTGCTGCGCGCATGCGGGCGAATCGACGGGCTCGAGCGGGTTCGTTTCACCTCGCCGCACCCCGCCGAGTTCACCGACGACGTGATCGAGGCGATGGCCGAAACGCCGAATGTCTGCCCGACCCTGCACATGCCGCTGCAATCCGGTTCGGACCGGATCCTGCGGGTCATGCGTCGCTCCTATCGCGCCGAGCGTTACCTCGGGATCATCGACCGGGTGCGGGCGGCCATTCCACACGCCGCGATCACCACCGACCTGATCGTCGGATTCCCCGGCGAAACCGAGGAAGACTTCCAGGCGACGCTCGACGTGGTTGCCCAATCCCGGTTCGCCAGCGCGTTCACCTTCCAGTACTCCAAGCGCCCCGGCACGCCGGCTGCCGAGCTTACCGACCAGGTGCCGAAAGCCGTTGTGGCCGAGCGCTATCAGCGGCTGATCGAGCTTCAGGAACGAATCTCCCTTGAGGAGAACGGCGCGAAGGTCGGGCACACCGTCGAGCTCCTGGTCGCCACGGGCGAGGGCCGCAAGGACGCCAGCACCGCACGCATGTCCGGGCGCGCCCGCGACGGCCGGCTGGTGCACTTCAATCCGCTAGGGCGAGACGACATCCGGCCCGGCGACATCGTCACCACCACCGTCACCGGCGCGGCCCCGCACCACCTCATCGCCGACGGCGAGCTGCAGACCCATCGGCGCACCAGGGCAGGCGATGCGCACGCCGCCGGTCAGCGGCCCAACGGAGTGGGCCTCGGCATGCCCGGCATCGGCGCCCCTGCGCCGCAGCCGACCTCGACCGGGTGTGCCCGGTGAGCGCCGGCGACCAGAACAACGGCGACTTCGAAGAGTTCAAGGGCGACATCGAGGCCGCCGAACGTCGCGTCGCGCGCGAAATCGATCCCGGTGCACGGGCATTAGTGATCGCCGTCTGCGTGTTCGTGCTGCTGCTGACGTTCGTGCTGCCGCATACCGGCGGTGCCAGAGGCTGGGACGTGCTGGTCGGCAACGATGTGGCAATCCGCAACGGAATTGCACTGCCGTCGCGGGTGTTCGCCTGGCTGATCCTGGTGTTCAGCGTCGGATTCTCGATGCTTGCTCTACTGACTCGACGCTGGGCGCTCGCATGGGTCGCGCTCGCCGGCTCCACAGTGGCGTCCTTCTTGGGCCTGCTTGCGGTGTGGTCACGGCAGACCGCACCCGAGCCCCACCCGGGACCGGGCATCGGGCTGATCGTCGCCTGGATCGCGGTGATCGCGCTGACTATCAACTGGGCACGTGCGGTGTGGGCGCGCACCGCGGTACAGCTCGCGGCCGAGGAAGAACGCCGCCGGGCCGTGGCCGAACGCCAGAAGAAGGGACTCTTGGATGGCCTCGACGACGAAGGCACCGACGACCGCTCGTAGCTAGCGCTTCTTACCGAGCGCATCGGCCGCGGCTTCGGCCCACTGCCGCCACTGTTCGGCGTTCGCCCGTGCCTCCTCGGCGTCCTTTGTACGCCCGGCCGCCGCAGCCTTCTCGGCTTGCCGCTCGAATTGCTCTGCGCGGACGCGGAATTGGTCGGCGCGAGCCTGAGCCTCGGGATCGACGCCCTGCGAGGTCGCGTCGCGCACCTTCTTCTCCACCGCGCGCAACCGTCGCTCGAGCTCGGCGCCGCGTTCGCGGGGCACCTTGCCGATCGCGTCCCACTTATCGCCGATGGCACGCAGCGCGGCACGCGCCGCGTCGAGGTCGGACGTGTCGAGCTTCTCGGCCTCGGCCAGCAGCGCCTCCTTGGCATCGGCATTAGTCCGGAGTTCGGAGTCACGCTCTGAGCTGACCGCGTTGCGGGCCGAAAAGAAGGTGTCCTGGGCCGCCTTGAACCGATGCCAGAGCGCATCGTCGACGTCCTTGGCCGCCCGCCCCGCCGCCTTCCATTCAGTCAGCAGATCGCGGAAAGTAGCACCGGTGGCGCCCCAATCCGTGGAGTCGGCCAGCTCCTCGGCGCGTTCGCACAGCGCCTCCTTGGCTTGCCGGGCCCCGGCCCGTTCGCGGTCGAGCTCGGCGAAATGCGATCCCCGCCGGCGGTTGAACGTCTCGCGAGCCGCTGAATAGCGCTTCCACAACCCGTCATCGGTCTTGCGGTCCAGCCCGCTTATCGTCCGCCATTCCTCGAGGATCTCGCGGAGTCGGTCGCCTGCGGCCTTCCACTGGGTCGAGTTGGCCGCCAGCTCCTCGGCCTCGCCTGCGAGCACCTCCTTGCGCGTGGTCTGCGCGGCCCGGTATTCCTCGCGCTTGGCTTTGTCGGCTGCAGCGGCGGTGTCGGCGTGCTCGACGATCGCGGAGAGGCGGGCGGCGAGCGCATCGACGTCGCCGAGGACGTGCGCCTCGGCCAGGCTCTCGGCCAGCGCGGCCGCGGCCGCCTTGATCTTGCGGGCATCGCCGGTGCCGGACTCCAGGCGGCGCTCCATCAACGCCACCTCGGTATGCAGGTCATCGAAGCGCCTGCCGAAATGCGCGAAGGCGGCTTCGGTGTCGCCGGCCTGCCAGGAGCCGATGACGCGCTCACCGGCGCCGGTGATCAGCCACACCGTGCCGTCGGGGTCGACGCGGCCGAACCGGTGAGGATCGCTCGAGGCGGGGGCGGAAACCGTCGGCGCCGGCCGGCCGGGGCGCGGCGACGGACCTGGTCGGGGAGCGGGTTTTGCGATGGTGGGTTCGCCACCTGGCTCGCTGGACGTCATATCCGTTACCTCGTACCCTCCGCGCGGAGGTCCGCGCACCTGCCGCGCGACGCGGCGCCCGATAGCTGGTTCTCGGACGCTATTCAAACAGGTCGCCGCGTCCCGCGCCCACGCCTTCGCGATCGCATTTGCCTACGCTCATCACCAAGCGTCAACTGGAGGTCATCGATGGCGAAGGCGGATATCGCCGCCCTGCTCGCCCTCGGCGCTGCGTTCTTCATCGCCATCGGCGACGTCATCCACCAGCGGTCTGCCCATGAAGTCACCGATGAACCGGTCAGCCACGTCGCCCTGTTCATGCGATTGCTCCGCGATCGCCAGTGGTGGCTCGGCAGCCTGGTCGCCGCCGCCGGATTCGCCTTTCAGGCCGCAGCGCTTGGCCTGGGATCGGTACTGCTTGTGCAGGCGCTGCTGGTGACATCGTTGCTGTTCGCGCTGCCGATCAACGCGCGGCTGACGCACCGTCGGGTGACCCGATGGGAATGGACATGGGCCGCCCTGCTGGCCGCCTCGGTCGCCATCATCGTGACCGTCGGAAATCCGACCGCCGGGCACTCCCGCGCGTCGGTTGAGACCTGGACGGCGGTGATCGCGGTCCTCGGCCCCGCGCTGGTGCTGTGCGTGATCGGCGCAGGCATCTGGAAGGGCCCGGCCAGCGCCGTGCTGCTGGCGCTGGTGTCGGGTGCGCTCTGGGGGCTCTTCGCGGTGCTGACGAAGGGCGTCGTGGACCGGCTCGACGACGGAATCACCGAACTCGCACGCACCCCCGAGCTGTACGCGTGGGCGCTGGTCGGCGTCGCCGGCACCGCGTGGCAGCAGTCGTCGTTTCGCGCGGGCTCGCTGACCGCATCGCTACCGACCATGACCGTCGCCGAGCCGGTCGTCGGCTCGGTGCTCGGCGTCGTCGTCCTCGGCGAGGCGTTGCGGCCCGGGGACGCCGGCTGGCTGATCCTGATCGTCGCCGTGGCCGTGATGGTCGTCGCGACCGCGGCGCTAGCCCGTGGCGAGGCCGTCACCGCCGCCAAGCAACCAGCCTGACCCGCTAGTTTTAGTGGCGTGCTGAGCGCGATCGCGATCATTCCGTCGGCACCCGTCATGATCCCGGAACTGGCGGGCTCGGCCGCCGCGGAGCTGGCCGACCTGCGGGAGGCGGTGTTCGCGGCCGCGGCCGCGCTACCGATGCGGTGGATCGCCGTCGGTGTCGCGCCCGCCGACGCGGTCGTGGGCCCGGATCAGATCGGCACGCTCGCCGGCTACGGCGTCGACATGCTGATCTCGATGTCACCCGGAACCGGCTCGGCGGCCTTGGCGCTGCCACTGACCGCGTTGATCGCCGGTTGGGTGCGCGGGCAGGTCGAGCCGGACGCGGCCATCGAGGTGCGGGCATTCGCCGACGACCGTGGCGTCGACGCAGCATTGCAGCGTGGCCGGCGGCTGCGCGCCGAGATCGACGAGGCGGCCGATCCGATCGGCGTGCTTGTGGTGGCCGACGGTGCGCATACCCTCACCGCGCCCGCGCCGGGCGGCTATGACCCGGAGTCGATCCCGGTGCAGGATGCGCTTGACGACGCGTTGGCTCATGGCGATGCCGCAGCGTTGACCAGGCTCCCGGACGCGATCGTCGGCCGGGTCGCCTATCAGGTGCTGGCCGGGCTGACGGAACCGGCGCCGCGATCGGCCAAGGAGCTCTACCGCGGCGCGCCCTACGGCGTCGGCTACTTCGTCGGCGTCTGGCAACCATGAGCCGGCCGATCGCGATCATCGGCCCGACCGGCACGGGTAAATCCGCGTTGGCGCTTGCGGTGGCCGAACGGGTCGGCGGTGAAATCGTGAATGCCGACGCCATGCAGCTCTACCGCGGCATGGACATCGGCACCGCGAAACTGACCGTTGCCGAGCGCCGCGGCGTCCCGCACCATCTGCTCGACGTCCTCGATGTCGTCGAGACCGCGACCGTCGCCCACTACCAGCAGGCGGCCGCGGCCGACATCGAGGCCATCGCGTGCCGCGGTGCAGTGCCGATCGTGGTCGGCGGTTCGATGATGTACATCCAGTCGCTGCTCGACGAGTGGGCATTCCCGGCCACCGACCCGGCCGTGCGGGCCAAATGGGAGCGGCGGCTCGCCGAAGTCGGTGTCGGGGGTTTGCATGCCGAGCTGGCACGGATGGACGCCGCGGCGGCGTCTTCCATCCTGCCCACCGACGGCCGCCGTATCGTGCGGGCGCTGGAGGTCGTCGAGCTGACAGGCCAGCCGTTCCCTGCCTCGGCACCTCAGATCGGGGCGCCCCGGTGGGACACCGCGATCGTGGGATTGGATTGGGACACAACGGTTCTCGACGAGCGCCTGGCGCAGCGCACCGACAAGATGTTCGCCGGCGGGCTCGTCGACGAGGTCAGCGCCCTGCTGGGTCGTGGATTGCGCGACGGTGCTACCGCCTCACGTGCGCTGGGATACGCGCAGGTGATCGATGTTCTCGACAATGGTGGCGACGGGTCGGCCGCCCGTGATCCGACATTCATCGGCACCCGGCGCTACGTGCGTCGGCAGCGGTCGTGGTTCCGTCGCGACCACCGCATCGTCTGGCTTGACGGCGCCACGTCCGGCAACGTCGAGCACACGCTGCGGATATGGCGGCACGTATCCTGAACACGTGATATTCGCCAAGGGCCACGGCACGCAGAACGACTTCGTGCTGCTGCCCGACTCCGATGCGCGGGTCGCGCTGACGCCTGCCGCGGTGGCCGCGCTGTGTGACCGTCGCCGGGGGCTGGGCGCCGACGGCGTGCTGAGGGTGACGCGGGCCGCCGCCGCCCAGGCGGCGGGTGTCTTCGAGCGGCTGCCCGAGGGTCTGCAGCCCGACGACTGGTACATGGACTACCGCAACGCGGACGGGTCGATCGCGCAGATGTGCGGCAACGGCGTGCGGGTGTTCGCACATTATCTGCGGGCCAGCGGGCTGGAGAGCCGGGACGAGTTCATCGTCGGCTCGCTGGCGGGTCCGCGTCCGGTGGTGCTGCATCAGTGGGACGGCACCACCGCCGACGTCACCGTCGAGATGGGCAAGACCAACCAGCTGGGCACCGGTGAGGCCGTCGTCGGTGGCCGGCCGTTCACGGGCATGGCCATCGACGTGGGCAACCCGCATTTGGCGTGTGTGGACCCCGGCCTGACCCTCGATGAGCTGCTTGCCCTCGATGTCGCGGCGCCGGTCTCATTCGACCGCACTCAGTTCCCCGAAGGGGTGAACGTCGAGGTGCTGACGGCGCCGGTAGATGGTGCGGTGTCGATGCGGGTACACGAGCGAGGTGTCGGCGAAACGCGATCCTGTGGCACCGGAACCGTCGCCGCCGCCGTCGCGGCCCTCGCCTTCGCCGGCGCGGGCACGGGCACGCTGCGGGTCCGCATCCCCGGTGGGGAGGTCACCGTCACGGTCACGGACGCCAGCAGCTTCCTGCGGGGCCCGTCGGTTCTGGTCGCTCACGGCGAGTTGTCGGAAGAATGGTGGCGGGTTGCGCACCGTTAATTCGGATGCACGGGCCGCAGTCGCCGTGCAAATCTATTACCGCTTATGACTTCTCCCAATTTTCCCGTTAACCGCACACCCAGCGCGGGTGAGCTGGCCCTCGAAGACCGCACGGCGCTGCGCCGCGTGGCGGGTCTGTCGACCGAACTCGCCGACATCTCCGAGGTCGAGTATCGACAGCTACGGCTGGAACGCGTCGTGCTGGTCGGCGTGTGGACCGAAGGCAGTGCCGCGGACGCCGAAGCCAGCCTGGCCGAGCTTGCGGCGCTCGCCGAAACCGCGGGCTCGGAGGTGCTCGAGGGCCTGATCCAGCGCCGCGACAAGCCCGATGCGTCGACATACATCGGCTCGGGTAAGGCGCTGGAGTTGCGCGATATCGTCGTGGCCACCGGCGCCGACACGGTCATCTGCGACGGCGAGCTCAGCCCCGCCCAGCTCACCGCGCTGGAGAAGGCGGTCAAGATCAAGGTCGTCGACCGCACCGCACTGATTCTCGACATCTTCGCCCAGCACGCCACTAGCCGTGAAGGCAAGGCGCAGGTCGCGCTGGCGCAGATGGAATACATGCTGCCTAGGCTGCGAGGCTGGGGCGAATCGATGTCGCGACAGGCCGGCGGCCGCGCCGGCGGCAGCGGCGGTGGTGTGGGTCTGCGCGGTCCAGGTGAGACCAAGATCGAAACCGACCGCCGCCGCATCCGCGAACGAATGTCCAAGCTGCGCCGCGAGATCAAGGACATGAAGAAGGTCCGCGACACACAGCGCAGCCGTCGGCTGGCCAGCGACGTGGCGTCGATGGCGATCGTCGGCTACACCAACGCCGGCAAGTCCAGCCTGCTCAATGCGTTGACCGGTGCCGGTGTGCTGGTGGAGAACGCGTTGTTTGCCACCCTCGAACCCACTACGCGCCGTGGGGTTTTCGAGGACGGCCGACCGTTCGTCCTGACCGACACCGTCGGGTTCGTACGCCATCTGCCCACCCAATTGGTCGAGGCCTTCCGCTCAACGTTGGAAGAAGTCGTCGGCGCCGACCTACTGGTCCACGTGGTTGACGGGTCCGACGTCAACCCGCTGGCACAGATCAACGCGGTGCGCCAGGTGCTCAACGAGGTCATCACCGGCGCCACCACGGTGGCGACAACAGGCGCGATGCATGACGGCGCATCAATCCCAGAGCTGTTGGTGGTCAACAAGATCGACGCCGCGGGTGACCTGGCGCTTGCCAAGCTGCGACGTGCGCTTCCCGACGCGGTGTTCGTCTCGGCGCGCACGGGTGAAGGGCTGGAGCGGCTGCAGCAGCGGATGGCGGAGTTGATCGCGCCTACCGACACGGTGGTCGACGTGACGATCCCTTACGACCGCGGCGATCTCGTCAATCGCGTGCATGCCGACGGCCGGGTGGATGCCACCGAGCACACCGCAAACGGCACCAGAATCAAGGCGCGCGTGCCGATTCCGTTGGCGGCCAGCCTGCAGGACTTCGCGACGTTCTGACACGGACGAGGTGCCCGCACCCCACGACGCGGGCACCTCAGCTCAGATGCGCTATTGCTCTGACTTCTGGCGCTCTTCGGCCGCCTTGGCCGCCGCGCGGGCGCTCTCTGCTTCCGCTTCCTTCTTGGCTGCGTTGCGCTGCGCGTCAGCTTTGTCCTGCTGGGCCTGGCCCTCGCGGTACAGATCGTCGCGGCCTGCGACGGCACCGGCGACTTCCTTGGCCTTGCCTTTGACTCCCTCGACGACGCCTTTGACGGCTTCTTCGGGACCGCTGTTCTTATCCGACATTTGCCGGTTCCTCCTCACAGAGTGGCTACATTGAGCAGTCTGTTCCCGGTTGACCGTTTCGCTAAACAGGGCTTCGTATGAGGTGT
Source organism: uncultured Actinomycetota bacterium (assembly GCA_963715885.1). GTDB lineage: Bacteria > Actinomycetota > Actinomycetes > Mycobacteriales > Mycobacteriaceae > Mycobacterium. The sequence goes on from CAVQSK010000020.1 coordinate 249,305, forward strand.
CAGAGTTGACAGCGTTTGCGGTCGCCTAATTTTCGAGAATGTCGAGGACATCTGCAGCAGACTTGCTCATCACGTGCTGCGCCAGTTGCGCTTTCAGCTCGTCGAGCCGCCGCTCCTCGGCTTCGGTACGGTCTTCGGTGCGGGCCAGGTCGATGAACTCGTCGGTGACATATCCGTCGCGCAGCAGCAGCGTCACGGTGCGCGCGGCGATCGTCACGTCGAATACGAAGTCCTCGAGCAGGCGTCCGCGGTCGGCGCGCACCAGCGAGCGATCCACGGTGTAGCGCCCATCGGTTACCGCGCGTGTGACGGCCTCGAACCCGTCGCGCGCGCCCGGTCCCCGAAACGCCGTGCGCACCGCGATCGACCGGCGCTCAGGCGGCTCGTCGGGGGACAGCGACAAGAACGCGCGCTGCATAGCCTTGAATGCCACGGCGACGCCGCCGGGGGAGTGTGGACCGTGGTATCGCATCAAGTCGTCGAACGTGAACATGATGCGCTGACCACGGTCCTGTACGACGATCGTGTCGGTCATCGGTCAATTCTCGTCCCAACTTCCTCGAAACTGTATTCCAGCAGGCCTCTACTCGAAACTTTGCCTGCCGGAATACAGTTTCGCGCAGTGATCCGGCCGCCGCGGTTCCGGAAGCGGCGCAACGCGTCTTTCGCCGGGTGCGCCGGTGCGTTACGAGTGCCGTGAAAAGGTATATTCGCCAAGGAGTTTGAGGAACCGGTGCCCTGGCTCTGCGCTGGCCCGCCCGTACGGGCCGGCGCCACGCAGTGTGCTGGTGCCGGGCCGCACGGCCGGGCTCGCAATCCGGGAGCGATGCCGGTTCGAGCCGGGCAGGTTACCCAGCAGCGGCGGCGGATCGGTGTCGCCCTCGAGGGGTGCGACGGAAACCATGTCGCCGGATTCGATGGCCGCGGTGAATGCGCCCTAATGGATCAGGCTGGTTAAGGCTCCGGAGCCGCTCGGCGCGCGATATTGGGCCTGGGCCATGGTCGTGAGTGTATGGCTGACCGGTAGAGCACTCCGATCAACCAACCATCCGGTTGGATGGTATATCGTCCTTCCAATGCCGCCACACCGATCTGGAGGTCAGCCATGGGCGGTGTCGTTATGTACGAACGCACCCTCTTCGAGCCCGAGCACCAGCTGTTCCGCGAGTCCTACCGGGCGTTTCTCGAGCGTCACGTCGCGCCGCAGCACGACCAGTGGGAACAGGACAAGATCGTCGACCGCGGCGTGTGGCTGGAGGCCGGTAAGCACGGCTTTCTGGGGATGGCCGTGCCGGAGGAGTACGGCGGCGGCGGCGACCCAGACTTTCGCTACAACGTGATCATCACCGAGGAGACCACCGCGGGCCGCTACAGCGGGATCGGGTTCGGCCTGCACAACGACGTCGTCGCGCCGTACCTGCTGCTCCTGGCCAACGAGGAGCAGAAGCAGCGGTGGTTGCCGCAGTTCTGCACCGGGGAAATCATCACGGCGATCGCCATGACCGAGCCGGGCACCGGGAGTGACCTGCAGGGCATCAAGACCCGCGCTGTCAAGGAAGGCGACCACTACATACTCAACGGCGCGAAGACATTCATCACGAACGGCATCAACGCCGACCTGGTGATCGTGGTGGCGTGCACCGATCCCGACGAGGGCGCGATGGGTTTCTCGCTGCTGGTCGTGGAACGGGGGATGGAGGGCTTCGAGCGCGGGCGCAAGCTCGACAAAATCGGCCTGGACGCCCAGGACACCGCCGAGTTGTCCTTCACCGATGTGAAGGTGCCGGCCGAAAATCTGCTCGGAAAAGAAGGCATGGGCTTCCTCTACCTGATGCAGAACCTCCCCCAGGAGCGCATCAGCATTGCGGTGATGGCGGCCGCGGCGATGGAAGCCGTGCTCGAGGACACGCTGCGATACACCAAGGAGCGCAAGGCATTTGGCCGCCCGATTGGCAGCCAGCAGAACAGCCGATTCTTGTTGGCCGAGCTGGCCACCGAGGCCACCGTTGTGCGGATGATGGTCGACGAGTATCTGCGGCTTCACCTTGAGGAGAAGCTGACCGCCGAGCAGGCCGCGATGGCGAAGTGGTACTCGACCGAGAAGCAGGTGTACCTGATCGATCGGTGCCTCCAGCTTCACGGTGGCTACGGCTACATGCGTGAATATCCAGTTGCGCGGGCGTATCTCGATTCGCGCGTGCAGACGATCTACGGCGGCACGACCGAGATCATGAAGGAGATCATCGGCCGAAGCCTCGGCGTATAGCCGAGCGGTCCGGCCCGGACGCCGTGTCAACCGGGGTATCGGTGCGCCACCGGATATTTTCTCTCGTAGATCGGCGATGTCCTTGGTTATCGAGGTCTGCTGACGCACAGTTGACGGACGCGATACCTTTCAGGGAATTTTGCGCCGACCGCCGGGAGGGTCAATGAGCGTGCAGGGGATCCTGCGCAACAAGGTGCTCGGTCGCGGGGCCATTGGCCTGCTGGTGGCTGCGGCACTCGTCCTTTTCGCACCCGTCGCGGCGGCGACCCCGGAGTCCGACGCCGACGCGGCGATCACCGCGGCGTGGGACGCCAACGGTGGCGACACCGGTCAGCTTGGCCCGAAGGACGGCGGCGTATATCCAGTCGGGGAGGGTTTCGGGCAGAACTTCGCCGGTGGCAAGATCTTCTTCACTCCGGCTGTCGGCGCCCACATCATGAGTGGCGCGATCCTGGAGAAGTATGAGGCGCTGGGCGGGCCCGCCAATAGCGACCTCGGCTTCCCGACCATCGACGAGGGCGCAGGCCGCGCCCCCGGCAGCCGCAACACCACGTTCAGCGCTGCCGACAAGCCGGTCATCTTCTGGACCCCCGACACCGGTGCCAGGGTGGTTCGTGGGCCGATCAACGCCGCGTGGGACAAGCTGGGCGGTTCGGCGGGGCAGCTCGGGGTGCCGGCCGAGGACGAGGCCTACCGCGGTGATGTTGTCACCCAGAAATTCACCGGCGGCGAACTCGCCTACGACGCGCAAACCAAGACGTTCACCACCGTGCCGCCCGATCTGGCCGGACAGCTCGAAGGCCTAAAGATTCCCGACGACCCGACGTCGGCCATCAGCGCCGCCCGGCGCGCCGCCGGGGGAGCGCTGGGCCCGCTCGGCGCCGCCGAAGGCCCGCCCTACCCGATCGGAGGCGACGGTCTCGGCCAGAATTTCGCCGGCGGCAAGATCTTCTACAGCCCCGAGACCGGTGCGAACGTCGTCACCGGCCAGGTCCTGGCCAAGTACGAAAGTGTCGGCGGTCCAGAGGGCGACCTGGGATTCCCGACCAGCAACGAGGTCGACGGCGGCTTGGCGCCGGCCAGCCGGATAAGCACCTTCTCAGCCGACGACAAACCGGTGATCTTCTGGACGCCCGACTACGGCGCGGTCATCGTGCGCGGTGCGATGAACGCCGCTTGGGAAAAGCTCGGAGGGGCCGAAGGCGATCTCGGCGCCCCCATGGCCGACCAGACCGAGGACGGCAACGTCATCACCCAGCGGTTCAGCGGCGGTGTGGTCTCATGGGACTCCTCGACGAACAAGTTCACTACCGAGCCGGCCAATCTGGCGTCCCGGATGTCGGGTCTGCAGGTCCCCGGACAAGAGGCGCCGAAGGCGCCGAGTAGCCCGCAGGCATCGGACACCAACGGGGGCGATGGTTTCCAGTGGAACTGGTGGTGGTTGCTTGCGGTCGTTCCGGTGCTGATCCTGGTCGGACTGGTGGCCTTCGCCGCGCTGAGGAACCGGCGACGTCGTGGAGACGACGAGCGAGTCGAACCGAGTGACGGCGACCTCGGACTTGAAACTCCGGCGTACAGCGGCGGCGCCCCTGCAGCGGCTGACCAGGCAACCACCGATGGTCACTCCGCAGAGCTGTTCGGTGATCAATACGGGCGCGAAGGGCTGGGGGCCGTGTCGTCTCCGACGCCCGGCCAGCGATCCTTTCCGGATGCCCCGATCAGCCGGTGGGGTTCGTCCGAGCCTGTTGACGAATCCACCGGGGCGCAGCCCGCCGCGGCAGCGGTCGTCGCTGACGAGGAGGAAGAGGAAGATCCCGATACCGTCGACACCGCTCCCACGCGCGTGCCGACCGCAGTCGAACGCGACCCGATGACCGACACCGGGCGCCACGCCCGGATCGTGATCGACGAACCCGAGCCGTCGGGCACCGCGCTTCGCCTGCCGCTGGACGATCCCAATGAGGCGCCGGAGGGATATCCGATCAAGGCCGACACCAAGTCGGGGCTGTACTGGGCACCTGGCAGCGCGCTCTACGACGACGCTCGCGCCGAAATCTGGTTCGCCAGTGAAGAAATCGCTCGCACGAATGGTTTCGTCAGGCGCGACTAGTCCCGCAGCTAGATCTTGCGGATGACCGTGACGACCTTTCCGAGCACCGCCGCGTCGTTACCGGCAATGGGATCGAATGCCGGGTTGTGCGGCATCAGCCACACCTGCCCGCGGGTCCGCTTGAAGGTCTTGACAGTTGCTTCGCCGTCGATCATCGCCGCGACGATGTCGCCGTTGTCGGCGACGTTCTGCTGACGCACGACCACCCAGTCGCCGTCGCAGATGGCCGCGTCGACCATCGAGTCGCCGACCACTTTCAGTAGGAACAGCGACCCCTCGCCGACCAGCTCGCGCGGGAGCGGGAAGACATCCTCGACGGCCTCCTCGGCCAGGATCGGCCCGCCGGCGGCGATGCGACCAAGCACCGGCACGAACGTCGGCTCGGGTAGCGCGTCGGACCCGACCACGTCAGTGCTGACAACGTGCGCGTCATCCGCGCCGCGGACATCGACGGCGCGCGGCCGGTTGGGATCGCGCCGCAGGTAGCCCTTGCGTTCCAGCGTGCGCAGCTGGTGGGCCACCGACGAGGTAGAGGTCAGGCCGACCGCATCGCCGATCTCCCTGATGCTGGGTGGATAGCCGCGGCTGGTGACCGAGCCGCGAATGACGTCGAGGATGGTGCGCTGACGCTCGGTCAGACCCGTGTCGAGTCCTCGGCGTCCGCCGGTGCTTTTTGTGGTGACCGGGGTTTCGCTGCTGTCATCGCTCATGGCGCCGAATGTAGTCCGCGGCGAGGCAATAATCAAACATGTGTTCGAGGCGTGTCGCCTCTGAACGGGTCGCTGGAATCGGTGCCCATCGAAGTGTCGGTGGGCTGCTTTATTGTTTGGCAACAGTTCGATCACATGTTCTATAAATCGAACAAGTGATCGAGTATGTTCGAACACACGAGCGAATCATCGGAGCGGAAGGCAGGAACGATGACAATTCTGGACACCCGGGAAATCCAGGCGGTGCCCGTGGTCAGGCCCGGATTCCGGCCTGCCGACACCCGGCGGCGGCCGCAGGCCGGCCGCCCCGGCGGGACACCCATGCGCTACCGCGGCACCGGGATGCTGATTTCTCGGGCGTCGCATCGTCGGCGTCCCATCACCCCGGTGAGGACGGTGCTGCTCGCGCTACTCGCGGCGATGATCACCGCGTGGCTCGGCCTGGTGGCCCAGCTGGGTGGGGTGGCCGGGAGCGCCGCGCCGGTGCCGGACCGACTGTCGGTCGTCCAGGTCCAGACGGGCGAGACGTTGCAACATGTGGCTGCGCGGGTGGCGCCCGATGCGCCGGTCGGCCAGGTCGTCGAGCGGATCCGCGAACTCAACCAGCTCGAGTCCGTGGCGCTGGACGTCGGTCAGACGCTCATCGCGCCCGTCGGCTAATACCGTGCCGTGAACGGTGAAAGACGTTGTGGCTCAACACCTCTGGTCGGTGGATCTGCCGCATACGCGCCATTTGCACCGGTGTTGGGCTCCGCGGCGGCCACGCAGGTACGCTCGGAGACGTTCGAGGTAGTTGTTTGTCGTTGCGGCGAAGGAGCGGTGATGCACTGTCCGTTCTGCCGCAACCCCGATTCCCGCGTGGTCGATTCCCGCGAAACCGACGAAGGCCAGGCGATCCGACGCCGCAGGTCATGTCCCGAATGTGGGCGTCGGTTCACCACGGTTGAGACGGCCGTGCTGGCTGTCGTCAAGCGCAGCGGCGTCACCGAGCCGTTCAGCCGGGAGAAAGTCATCAGGGGCGTGCGCCGGGCCTGCCAGGGCCGACAGGTCGACGACGACGCGCTGAATCTGCTTGCCCAACTGGTGGAAGACACTGTCCGGGCAACGGGTTCACCGGAGGTGCCCAGCCACGAGGTTGGGCTGGCGATCCTTGGACCACTGCGCGAACTGGACGAGGTGGCCTACTTGCGATTTGCGTCGGTCTACCGGTCGTTCTCGTCGGCGGAGGATTTCGAGCGCGAGATCGAGGCGCTGCGGGCGCACCGTAAGTCCCCGCAGCCGGCTCCGGGCTGATCGACCAACCGTCAATCGATCTGCTTGGTGCCGTCGCTGACCACGCGGCCGGCGATGCGAACCCAGCCCTCCGGGCTCCAGTGGGTCTTGATGACCGAACCCTTGCCCTGCACGATCGTCAGGTCACGGCTGAGGTAGTCGGTGATCCGCACGGCGGCGGCGCCGGTGGCCTCGTCCTCCGGCACGCCGAGGTTCGCTGCGAACATGCGCGAGCGCAGCACGCCCTGCTCCTTGTCGGTCCATGTCCACAGGTAGTTCTGCATGTCGTCGGGGTAGTCGTCCGGGTCCGCGGCGAAGAGCTCGTCAGTGGACTGGAGGTCGTAGATCGCGAACTCCGGGGCCCATTCCGAGCGGGCACTTACCGCGGTCAGATCGTCCTCGTAGGCGACTTGGACAATGCCCGCGGGCACCTGCAGCGTGTGGATGGGCGTACCAACGTCGCGTAGCCACCAGGACGCGCCGACCGTCGGATGCCCGGCAAACGGCAATTCGGTGGCAGGCGTGTGGATGCGCGCGTGTGCCGTACTCGCTCCGGGCTCTGGCAGGTCGATGAATATCGTTTCGCTGTAACCTAATTCGGTGGCTATCCGCTGCCGGTCGTGGGAGTCCACCGTGCTGGCGTCCACGACGCCGAGGGGGTTACCGAAGTTGCCGTCAGGGTCGGTGAAAACGCGCAGCACTGTCACGTCGATGGCCATGCGCCGATGCTACTTCGTCTCCGAGTGGGGGCGGCGCCGCGCCTCAGGTGGCGCTGCGTTCGTCGGCGCCCATCGCGTCGAGCACCGCGACACGCGTGTCGATCGACCCTGTGATCGCGCCTTCACTGATTCCCGTACGGAGAAGCTCGCGGAGCATGTCTTGGTCGTAATGAGCCGGCTCGGTCGAATCGATGAACCGCTCGACTACTTCGACGAAGCGGTCAGGATCGTCATGGAACGGGAAATGCCCGGAGCCTTCGAAGACTTCCAACTGCGAACCGGGCATTGCGGCGTGCGCCATCCGCGCGTGGCTAAACGGGATCACCGAGTCCCGGGAACCCCAAATCAGTTGCACCGGAACGGATTGCGTCAAATAACATCGGTCCAGCATGGTGACCACCTGGCCGCGCCAGTCGACCACGGCGCGCAACGTGCGGGCGAACGCCGACGACGCGGTCGGCTCCGGCAGGTCCGTCAGGATGCGCAGCACATCGGGAAGGTCGCGGCCCAAACCCGTCGAGCCGAACGCAGCGCCCGCCATACGGCCCACCACCTGCAGCGCCGGGATCACCAGCGGCAGGCGCAGGAAGGCCAGCGCCTCGCTGCCCATCGGCAGCGAGGCGAACCGCAGCGCGATGTTGACGTCCTTGGTCACGCCACCGGCCCCGACCAGGATCAGCCGGTCTACCAAGTGCGGGAATTGGTAGCCGAACTGCATGGCCACGCCACCGCCCAGCGAGTGGCCCACCACCGTGACACGATCGATGTCGAGCACGCTCAGCAGATCCCGCATGCCGTTGGCATATGCCGCCACCGAATAGTCGGCGCGCGGCTTGTCGGACTTGCCGTGGCCCAGAAGATCCGGGGCGATGACGGTGAACCGCTGGGCAAGCTTGGACTGAACACTGCTCCACGTGGTGGAGTTGTCGCCGATGCCGTGAATCAGCAGGATCGCCGGGCCGGAACCGGCCACCCGGTACGCGCGCCGGTACCCGTGGATGGTTCGGAACGCAAGCGTGGGCGTCAGTTCCCGCACGGGCCGCAGGTTGGGTTTTCGTTTAGCCATAAAGCCGGGTCATTTCGCCAACTTCCAACTTCGTTGTCGGGCCGGTGAGGGCTGCTACTTGTTATCCGGATCTTCGCTGAAGCCGTCTTTGAACTTGTCTCGTTGTGCCAGGAATCGTTCGAACTCGGCGCCGAGTTCGTCCCCGCTGGGCAGATCTTCGTCACGCGCCAGCAGCGACCGGTTCTCCTGAGCGGCGACGAAGGCATCGTACTGGCGCTCCAGCGCCTCCACCACCTGAGCGACCTCGGTGCTTGCGGCGACCTGTTCGTTGATCTTGTCGTGCACCTCTGCGCCGGCTTCGGTCAGCGCGGCCAGCGGAATCTGCAGCGAGCCGCTCTTGGCGACCTCGGCCAGCAGCGCCTCGGCGGCAATGGGGTAGTCGGTCTGGGCCAGGTAATGCGGAACGTGCACGGTGAAGCCGACGACCTCCTGGCCGTGCTGGGCCATCCGGAACTCCAGCAGGTTCGACACGCTGGCGGGCACCTGCACCTCACCGACCCACGGCTGGTGATCGGCGATCAGCTCCTTGTCGTTGGCGTGCGCGGTCAGGGTGATCGGGCGGGTGTGCGGGACGGCCATCGGAATCGTGCCGAGCCCGATGACCCGCCGGACGCCGAGCCGCTCGGCCAGCAGCCGCACCGCGGTGATGAACCGCTCCCAGCGCAGGTCCGGCTCCATGCCGGCGAGCAACAGGAACGGCGTGCCGACGCTGTCGTGCAGCGCGTACAGGTTGAGCTCGGGGTCCTCGTAGTGGGTGAAGTGGTCGGTCTTGAAGGTCATCAGCGGGCGCCGCGACCGGTAATCCAGCAGTTCATCGATGGCGAACGACGCCACCAGCTCGGTGTCCAGCGTGTTCTTGAGGTGCTGGGCGGCCAACCGGATCGCGTGACCGGCGTCCGAGAAACCCTCGAGGGCGTGGATCATCACCGGTCCGCGGCCGTCGTCGGAGGACAACTGCGGCGCCGGGAACTCCAACTCGTAGATCCCGGTGTGCTCGGGCTGGTAGTGCTGATCTGCACTATCTGGGTGGTCAGCCATTCTGCCTCGCCTCCTCGTGACCCCTAGTGTCGCGCATATCGCGGCGGATGCCAGCGACCCCACCCCGCGACGTTGCCCAATGCCGCCCCCCGCAGTGTTGGGGCAAGATCGGTGGGGTGCGCTTATCCGCGGCAGGCCGGATGGTCCTGGCGACCGGACTGCTCGCCGCATTGACGTCGACGTGCACCCGTCCCGGCCCTGCCGCCCAGCCGAGCGCGGGCGCCCCGGTTCCACCGGCGACACCGGCCGCGGCCCAGCCGGTACAGCCCGACCCGATGGTGGGTGCGGTGTTCCTGGGCGGCGGCTCGCTGCACAGCTGCAGCGGCGCGGTGCTCGAATCGGCCGGGGGAGACCTGATCCTGACCGCGGCGCACTGTATCGCCGACGGCGTCGATGCCACCTTCGTCGCGGGCTTCAACAACGATGCCGCGCCTGAGAACGTCTGGCACCTCGATGCCGTGTATCTGGATCCCCGTTGGGTGCAGAACCAGGATCCGATGGCCGACTTCGCGATCGCGCGGGTTAGCCGCGCCGGCGGCGGAACGATCCAGGCCCAGGCTGGCGGCGGTCTGAGGCTGGGGCCCGCTCCCAGGCCGGGGACGGTGGTCACGGTCACCGGTTACCCGATGGGTGACGGCGGCGGGCCGGTCGGTTGCCGGGCAGCGACCGCCAAAGCAACGCAAGGCTTTCCGTCGCTGCCCTGCGAGGGCGTGGTGGACGGCCTTTCCGGTGCGCCGTGGATCACAGGATCGACGGTCACGGGCCTGATCGGTGGCCTCGACGGCGGCGGCTGTGGAGACCAAAGCTCGTACTCGCCGCCATTCGACGACGCGATCACCCGCCTGCTCACGCGCGCCGAGGCCGGAGGCGCTGGCGACGACGCGCCGACAGTGTTCGACGACGACTGCGGTTAACTGCGGAACTGATTCAGCGCGCGCAGCTTGTTCATCACGTCCAGCGCCGCGACCTTGTAGGCCTCCGAGAACGTCGGATAGTTGAAGACGGCGTCGACGAGGTATTCGACCGTGCCGTCGCAGCCCATCACGGCCTGGCCGATGTGCACCATCTCGGTCGCGCTCGTGCCGAAGATGTGCACGCCCAGCAGCTTGAGGTCGTCGGTGGAGACCAACAGCTTGAGCATGCCGTAGGAGTCGCCGGCGATCTGCCCACGGGCCAGCTCGCGATACCGCGACACCCCGACCTCGTACGGGATCGAATCCTTTGTCAGCTCCACCTCGGTGGCCCCGACGTAGGAGACCTCTGGGATCGAATAGATGCCGATCGGCTGTAGTTCGGTCATGCCCTTGCACGGCTCGCCGAATGCGTGGTACGCGGCCAACCGGCCCTGATCCATTGACGTGGCGGCCAGCGCCGGGAAGCCGATCACATCGCCGACGGCGTAGATGTGATCGACCTTGGTCTGGAATTGGTCGTCGACGAAGATCCGCCCCCGGCTGTCGGTTTCGAGGCCAGCGGTTTCCAGGTCGAGGTGCTCGGTCTGGCCCGTCCGTCCGGCGGAGTACATCACCGTCTCGGCTGGGATCTGCTTGCCGCTGGCCAGGGTGGTGACGGTGCCTGCGGCGCCGACGTCGACGGCGGTCACCTCCTCGCCGAAGCGGAACGTCACCGCCAGGTCGCGCAGGTGGAACCGCAGCGCCTCGACGATCTCGGGATCGCAGAAGTCCAGCATCGAGTCGCGCTTCTCCACGACCGTGACCTTGGTTCCCAGGGCGGCAAACATCGACGCGTACTCAATGCCGATCACGCCGGCGCCGACGACGACCATCGACGACGGGATCGTCTTGAGGTCGATGATCCCGTCGGAGTCGAGCACCCGGTTTTCGTCGAATTCGACGCCGGCGGGACGCACCGGCTTCGTGCCGGTGGCGATTACGATGTACTCACCGCTGAGGCTGACTCTTTCGCCGCGGGCGGCGTCCTCGACCAGCACGGTGTGCGCGTCGACGAACCGGCCGTGACCCTGGATCAGATCGATCCGATTGCGCATCAGCTGCGATCGGACCACGTCCTGCTCTTTGCCGATGACGTGCGAGGTGCGGGCCAGCAGGTCTGCTGGGGTGATCTTCTCCTTGACCCGGTAGCTCGCGCCGTACATCTCGCGCTGGCTCATGCCGGTGAGGTACACCACGGCCTCACGCAATGTCTTGGACGGGATCGTCCCGGTGTTGATACAGACGCCGCCCAGCATTCGTCCGCGCTCGACCACCGCGACCGACCTGCCGAGCTTTGCCGCGGCGATCGCGGCCTTTTGTCCGCCCGGACCTGAACCGATGACGACGAGGTCGTACTCCAGCATCGAACCCATGGCAAAAGGTCTACGCCGGTTGGGGCAATCTCGCATGCCGACTGGCGTCAACACCTGATGAACTAACGGACGGCGCCATCTCATCGGGCCGTTCCGCGCGCCTGACCGCGCCCCGCACCGGCCGATGAGACGATGACGGCAATGTCGAGGTTGCCCATCGTGGCCTGTGTACTCGTGATGGCCGCTGCGCCGCTGGCCGGTTGCACCCGCGCGATCGTCGGGACGATGCATCCCGTGACTCCCGGCGCCGGGCCGGCGCATCTTCAGGTGGCGGACTTATTGATTGAACCCGAACGCTTCCCGGCGCAGTATCCCGCCGCCGTGCTCGGCGGCAGGGCGGCGGTACACCGGGTGCTACAGGACATCGACGGTGTGCCCGGTGGCTCCGTGGTCACCCCGCCGGAGTGCGCGCCGCCGCCGCTTGCGCCCCAACACACCGCCGTTGCACAGGGTATCGACAGCCAGGATGCCAGCAGCCTGATCGTCGCGGTGACCACTCCGGCCCCGCCGCTTCACACCAGGGTCGAGCAACTGACGGCGTGCCCGTCGTTCACGGCAGTCAGCGGTCCCGACACCACTTCGGTCACGGCGACGTTGTTGCCCCCACCGCCCGTCGACGCCGACGACAGCTATGCCGTCGACCAGACCGTCACCTCGCAGTCGGGTTCGATACGCCGAACGGTGACGTTGGTGGCCCAGGTCGGCGAGGTGCGGCTCAGCGCCGCCTGGCTGCACGACGGCACGACCGAAACAACGCCGGACAGCCAGTCGCTGGACACGTTGTTCACCGATGCGGTGCTCAAGGTGCGCCGCGTCGGCGGGCCTTAGTCCGACGCAGTCGGCCATCGACAGCCTTCATACCCAATCGCGAATTCATCCCCAGGCGGCGCCTTAAGGCTGCCTCGGGAGGCGTAGTCGACGGCGCGAGTCGTCAAGTTTGGGGCATGACGACATCGCAACCACCCGACTTTCATCTGAACCGGCCCGGCGTGCTGATCGCTGCCCTGCCTGCTGTGCTCGGCTTCGTGCCGGAGAAGTCCCTCGTACTGGTGACCGTTGACTGCGGAGAGATGGGATGCGTTATGCGCGTTGATCTTTCGGATGAGTTGCTGTATTCGCTGGGACACGTCGCGGACGTGGCCGCTGCCGCGAAACCGGATTCGGCGATCGCGGTGGTGGTCGACGAGCAGGGGTTCGGTTGCCGGATGTGCGCCGATGAATATCGTCAATTGGCCGCCGTGCTGACCGCCTCGCTGGCCGATCGGGGCATCGAACTGCTCGCTGCGCACGTGGTGGATCGCGTCGCCGCGGGTGGCCGCTGGCATTGCGCGGACGGTTGCGGCAACTCCGGCACCGTCGACGATCCGTCCGCGTCGCCGCTGGCGGTGGCCGCCGTTCTGGACGGACGCAGGCTCTACGCCCGGCGCGCCGAGCTGCAGGATGTCATCAACGTCGTCGATCCCGCCCGCCGGGCCGCGCTGGCCGACGTCATTCGCGACCGCGAACCGGATGGCGCCGAACGCGCGGATGCCGAGGCGCGTAGTGATATCGAAGACGCAATCGCCGCAGCCGGGCTAGTGGTCGACGGCCGGGAGTTGTCCAATGACGAGCTGGCCAGGCTCGCGTGGGCGCTGAAGGATCCGCGCGTGCGCGACACGCTGTACGCGCTGGCGGTCGGGGAGAACGCCGGGCAGGCCGAGTCGCTGTGGGCGGTGTTGTCGCGGACCCTGCCCGATCCATGGCGGGTGGAAGCCCTGGTGCTGCTGGCCTTCTCGGCCTACGTCCGCGGCGACGGCCCGCTGGCCGGGGTGTCGCTGGAGGCGGCGCTACGGTGCGATCCCACACACCGGATGGCGGGCATGCTCGACACCGCCCTGCAATCTGGCATGCGACCCGAACAGATCCGCGAACTGGCCGCCGCCGGCTACCGTCTGGCCGATCAGCTGGGCGTGCGGTTGCCGCCGAAGCGGGCGTTCGGCAGGCGTGCGGGCTACTGCTAGACCTTCTCGACCTTGACCGCGTGGGCCATGTGATGAGGCAGCTCGACCTGCTCGTGGCCGGGGATCACGATCATGACGCCACCATTGTCGTTGCCTTGCACGGTGACTCGTGCGTTGGGTACGACGCCGGCATCCTTCAGCCGCGCGATGAGTTCGGCGTCGCCCTGGACGTGTTCGGTGAGTTGGCGCACCACGACCGCGACGGGCATGCCAGCCGGCAGCTCGGTGAGCCGCACCAGGTTGATTTGGTCGCTGGTGGAGTTGTCGCCGACGCCGAGCTCGGACAGGCCCGGGATCGGGTTGCCGAACGGCGAGGTGGTGGGGTTGTTGAGAACCTGCACCAGGCGGCGCTCGACGTCCTCGCTCATCACATGTTCCCAGCGGCACGCCTCGGCGTGCACTTCTTCCCAGGGCAGCCCGATCACGTCGACGAGGAGCCGCTCGGCAAGCCGGTGCTTGCGCATCACGGCGACGGCCAGGGCGCGGCCCTTCTCGGTCAGCTCAAGATGCCGGTCGCCTGCGACGTGCAGCAATCCGTCGCGCTCCATCCGTGACACGGTCTGGCTGACGGTGGGTCCACTCTGCTCGAGACGTTCGGCGATGCGCGCCCGCAGCGGAACGACGCCCTCTTCCTCGAGGTCATAGATCGTCCGCAGGTACATCTCGGTGGTATCGACAAGATCGTTCATTCCGCACCCTCCGTCACGGCGAGTCTACCCGTTTGGCCGCCTGAACTGCGGTGCAACATCCTTGGCGACTGGGCCCCGCGTGCAACGGGATTAGGCCCGCCGGTTGCCCGGCGGGCCTACTGAAGCCATTCCTAGCTGGCGTAAGAGCGCAGACGCTCTGCGCGCTCACCGTTGCGGAGCTTCGCCATCACCTCGCGCTCTATCTGGCGCACCCGCTCCCGAGACAGACCAAACAGCTTGCCGATCTGATCCAGCGTGCGTGGCTGACCGTCGTCGAGGCCGAACCGCAGCCGGATCACCTGCTGCTCGCGCTCGTCGAGCGTGGCCAGCACGTGACGGATGTCGGTGTGCAGCAGCTCGGAGATCACCGCGTTCTCGGCCGACATCGCCTCGGCGTCCTCGATGAAGTCTCCCAGCGGGGCTTCCTCGTCGCTGCCGACGGGCATGTCCAGGCTCACCGGGTCACGACTGTGCTCCAGCAAGTCGGCGATCTTCTCCGCCGGGATGCCGGACTCTTCAGCCAGCTCCTCGTCGGTGGCCTCGCGGCCGAGGTTCTGGTGCATCTCGCGCTTGATCCGGGCGAGCTTGTTTACCTGCTCGACCAGATGCACAGGCAGCCGGATGGTGCGGCTCTGGTCAGCCATGCCGCGGGTGATCGCCTGGCGAATCCACCAGGTCGCGTAGGTGGAGAACTTGAAGCCCTTGCTGTAGTCGAACTTTTCCATCGCGCGGATCAGACCCAGATTGCCTTCCTGGATCAGGTCCAGCAACGGCATGCCGCGACCGGTGTAGCGCTTCGCCAGCGACACCACCAGTCGCAGGTTCGCCTCCAGCAGATGGCGCCGCGCCGCCTGGCCGTCGCGGACGATCATCGCGAGATCGCGTTTGCGGTTCTCGCCCAACCGCTTCCGCGTTTCCAACAGATGCTGCGCGTACAGACCTGCCTCAATGCGCTTCGCGAGTTCGACCTCATCGGCGGCATTGAGCAAGGCCGTTTTGCCAATGCCGTTCAGGTACACGCGCACGAGATCAGCGGCTGGACTCTGGGCGTCCAGATCGTTGTCGAAGCGGGCGGTGGTGGCAGTTGCCATGACGGCCTCCTGGTCGGGTCGAACTGTCATGAGCTACAACGCCCACATGCCGTAAAGAGTTCCCAACCGTTGGCCGGTTCACACGTCCTGATCTGCGGTTATTGGCAGTAGACCTGAGAATGTGCTGAGAATAAAGCCAGAAGATCCTCAGCCGGGAATATCTGGTGGCGGCTCGCCCGTGTCTCGTTGCGGCGATGAAGCTGCGTGCCGCTCGAGAGCGGGCCGCTCGGCCGTCGGAAACAGGGGGATGCGCTGCCGCCCTTCGTACCGGCGGGGTTCCTCTGCGCGGCGCGGCGGCCGGTCGTTGGCGATCAGCACGGCGATCCACGGCAGCGGAATCGACGCCACCAGGATGGCGAGCGAGATCAACCCGTTGTGCCAGATCCCGTAGGCGACCGCGGCGAGAATGATTGCCGGTATGCGGAACGACATGATCGTCAGGTATTTGCGTACCCGTTGGCGGTGCTGGACCTCGTAGGCGGGCGCGGCGCGGGTGATCAGGACGGGCCTGCCCTCGTCATCGAAACTCAGCTCGGGGCCGTGTTTCATGCCTCCACTGTTCCACAGTTGTCGCCGGCTGTACGAGCCGGCCTGATGACGGGCAAAATGGACGCATGCGAACCCAGACGATCGAGCGCACCGACACCGACGAACGCGTCGACGACGGGACCGACAGCGACACCCCTAAGTACTTCCACTACGTCAAGAAAGACAAGATCGCCGAGAGCGCCGTCATGGGTACGCACGTCGTCGCGTTGTGCGGCGAGGTGTTCCCGGTGACGAAGGCCGCCAAGCCCGGCTCGCCGGTCTGCCCGGACTGCAAGCGGATCTACGAGAAGCTCAAGACGTAGCGCCGTCGGCTTTCGCTGTCGCAGCCGTGGACTCTTCGGCAGTACCTTCTGCTTTTCGCCCAAGTCGCTCATCGCTGGCCCCGTTCGGCGTCCCGGCTGCCTTCTCCTCCAGCCACCCCCGGAATCGCTTCGCGTGGGTGACGGGCGCAGGCCACTCCTCCTGGATGGCGGCGTTGAGCTCAGCGCCCAGCATGATCGCGAAGCCAAGGAAGAACGCGAACAACAGGAACGCGATCGGCGTCGCCAACGCGCCGTAGGTGTAGCCGGTGGCGGTGATCCACGTGAGATACACCCGCAGCCCCAGCGTGGTGAGCAGAAAAACGACGGCCGCCAGCACCGAGCCGAGTAGCAGCCGATGCGACGGCAACGGTTTGGGCAGCGACACCCGATACAGCACATTCACCGTCACCACCAGACCAATGAACAACGCCGGGTAGTAGCCGAAGTGCAGCACGTAGTCCCAGCTGTCGGGCAGGAACCCGGCGATCTTGAGCGGTCCGATCGCGACGAGCGGTGCCGTCGCGATCGCGAACACCAGCATGATCACGTACAGGCCGAGTGAGAAGAACCGCTGGCGGACCGGATGGCGCAACGGCGTCTGGTCGTGGGCTTCGACGGTCGAGTCGACGAACGCGGAGACGGCCGACGATCCCGCCCACAGCGAGATGACGAAGCCCAACGACACGATCTCGCCGCGGGCGCCCTTGACGATGTCGCGGATCGTCGGCTCGATGATCTCGTTGACCACGTTAGGGGAGAAGAAGCTGTTCGCCGTGTTGATGATCTGGCTCTCGATCGTCGTCAGCGTTTCCGGACCGAACAGCGGCGCTACGTAGGCAAGACTGCCCAGCATCCCCAGCAGCAGCGGCGGCAGCGACAGCGCGCACCAGAACGCGGCCTGCGCCGACTCGGAGAAGATCGAATCGTCCCAACTCTTGGACAGCGTGCGTCGCACGATGTGCCAGATGTGGTGGCGCGATGGCTTAGCCCGTGCCTGCTGGTCATTCATGACCAGTCCAGCATTCCTGACGAGGGGTGGTCCTGCCCAGCCGGGCGGACGCCGGCGTGTTCGGTGCTAGGCCTCGACTGGCTTGACTTCGAGAACAGCGGCCAGCTCGATCAGCTTGGCCTCGTGCTCGTTGGCGTGGTGCTGGCAGAACAACAGCTCAGCGCCGGACGGAAGCTTCGCGCGTACGAGTGCCGCGGCACCGCAGCGATCGCAGCGATCAGCCCTGGTGAGTTCGGGACTGGTCAGCGTTGCGTTCATGGCACCTCCGTAATACTGCGCGTGTACTTCTTCGCGTATCTCTACTGTCTCAGACGCTTTCGGTTCCGGCCTTGTTCCCCGAGGCTTTACGGGTGTGTCGTGTCTCACGATTGCGTCGAGTTGCAGACACGGCAGGCTGGCGGTATGCCTTCGTCCCCGAGCGTGCTGGTCCACCTCTGCAGTGCCGATGACTGGCGGCTGGCCCGGGAACTCGGCGAGCATCGCCCCGACTCGTTGGACGCGGCCGGGTTCGTGCATCTTTCGACGCCTGAGCAGGTACATCTGCCGGCCAACCGGCTCTACGCCGGCCGCGCCGATCTGGTGCTGCTGCGCATCGACCCTGCACGGCTGTCCTCTGAAGTCCTCTGGGAGCCCGCCGTCGCCACCGATCCCGATTCGATGCTGTTCCCACATCTGTACGGACCGTTGCCGGCGGCGGCTGTGATAAGCGTCACGTCGTACCGGCCCGATGCGAACGGCCGCTTCGCGCCGCCGGGCGATCAGGTCGGCACATAGGCGTCGACTTCGATCTCCACCAGCAGCTCGGGCGAGATGAGCGCCGACACCTCCACCATGGTCGCGACCGGACGGATGTCGCCGAACACCTCGGCATGCACCGCGCCGACGTCGCGCCACAGCGAAATATCGGTGACATACATCCGGGTACGCACCACGTCGGAGAGCGACGCGCCGACCTCTTGTAGCGCAATCTCGATGCGGCGCAATGCATTCCGAGCCTGTGCGGTGATGCCCTCGCCGGTGCCGGTGGTACCTGCCACCGCGATATATGGACCGGTGCGCACGGCACGCGAGTAGCCCACGATGGACTCGAAGTCCGAGCCCGACGATACGTTTCGGCGGTGGGTCATCACTACAAATTAGTGCCCGACTGTCACATGGCGAGGATCGGACTCCCTACACTGACCCATCGTGGGCATTCTGGTTGGCTTTGTGCCGTGGATCGTCTATTGGGTGCTAGTCGGTAACGTTCCCTTCAGCCTTGCTGCACTGGTCGCGCTGGTCATCGCCGTCGCGGCGTTGGTGACCGGGCGGGTCACAGGGACGCCGGCGCGCACCCTCGAAATCGGGTCTGTGGCAACGTTTTTGGTGCTGACAGTTCTCACGTTCACGTTGAGCCCGTCGTTCGTGGAGCGGTGGGCGCAGCCGCTGAGCAACGCCGGGATCTTCCTCGTGGCGCTCACCGGTGTCCTGATCGGCAAGCCGTTCGTGCGTGAGTTCGCCAAAGCGGAGCAATCCGCGGAGGTGATCAAGAGCGAGCCGTTCGGTTCGACCACCGCGCTGGTGACGTGGATCTGGGCCGCCACGTTCGCCGGTATGACGGTGGCGTCGTCGATCCCGCCGATCGTGGCCGCGGATGCCACGATCGTGGACACGAGGTCCCCGCTGTCCTACATCTTCTACTGGGTAATACCGTTCGCGCTGCTGGGCTGCGCGGTGATCGCGTCGCGTGTGCTGCTGGACCGGATGATCGCCGAGGCCACCAGTCCGCACACGGTCCGCCGCACCACGTTCCTGGCCTTCCGCGAACTGGAAATCGACCAGCTGTATTACCTTGCCCAGCAGAAGGCCGAACGCGAGGTCGGTGCCGGGATGGAACCGTACGACGTCAAGATCGGCAGTCAGGGAGTTCCCCTGACCGGCGACGAGTCACGAGAGTCATGGCCCGCTAGTTACAAGGTGCGCGAGCGGCGGCACTAGTCCAGGTAGTCGCGCAGCACCTGAGAACGGCTGGGGTGCCGCAACTTTGACATCGTCTTGGACTCGATCTGCCGGATGCGCTCGCGGGTGACGCCGTACACCTGCCCGATCTCGTCGAGCGTGCGGGGCTGGCCGTCGGTCAGGCCGAACCGCAGCCGCACCACGCCGGCCTCACGTTCGGACAGCGTCTCCAGCACCGACTGCAGCTGATCCTGCAGCAGCGTGAAGCTCACCGCGTCGACGGCCACCACGGCCTCGGAGTCCTCGATGAAGTCGCCGAGCTGGGAATCGCCCTCGTCGCCGATGGTCTGGTCCAGCGAGATCGGCTCACGCGCGTACTGCTGGATCTCCAGCACCTTCTCCGGCGTGATGTCCATTTCCTTGGCAAGCTCTTCGGGCGTCGGCTCGCGGCCCAGGTCCTGCAGCAGCTCGCGCTGGATACGGCCGAGCTTGTTGATCACCTCGACCATGTGCACCGGGATGCGGATAGTGCGGGCCTGGTCGGCCATGGCGCGGGTGATGGCCTGGCGGATCCACCAGGTCGCGTAGGTGGAGAACTTGTAACCCTTGGTGTAGTCGAACTTTTCGACCGCACGGATCAGACCGAGATTGCCTTCCTGGATCAGGTCGAGAAACGCCATCCCGCGGCCGGTATAGCGCTTGGCCAGCGACACCACCAGTCGGAGGTTCGCTTCCAGAAGATGGTTCTTCGCGCGGTCACCGTCGCGGCAGATCCACGACATGTCGCGACGCTGTGCGGCGGGCAGCTTCTCGCCCTTCTCGACGAACTCGGCCATCAGCTGCGTGGCGTACAGGCCCGCCTCGATCCGCTTGGCGAGCTCGACTTCTTCCTCGGCGTTGAGCAGGGCTACCTTGCCGATCTGCTTGAGGTAGGCGCGCACAGAGTCGGCCGATGCGGTGAGCTCGGCGTCCTTGCGGGCCTGCCGCAACGCCTCGGACTCCTCCTCGTCCCATACGAAGTCGCCGGACGCCTTGTCCTTCTCGGACGGCTCGGCGATCTCGTCGTCCTCGGCGGCGGGTGCAGCAGCCACAACCGCTTCGGCAGCGGGCTCGGCGTCGCCCGGCGCGCTTTCCTCGTCGGCGGCCTCGTCGTCAACCTCGAGGTCTTCCAGATCGAGGTCGGCCTCGTCGACGTCGAGAACCTCGGGCTCGGCCTCGATGTCGTCGGCGCTGTCGAGTTCGTCGTCCGCGACGTCTTGGGCGGTGGTTTCCGGTTCGGGTCCGGTGGCCCCCTTCGCGTGGCTGCGAGCGGCAGGCGCGTCGGCGGCCTTGGTCTTCGAGGGCCCCGACGACGGCCGCGCTTTCGTAGCCGCCGCAGCCTTCGCGGGCTTGGCCGCAGAGGCCTTGGCGGGCTTGGCCGCGGCCGTCTTCGTCGCCCGCTTGGCGGGCGCCGAGCCATTCGCGGGCTTCGCCGCCGGGGCCTTCTTGGCGGGGGTCTTGGTAGCGGTGCGCTTCACCGGCTCATCGGTTGCCGGGCGTGCCTTTGTCGCTGCCACGTACACCCTTTCGTGTTGCACCTTTCCGCTGGGCAGGGCCCCGCACACGGCGCGGGCAGGGTCGTGCACCATCGAAAAGCGTCGGCTATGTCGAATATTGGCGGTTGATCTCGCCGCTATCCGTATGCGGCCGCCATCGACCATTGTAACGACAGTGTGAGATAGCGCCGCCTTGAGCGGCAAATTTGACGCTCTTGGGCGTGGCTACTTCGCAGTAGCGGTGACGTCGACGTCCGCGGCCATCGCCGCACCGACAATGCCTGCCGTGTTCTGCAGGACAGCCGCCACCACCGGCGTGCGGTTCTTCAGCAGTGGGACCCATTTCTCGGCCTTGCGGCTGATCCCGCCGCCCGCGATGAACAGGTCCGGCCAGATCGCATTCTCGACGGCTATCAACACCCTGGTGACCTCTTGGGTCCAGCGTTCGTAGCTCCAGCCCTTTTTCTCCTTGATCGACGAGGCGGCCCGGTGTTCTGCTTCCTTGCCGCCGACCTCGAGGTGGCCAAACTCGGTGTTGGGCAGCAGCACACCGTTGTGGATCACCGCCGACCCGATGCCGGTGCCGAAGGTCAGCAGCACGATGACGCCGGTGTTGTCCCGGCCCGCGCCGAACTTCTCCTCGGCCAGGCCGGCAGCGTCTGCGTCGTTGAGCACTGTCACCGCTTGGCCGTCGAGCTGGGCGCTGATGACGTCGGGGGCGTTGACGCCGATCCAGCCCTTGTCGACGTTGGCGGCGGTGCGGACGATCCCTTCGGTCACCACGCCGGGATAGGTGACCCCGAGCTTTTCGGTCCAGCCGAATTCACGCACCACCGCGCCGATGGTTTCGGCGACGGCGTCTGGAGTGGCCGGCTGCGGCGTGGCGAGCTTGAACCGTTCACCGATCAGCTGCCCGGTGTCCAGGTCGACGATGCCGCCCTTGACGCCGCTGCCGCCAACGTCGATACCGAATCCGCGGCGTTGCGGGCCGCCGTTGGTGCTGGGCGCGGCGGCGGGTGAGTCGGTTGCGGTCATGAGCGCTCCTCTTAGAGGTGGGCAATGTGCGGCGCGACCCACACCTTAGTAGCTCGGGAAACCTCATGCGTGGCTGTCGCGCAACCGGTTAGCGACATCTTTTGCCAAAAATGGTGCGATATCCCCGTGCCTGACAAAGCGACCGACGACGAAGCCGATCCCGTGCTGCTGCGCTCGGTCGCCGAGCAGCTGGCTACGGAGGCGGCGGCCTTCGTCCGGCGGCGGCGCGCTGAGGTCTTCGGCGGCGCGCCGAGACCGCGGACTACGGCCCATGCGGTGCGTGCCAAGAGCACGCCGACCGACCCCGTCACCGTCGTCGACACCGAGACCGAGCGCTTGCTGCGGGATCGGCTGGCCGAACTGCGGCCAGGCGAACACATCCTCGGCGAGGAGGAAGGCGGATCGACGGCGGGAGACGACGGGCTGACCTGGGTTCTCGACCCGATCGACGGCACGGTCAACTTCGTCTACGGGATCGAGACCTACGCGGTGTCAGTGGCCGTGCA
This sequence comes from uncultured Actinomycetota bacterium, assembly GCA_963715885.1. Taxonomy (GTDB): domain Bacteria; phylum Actinomycetota; class Actinomycetes; order Mycobacteriales; family Mycobacteriaceae; genus Mycobacterium. Next base: position 271,466 of record CAVQSK010000020.1, read on the forward strand.
GCGCGGCGGCGTGTCCGTGGCCGGCGCCGTCACCAATGTGCCCACCGGTGCGCTGTACTCGGCCGCGCTGGGCCGCGGCGCAAATGTCCGCCGCGCCGACGTCACGACGCCGCTGCGAGCCAACACCATCGAAGAGTTGTCAATGTCGTTAGTGGGCACCGGGTTTTCCTACGCCCCGGAGCAACGGATCCGGCAGGCCGAAATCCTCACCAGGATGCTGCCCGTCGTGCGCGACGTACGGCGGATGGGCTCGTGCGCTCTCGATTTGTGCATGGTGGCCGCCGGTGCGCTCGACGCGTACTACGAGGATGGTGTGCACATCTGGGATTGGGCCGCCGGCGCACTGATCGCCGCCGAGGCCGGCGCGAAGCTGCTTCTGCCGCCGGTCGACGGAGGAGCCGGCGTTGTGGTGGCGGCCGCCCCGGGCATCGCCGACGCGCTGGCGGGCGAGCTTGGTCGGTCCGGAGCTCTGTGAGCGGCGAATCTGCTTTTCCCCAACGGAATAGGGCTAACAGGCAGCGTCGTGGATCTTCTTCAACAGCGTCGAATCGGCGGGCTGCGTGGCATCCGGGCGCAGGCTGGTAAGCACCGCGTCGATGTCCTCGCTGACGGTCAGTTCGGTGAACTCGGTGCCGATGGCCAGGTCCACGGTGTCGTCGCTTCGCTGGTCGGCGAACAGCTCGGTGCAGGGCGCGACCAGCCAGACCGCGGCCGCGGCGGCGCGCCCGGACGGCCCGAACCGGATCTGGCCCTGGCACTCCAGCCGGGTGTTGACATACACGGTGTCGTTCGCCGCGGCGGGTTCGGCGAAGCCCAGGTCACGCAGTTCGCCGGCCACCTCGGCGGCCTGGCCACCCTGCCCGCTGGCGTTGAGCACGCGGATCTTGGTGTCGGCGAGCCTGGCCGGGGTGACTTCAGTCATCGTGGCGCGCGATACCTGCTCGCCGAGCGGCGGTGGGTCGCTCGGGTTGGCCGGCGGCGGCGGCGCGTTGCAGACCGCGGCCTCACGCACGTCGGCCGGACGGGACAGGGCGATGACCCAGACCAACATCGTCGCCACTGACAGGGCGACGAACAGAAGAATCCCCGGCAGGAAATTACGCCGACGAAACGGGCGACCGTGCTTGTCGAACGCGGTGCCTTCTGTGATTTGCGCGACCACGTGTGCACTCTAAGGCCTGCATCGCTGGGCCCTTTGCGCGGCACAACCTAGGATGTGACGTAAATCACAGTGGAACGCGTGTCAATACGGGCACGAAACGTTTGGGGAATGCGTTCGACGCTGGTACAAAGCTCTGCTGCAAGGTTTATGGAGGGGACATGGCTATGGCAACCGATTACGACGCCCCACGGCGCACTGAGACCGACGACGTTTCCGAGGATTCGCTCGAGGAACTGAAGGCGCGGCGTAACGAAGCCCAGTCGGCCGTAGTTGACGTCGACGAGTCCGAGTCTGCCGAGTCCTTCGAACTACCCGGCGCCGATCTGTCCGGCGAGGAGCTGTCGGTGCGCGTCATCCCGAAGCAGGCCGACGAGTTCACGTGCTCGAGCTGCTTTTTGGTGCATCACCGCAGCCGGCTGGCCAGCGAGAAGAACGGCGTGATGATCTGTACGGACTGCGCGGCCTGACGGCTCAATGGCGCAACGCGGCCAGCACACGGTCGGGATGACGGCAGCTCACCAGCCAATACGGCGTTGGATCATCGGGATCGTCGAGAACCAGAAGCGCCATCGGGCCTACCCAGGCTCGGTGCACGACGTAGGCCGCCGGGTCGAGTTGGCGGCCCAGCGCCGCTGACTTGGCCGACCGGGGCACCTCCGCCGACCGGGAGATGACGCTGACCGGCAGGTGTGCCGCGCCGACCCACAGCTCGGTCTCCCCCGAACCGCCCACGACGCGCACCTCGGTCTTGCCGAACCACATCAGCACGGTGGCGGCGACGGGCAGCAAGACGGCGAATGGCAGCCAGTTGGGCAATCCGCCAACGCCCTGGTTCACCTCGAGCGCGATCAATGCGGCCAGGCCCAGCCCGGGCGGCCACCACCACCACGGCACCCACAACCGTTCGCGGTAGCGCACGGATTGCGACGTGGCGCGCGTGTCGGACACGGGGCCAAGAGTAATCTCTGACGTCGTGTCCACCTCTCTGGCAGTCGTGCGCCTGGATCGCGATCTGCCGATGCCCAGCCGAGCCCATGACGGCGACGCCGGCGTCGATCTCTACAGCGCGCTCGACGTGGAGCTTGCGCCCGGCCAGCGGGCGCTGGTGCCGACCGGAATCGCGGTGGCCATCCCGTACGGCATGGTGGGCCTGGTGCACCCGCGCTCGGGTTTGGCTGCCCGCGTTGGACTTTCGATCGTCAACAGCCCCGGCACGATCGACGCGGGATACCGCGGCGAGATCAAGGTGGCGCTGATCAACCTCGACGCGCGCGAGCCGATTTTCGTGCACCGCGGCGACCGGATCGCCCAGTTGCTCGTGCAGCGGGTCGAGCTGCCCGGGCTGGTCGAGGTGACGTCTTTCGACGAGGCCGGCCTGGCCGACACCACCCGTGGCGACGGCGGCCACGGTTCCTCCGGCGGACATGCGAGTTTGTGATGGCATTCGGAAGACACAAGAACAGCGACGACGACCGGCAGGACGCCACCCCGTCCGCGGCGACGGATGGCGGCGACGAGCTCGACGGCCCGTTCGACATCGACGACTTCGACGATCCGTCGGTGGCGGGGCTGGCCCGGCTGGACCTGGGCTCGGTGCTGATTCCGATGCCCGAAGCAGGGCAGGTCTCGGTCGAGGTGAGCGAGACGGGTGTGCCCAATTCGGTCTGGGTGATGACGCCCAACGGCCGCTTCACGATCGCCGCCTACGCCGCCCCCAAGACCGCGGGCCTGTGGCGGGAGGTCGCCACCGAGCTGGCCGACTCGCTGCGCAAAGACGTGGCCAAGGTCACCATCGAGGACGGCCCGTGGGGCCGTGAGGTGGTCGGCCTGTCAGCCGGAGATCAGGGGCAGGGCACCGGTGTGGTGCGGTTCATCGGCGTCGACGGCTATCGCTGGATGATTCGCTGCGTTGTCAACGGGCCGCAGGAGAACATCAAGGCTCTGGCGGATGAGGCACGAAATGCGTTGGCCGACACCGTGGTTCGTCGCGGCGAGACACCGCTGCCAGTTCGAACGCCACTGGCCGTGCAGCTGCCAGAGCCGATGGCAGCGCAATTACGCGCGGCCGCCGAGCAGGCCGCGCAGCAGGCGCAGCAGGCCGGCCAGCAGGAGCCGCCACCGCCGCAGCCCGTCGCGCGTCGCAGCGCGCAGGGATCGGCGATGCAGCAGCTCCGGACCATCACGGGCGGGTAGGTCCGAGTGGGCCCAGACCATCGGGGCTCGCCTGATACCGTTAATTTCACATGAGACCGTATCGAATGATATGAATTTCTGATACTTTCACCTCATGACCGCCGACGGTCCCCGGCAGGCGGCCGCCTCGCGCGCGACCGACCGCCCAGGGGACACCTCGCCTTTCGCTCTTGGGTTGCTGCTGCGCCGGGCGCACTGGCACGCGGCCGCGGTGATGTCGGAGGCGCTTCGGCCGCTCGGTATCGAGCTGCGACATTTTGCTGTGCTGATCGTCCTGGTCAACCGCGGGCCCACGGAGCAGCGGGATTTGGTGGAGGCGACGGGATCGGACAAGGCAGGAATCATGCGTGTCGTGGACGACCTGGAGCGTAAAGGGCTGGCCGTGCGCAAGTCCGTTCCGGGCGACCGGCGCGTGCGGGCGGTGGAGATCACACCCAAGGGCCTTGAGCTCTTCGATGCCGCTCATATGGCCGCGCAGCCACTGGCCGAGCGTCTGGTTTCCGTGCTGGGGCCAGGCGAGGCCGGGCAGCTGACGGATCTGCTCACACGATTCACCTCTCCCGAGCAGACGTAGGTGCGCCGCCCGCTGGCGGTTGCGCGGAGCTCGCGTGCACCGGGAATAGTATCAAGCAATATTGTATTGAATGATATAGTTATGAATGTAACGGATACACTGTCTAGCAGATGGTAGGTAGGCGAGATGATGGACGTATATGAGGCGGTCACGAGTCGACGCGCGGTGCGCGGATTCACAGACGAGCCCGTTTCCAGGGAGGTGCTGGAGCGCGTGTTGTCCGCCGCAGCCTGGTCGCCGTCCGGATCGAACATCCAGCCGTGGAACATCTATGTGGTGACCGGCGCACCGCTGGCGCAACTCAAGAAGCTCGCCACCGAGCGCGTGGCCGCCGGTGACCCCTGGGACGAGCGGGAGTACGAGATGTACCCGCCCGCACTGAAGTCCCCGTACGGCGAGCGCCGATCTGCGTTCGGCAAGGAGCGTTACAGCGCACTCGGCGTTGCGCGCGAGGACTGGGAGGCGCGCCAACGCGCGGCTATCGCCAACTGGGACTGCTTCGGCGCACCCGCCGCCCTGTTCTGCTATATCGACCGCGACCTGGGCCCGGCCCAATGGGCCGACCTCGGCATGTATCTGCAGACCGTCATGCTGCTGCTGCGAGCCGAGGGGCTGCACAGTTGTCCGCAGATGGCGTGGTCGCAGGTTCGCAAGACCGTCGCGGACGTCGTGTCACCCCCGGACGGGCAGATCCTCTTCTGCGGCATGTCGATCGGCTACGAGGACCCCGCAGTGAGCTACGTGCGTACGGGCCGGGCGCCGCTAGCCGAGACGGTCACGTTCGTCGACGATTAGCTCAGGCGTCTGCCAGCGCGGCCAGGCACGCCGCGCCCAGCACCGCAGGATCGGCGCCCATCTCGTCGAGCGTGACGGTGCGCAGCGCGGCGCGCGGCGCCGCCGCCACCCACTCGATGCCGACCTCGACCGGGTGCACCGGGTCGTCGGTCACGGCCGCTACCCCCAACGGGACAGCCAGATGTTCCAGCTCGCTGCACGTCGGCGCGACATAGCGGGCGGCCTCGTCCATGGCGTCCGGCAACGACGGCCATTGCCCGACCCACGACCTGGTCAGCTCGTCGGCCAGCCACGGCGGGCTTGAGGCCCGCATCGCAGATGTGGCCGCCACCAGCCCGTCGCGTCGCAGCACATGCGCGGAGTGGCGCGCGGCCTGCGCGGCGGGCGCGGTGTCCGGCGCGCCCGTCCACGCCGGCAGCGCGGCCAGTACGGCGAGGACGTGCCCCGGTCGGGACAGCGCCCACGCGGTGGCGACCGCGGCGCCGATGGAGACCCCGCCGACCGCGATCGGTTCCGCCCGCGCTGCGTTGTCCATCGCGTCGCGGTAGCCGTCGATGAGCCGATCCGGCTTCGGCGGCGGCGTGACGACAACCGCGCCCACGCCGTGCAGTGCGGCGGAAAACGCCCGGTAGACGTAGTCATCGTCGGATCCGGTGCCAGGCAGAAGGACCGTCGTCACGCCACGCAGACTGACCGCCATCACACGATCGTGCCCGGTCCTTGAAGTCACCCGCGTGGCGCCCCCGGCCTCGCGTGGCAGATCGGAACCAACAGGTCTACCGTGGCGTTTGATTGGGTAGATCCAATGGTGGATCTGCAGAAGTCAGGAGAGGCCATGGCCACGGCCGAAGGGTATCTGCGCCGACTCACCCGCCGGTTGACGGATGACCCAGAGCAACGCGACGTAGAAGAGCTCAGCGACGAAGCCGCCAACACTGGCGCCCAGAAGGCGATCAACTGTCAACGCGGTCAGGAAGTGACGATGGTCGGCACCCTGCGCACTGTCGAATGCAACGGCAAAGGCTGCGCCGGCGGGGTCAAGGCCGAACTGTTCGACGGCACCGATTCCGTGATGCTCGTCTGGCTCGGACAGCGCCGCATCCCCGGCATCGAGTCGGGTCGCACCCTCAGGGTGCACGGCCGCGTGGGCAAGTTGGACAACGGCGCCAAGGCCATATACAACCCGCACTACGAGATTCAGAAGTGAGTTCCCCCGGACCTGAACCGGGGAAGCAGACCAGAGCCCACGCCGTCCTCGATCAGATGGGCGGCATCAGCGGTCTGATCTATTCGTCTCTGCCCGTCGTGGCGTTTGTTCCGGTGTCGTCGGTTTTCGGGCTGCAGGCCGCGATCGCCTCGGCGCTCGGTGTGGCGGCCCTCATCCTGGTGTGGCGCCTGGCGCGCGGCGAGTCGACCCAGCCGGCGATCTCCGGGTTCATCGGTGTCGGCGTGTGCGCGCTGATCGCCTATCTGTTGGGGGAGTCGAAAGGCTACTTCCTGCTTGGTATCTGGTCCTCGCTGCTGTGGGCGTCGGTGTTCGCGCTGTCCGTGCTGATCCGTCGTCCGGTCGTCGGCTACGTTTGGGGCTGGGTCAACGGCCATGACCGAAGCTGGCGCCAGGTGCGCCGGGCAGTGCTGGCGTTCGACATCGCGACCTTGTTCTGGGTGCTGGTGTTCGCGTCGCGGTTCGTCGTGCAGAACCACCTCTACGACGCCGATGAGACGGGGTTGTTGGGCGTTGCCCGCATCGCGATGGGTTGGCCGCTGACGGCGGTGGCCGCGCTGGTGACCTATCTGGCCATCCGGGCGGCCCAGCGCGCGATCCACGCCCACGACAGTCCAGCCGCGAAGTCCGAGCCCGCGGACGAGGTGCAGGAACTCCCGAGCCACCCGGCCGGCGACATCAGACCCAGTTGACGTCCGGGGCGCGGGTTTCCGACCGGCCGCTCATCGCGGTCGCGGTCCTCGCCTCGTTCGTGGCATTTCTGGACGGCTCGGTGGTCAACCTGGCATTGCCGGCGATCAGCCGGGAGTTCGGTGGCGGCCTGGCGCTGCAGCAGTGGGTGGTGGATGGCTACCTGCTGACCCTCGGGGCGCTGATCCTCGTGGCCGGGGCAATCTCCGATCAGTTCGGCCGGCTGTCGGTGCTGCGGATGGGCCTCGTCGTCTTCGCGGTGTCGTCGGTGCTGTGCGCCGTGGCACCCCACGGCTGGGTGCTGGTGGCGGCGCGCTGCCTGCAGGGCGTGGGCGCCGCGTTTCTGGTGCCCAGCTCGCTGGCGATGATCAACGCCCGGTTCTCCGGCGCGGCCCAGGCTCGTGCCATCGGCACCTGGACGGCATGGACGGGCACGGCGTTCGTGATCGGTCCACTGCTTGGCGGCGTGTTGGTCGACGGGCTGAACTGGCGCTGGATCTTCGCGGTAAACATCCTGCCGCTCGCCGTCACGCTCTACCTGACGACCAAGCTGTCCGCCGACGAGTTCGCCGCGCAGCGATCTTCCGCACGCATCGACATCGTGGGCGCGGCGCTCAACGCCATCGGCCTCACCGGCGCGGTGTACGCGTTGATCGAAGGCCAGCGGCTCGGCTTCTCGCATCCGGCGGTGGTGGCCACCCTCGGGGTCGGGCTGGTCTGCCTGATCGCATTCCCGTGGTGGGAGCGCCGCACGGCGCACCCGATGATGCCGCTGCACATCTTCGCCGCCCGCAATTTCGCCGTCGGCAACCTGGCCACGGCGTTTCTCTACGCCGCAGTGTCGCTAGGCATGCTGATCGTCGCGCTCTTCCTGCAGGAGACCGCGGGCCTGTCGGCGACGCAGGCCGGTCTGGCCACCCTGCCGGTCCCGGTGCTGTCGTTCTTCCTGGCCCGACGGTTTGGCATGCTGGCCGGGCGACACGGGCCGCGTCTGTATATGGCGGCCGGCCCGATCATCGCCGCGATGGGTTACCTGCTGATGACGACTGTGCGGGAACCGTTCGATTTCTGGACACAGATGCTGCCCGGGCTGGTGGTGTTCGGTCTTGGGCTGTCGGCCACCGTGTCGCCGCTGACGGCGGCGATCCTTGCCGCTGTCGATCCCGCGCAGAGCGGTATCGGATCGGCTATCAACAATGCGATTTCGCGGATCGCGGGTCTGATTGCGATTGCCTTTACCGGCGTGATCGTCTACCTGGGCGAGCGAAGCGACGGGATTGGGTCCGGTGCAATCGATTTGGCCGGGTTCCAACAGGGCGCGCTGGTGACGGCCGCGCTGTTCGCGGTGGCTGGGCTGACCTCGGCGATCGGGATCCGCAACGAGCAGTGCGACTTTGACCGTCTGTCTCCGGAGTCGGCGGCGGGCTGTCATGACCGGGCGACGCCGCCGCCCGCGTACGCGAGGCGCTGAATCCTCAGCGGGACTGCGGATGCAGCAACAGCTCCCGCAGCTCGTCCTCGACCTCGGCGACGGCGACGAAGATCAACTCGTCGCCACCCTCGAGGGGCTCATCGGATTCGGGCACGATCACCCTGTGGCCGCGCAGGATCGTCACCAACGTGGCGTCGCGGGGCAGCTCGAGGCGTTTGACGGGTCTGCCGCCCCACGGTGTGTCATCGGGCAGCGTGATCTCGACCAGGTTGGCCTGCCCCTTGCGGAACTCCATCAGCCGCACCAGATCACCGACGGCGACCGCTTCCTCGACGAGTGAGGCCAGCATGCGCGGCGTCGACACCGCCACGTCGACACCCCAGTTCTCGTCGAACAGCCACTCGTTGCGCGGATCGTTGACGCGGGCGACCACGCGCGGCACGGCGAATTCGGTCTTGGCGAGCAGGCTGACCACCACGTTGACCTTGTCGTCGCCGGTCGCGGCGATCACCACGTCGAACTCTTCGAGCTTCACCGATTCCAGCAGGGTCAGCTCGCACGCGTCGCCGAGGCGCCATTGCGCGGCGGGAATCGCGTCGACGTCGATGTGGTCGGGGTTGCGTTCGAGCAGCGTGACTTCGTGACTGTCGACGAGCTCGCGGGCGATGGAACGGCCAACGGCGCCCGCCCCGGCGATCGCGACTTTCATGGGGCTTCGATGTCCTCGCTGGGCGGCAGCGCCGCAATGGCCAGTGCTTCGGCGATGTGCCCGGCGATCGCCGCCATGTAGACCTGGTCGCCGGATTGGATAGCCGTCTTCGTATCGGGAAGCAGGCCGGCGCCGAAGCGGATCAAGAACGCAACCCGCCCGCCGGTGGCGGTTTCGAGGTCGGTGATCCGGTGGCCCATCCAGTCCTCGTGCAGCGCCATTTCGGTCACGCCGACATTGCCGGTCGGGTCCCGCCACTTGGTGGTCTCGGTTTCGCCGGTGAGCACGTTGAGCAGCCGGTCGGTCGTCCACGGCACGGTCGCAACGGTCGGGATGCCAAGCCGCTCGTACACCGCGGCTCGCTTGGCGTCGTAGATGCGGGCGACGACGCGCTCTACGCCGAACGTCTCGCGAGCGACCCGGGCCGAGATGATGTTGGAGTTGTCGCCAGAGGACACCGCCGCGAACGCGCCGGCCTCCTCAATTCCGGCCCGCAACAGCACGTCACGATCGAAGCCCATGCCGACCACCCGCACGCCGGAGAACTCGGGGGACAGGCGGTGAAAGGCGGTGCTGTCGCGGTCAATCACGGCGACGTCGTGACCGATCCTGGCCAGGCTGTTCGATAGCGACGCGCCGACCCTGCCGCATCCCATCACCACTACACGCACCTGACGGTCCTCTCCGGCCGCTGCTTAGAAAAAGCTGTCTGTGGAACCCGCGCACTCGGAACGCTACAGCCATTCGCTCCTGGGCTTACTCTTGGCTCTCGTGTCCAAGCTTTCGACCGTCGCGCGGCGGTTGGTACTAGGCCGGCCGTTCCGCAGCGACAGGCTTTCGCACACGCTTTTGCCGAAGCGGATCGCCCTGCCGGTGTTTGCATCGGATGCGCTGTCGTCGACGGCCTACGCGCCGGAGGAAATCTTCCTCGTTCTTTCGGTCGCCGGATTGACCGCCTATTCGATGGCGCCGTGGATCGGACTTGCCGTCGCCGCGGTAATGCTGATCGTGATCGCCAGTTACCGGCAGAATGTGCACGCCTACCCGTCGGGCGGTGGCGACTACGAGGTGGTCACCACCAACCTGGGCCCCACCGCGGGGCTGACGGTGGCCAGCGCGCTGCTGGTGGACTACGTGCTCACGGTCGCGGTGTCGATGTCGTCGGCGATGTCGAACATCGGCTCGGCGGTGCCGTTTGTCAATGACCACAAGGTCTTGTTCGCGGTCACCGCGATCCTGTTGTTGGCATCGGTGAATCTGCGTGGCCTCCGGGAGTCCGGGACCGCTTTCGCGATCCCCACCTACGCGTTCATGGTCGGCATGTACATCATGCTTGCATGGGGGTTCTTGCAGATCTACCTACTGGGCGAGCCGCTGCGCGCCGAGTCGGCCGATTTCGAGATGCATTCCGAGCACGGTGAAGTGCTCGGGTTCGCGCTGGTGTTCTTGGTCGCGCGGGCTTTCTCGTCCGGTAGTGCCGCTTTGACGGGTGTCGAGGCGATCAGCAACGGGGTGCCCGCGTTCCGAAAGCCCAAGTCGCGCAACGCTGCAACCACGCTGCTGCTGCTCGGCGTCATCGCGGTGTCGTTGTTCATGGGGATCATCATGCTGGCCAGGGCAACCGGCGTGCAGATGGCTGAGCGTCCGCACGAGCAACTGGTCGGCGCACCAGCCGACTATCACCAGAAGACGCTGATCGCCCAGTTGGCAGACGCAGTCTTCCATGACTTCCCACTCGGGCTGTTCCTCATCACTGGGGTCACCGCGCTGATCCTGGTGCTGGCCGCAAATACCGCGTTCAACGGCTTTCCGGTGCTGGGTTCGATTCTGGCCCAAGACCGTTACCTGCCGCGCCAGTTGCATACCCGTGGGGACCGGCTGGCTTTCTCCAACGGCATCCTGTTTCTGGCGTTCGCGGCGGTCGCCTTCGTCGTCGCGTTCCGGGCCCAGACGACCGCGCTGATCCAGCTGTACATCGTGGGCGTGTTCGTGTCGTTCACGCTCAGCCAGATCGGCATGGTCCGGCACTGGACCCGGCTGCTGCGCACCGAAACCGACCCTGCCGTGCGAGGGCGAATGATGCGCTCCCGGATCATCAATGCGATAGGCCTCACGTGTACCGGATCGGTGCTCGTCGTGGTGGTGGTGACCAAGTTCCTCGCCGGAGCCTGGATCGCCATCCTGGCGATGGCCGCCTTGTTCGTGATCATGAAGCTGATCCGCAAGCACTACGACACCGTCGCACGCGAGCTTGCGGAGCAGGCAGCACAGGCCGAGGACATCGTGCTGCCGAGCCGCAACCACGCCGTCGTACTGGTTTCCAAGCTGCACCTGCCGACGCTGCGCGCGTTGGCCTATGCCAGGGCCACCCGACCTGACGTGCTGGAAGCGATCACCGTCAGCGTCGACGACGGCGAGACCCGCGAGCTTGTGCACAAGTGGGAGGACAGCGATATCAGCGTGCCGCTCAAGGTGATCGCCTCGCCGTACCGCGAGATCACACGGCCGGTGCTCGACTATGTCAAGCGGGTCAGCAAGGAGTCGCCGCGCACCGTCGTCACGGTGTTCATTCCGGAATATGTCGTCGGCCACTGGTGGGAACAGGTGTTGCACAATCAAAGTGCGCTGCGGCTGAAGGGCCGGCTGCTTGTTCGAGCCGAACGTGATGGTGACATCCGTTCCGTGGCAATTGAGTTCGTCGGAGCGGGTTAAGACGCTGCAGCCGCAGTCGGCCCCGGGCGATATACGCAGGGGTTTTGTGGAGTGAGCGAAGATGTTGTCGAGCCGCCGCCATTGCCGGAGGATCTCACACTGACGGTGGGGTCGCCGGCCAACGGCGGCAGCTGCGTGGCACGCCACGAGGGCCGGGTGGTGTTCGTGCGGTATGCGTTGCCGGGGGAGACGGTCAAGGTCCGTGTCGTCGGCGATCACGGATCGTATTGGCACGCAGACGTTGTCGAGGTGATCGAGCCGTCCGAGGACCGCGTGGAACCGCTGTGCCCGATCGCCGGGGTGGACGGCGCCGGTTGTTGCGATATGGCGTTCGCCGAACCCGGCGCCGCGCGACGACTGAAGGGCTCCGTGGTCGCCAACCAACTGTTGAGGCTGGGTGGGTACCACTGGCGCGACGAGGATCATGCTGCCGCCGAGGCGGTCGGCGAGGGCAATGCCACAGGGTGGCGAACCCGGGTACGGCTGGACACGTCGGGCGACGGGCGGGCGGGCTTTCACCGCTATCACAGCTCTGAGCTGGTAACCGACCTGGACTGCGCCCAGTTGCCGACGGGGATGCTCGACGGCCTGCATGACTGGGTCTGGCCGCCGGGGGCACAGCTGCACGTCGCGCTCGACGACGACGGCGCCAGACACGTCGTGCAGTCCGGGCCGCGAAGCGGGCGGAAGACGTCGACCCAGGTGGTCGAAGGGCGCTACGAGGCCGTGCAGCGGATCGGGGAAAGGGTCTGGCAGGTGCCGGTGACCGCGTTCTGGCAGGCGCACCGCGACGCGGCACGGGTCTACAGCGGGCTAGTGGCCGGATGGGCGCAGCTGAGCACCGGGATGACGGCGTGGGATTTGTACGGCGGGGCAGGCGTTTTCGCGGCGGTGTTGGCCGAGGCGGTCGGCGAGACCGGCAAGGTCGTCACCGTGGACACATCGCGCGGTGCCTCCCGATCAGCGCGAGCCGCGTTAGCCGACCTCGGCTGGGTGTCCGTGGTCACCGATTCTGTCCGCCGGGTGTTGACTGCGCAAGGCGAGCGCGCCGACGTCGCGGTGCTGGACCCTCCGCGGTCTGGGGCTGGCCGCGAGGTCATCGACCTGCTCGCTGCCGCAGAGGTGCCCCGCGTGGTTCACATCGGTTGCGAGGCGGCGTCATTCGCACGCGACGTCGGGCTGTACCTCGGTCACGGCTACGACGTCGAGGAGTTGCGGGTATTCGACTCATTCCCACTGACACACCACGTCGAGTGCGTCGCAGTGCTGACCCGCTGAGCAGTTTTCCGTCTCGGCCCGGGTATCTGTCGGCCATGGCAGACACGAATCTCGGGTCAGCAGGGAAACCGGCTATCTGACAACTCAGCAGGGCGTTCCCTCATCCTTCATGTCGAAGAGGTGTTCACCTCCGGCGACGACCTCATCGCCCCGCTGGCTCGAATGGTGGTTGCGGTGGCGACACCCGACGCCGGCCCCTCGATCACGGATCGCTGCGCGTACCTGGTCGCGGCCATGCAGGCTCGCGGCTTGGATGTTCGCGTCGCAATCGGATCCACCGGATCGGGAATCGGCGAACTGAACATCGCCGCGGGAGATGCCTTCGACGCCTGCAGTTGGGACCGAGCGGGCATCCGGGAACGAACATCCACCAGATCGAACACGTTCGCTTGCATCAAGCGTTGTCGGTGGTGCCGATCGACTCTCGCGCCAGCCTCGTTGAAGGCCTGCTCGCACCGCTGCTCGCCGATCGTGAGTGGACACTCGGTCGGCGAAATGCCGCTGATGCCGGCGGTGCCGGTGGCCGAACAGCGCGTGCAGTCCGGCTGCGATGACCGGTGTCAGCGAACGCGATGGCAAGCGCAGTTGAATTGTAATGCGGTCGCGAACAACGGTTTTGGCATCGCCGCCGGGCGCGAGGCTGCGTTCATGCCGCAATTGCCGCATGCTCAACATCGTCGATTCCTCGTGGAGTCGCCGCCCCGGCGCAAGTTCGGCGATGGTCAGATCATTGCGGTCCAACGTTATCCAATGAAAACGGGCAGCGGTCGGCTGCGTGAGACTGCTACTTTTACTCAAGGGTGTGCCGGGAAGGCTGGTCGGCATCGATGAACGCCGACCATGGGAGATCACGATGAGCACACCACGCGACCGGCTCCGGTTGCTGACGCGCGGCTCGTGGTCGGAGTCGCAGCGGTTCTCCGAGATCCTGCGCAAGGAGACCGTCGGCGGCATGCTGCTGTTGGCAGCCGCCGGCGCGGCCTTGGTGTGGGCGAACTCGCCGTGGTCGCAGGCCTACCGGACGATGTCGGAGTTCGCGATCGGGCCGGAATCGCTGCATCTGCACCTCAGCGTGTCGGCGTGGGCGGCCGACGGCCTGCTGGCGATCTTCTTCTTCGTCGTCGGGCTGGAACTCAAGCGCGAGTTCGTCGCCGGCGACCTGCGTGATCCGGCGCAGGGCCGCGCTGCCGATCGCGCGCCGCGGTCGGCGGGATGATCGTTCCCGCCGCGGTGTTCATCGCGATCAATTTGGCCGCCGGTCAGCCCGAGAACCTCGACGGCTGGGCGGTGCCGATCGCCACCGACATCGCATTCGCGCTCGCGGTCCTGGCGGTGCTGTCCACCCACTTGCCGACCGCGCTGCGCACCTTCCTGCTCACCCTGGCCGTCGTCGACGACCTACTCGCGATCACGGTCATCGCCGTCTTCTACACCGACCACCTGTCGCTGGGACCGCTGGCACTCGCGTTGATCCCGATCGGATTGTTCGCGGCTGGCGGTACAGCGCGGCGTGCACCACTGGTGGCTGCTGGTGCCGCTGGCGGTCGCCGCCTGGGCGCTGGTGCACGCCAGCGGGGTGCACGCGACGGTCGCCGGGGTGGTGCTGGGGTTCACGGTTCCGGTGCTGGGCCGGTTCGGGCACCCGACGGCGGAACTGTTCGAGCACACGATGCGGCCGGTGTCCGCGGGATTCGCGGTGCCGGTGTTCGCGTTCTTCGCGGCAGGTGTCACGGTCGGCGGTTGGTCGGGTCTCGGCGCGTCCTTGCTGCACCCGCTGACGGACGGCGTGATCCTTGGTTTGGTGCTTGGCAAACCCCTCGGTGTGTTCGTCACCGCGTTTCTGTTGGCCAAATTCACCGGCGCGAACCTCGATGACGACCTGGCGTGGCGCGACGTTCTCGGCGTGTCGCTGCTGGCCGGCATCGGCTTTACCGTGTCGTTATTGATTGGTGAGCTGGCGTTCGGCCACGGCACCGCCGCGGCCGACGACGTCAAGATCGGCGTGCTTGTCGGGTCCGTTATCGCAGGTGTACTGGCATCTTTGGTGTTGTTGAGCCGCAACGCGACGTATCGGCGCATCCATGAAATCGAGACCGCCGACGCCGATCATGACGGTGTGCCCGACATCTACGAGTCGCGACGGGACTGACGCAGCGCCCTTGCGTACACTAACGGGATGCTTGAACAGATCCGCGGTCCCGCTGATCTGCAGCACCTGTCCCAGCCGCAACTAAGTGATTTGGCACAGGAAATCCGCGAATTCCTGATCCACAAGGTCGCTGCAACAGGCGGGCATCTCGGCCCCAACCTCGGTGTTGTCGAGCTCACACTCGCGCTGCACCGTGTGTTCGATTCGCCGCACGATCCGATCATCTTCGACACCGGCCATCAGGCCTACGTGCACAAGATGCTGACCGGCCGCAGCCACGAATTCGAGACGTTGCGCAAAAAGGGCGGCCTGTCGGGCTATCCCTCGCGCAGCGAGAGCGAGCACGACTGGGTGGAGTCCAGCCACGCCAGCTCGGCCCTGTCGTACGCCGACGGGCTGGCCAAGGCGTTCGAGCTCTCGGGACACCGCAACCGCCACGTGGTCGCCGTCGTCGGCGACGGCGCGCTGACCGGCGGCATGTGCTGGGAGGCGCTGAACAACATCGCCGCGGCGCGCCGGCCGGTCGTCATCGTCGTCAACGACAACGGCCGCAGCTACGCGCCGACGATCGGCGGGTTCGCCGAGCACCTGGCCGGGCTGCGGCTGCAGCCGGGCTACGAGAAGGTGCTCGACGAGGGTCGCAAGGTCGTGCGCGGCGTGCCGGTCATCGGCGAACTGTGCTACCAGTGCATGCACAGCATCAAAGTCGGAATCAAGGACGCGCTCTCCCCGCAGGTGATGTTCACCGACCTCGGCGTCAAATATGTAGGCCCGATCGACGGCCACGACGAGCACGCGGTCGAGAGTGCTCTGCGCAGCGCGCGCGGGTTCAACGCGCCGGTGATCGTGCACGTCGTCACCCGCAAGGGCATGGGCTACCCGCCTGCCGAGAACGACGAAGACGACCAAATGCACTCGTGTGGCGTCATCGACCCCGAGACGGGTCTGGCCACGTCGGTGCCCGGCCCCGGCTGGACGTCGACGTTCGCCGACGCACTGATCTCCTACGGTGCCAAGCGGCGCGACATCGTGGCGATCACCGCCGCCATGCCCGGCCCGACCGGACTTTCCAAGTTCCGGCAGCGGTTCCCGGACCGGTTCTTCGACGTGGGCATCGCCGAGCAGCATGCCATAACGTCGGCCGCCGGCCTGGCGATGGGCGGCCTGCATCCGGTGGTGGCCATTTACTCGACGTTCCTCAACCGCGCCTTCGACCAGCTCATCATGGACGTCGCGCTGCACAAGCTTCCGGTGACGATGGTGCTGGACCGCTCCGGAATCACCGGTCCCGACGGCGCCAGCCACAACGGCATGTGGGATCTGTCGATGCTGGGCATCGTGCCCGGCATGCGGGTGGCCGCGCCACGCGACGCCACCCGGCTGCGTGAGGAGCTGGGTGAAGCGCTCGACGTCAATGACGGGCCGACGGCCATCCGCTTCCCGAAAGGCGATGTAGCCGAAGACATTCCGACCGTCGAGCGGCTTGGCGGTGTCGATGTGCTGGCGGTCCCGACAGAGGGCCTGTCCGACGATGTACTGCTGGTGGCGGTCGGTCCGTTTGCGTCGATGGCGCTGGCGGTCGCCGAGCGGTTGCACAACCAGGGCATCGGTGTCACGGTGGTCGACCCGCGGTGGGTGCTGCCGGTGCCGGATGCGATCACCGAGTTGGCGACGGCACACAAGCTGGTCGTCACGCTCGAAGACAACGGGGTGAGCGGCGGCGTTGGCTCGGCCGTGTCGGCGGCGTTGCGCCGCGCCGAGATCGACGTGCCATGCCGTGACGTCGGGTTGCCGCAAGAGTTCTTCGCACAGGCGTCGCGCGGCGAGGTGTTCGCCGACGTAGGCCTGACCGATCGCAATGTCGCCCGCCAGATCACCGGCTGGGTGGCAGCACAGGGTGCCACCGTCGCAGAGCCGGAAGTCAGCGAACGCCTCGACTGAGGTGGCGCCCGGCTGACAGCGCGAGCTTGGTCCACGCGCGAGCAGGCGCATCACTGTCCAGGGTTAGCCGGCGTCTCGACAGATAGCGAAGCGGGGTGCCGGGCCGTGCTTGCCCGGCACCCCACCACGTCCCATCAGGCGTTGGCCGTATACGAACGCGCCCCGACACCGGCGAGCGCGCCGCCATCGACGATGAGGTATTCGTCCCGGATGGGGCGCCCGGAGAAGTAGCTTTCCAGGATCTCCCTCGTGCCTGCCGCATAGCGGGTCTGCGCCGACAACGACGACCCGGAAATGTGCGGGGTCATGCCATGGTGTGGCATCGTGCGCCACGGATGGTCGGCCGGAGCAGGCTGCGGGAACCAGACGTCACCGGCGTAGCCCGCCAGCTGGCCGCTTTGCAGGGCGCGAACGACGGCATCGCGGTCACAGATGAGTGCTCTCGCGGTATTGATCAGGTACGCACCGCGTTTCATCGTGCCGATCAGCTCGTCGTCGAACAGTCCGCGCGTTTCGGGATGCAACGGCGCGTTGACTGTCACCACGTCGAGGTGCGGCACCATGTCGCGCACCGTCGGGTGATAGGTCAGGTTGAGCTCGGCCTCGACCTCGGCGGGCAACCGGTGCTTGTCGAAGTAGTGCAGGTGCACGTCAAACGGCGCGAGACGGCGCAGGACAGCCAGACCGATCCGGCCTGCGGCCACCGTGCCGACGTGCATGCCTTCGACGTCGTACGAGCGCTGTACACAGTCGGCGATGTTCCAGCCGCCGTCGATGACCCACTTGTTGGACGGCAGGTAGTTACGCACCTGGGACAGGATCATCATCACGACGTGCTCGGCGACGCTGATGCTGTTGCAGAAGGTGACCTCGGCAACGGTGATTCCGTGGTTGATCGCGGCGTCCAGATCGACGTGGTCCGAACCGATTCCGGCAGTCAACGCGAGCTTGAGCTTGGTCGCCCGCTCGATCCGCTCCGCGGTGAGGTAGGCGGGCCAGAATGGCTGCGAGATGACGACTTCCGCATCGGCCAAGTGCTGGTCGAATACGGAGTTTTCGCCGTCCTTGTCCGAGGTCACAATCAACTCGTGGCCCAGCCCCTCCAGGTAGTGCCGAAGGCCGAGCTCACCGGAGACGCTGCCCAGCAGCGAGCCCGGCTTGAAATCGATCGCCGACGGCGTGGGCAGCGATTGTCCATCGGGGTAGCGGTCGAGGTGCGGAAGCCCGTCACGCGGGTAGGTCTTGGGATAGCCGTCGACCGGATCGTCGTAAAGCACGCAGACTACTTTGGCCATTGATCTCGATTACCTTTCTTTTAGTTGAACCGGTCAGATGCCTCTGAGGTCACGCCTGGGTCAGCCTGCGTCTTAACCGCTCGGCTGCGGAATAGTGTGTCAACAGCCAACATTCGTCCTCTCACGCAGAGACCGGCTCTGGTGTCGGTGGTTGCCGATGCCGACGTGATGACGCTAACAACGGCCGACGATGGCGGACAAGGTCTTGGTCTTTGCAATTTGACATGCCACGATAGTCATTCGCTATCATTTGCAGGTATGGAGTTGGGCTGATGCACGGCGAGGTGTCGATCCAACAACTGGAGTATCTTCTGGCGCTTGCCCGCGAGCGCCACTTCGGCCGCGCTGCGTCGGCATGCCATGTCAGCCAGCCGACACTGTCGGTAGCGATACGCAAACTCGAACACGAACTGGACGTCGTAATCGTGTTGCGCGGACAGCGGTTTGAGGGATTCACAGCGGAGGGGCAGCGCGTCGTCACCTGGGCACATCGGATCCTGGCTGAACGCAACGAGCTACTGGCGGACATCGAGCGAATGCGCGGCGGGCTGACGGTGACGGCCAGGATCGGCGCAATTCCCACTTCGGTTCCCGCGAGCTCGTTGGTCACCGGCAGGTTCCTGCAGCGGTATCCGGGTGCGACCGTCCAGGTGGAGTCCTTGTCATCGCGTGAGATCGCCCGCCGGTTGGGAGCCTTCGAGCTCGACGCCGGCCTGACCTATTTGGATGCTGAAACACCACCTGGTACAAGGCATGTCGAGTTGTACCGCGAGCATTACGTGTTGGTCGCGCCCCCGACGCACCCCGTGATGCAGCAGGACGTAGTGCGTTGGTCGGAGGCGGCACAGCTACCGCTGTGCGCGCTGACCACGACGATGCGCAATCGCCGCATCGTCGACGCAAACATGGCCGCCGACGGAGTTCAGTTCCGGCCCGTGATGGAGGCCGACACCGTGACGGCGATATATGCGCACCTCAAGACCCTGCGACTGGCAAGCATCGTCGCGCACACCTGGTTGCAGGCGTTCGGGGTACCCGACGGGCTGGCGATGCGACCGATGGTCGCGCATGGGCCCGGCCCCGCCGTCGGCCTGATCGTGTTGGATCGCGAGCCCAACTCGCTGGTCGCAGAAGCACTTTTCGCCGCCGCCGCCGAAGCAGGGGCGCAAGGGCGCGACGCGGGGTAGCGCGGTTCTCAGGCGGACTGTTCCAGCGCGGCGGTCAACACGGGCACGGCCAGCTCACGCTGCCACGGCCTCACGTCGGCGTCGCGCAGGAAGTCGTCGATCGCCGCAGCGTTGTCCTCGACCGGCTGCCAGTCCCACATCAGCCTGCGCACCACATCGGGTGAGATGAGATTTTCCGCAGGCACCGAAACCCGCTGCGACAGCGCGGCCAGCCCGGCACGGGCCGTCTCCAACCGAGCGGCCGCCTCCGGCTTCCGCCGAGCCCAGCGCGACGCCGGCGGCGGCCCGTTCGACGGCTCCTGTGCCTCCGGTGGCTCCGCCGTGCGGGCGCGGGCAAGTGCATCCACCCAGACCTGCGCGCTGCGGCGCTGCCGGTTCCCACCGAACACCGGCAGCTCGGTCAGCTTCTCGACGGTGTCCGGGTCGACGGTGGCAGCGTTGATGATCGCCGCGTCGGGCAGGATTCGGCCGGGCGCGATGTCTCGGCGGCGGGCGATGTGGTCGCGGGTGGTCCACAGCTCGCGCACCGCGGCCAGCGCCCGCGGGTCACGAATCTTGTGGATGCCCGACGTGCGACGCCACCGATCCCGCCGCGTCGGCGTGGCTTCGAAGGTACGCAGGTACTCGAATTCCTGTGCCGCCCAATCGGTCTTGCCCTGCCCCTCGAGTACGGCGGCGATCGCATGGCGTAGATCGAGCAGCACCTCCACGTCCAACGCCGCGTAGTTAAGCCAGTCGTGCGGCAGCGGCCGTTTCGACCAGTCCGCCGCGCCGTGGCCTTTCATCAGCTGCACGCCCAGCAGCCGCTGCACCATGGTGGCCAAGTTCACCCGGTCGTAGCCCGCAAGGCGTCCGGCCAACTCGGTGTCGTACAGCTTCGTCGGCGTCATGCCGATCTCGGCGAGGCACGGCAGATCCTGGTCCGCCGCGTGCAGCACCCACTCGTCGGTGGCCAGCACCGCAGCGACCGAGGCGAGCGTCGTCACCGGATCACCACCGTGGTTCACCGGGTCGATCAGCACGGTGCCCGCCCCTGCGCGGCGGATCTGCACCAGATAGGCACGATTCGAGTATCGGAAGCCCGACGCCCGTTCCGCATCGACCGCGAAAGGCCCGTTACCTGACGCCAAAAGATCTGCAGCCCTGGCAATTTCGCTGGGACTGATCGACATGTCCGGCACACCGTCGCGCGGCGCGAGCAGCGGGATGGCTTCCGGCTCGGCCGTCTCGGCGGCCACGGGGTCATCCCCCGGGGAGTCTGCCATCTGTCAAGCGCGGGTGCGGGAGCTCAGGTCGGTGACCCCGGCCGGAGGCAGGCCCGCGGCATGCTCGAGCACCTCGCAGAATGCTTGCACGTGCGGACCCAGCTCCAACGTCGTCGCAGTCCACGACGCCCGCAGCTCGAGCTGATGGGCGCGCGGTGGGCCGGAGATGTCGCCATAGCGCACCGACGTGGTGGCGGTGACGGTGCCGCCGAGCGCGGTGACGTGCTCGGCCCGCGCCTCCAGCGCGTCGACGAGCCAGCTCCACGCAACCTCGGGCAGCAGCGGATCGACCGCCTCGCTGGAGTCCAGGTCGGCCTGGATGTAGGCGACCAGCCGCATTGTGCCGTCCCAGGCTTCGGCGCCTTCGGGGTCGTGCAGCAGGATCAGCCGACCAAACGCGTCGCCCTCCGAGCGCTCGGGGACGATGGCGGTCTCCGGGTGCCGGACCTCAGCGCCCAGCGCGTAGCTGAACGGCGCCAGCCGCTGCGGCGGGCGGATCGGGCCGAGCTCGATTTCCGGCCGTACGGTGGTGGCATTCATCGCCGCCACCGCTTCGCGAAATTGAGCCGGTTCGGCGGTGGTCACGCCATTTGACGCTAGCCGATCTGGCCAGGCCTGTGCGCAGGCGCGCCGATTTGTGCCCGATGTGAGACTACAGGGACGGCTGGGGCGTCGACGGCGCAGAAACGCGCAGGAAATACCTGGTTCGGGAAGAGATGAGGCAGCATGCCTGAGCGGCTCGCGGATGCCATCGACGTACTCTCACAGGCCCGCCGAAGACCAATGCATCGACATGCTCTGCCGCTACCACCCCGCCCGCCACCTATATCGAGGAACCTGGTCACCGAGCACGTCTCGTGTGACCCTGCGAGCTTCGCGCCGAGAGACGACGTTCCTGTCCGCGAAGTTCAAGTGCCTGCGCGCGTCCATCGACTGACCCGCCGAGTGGAAGAACGTTGAATTCGACTGGGACACAGCAACGTCGCGGTGGACAGCTGCCGACGATTCTCCGGCTGCACCACACCGCGACGATGGCCGGCTAACTTGGCCGGCGAGCAGTAGGAGCCCGCGTTCGGCCCATGGCAGCATAGAAGTGATGGATACCCGCCGTGAGCTGCCCGAGTCGCCCTATCTGGCCGCAGCGAGCGGCCGCAAACCCAGCCGCGTGCCGGTGTGGTTCATGCGGCAGGCCGGCCGTTCGCTGCCTGAGTACCGGGCGCTGCGGGCGAAGAACACCATGATGCAGGCGTGCTTCGATGCCGAGTTGATCACCCAGATCACGCTGCAGCCGGTGCGTCGGCACGGCGTGGACGCGGCCATCCTGTTCTCCGACATCGTGGTGCCGCTGAGGGCATCCGGTATCGAGCTGGACATCGTGCCCGATGTCGGACCGGTGATCGATCATCCGGTGCGCAGCATCGCCGACGTCAGGGCGATGAAACCACTTGAGCCGCAGCAGGTTGCACCGGTCACGGAGGCGGTGTCGCTGCTGGTTTCGGAACTGGGCGACGTCGCGTTGATCGGGTTCGCCGGCGCGCCGTTCACGCTGGCGTCCTACCTCGTCGAGGGCGGACCGAGCCGGCACCACGAGCACACCAAGGCGATGATGCTGGGCGAACCCGACACCTGGCATGCGCTGATGACGACGCTGACCGATGTGACGATCGCGTTCCTGCGGGCCCAGCTGACGGCCGGGGTGGACGCGATCCAGGTGTTCGACTCATGGGCCGGGCACGCTGTCGCTGGCCGATTACCGCAGCTACGTGCTGCCGCACAGCACGCGGGTGTTCTCGGCGCTCGCGGGCGCCGGCGTGCCGATGACCCATTTCGGGGTTGGCACGGCCGAA
The DNA here is from genome assembly GCA_963715885.1 of uncultured Actinomycetota bacterium. Lineage (GTDB taxonomy): Bacteria > Actinomycetota > Actinomycetes > Mycobacteriales > Mycobacteriaceae > Mycobacterium. Next base: position 293,920 of record CAVQSK010000020.1, read on the forward strand.
TTGCTTGGCGCGATGGCTGGGTCGTTTCGGGGCAGGGGCCACCGGGTGTCGTCGGCGTGGACTGGCGGACGTCGTTGACCGACGCCGCAGCGCGGGTGCAGCCCGGCACGGCGCTGCAGGGCAACCTCGACCCGGTGGTCCTGCTGGCGGGCTGGCGGGTCGTTGAGCCCGCCGTACGCGCGGTCGTGGAGGACGGCCGTCGCGCCGTCGACGCGGGCGCAGCGGGCCATATCTTCAACCTCGGCCACGGCGTGCTGCCCAGCACCGATCCCGGTGTGATCACTGACGTCGTGGCCTTGGTGCACTCGCTGTGACTAGGTCGTATTGCGTTGTCGGCGGCGGGATTTCAGGTCTCGTCGCGGCGTACCGGCTGCGGGTCGCGGCAGGTCCGGATGCGCCGATCACGATATTCGACCCGGCCGACCGGCCGGGTGGCGTGCTGCGCACGGAACGGCTCGGCGGCCAGTCGCTCGATGTCGGCGCCGAGGCGTTTGTCGCGCGCAGGCCGGAGGTGCCCGCGCTGCTGGCCGAACTGGGTCTGGCGGGCAAGCAGATCGGCACCACTGGTGCGCGGCCACTGATCTACAGCCAGGGGCGGCTGCATCCGCTGCCGAAGGACACCCTGCAAGGCATCCCGGCGCAGCCGTCATCGCTGGCCGGGCTGGTCGACGACGCAACGATCGCCCGCATGCTCGACGAACGGACCCGCCCGTTTTCCTGGCGGCCCGGCGCCGACCCCGCGGTCGCCGAACTCGTCGGCGACCGGTTCGGCGAGCAGGTGGTGACCCGCTCGGTCGACCCGCTGCTGGCCGGCGTGTATGCCGGATCCGCGGCCACCATCGGCCTGCGTTCGGCCGCACCGACACTGGCCGCGGCGCTAGACCGCGGCGCGCGCAACCTGACCGACGCAGTGCGAGACGCGCTGCCGCCGCCGATGAGCGGCTCGGTGTTCGGCGCCGTCGAGGGCGGATACTCGGTGCTCGTTGACGAGCTCATCCGCAGGGCCGGCGCCCGGTGGGCGCAGGTGGCCGTCGAGCGAGTCAACCGGTCGCCGAGAGGCTGGGAGTTGGTCGACGACGAGGGCGCGCGCTGGCACGCCGACGCGGCGGTGCTGGCCGTCCCGGCCCCGCGGCTGCCCAAGCTCATCGAGCACGTCGCCCCGCGGACCGCGGCGGCAGCGCGCCGGATCGCGGTGGCGTCGACGGCGCTGGTGGCACTGGCGCTGCCGGGTGGCACCCCGGTGCCAGATCAGTCCGGGGTCCTGGTGGCCAGCGGAGAACGGTTGCGCGCCAAGGCGATTACGCTGTCGACGCGGAAGTGGGGTAGGCGCGGCAACGTCGAGTTGGTGCGGTTGTCGTACGGCCGGTTCGGTGATGACCTGGCCCGCAGCGCCGGCGACGAGGAGCTGCTGTCGTGGTCGGCGCAGGATCTCGCGACGGTCTTCGGCATCAGCGTGGAACCAGTGGACTGTTGCGTGGTGCGCTGGATCGATGCGATGCCGCAATACGGGCCGGGTCACGGCGAGCTCGTCGCCGAGCTGCGGGCTGGCCTGCCGCCGACGCTCGCGGTCGCGGGCGGCTATCTGGACGGCATCGGGGTGCCGGCCTGCGTGGCGGCCGCCACCAGGGCGGCCGCGTCGCTGGTCACCGCGCGCGTGGCACGATAGAACCCATGGCCAAGCTCGATTTCGACACCCTCAACGCCACCATCCGCTACCTGATGTTCTCGGTGTTCGCGGTTCGGCCCGGCGCACTGGGTGACGACCGGGCGGCCGTCGTCGACGAAACGGCGACCTTTCTCAAACAGCAGGAAGAGCGCGGCGTGGTGGTCCGCGGCCTCTATGACGTCGCTGGATTGCGGGCGGACGCCGATTTCATGATGTGGACGCACGCAGAGACTGTCGAGGCGTTGCAGGCCACCTATTCCGACTTCCGGCGCACCACGACGCTGGGCCGGGCCACGACGCCGGTGTGGAGCAATGTCGCGCTGCATCGGCCGGCCGAGTTCAACAAGAGCCACATCCCGGCGTTTCTGGCCGGCGAGGAGCCCGGCGCCTACATCTGCGTGTATCCGTTCGTGCGTTCGCTCGACTGGTACCTGCTGCCCGACGAGGAGCGTCGCCAGATGCTGGCCGAGCACGGCATGGCGGCCCGCGGTTACAAGGATGTCCGGGCCAACACGGTGCCGGCGTTCGCGCTCGGCGACTACGAGTGGATCCTGGCGTTCGAGGCGCCGGAATTGCATCGCATCGTCGACCTGATGCGCGACCTGCGGGCCACCGATGCGCGCCGCCACGTGCGTGAGGAGACGCCGTTCTTCACCGGCCCGCGGGTCGGCGTGGAAGAGCTTGTCGAGAAACTGCCCTGACACTCGCGATCGCGTGGTTTGCTGCTGCCTTGATGTTGTTCGTGCCGTTGGCCGCGTCTCTTCCGGGTCCGGCAACATTATTTCTCTTGAGACTGTAGATTGATCGCGGCGTAGAAGCCACCATCTGCTCACGTGGGCAAACGGGATCTAGGTTGGCTCTGATTCGGCGCACGTAGCTGGTGAAATGTTGCTAGCATCTGACCGATGCCCAGGATTGCGTGGGTCGCGGGTATCGCCGCGGCCGCAGGCGTTGCGTTCGCCGCATGTCTGCTCGGCGGGTGGGGCGGCGAGTCGACCGTCCGGATCGTCGCTGCCCTCGGCTTGCCGGCCTTCGCGGTGTTCGCCGCCGCTTGTTCGGCGTTAGCCGCGCGGTCGGCTCGCGATCGGCAGCGGAGTGCGTGGATCTGCCAGACCATCGGGCTCTGCGGATGGGCTCTTGGCGAGGCGATTTGGGCCTACTACCAGCTCGTGCTCGGCATGGAACAGTCCCCGTTCCCGTCGGTGGCGGACGTCGCCTATCTGATCTTCCCGGTCGGCGCTTGCCTGGCGCTGGTGTTGTTTCCCGTCGGGTATTCGGGCCAGTCTCGAACCCGTCTCGTGCTGGACGGGCTGATCGTCGCCGGCGCGTTGTTCGCGGTGTCCTGGGTGACCGTCCTACGAAGCGTGTACGACGCGGGCGGCGCGGGCCGGTTCGCGGTGGGGATTTCGTTGGCGTATCCCGTGACCGACATCGTGGTTCTCGCAGTGGCGCTGCTGGTTCTGGCCCGGGCCCGTACCAGTCAACGCGCGACGCTGATGTTGCTGACCGCCGGAAACACGTTGAACGCGCTGTCGGACAGCGCCTTCGTCAACCTGGCTGCCCACGACGCCTACTACAGTGGCGATCTCATCGACATTGGCTGGGTCGCGGCATTGCTGATGTTGAGCATGGCTGCGCTGGTCGGTCGCCGTGCGCCACATACCGAAGAGCCGAAGGCGCAGGTGCCATCGCGGGCGTCGACGTGGTTGGTATACCTGCCACTTGCGTTGGCAACCGTGGTGTGCGCCCCGCAATACCTTCAAACGCCGGGATTGGGCACCGTCCTCGTAGCGTCGATCCTGGTGGCGGTCGCCGTGCTGGTCCGGCAATACATCATGGTTGGCGAAAACCGGCGGCTGCTGGAACGGGTGGCCGATCAGGCGTTGCGTGACCCGCTCACCGGCCTGGCGAACCGTGTGCTTTTTCACGACCGCCTGACGCACGCGATGCAGTTGCATCAACGCGACCACCAGTCGGTGACTGTGTTGTCATTGGATCTGGACGATTTCAAGCTGGTCAACGACAATCTCGGTCATCAGGCCGGAGACGAGCTGCTGGTTCTGGCCGCGGAACGGATTCTCGGCTGCGTGCGGACGAGCGACACGGTCGCGCGGTTGGGCGGTGACGAGTTCGCTGTCCTGATGGAGGGCATGGCCGACCACTCGCGTCTGGTCGCGCATCGGGTGGTCGAGGCCTTCGACGAACCGTTCCTCATCGACGGGCACGACCTGTTGGTGCGGCCCAGCGTCGGACTTGCCGTGGCTTCGGCCGAGGGCCCGGACATTTCCGCCGACGCTCTGCTGAAACAGGCCGACGTGGCGATGTATTCGGCGAAACGTTCGCGAGCCAGCGGCGTGCACAGCTTCACCCCGGATATGTCCCTGGCCCATTCAAACGAGCACGGTCTGGCCAGCGGAACCAGCGCCGGAGCGCCAGCGGTGAGGCTGCTGGGCCAACTGCGCCACGCGATCGACAACGGTGGCTTGAGCTTGGTCTATCAACCCAAGTTCGATCTTCGCGACGACGAGATCGTCGGCGTCGAAGCACTGGTTCGGTGGCCACATCCTGAACGGGGCCTCCTTGGCCCAGACCAGTTCCTGCCCTTGGTCCGGGAGCACGGCCTCATGCCCTCGGTCACCGAGTTCGTGCTCGCCAGGGCTCTCGACGATGCCGCCCAATGGTATTCGAGAGGCGTGGGGGTACCGATCGCCGTCAACATTTTCGCCCCCGCACTGGGGGATCTGGACTTGCCGAACCAGATGCTACGGGCACTCGTCGGCCGCCGCCTGAGCTCGGATGCGTTGACCGTCGAGGTCACCGAAGACCTTCTCCTCGACAATATGGGCAGGACTCGCACGGTGCTCGACAGGCTGCGAGAATACGGAATTCGGGTCGCGATCGACGATTTCGGCAGCGGCTACTCGGCACTTAGTTATCTGCATGATCTGCCTATTGATGAACTCAAGCTCGATAGGCAGTTCATCGCACCGGTGCTCGTGGACTGGCGGGCCACAGCGATCGTGCGTGCGGTCATCGACCTCGCGCACGCGCTGGGATTGACAACCGTTGCCGAAGGCGTCGAGAACGCGGCAACCGCAGCCCGGCTACGCGACTACGGCTGCGATGTGGCCCAGGGGTATTACTACAGTCCGCCATTGGCCGCCCCCGACATGTTGGAGCTGCTCACGTCGGCTACGCGGGCACCAGCCGCAGCGAGATCGAATTGATGCAGTAGCGCTGATCGGTCGGCGTCGAATAGCCCTCACCTTCGAAGACGTGGCCGAGATGGCTGTGGCAGTTGGCGCACAGCACCTCGACGCGACGCATGCCCATCGAGTCGTCGGGCCGCAGGATCACCGCGTCGGAGCTGGCCGGGTCGAAGAAAGACGGCCAGCCGCAATGGGATTCGAACTTCTCACTGCTGCGGAACAGCTCGGCGCCGCACGCCCGGCATTCGTAGACGCCTTCGGTCTTGGTGTCGGTGTATTCGCCAGTGAACGGCCGCTCCGTGCCGGCCCGGCGCAGCACCGCGAACTCGTCGGGCGTGAGCTTGTCGCGCCACTCGTCGTCTGTCAGTTCCACTTTGGGATGCGGAGTCGTCATATGTCCACGCTACTAGTTCGACGCGACGTCGAGCACGACACGGAACCGAGCAGCGCCGGACATCATGCGTTCGTAGGCCTTCGGCGCGTCGTCCAGTGGCATGACCTCGCTCATCGGCTTGACGCCGTGCGCCGCGCTGAACGCCAGCTTGTCTTCGTTCTCGATCGGCGGCCCGGTGAGGCTGCCGACGATGGAGCGGCCGCCGAAGATCAGGTCGGAGCTCGACGCGGTGATGATTCATTCCCGCGCGGCCGGTCAGGAGAGTGTTACGCAGCTCAGGCCGGCGCGACGGGCTTCGGCTCTTCGGCCTTCTTCTCGGCCATCCACGGGGGATCGATGCCCTGCTCGAGCCGACCGTCGGCCTTGGCGTCGAGATAGCGGAAATACAGCACCGCGAACACCACCACCAGCATCAGACACCAGCCGTAGGTGAACTTCATGTATTCGAGGAAACGGCCCGTCGACGGCCAGTGTCCGAGAAGCCAACGGTCTGCACTCATGAACCCGTAGATGGCCAACCACGCAACCCAGTTGCGCAACACCGAGTTCGGCAGCACCACCGTCATCAGGAACGGGAACAGCATCATCGAGTAGTAGCCCTGGCCCAAGGAGAGCACCAGGAACGACGCGATCAACAGCACGCCCGAAGACGTCGCCATCCAGAACAATGGATCCCGCTGCCGGTAGTAGCGGTACAGCAGCCACAGCGACAACACTGCGAGCACGCCAAAGGCGATGCGCAGCAACAGGATCAGCCATATCGGCAGGCCGTAGTAGAGGCCGTTGCCCGCGATCGAGCTGTTGAAGTAGTCACGGGTGGTGAAGATGTACCGAGCGGTGCGCGTCACGAAGTTCATCGGATCGCTGATCAGCGGCCAGGCGGCCGCGTTGAAGACCATCGGCACGATGATCGCGGCGACCACCGCGCGCCACTGCCGGTTCAGCAGTGGCAGCAAGAGCAGCGGGCCCAGCAGCGGTTTGACGACCAGCGTCAGACCTATCGCCACGCCGGCGAACCACTCGTGACTCTTGTTGCCGTCCAGCAGCCATCGGAAGAACAGCACCTCGAGCAACAGGATGCAGCCGTTGATGTTGCCGAAAACCAGCGTGTTGATGACGCTTTCGCTGATGAACATCGCGGCCAGGAGGGCGGGCAGCGCGACCGACTTGAACCCGTACCCGAACAGTCGCACGAGGAAGTACGCGGCGAGGACGATCGCGATCGTGTTGAAGGTGATGAACCAGTACCGCGAGGCGTCGACCGGCAGATAGCCGAACGGCGCCATGATGAGCGTGCCGCCGGGCGGGTAAAGATAGTGCGGATCGACGTGGTTGAAGTGCTCGTTGTAGATGTCCCAGCCCATCTTGAAGTTCACGACGGCGCGGTACACCGGACCGTAGTCGTCGGTGATGTAGCCGTTGGTGGCCAGGACGTAGCTGCGGTGGATGATGAACAGAATCGCCAGGGGCCACAGGATCGACCGCAACACTGTGGCCAGACTCGGCGGGGAGGTGCGGGGCCGGAAGGCGGCCAGGACTAGATCGCGCACCAGCGCACCGTACACCGACGACGCGGGCGTGGGGCGTCAGGCCGGGCAGTACGTGTCGGTGGGTGGCAAGTCGCCGCTGTCCAGGTAGCCGATCAGCGGCGGCAGTGCGCAGGGGGAGTAGATGCTGGCGCCGTGGCCGATGCCCTGCCATATCACCCGCTTGTTGGCGGTGCCGGCGTTGATCACGGTGGCGGCGACGGCGGCCACGCCTTCGTTGCCGACGATCGGGTCGTTCTGCACACCGAGCAAGAGCACCGGGATCTTCAGGTTCTTCGGGTCCGGGGGGGCTGCCCCGCTGGGCCAGTTCAGGCATTTGACGAGGTTGAGTGCGCCGACGGCGCCGAACTGCGGGTAGAGCTTGCCCCACGCGACGACCAGTTCGCGGACCCGGTCGGGGGTCGGCCGGTTCAGGGCGTCACTGCAGCTGTTGACGAACTGGCCGTCGGTCTGACGCAGTGTCTCAGCCTGGGTGATGAGGTTGGTCATCTGGTTGGTGTCGCCGGAGCGCGCCGCCGCGACCGCCGCGGCGAGGTCGTTGCCGGCGTCGACGCGGTCACCGCGCGGGTAGGCCAGCGCCGTCGAGATCGCGTCGGCGACGGTGGCCACCGACGCGCCACCCGGCCCTCGGCCGTCGCGCGCGGCCGCCAACAGCGCGTCGATCGCGCCCTTCGGGTCCGCGCCCAGCGGGCAGTTGGTGGCGGCACACTGCGCGGCCCAGGTGTCGAGCGCGGCCTGTTCGCCCTTGACGCGTTGTTCCATCGCGGCCTCGGCGGCGATACCCAGCGGCAGCGCGGAGTCGAGCACCAGGCGGGCCACCTTGTTCGGATGAGAGCCCGCGTAGGCAAGCGCCACCTGCGCGCCGTTGCCGATGCCCAGCAATGCGATCGTCGGCACGTCCCAGGTGCTGCGCAGCCGCTCGATGTCCTCGGCGGCGTGCCCGTTGTCGTAGGCCGAATCACCGGGCGCGATGGTGTCTGTGCAGCTCGTCGTGGCTGCTTGAGAGATCGCGCCGAGGTTGGCGACGGGGTCGTCGCCGGATTCGAACTGCGCTTGGTCGAGCATTTCCTGGCGATCGAAAAAGTCGCGGCAATCCAGTGCCCCGGACATGCCGATGCCGCGGCGGTCGACGGCCACAACCGGGTGCGTCTTGAGCACGTCGGCGCCCGCCCGAGACAGCCACACAGGCAGCTGCACCGACGACGGCAGATCGGATCCGGTGGTCATCACCAACGGTCCGGCGTCCTCCGGCGTCTGCACCGATTTCGCGCGCACCACGCCGATGCTCAGGGTGCCCGTCGCGCCGTTGATCGGGTCGAGGTCGGAGTCGTAGCTGGCGCACTCCAGCGTCACACCGGGGATGGACTGGACGGCGGCGTCGCTGAACACCCGCGACGTGCAATCGCGCCAGGACAGCTCGTTCTTGGGCGCCTCAATCACCGGCGGACCGGCGGGCGCCTTGGAGGTCTCCGGCTGCCCCTGCGGCCCCGCGCCCGAGTCGGTGGCATAGCGCGGGTTTGCGGCCAGGCCCGGTGCGCAGCCGGCCAGCAAAGTGCACAGAACGACAGTCGAGGTGCCCAAGACCCGGGCCAGACGACGCCGACGCATGCTGACCACATTACTGATGGCCGCTCTATTCACCCCTGATGTAGCGGGTGTACAGGTAGCCCTCGGCGTCGGTGAGCAGGTGGGTGCGCCGCATCTGGGTGTGCACCTCGCCGGGCCCGGTGGCGATTCGCCGCGCCACACCACCGACCAGGATCGGCGCGACGGTCAGGCACAACTCGTCGAGCAGCCCGTTTTCGATCAGCAAGCTCAGGAACAGCGGCCCGCCCTCGGTGAGCACCCGAAACAGCCTGCGCTCGGCCAGGATCTTCAGCGCGGTTGCGCCGTCGACGCCGTCCGGATCCCGCCCTGACGCGTCGATCACCTCGGCCACCGCGCCAAGCCGCTGGCGGATCTCGTCGACCGACCGGCTGCAGGTCAGGATCAGGGGCGGCACCTCGGTGCGGGTGAACAGCAGGGCGCCGGGGTCGAGGTCGCCGGTCTGGGTGACGACGGCGATCGGGGGCACCTCCGCCTGCCCGCGGCGCTGCCGGGCTTGCCGCTGCGCGACGGATGACTGCGCGCCCGAGTAGTTCTCGATGCGCACCGTCGCGGCGCCCACCACGATCACGTCGGCGGCGTGGCGCATCAGCGCGAACAGCGCGCGATCACCGACACCGGCCAGACCACCCGCCTTGCCGTCATCGGTGGCGCCGCCGTCGAGGCTGGCGATCATGTTGCCGCGCACCCAGCACGACTGCAGGCTGTCGGGGTAGGCGTAGAAGTCGGTCAGCCGACTCTCGTCGACGGTATCGGTTGGCCCCAGCACTGTGAGCTGCATCCCGCCACCCTGATCGGACATACGCAGAATTGCAGCACGTCGCTATGGTTCGTGCATGAACGGGTCCAGCGGTGTCGGGCACCTGGTCGATCGGCACCCGACCGTCACGCCGGAGCGGCTGATCGCCCAACTCGTTCCGCCGCCGACGTTCGCCGACGTCAGTTTCGACAGCTACAAGCCCGACCCGGCCGAGCCGACGCAGGCGGCGGCCGTGCAGTCGTGCCGGCAGTTCTGCGACCAGGCGATGGCACGGCGGGCGGGCAAGAAGAAGTTGTTCGGCAGGCGCGAAGCGCTGCCCGGCGTCGGACTGTATCTCGATGGCGGGTTCGGCGTCGGCAAGACGCATCTGCTCGCGTCGTCGTACTACGCGCTGAGTGCGGACAGCCCGGCGCCGACTGCGTTCGCCACGTTTGGTGAGCTGACCCAACTCGCCGGGGTGTTCGGTTTCGTCGAGTGCATCGATCTTTTGGCCGATTACGCGGTGGTGTGCATCGACGAGTTCGAGCTCGACGACCCCGGCAACACCACGCTGATCTCGCGGCTGCTGTCACAACTCGTCGAGCGTGGGGTCTCCGTGGCGGCCACGTCGAACACGCTGCCCGAGCAGCTGGGCGAGGGCCGCTTCGCCGCGCAGGACTTCCTACGCGAAATCTACACTCTCGCTTCAATTTTCACCACGGTGCGAATCGAGGGCCCGGACTACCGGCACCGTGACCTGCCGCCGGCACCCGAACCGCTCAGCGACGAGCAGGTCGCCGCGCGCGCCGCCGACGTGCCAGGCGCGACGCTGGACGACTTCGACGCGCTTTGTGCGCACCTTGCGACCATGCACCCGTCGCGCTACCTGACATTGATCGAAGGGGTGGCGGCGGTGTTCATCACCGGTGTACACCCGATCGACGACCAGAATGTGGCGCTCAGGCTGGTGTCGCTGACCGACCGACTGTATGACGCCGGCATCCCGGTTGTCGCTTCGGGCACCAAGCTGGACACCATCTTCAGCGAGGAGATGCTGGCCGGCGGGTTCCGCAAGAAGTACCTGCGGGCGACGTCGCGACTGCTGGCTTTGACGGCGGCGGGTCAGAGCGGTTGCACTCTGTAATTGGGCTCAGGAACGTCGAGCGTGGGGCGTTATGTACGTAATTCGCCTCGATTCCGTGCACAGGCCCCACGCTCGATGACGGCAGCGGGTCAGAGCGGCCGCACCATCACGTAGTCGTTCTCCAAGTGGGTGCCGAGCCGAAAGGTCTTGGTGCCGTTAAGGCTAAAACCGTGCTTGGTGTAAAAGCGTTGCGCCCGTTGATTGTGCTGGTTGACACCCAGCCAGATGCATTTGGCGTCGAGCGCCGTGGCTCGGGTCAACGCTGCCGACATCAGCGCCGCGGAGACGCCGGAGCCGTGACTGTCGGGCAGCACGTACATCTTCGACAGCTCGATGGCGGGACGCAATGGCACTGCGCGCTGGACGTCCTCGTCGTCGAGCACGCCGCGTATGAGCATGACGTAGCCCACCATTCGCCCATCCTCGCGGGCGGCCAGCACCGCGCGCTCGGAATCGGCGAGATAGTCGCGGAACCGGTTTTCGGAAAGGTTCTCGTCGATGAACGCGACGATGTTCTCCGGTGTCACCGACGGTGGGCAGGCCAGCGGAAAGGTGCGGGCAGCGACGCCGGCCAGCTCGGCCAGATCCGCCTCGACGGCCGTTGCGACCTCAACTGCCAAGGCTCAGTACACGTTCCATTGCGCGAGGTGCTGCCCGGTGATCTTGTCGACGAGCACCACGTTGGATACCAGGTCGCGGTAGCAGTCCCACCACACGCCGCCGCTGAAAGTCTTGCCCACTTGGGCAGCTTGCATCCCGTACTGCAGTGCGTCCGGGGCATCGCTATTGCGTGGTTCGTACGCGTCGCCGGTTGGTGTGACGCCACGGAATTGGAAGGTGATGGCCATCGCGAATGCGGTCGGCAACTGGACGGGAGTAACTGTGACGTTGCCGCGGTAGACCTGGTAGCGCGGTGCACGCGGGGGATACCCGAAACCGGGCGGAACCTCCGACGGATCGATGCTGGTAACCGCCACGTCGGCGACCAACCCCTTGAACTGGACGCGCAGCGTCTCACCGAGTCGCCCGATCGGAGCGTCGACCGCGGACGCGGGCGCTGACGTTAGGCCTGCGGCGACGGCCAGCGCGGCGACCAGGAGGACGAACCAGCGACGCATGCCAGAAATGATGGCACAGACTGAAACGTGTTACAGCACCTTCGAGGTCAGGATGCCCAGGGGCCCATCCCGCCCACCTTGTCGATCCGGACACGGGTGAGCAATCCGGGCGGCGAATTGGGCGGGGGGAAGTGTTCGTCGCTTCCCAGCATGGCCTTGGCCAGCTTCTTGAGCAGTTCTGGCGCGCCGCCCTCGACGATGCTGGCCGTCCCGGTGATCGCTAGGTACGGCGTCTGCTGCAGCGGGTGATTGGTGGACAGGATCGTCATGGCCACCCGCGGGTCGCGGCGAATGTTGCGGGTCTTCTGGTATTCGGTCAGGTGTGCCGAGACGAGCTCATCGCCGTCCGGCGTGGATTCCAGTGCCATCCATACGACGGTGACCTGAGGGCTGCCGTCGGGGTTGAGCGTGACCAGCGTCGCGTCGGTACCGTCGCCGATGAGCTCGCGGGCGGCGTCGTTGAGTTTCATGGTCTATGTCTACTACCGCACGCCCCTATTCATTCCCTCAGGCGGCCTCCAGGTCCAGAAGCGTCGACTTGGCCCGCGGTCCGCCGACGTACTGGCCCGTCGAGCCGTCCGATCGCACAACGCGGTGGCACGGAATCACCACCGGCAGCGGATTGTGGGCGCACGCGGTCCCGACGGCACGCACGGCACGGGGATGACCGATCGCGGCGGCGACCGTCGCGTAGCTTTCGCGATGGCCGTAGCCGATGTCCCGCAGGTGCTCGATCACGTTGCGTCGGAAGCCCTCCGCGAGCCGAAGGTCGACCGGCACCTCGAAAGCCGTGCGGCGCTTGGCGAAATACTCGTCAAGCTGGCGAGCCGCGGTGTCCAGCCGCGCCGGGGCGCGCAGAATGCGTGGGCTCACCGCGTCGGCCAGCCCGGCCAGCACGGCGTCGTGGCCCTCGACGTCGTACGCGACCCGCACCAGGCCGACGGTGGTGGTGGCCAGCAGCAGCGTGCCGACCGGGGTGTCGATGGTCCGGTACGCGACGTCGAGCAGCTCGTCGGTCTCGGCGTTGCGTTCCAGCCGTCGATGAAGGCGGGCCAGCGTCTCGTCGTCGGCCTGCAGTTTGTCGAAGCTGTTGATAGTCATGCTGTTTCGTCCTCGTGGTAGATCTTGCGCAGGGTCTTGATGCCGTCGGCGGCGGCGCGGCGGGCGGCGTCGGGGGAGTTGCCGAGCAGTTCGGCAATCTCGGCGAACGGCAGGCCGGCGATGTGGTGGTAGGCCACGGCCTGGCGTTGTTTGGTGGGCAGGCGTTGCAGCGCGGCCCAAAGGTCGGGGTCGCGAGCTGCCGGATCGGCGCGGATGGCGGGGCGATCGGGCAGCGTGTCGGTCGGGAGGGGGCGGCGGGACCGGGCGCGGCCGACGTCGAGGGCGCGGCGGTGTGCGATCGTGACGAGCCACGCCTCGACGTTGGCGTCGGCGGGCAGTTCCGGGTAGGCGCGAAGCGCCGACAGGAACGTCTCGGACCAGGCATCCTCGGCATCGACGGGCCCGACGACCGCGCGGCACACCCGCAGCACGGTCGGGCCGTGCTTGGCCACTACGTCCTCGAACGGTCGCACCTTCACATTCTGAAGACGCGGCGGCCGTCGCGGATGTGAGATCAGCCTTTGGTGAGCGACTCGAGCACGGTGACGAGTTCGGATTCGACGCGCTCCTTGTCGACGCCGAGCCCGTGCAGCGGCCCGCCGTCGTCCTCGGCCTCGAGCAATGCGAGCAGGATGTGCTCGGTGCCGACGTAGTTGTGGCCGAGCCGAAGCGCCTGGCGGAAGGTCAATTCCAGGGCCTTCCTCGCCCGGCTGTTGAACGGGATCAGCGAGGGCACGTCGTCCACCTTTGGTGGCAGGGTCACGGCCTTGGCTGCCGCCTCAGCGTCAATGCCTTGGCCGGCAAGCAGTTTCGCCGCGAGGCCTTCCGGCTCGGCGAACAGTGCCAACAGCAGGTGGTGGGGCGTGATCTCGTTGTTGCCGGCTTCGTGCGCCTTGTTCTGCGCGACGACGACGACATTGCGCGCGCGAGGGGTGAACCGCCCGAATCCGGCATTGGGGTCGAGAGCGGCGTCGGCCTTGGGGACGAACCGCTTCTGCGCAGCCTGTTTGGTGACGCCCATGCACTTGCCGATATCGGTCCACGACGCCCCCGACCGGCGGGCTTGGTCGACGAAGTGGCCGATGAGGTGATCGGCGACCTCGCCGAGGGATTCGGCGGCCAGCACCGCGTCGGTCAGCTGTTCCAGGGGCTCCGCATGCACCTGCTTGATGACGTCGATGAGATCGTCCAGGCGGACGGGGTTGGTGATCTGCGCTGGGTCGGTCATGGCGTCAACTCTAGGTTGACGTCTTAGTTTCGTCAACCAGCGGTTGACGCCATCTCTGCGCCCCGCGGGTATCCGCGGCGGACGGTGCGGTCGAGGATGCCCAGCGTCGCGCGCAGAGCGCTCTCGGAGATTACGGGGAAGATGCCGGCCTCCCGCCAGTGCGGATCGATGTCGGACCAGTCGTAGAACGACGTGACCAGGGTGCCGTCGTCCGCCGGCTCGAGTCGGTAGCCGTACACGTGACCGATCTGCGGGCGGATCTGGCCGAGGATGGTCCAGGCGATGACCCGGTCCTTGTCGAACTCGCGGATGGTGACGGTGACGTCGTACTTGCCCAGCGGAAAGTCGTTCAGCGCCTCGCGGTCCATGTGCACTACGAAGCTGTCGCCGGCCGCCTGAACCGGATCGCCGTCGGCGTCCTGCAGCATGCCCGAGGCGTCGATTGCGACGTGACCCTGCGGATCGCACAGGAGCGCGAAGATGTCGGCGGCGGGCGCGGCGATGGTGCGCTGGACTTCGATGCGTTCGGTCATGGTGCGGATCGTGTCAGGGCTGCGGTTTGCGGCGTGCTGGTTTTCGGTCTTTCCCGATCGGGTATACCGACCCGCCATGCTGAACCATGTCCAAAGCTATACCGCCGGTCGCGGGCAGCCTCCGTTGTTGCGGCGGGCGGTCGCGTTTATCCACGCCAACGTCCAAAGCGATATCGGACTGAGTGACATCGCGGCGGCGGTCGGCGTCACCCCGCGCTCGGTTCAGTACATGTTCCGCCGCCATCTCGGCACAACGCCGCTGGAGTACCTGCGGCGTCTGCGCCTTGACCTTGCCCACCGTGATCTGCAGGCGGCCGATCCGGCCGTGGACACCGTGACCGCGATCGCGGGCCGATGGGGCTTCACCCACGCCGGCCGATTCAGCATTGCTCATAAGCAGGCGTTTGGAATCAAGCCGAGTCGGACTCTGCACGACTGGCCGATAGCGACGAAGCGACCCCCTGGCGAATAGCGACTTTATGGTCTCCGGTTACGCCGGAATTAACCATTTGTGCATGTAGCAAAGCTCAGCGGGTTTCGAATAGTTGACGTAGTGTGCGCATTCACAGCGAGTTGACAGGAGGCCACTATGCGGGCGAAGTTTCTAATTTCAGCGGTTGTCGCCGGGGCCGCGCTGGCCACCGGGCTGGCCGCGCCGGCATACGCCCAGGGGGAAACCGACGCGATCTTTATCAGTGTGCTCGATGAAGAGGGCGTTCCCTACACCAGCGCGAGCGACGCGATCTCGGTGGCCAACGAGGTGTGCGTATTCCTTTCGGAGGGCAACTCGCTGGAAGACGCCACGGTAATGGTCATGAACGAAAGCGGGCTCGGCGTCGAGCAGAGCGGCTTCTTCGTGGGTGCCGCGACCGCCGCGTATTGCCCAGATCAAAGCCCGTAGCTAATCGCCTTTCATAGGCGCACTGCGGTCGGAAAGCCGCCGTCCCCGCAAAGTCACGCGGTTATCTCGGGAAGAAGCCTTCCCGGGTAAAGAATCCGGGCTGCCATCCCTGAGCGCCCAGACACAGCAGTGGGCGGCCATCGGGTGCCTGGGCCGCCGCCTGAGGCTTCGGGCATGGGGCACCGATGTCCTGGACGCCGAACAACTCATAGGTCGCCACCCAGAATCCGGTGTATACCGGCGGCCACTGGTTCTCGATCCAACGGCATTGCAAGGCTTCGCCGCTGGGGCCGCGCCCGAATGTAAAGAGCTCCATGTTGGTGCAGGGCGCGGCGAGGTGGGCGTCGTAGTTCATCCCGGGCACGTCGGTGGCATAGCGCCCCGGCTTGTCGGGATACATCGTGTCATCGGCGACAGCGGCGGGCGCGGCACTGAGGACAGCGACCGCGATCGCAGCGGCGACGAAAAGTGCACGAATCATGTCCCACCCCTAGGTCGTCGGGGACCGGTTAACCTGCGGAGCAGCCTAATGGGTGGGGCGGAGGCGACGAGCATTTTCCGGGACACACGTCCGCGCGTGCGGACACTGTCGCTGGCGTCAGAAACGGGGACGGGGAGGTCGCGGAATCCGGCTCGGGTCGCGGTACCCCGGGGTGTACTCGTTGATCTTTAGGCAGATGACTTCAATCGTGAACTGATGGGCTGCCGTCTCGCCTTGTTCCGGAGGCATGCGGCCGCTGATTGTGTAGGTGTTGTCGACTTTGGTCGCCGATACCTCGTCGGGGTTGTTAGTGAAACCTCGAACATTGAAGTGGCGGAAGCCCACCGTTTCAACGACCAGGGGAGGGTCTCGAGTGAGCGACACCGAGATCAGTTTCTTGCCGCGCTCGGTATTGGCATTAATGGCGAGGATGCCGTCGCGCGCAATTGCGCAACTGACGGGTGCGTTGATCATGTACGTCTGGCCGTCGAAGACGACCGTGGTGTCCTGAGGTGTCCCGTCATCGGAGGAACAGCCGACCAGCGATACGAGAAGAAGCGCAGCGCAACCAGTCAACACAGCCCGGCCCGCGAGATTTAGGCTGACACACCCCATGGGTGCAGTATGGGCTCGGTTATTCCTCTAATGAGGCTGTTGGCACGCTGCGAGGTTGTAGGCCAGCCGCGATAACCCTCAAGGCTGGGGAATTACGTGACCGCTCACAACCAGGCGAGCGGGGGCAGCGTTAGGTTTCCCGACTGTAGTGCCGTGCGGCGACGTAGACGCGCGCTGCCATGGCAAGTCCTATAGCGATGATGGTGATCAAGCCGATCCAGCTATCCGCCCCGATATGGAGTGGGCGACCAAGGATCTCGGCGCGGCGCCAGTAGACCACACCGATCAAAACCGCCTTGGCGACGATGATGATGCAGGCGATGCGCAGCGCGACCGACAGGCGCATCAACTTACCCCCACTGCACATAGGGCCAAGTTGGAGATGCGTACTGTCGCTGGCCCTTCGAGTGTCGTGCAGTCGGCATTGAGTAATGGCCCGTCCACCGTCTGAGCGCAGTCGCGGCATGTCCATGTGGTGTGTCCACCGCCGTGGCCGAGGCAGGCTTGATGTCCGACGAGCAGTTCGCCGGGACTGAGGGTGTGCCCGTTCGGGCAGTGTGCTGGTGGGTGCGTGAACCACTTCTCAGCCGTGGTCTGCACGAGCTCGCCCAGCATAAGTAGAAGCATAAAACCCGCCACGGGTCTGCTGCATGAACAGGTGACATTTGAGTTGGCTTACCCCGCCGGGGTGGGCTGGAAGGATGTCTCTGTGCCCAAACCCTATCCTCGCGAGTTCCGTGACGACGTCGTTCGGGTCGCGCGTAACCGTGATGACGGCATCACCCTTGAGCAGATCGCTGCCGATTTCGGGGTGCACCCGATGACCTTGTCGAAGTGGATGCGCCAAGCCGACGTCGACGACGGCGCCAGGCCGGGAACCAGCACCAGCGAGTCCGCGGAGCTGCGGGATGCCCGTCGTCGAATCAAGTTGTTGGAGCAGGAAAACGAAGTCCTGCGCCGGGCCGCGGCCTATTTATCGCAGTCCAACCTGCCGGGAAAAGGCTTTACCCGCTCGTGAGCGAGCTCGCCGCCGACGGGATCCCCGTCGCGGTGACGTGCCGGGTACTCAAACTTGCTCGTCAGCCCTACTACCGGTGGCTGTCCACCCCGGTCACCGACACCGAGATCATCGAGGCCTACCGGGCCAACGCGCTGTTCGACGCACACGAAGATGACCCGGAGTTCGGCTACCGCTTCCTGGTTGAGGAGGCCCGAACCGCTGGTGAGGCGATGGCCGAGCGCACCGCCTGGCGGATCTGCTCTCAGCATCGGTTGTGGAGTGTGTTCGGCAAGAAGCGCGGCAAGAACGGCAAAGTGGGGCCGCCGGTGCACGACGATCTCGTCGAGCGCGATTTCACCGCCGAGGCGCCAAATCAGTTGTGGCTGGCCGACATTACCGAACACCCGACCCGCGAGGGCAAGCTCTACCTCTGCGCGATCAAGGACGTGTTCTCCAACCGGATCGTCGGCTACTGCATCGACTCCCGGATGAAGTCACGCTTGGCGACCACTGCACTGAGCAACGCAGTGGCTCGCCGCGGTGAGGTGGCCGGTTGCGTTCTGCACACTGATCGTGGATCTCAGTTCAGGTCAAGGAGATTCGTGCACGCCCTGGACCGTCACGACATGGTCGGATCCATGGGCCGTGTCGGCGCGGCCGGCGACAACGCCGCCATGGAGAGCTTCTTCAGTCTGCTGCAAAAGAACGTTCTGGATCGCCACCACTGGGATACCAGAGAGGAACTGAGGATCGCGATTGTTACCTGGATCGAACGCACCTACCATCGCCGCCGTCGCCAAGCCGCCCTCGGGCGGTTGACCCCGATCGAATTCGAAGCAATCATGACCACACCGGCCAGTCAGGCCGCGTAAAGGAAACTGTCACCTATCGGTGCAGCAGACCCGAAGTCGGAACCGTTGGTGCCTAGACCTGTTCATGCCGTCAACTGCTCGCCGGCCTACCTGTTCCGCAAGGTCTCCGACCCTGACGGCCGCCCGACGATCCTCTACGACGAGATCGACACGGTGTTCGGTCCCAAGGCCAAGGACAACGAGGACATCCGCGGGATGCTCAACGCCGGGCACCGGAAAGGCGCAATGGCTGGGCGTTGTGTCATGCGAGGCAAGACCGTCGAAACCGAAGAGCTACCGGCGTATTGCCCCGTTGCCTTTGCAGGGCTGGATGACTTACCAGACACCATCATGACCCGCTGTGTGCCCGTGCGGATGAAACGTCGCGCACCACATGAGCATGTGGAGCCTTGGCGGCAGCGCATCAACGGTCCGCAAGGCGAGGAACTCCACGAGCGTCTGCGGGAGTGGTCTCAGACTGTCACCCCTACATGGCCGATGATTCCGGACGAGGTGACCGACCGTGCAGCAGATGTCTGGGAGGCACTGTTGTCGGTAGCCGAACTGGCAGGCGACGACTGGGCGAAGGTGGCGCGGAAATCGGCTGTAACGCTTGTAGCGGATTCTGGCAAGGCGACGCCGAGCATGGGAATCCTCTTGCTTCGCGACTTAAGGAAAGTCTTCAACGACGCGCATGAAGATGTTCTCCATACCGAGGACATCCTTCACGCCCTGGCGGAGATGGATGAGTCACCGTGGGCGGTCATCAACCGCGGGGAACCGCTCAATAAGCGAGGCCTGTCATCGCGCCTAGGCAAATACGGTATCGGCCCGAAGGTCCACCGCACGACGAGAGGAGTGTTCAGGGGCTACTCGCGAGCCCAGTTCGAAGACGCCTGGAAGCGCTACCCGATGCCGGACCTGGACGAGGACACGAAAGGAGGCGTCCCGCCACCTGATTCAAACGTTACAAACGTTACAAGCGACTCGCCGGAGACGGTTGTAACGGATGTAACGGCAGAATCCTGTCACAGGTGCGGGGTGGAGTTGCTCCGAACCAACGACACTGGCCTCTGCGCCGAACCCAGGCTAATCGCCCGGCAAGAGGCCGTCACGTCCCAGCTCAGTGCGTTGGACGGTGAGGCATCGTGACCGCGCACCGCGAGCCCGGATGGGTAGAGCTGCTCGTGCGGGTGCTGCGTGATACCCCGAAGCTTCCGGGGGCGCTATGCGTACAGAGGTCGGTGGTCTTCGACGCCGACCAGGACGACCCGGCAGAGCGCGAGTACGCCATAGCCCGCGCCAAGAGTCAGTGTTCTATCTGCCCATGTCTCGCTGTTTGCCGGTCTTGGGCGGATACGCAGGACCGCCTCGTCGGCGTTGTCGCAGGGCAGGTCCGCCACTTCCAAGAGCAGGGGCCGGCAGCCTAGTGAACCTGACTCGGTATCAAGTCGACGTGGCCGTCTATGCGATATACCAGGCGATCGAACTATCCGGCCTCGTACCCAATTCCCGGGTGCGGCCCGCGGTCTATGACGTGTTACAGGAACTCAATGACCTCCTCGAGGTCGCTTGCGATCACGAAAGTGAATCCGGCTCTCCTGCAGAAGAATTGGTAGCAGACGAACTGATCGGAACGACGAAGGTTGCGGAGATGTTGGATTGCAGTCCCCAGTGGGTGCGCCATATATCGAAGGATCTCAGCCGTCGGCGGTGCCCTTGCGGCGGCGGATGGGCCTTCCCGCGAAGCCTCGTCGTTGAGTACGCGCATTTGAAAGGCATTGACAATGAAAGCGATTGAGATGCTGAAGCTCGGCGCCGAGGCGTATGTCCGGGAGATGGACGACGCCGACTATGAGGCGTTCCGTAGGCGTGTCCGCCCACCGGCGCCACCCCAATCCCCAGGCAAGCAGCAGACGGACTAACCAATGCCGGCCGATTGTTCAACGAAAGGAATCCTGATATGTGGCCCGATACGGACCTGACTGAAATCCCGAACGGCGTTCGCTACACCGCTCCGGATGAGAACCGCGTGTACACGCCACCCGCAGAGCCGGAGCCGTTCGTGGCCCCGCAAGTCACGGGCCGCTCGGTCACGGTCGACGGCACCACGCTGGAGAAGGCGCTGGCAGCCATGGAGCACGCGAAAACCTCATACGAGAAGTTCCTGGGCTCGATTCCGCGGGAACACTTTTCAGCCAAAGGGCTAGAGGAGCACATCGCCGGGTTCGCCGCGACCGACGCCGCCCGCGCGGTCGACAAGGCTGTGGCGCAGATGGAGCAACGTGTCGAGAGCGCCACCGCGAAAATCGCCAAGATCCGAAGACCTCTCACCCGCCGGCGATGCCGCAGCCGAAAGCAGGGCCAGCCGCTACTGGAATAGGACCAAGCCACTCCTGGACAAGACGGACGTTGGTGGGTTACCCACGAAGGTGGGGAAGCTCATCACGCAGGCCACACCCGAACAGCGCGGCGTCCTGATTGAGGAACTCTCCGCCTACATCGAGGCGCGCGGCCATACGACCGACTGGCTAGACATCGTCATCGGCCTAGCAGTACCCCAATACGGCGCAGCCCGAACCCAACTCAGGAAGGCGCAACAGGCACTGATTGTCACCCGCTCAAATGCCGAGTCGCTGCGCAAAACCTTCAAACAAGAAGGACACCGCTCAGTGCTCGTCAAGTACGACCCGAAACTCGACCGACAAGTAACGCAGACGTCCCCGCGATGAGCGCGCACTGCGGGGGAACGGCGCGCCCGGGCTGCGCACCTGTCTCGGACACAGCCCGGCAAGCCACCAACCAACAGCCCGAGACGGGCACACCAACACCAAACGCGAGACGCGCAATAGCCAGGAGAAGACCCGTGCCGCGAGCACCGAAATACTGCGGCCGCAAAGGCTGCACCGAGCTTGTCCGCGGCAAGCCCTACTGCACCGAACATGGCAACGGCTGGAAGACATCACCGCGCACCGCAAGCAGCCGCCGCACCGGCACCCGAGCATGGCGCGAACTGCGCGCCAAGATTCTCCAGCGCGACAGACACCAGTGCACAGTCCGCGGACCACGATGCACGATCAAAGCCGTTGAGGTGGACCACGTCGTGCCGTGCTTCCTAGGTGGCGGCGACGAACCTTCTAACTTGCAGGCCGTCTGTCACCCCTGTCACGTCGACCGAACCACCGCACAAGCACAGGCAGCCCGCGGATGAACACACGCGTGGGGGCGGGGAAGCCCTCCCCCGGGTATGAGCGGACGCCGGTAGGTGCTGCTCATTGCCAGCCGTACGGTTCCCCAAACTTTTAAACCGCACGCCCGTATCGACAGTTAGAGAAGCGTTTCTGCAGACGTAGGTCGGCGGTATTCCAGGGCCTGGGCGCCGAAGGTCCCGTGCGGTTGGTGCGGTTTGAGGGTTTCGGAGTCTGTTTCGGGGCGCCGCCGCCGCTGGTGCAGCGACGCATGCCGGATGCGGTCGTACCGGGCACATAAGCGGGCCACCTCGGTGGTGCCA
>CAVQSK010000021.1:0-102169 GCA_963715885.1 uncultured Actinomycetota bacterium
ACCGACGCCGCGCCGCCTTCGGGCACGCTGGCCACCGCCGTGATCTGTTTCTCCTTGGCCCCAGGGATTACCACGTCGTTGATCAGCGAGGTGTATGATCGCGGAAGTCGCCGCCCAGCAGACTGCGGGCGTCGTTGAGTTGCTGCTCGACGCTGTCGGGCTTGTAGGACAGCAGCTTGATCGTCGTGTCCTTGGCGGCCTGGACCGACTCGATGCGGGCAATCTCGCTGCTACGCACCGAGTTGTCTTGCCACTTGAGGAATCCCGCGGCCATCGCGAGTACCAGCGCGAGGCCAGGCAACACGCCGTAGGCGACACCGTGCGACCAGTTGCGCTGCCTCTTGGGCTTCTCCGGTTCGGCCGTGTCGGACGGCTCCTCGGCGGTTTCCGTTGGCTCGTCGGCCTTCTCGGTCGACTCGTCGGTGGTCGACTCGTCAGTCTTCGTCTCGTCGGTCTGCTCGATTTCGTCGTCGGCAACGGCGGTCGTTTCTTCCGCGACAGTGCTGTCATTGCTGTGTTTACTCACGGCACGAACCTCACATTGGACACCTTGGCCTCGTCACCAACCTTCTCCACTGTGATCCGCATTCGCCACGCGCGCGGCGCCTGTTCGGGTGCACCGGCATTCGAGGTCTTGACCGTGACCGCCACCAGCACCTCGGCCCCGTTCTCGGATTCGGACACCACCCCCGCCTCTGCGACGGTTCCGACGGACCTCGACTGCGCCTGCTTGACGACGTCGATGAAGGGCTGAGCGCGCTTCTGGAAGTCGTCGTAGAAGATGCCGGTCGCCGAGTCCAGGATCCGTTGCACATCGGCGTCGACCTGCTGGTGGTCGATCGTGGTCAGGTTCAACGCACCCTGCCGGCCCACCTGCAGGAACAGCTGGCGCTGCTGCTCGGCCTGACGCGACTCGTACGCACGGAAACCCAGCCAGCCGGTCAGCCCGCCCAGCGCCAGCACCAGCACCAGCCCCGCAATCGTCGCCAGCCGCACGTGCGACATCGGTGGCTTGGGCGGCCGCTCGTCCGCGGTCTCGTCGGCCTCTGCCCCAGCTACGTCGGCGACGTCTTCGCCGAGGTCTTCGCCGACGTCGGTTGCCTCAGACGGCTGGACCTCGGTGGCCTCGGACTCCGGTTCGGCTGCTGTCTCGCTCAGTTCCCCTCCGGAGGCAGCAGCATCGTCTGCCATGTTTGCTCCTCTGCGGCATTACGGGCCAGGTTGGCTTGTGTGTACACACGCCCGTCCGGTCCAACGTACGTGCCGTTCGCCGGATCGTATTCGGCGGCCGCTAGTGGCGGCGGCGCCGGACCCGGTGGCGGAGCTGCTTGTGCAGGTGGGGAGCCCGGCGGCACGTGCGGCACGGGCTGTCCGGACAGCGTTGCGTTCGGGTCACCCTTCCAGTTCCAGCCGTCGTTGAGCGGTATGTAGTTCTCGTTGCTCTCGCACTGCTTGACCGTGGGTGCCCGTTTGCCAGGAACCGTGATGCAGGGCAGGTTGCGGGCGCCGCGCACATTGAACGACGCGTCCTGCGGGATGCGGCAGTACGTGTCACCGGCCGGCCGATCCGGATAGTCCACGAAGCTCGCGGCCCGCTGCTGCTGGGGCGGCAGGAAACCGGTGGTGCATGGCGGCGGCAGGTTGAGGTTCAGGTTGAGGGTCAGGTAATCGCCCTTGTAGTCCTGTATGGTGTTCCGTTTGGCCACGCCGACTGCCTGCGTGGTGGCGGTGGCCTGAGGCAGCAGCACCAGCAGCTGCTCGAGGCTCGGCTGGTAGGTGACGGCGACCTCGCCGAGGCTCACCAGGTTGGACAACACGATCGTTAGTGTGGGCTGCAGCCGGTCGAACAGGGCCCGCAGCTCGTCGGCCGCGCCTGGCCCCTTCTCCAGGATCCCGGCCACCGCGGCGTCCTGTGTTTGCAACTGGTCGGTGACGGTCGCCAGATTCGACGCCCACGCCTGGATCGGACCCGCGGTGTCGGTCTGTGTGTCCAGGATCGGCTTCGACTGGTCGATCAGGGTGGTCAGCGGGTCCAGGTTCTTGCGGGCGTCGATGGCAAGCGCGGTTCCGCCATCCACGAGCCGGGAGAGCTCCGGGCCGAGTCCGCCGAACGCGATATAGGCCTCGTCGACGGCCGTCTTGAGGTTGTCGCGAGGGATCGCCGCCAGGCCGCTGTTGACGGTCGCCAATACCGCGTTGACATCGGTCGGGACCCTGGTGCGATCCTGCGGGATCACGTCGCCGTCCTTCAGCACCGGGCCCTCACCACTGCGTGGCAGCAGCTGGACGTACTGTTCACCGACCGCCGACACGCTGTGCACTTCGGCTTCCAGGTCGGCGGGGATCTTGATGTTCGACGTCAGCGACAGCACCGCCTCGACACCGGTGTCTGTCAGGTTCACGCTTTTCACCGTGCCGACTTCGGTGCCGCGGTACGTGACATTGCCGCGGGGGTACAACCCGGCCGCTTCCGGTAGCTCCACGGTCACGCGGTATTGCCCGATGCCAAGTAGCGCGGGCAGTCGCATGTACCCGAAGATCATGATTCCGAGCGCCACGACCGCCAGCAGGCTGAAGATCAACAGCTGGATGACGATCTGCCTGGTCAATCGCATGTCATGGCCCCTGATCCCAGCGGTACGGCACGAGCAACGGGTTGCCGAGGCCGTTCGGCGGGGCGCTGCCGGTGCACGGGCTGGGCAACTGGCCGATGGTGCGGCCCCACTGCAGCTCCAGCCAGGTCAGATCGCACTCCCACCGGGTTCCGGTGAAGACGCCTTGGTCGATCCGGCTCAATGTCAGGTCGATAATCAGCGTCAGGTTGGCGTAGTCGCCGCGGAGCCAGTTGGTGAGTGTCTCCTTGGGAAACGGGAAGGTCGGGAGGAAACTCAGCGAGCGGGTAAGCGCCGGACCCGCGTTGGCCAATGATTCCAGCACCGGGCCGATGTCTCTGAGCTCTTGAACCAGGGCTTCCTTGGTCTGGTTGACCGAGTCGGCGGCCAGCGCGCTGAACTTACCCAGTTGCGCGAGCGCCTCACTGAGGTTGTTGCGCTGGTCCTTGAGTACGGCCAGCGCATCCGGGATGGTACGTAATGCCTTGTCCACCACCGGCTTCTGCGCGGCGAACTGACCGACCAGGTTGTTCACGCTCTCGTTGGCAGCGATGATGTCGTCTTTTTGGTCGTTGACGTAGGCGATGAACAGGTCGAGTTGCTCGATCAGGCTGCGCAGGTCGGCCTCGCGGCCGGTCCACGCGGTGCTGAACGCCTCGGTGATGTCTTGAACATTGCCGATCCCACCGCCGTTGAGCAGCAGCGAGATCGAGGCCAGCGTCTGCTCGGTGCTCGGGTACTTGCTTCCCGACGACAACGGGATCAGCGAACCTTCGCGCAGCCTGCCCTCGGGCGGCACGTCCGTGGGAGGCGCCAGTTCGATGTGCAGTGATCCCAACAGGCTGGTCTGACCGAGCTTGGCCGTCGCATTGGCGGGCAGTTCGACATTGCCGTTGAGCCTCATGGTGACCAGTGCATTCCAGCCCTGGCGCTCGATCTTGGTCACGTTGCCGACCGTGACATCACCGACCCGGACACGAGAATTCGGCTCGATGTTGTCCACGTCGGGCATCTGCGCCTGGATGGTGAACGCGCCGGGGCCCCGGCCCTCGACCCCCGGCAGCGGAATCGAGTTCAGCCCTTGCCAATCGCCGCATCCGGATACCGCGGTGGCCAGCGCCAGCAGGCCCGCCGCCGCGCCCAACCGGATTCGTCGCCGGCGCATCATGATCCGGCTCCAGGCGGCACCATCAGACCCTGCAGGCCGTCGGCGGGATTGGTCGCCATCGGCGCCTCGGCCGCCAGCGGCGGGGTGTCGGGCGGCATGGCGTACGGGGGTGGTCCACCTTCTGCCGGAAGCGGGGGCGGCGGACTGGCCGGCGGCGGGGGTTGCGGCGGAATGTAATCGGGCCGCATCCAGTCCTCGCTGTAGGTGATCTCGTTCGGCCGCGCCGTAGCACCGACGAAGAGGTTCAGGCCGAGGGGCGGGTAGTTGTACTGGCGATTCTTGATGATCGGCGCCAGGTACTGCACGCACAGCTTGGCCGACTGCTCGGCGCCCAACCGCGACGCCGCCTGCACAGCACCGCAGAGGAAGGTGATCGTGTTGGCGAAGTTGTTGACCGCCAGCACGGCGCTCGCCGCGCCCTGGGCCGGTTGATAGATGTTCACGTAGTTCTGGAGTGCGTTGGGCGTCACGTGCAGGAATTGCTTCACGTCGTCGAGGCTGTCGGTCAGCGCCTGGGTCACCCCCGCCAGCTTGTCGGACGTTGTGCCCAGCGCTTCGCGGTTGTCGGCCACGAAGCTTTGCACCTCTCCGACCACGTCGTTGAGGTCCCTGACGGCGTCGGCGACTTCGTTGGGGTTGTCGGCGAGCAGCCCGGTCACCGATGCCAGGTTCTGGTTGAGCTGGCGCATCAGTGTGGTGCTGTCCTGCAGCGCCGATACCAGGATCGACAGGTTCTTGACGGTGGAGAAGATGTCGGTGCTCTTATCGCCGAGCGTCGAAAGGGCCTGCGACAATTTGATCACGGTATCGCGGATGCTGGCGCCCTGGCCGCGGAGATTGTCGGCGGTGGTGTTGATGATCGAGCCCAACGGGCTGACCCCGCCGGGCTCGGTCGGCAGCAGCTGTTCGGACAGCCTCTCCAGCTGCTGACGGAAGGTGTCGTACTCCACCGGAACCACGGTGCGTTCGCGCGGGATGACCGCGTTGTCCTCCATCACCGGACCACCGGTGTAGGCGGGGGTGAGCTGTATGGCGCGCGAGGTCACCAGCGTCGGCGACAGGATGGCGGCGTTGGCGTCGGCCGGCACGTCGTATTTGCTGTCGTACCAGAACGAGATCTTGACCCGCTCGGGTTCCGGCTCGATCTTCTCGATCCTGCCGACGTTCACGCCGAGAACGCGGACGTCGTCGCCGACGAAGATGCCGTTGCTGTTCTCGAAGTACCCGACGACGTTGGTGCGGTTGAGCGGTCCGGTCGACCGCAGCAGCACAGCCACCCCGGCGACCAGCAGGAGGACCAGGGCGGCGGCTACCCACGTCCTCGACTTGCGGTTCATTGTCCGCCCTCCGCGGGTGGGAAATGCGGAACCTCACCGGGGGCCGGCACCAGTACGGGACTCGGCGTCGGCGCCGGCGTGCCCTGCAGCGAGGCCGGTGCCTCGGCGGGCGGTCCGGGCGGTGGGCCGCCGGGCGGCGGCGCGGGCAGAGGTTCACGGTAGGGGTAGCAGCCAGTAGGGCCGGGCAGCGGCAAGCCTGGCGGACCGCACCCCTGATCGCCGGGGTTGCCGGTGATGGCATCGGGCAGAGTCAGATGCGGTTCGCCGCCTTGGCCTGTCCGTGGGTACGGCACCGGCAACGCCGGTGTCCCGGGCTGGCCGATCTGTGGGTCGGTGCGCTCGGACGGCAACAGCACGTTGGGATCCAGGCCGAGGTCGGAGAACGCGACGTCGATGTAGGGCTGCAGGAACTGGCCCGGCAGCAGGTTGACGATGTACTGCTTGAAGAACGGGCCGGATGATACCGACTCGCCCAGCGACATCGCATAGGTATTAAGGAGGTTCAGCCCCTTCTGCAGACGCTCCTTGCGGTTGTCGATGATCGTCAGCACGCCGTTGAGCTTGTCCAGCGCCGGCCTCATCGTCTCGCGGTTCTCGGCGATGAAGCCCTGCAGCTGCTGGCTCAGCGTGGAGATGCTGCCCGAGATCTGGTCCAGCGCAGCGCTTTGGCTCTCCAGCTGGGCCAGCAGCGCGTTGGTGTTGGCGATCAGGCTGACCACCTGGCCGCTGCGCTCGGCTAGCACGGTGGTCGACTTGTTCGCGTTGGTCAGCAGTTCACGCAACTGCGCGTCGCGCTCGTTGAGGGTATCCGAGAACCGGGCCACGCCCTCGACGGCGACCCGCAGTTCGGGCGGAGTCTCGGAGAACGTTTCCGCCAACACCCTCAGCGAGTCGGACAACTGGTTGGTGTTCAGGCCGCTGATCGTCGTCGCGAGATCGCCGAGCGCGTCGGGCAGCTGATAGGGCGACGTCGTCCGCTCGAGTGGAATCGTGCCATCCTGGCGTCCGTCCCCACGCGATGAAACCTCGAGGATCTTGCTGCCCAGCAGGCCCTTCGTCTTGATGGCCGCCTCGGTGCGATCTCCGAGCCGGATGTTCTTGTCGACATTGAACTTGACCAACACCCGGGGCCCGTCCAGCTCGATGGACGTCACCTCACCCACCCCGAAACCCGAAACCTGCACGCCCGCACCGGTTGTCAGCCCACCGGCCTCCGCGAAGTGGGCCGAGTAATCGTTTTTCTGGTTCAAGAACGGGATTTTGTCGTAATTCAGGGCGAGAAGCACGATACCCACGGTCAACGCCAGCCCGATGGCACCCATGACGAACGGATTGCGTTCGGTGAATGGCTTCATCGCGGCGCGCACCTCCCCGTGCTCTGCCCGGCCACTTTCACGTAAACCGGCTGGCCGCCCTTGCCGTTGAGCTTGAGCACGAGCTCACACAGATACTGGTTGAAGAAGTCGCCGTAGAGACCCTGCCGGGCCAGCGCTTGATAGGCATCCGGCAGGGTGTTGAGCAGGTTGTCGAAGTACTCGTGGTCGGCGACCACGATGCCCGCTGCCCGATCCGTCTCTGCGATGGTCTTGGCAAACGGTGGCCGGGCCTGCACCAGCAGGTCCGCGATGGTGCCGGCGGAGGCATTGGCGTACGCCACCCCATTGCTGATGTCTTCCTTGCGGGCCTCCAGCCCCTCCACGAGTTGGGAGATCGAGTCGACTGCCTTTGAGAATTGGTCACTTTGGTCGCCGAGCGACCCCAGCACGGTGTTCAGGTTGACGATGACCTCGCCGATCAACTGATCCCGGTCGGCCAGCGTGTTCGTCAGTGCCGCCGTCTGGGTGAGGAATGAGCCGATCGTCCCGCCCTGGCCCTGGAAGGCCGCAATCAACTGGCCGGACAATGCGTTTACCTGGTCTGGATCGAGCGCGGAAAACAGCGGCCGGAATCCACCGATCAGCGCGTCCAGATCAAGCGCCGGCGAGGTGCGGGCCAGTGGGATCGTGTCACCCGCATTGAGCCTGGTGGTGCCTCCGGTGCCTTCCACCAGCGCCAGATAGCGGCCGCCGATGAGGTCGTCGTAACGGATGACGGCCCTGCTGCCCTCGGTCAGCACGACAGATTCATCGGCGGTGAACTCGACCAGCGCGGTGGTGTCGTCCTGGATGGAAATGTTGTTGACCCTGCCGACCTCCACACCGGCGATGCGGACGAAGTCGCCGTTTTCCAGCCCGGTCACGTTCGTGAACTCGGCGTTATAGGACTTGGTTTTCTCACCGAACCGCAACTGCCCGAAGACCGCGTACAACGCGAACACGCCGAGCAGACACACACCCAGGAAGATGCAGAGACGCAACAGGGCGTGTCGCCAGTTGGTGCTCATGGCCGGCTGCCTTTCTTGGTCGACGTGTCTAGGTGCTGGGCGGTCAGGGTGATGGCACTACCTCGCGCGGGATTGGAATCGGCGGCAACGGCGTCGGCTGGAGCTGCGTCGGCGCGGGAACAATGAACGGTTCCGAACCCGGCCGCGGGCCCGGATCCTTCGGCGCCCCCGGCGGCGGTGCGGGCGGCAGCCCCGGCCACAACGGGGTGCCGTCCGGCGCGTACATCGGCGCGCCGTAGGGCGGGGCACCCGGGTAGGGAATCGGTCCCGGCGCGGGCCCGCCGAACAGGTTGCGGATGCTCGGCGGCTCGGGCACCGCGCGGGTGACCGGGAAGTAGTTGGCCCAGCCCGGGAACCCGATACCCGGGTTCGGCCGCCAGTCCACTCCGGTTCCGAAACCCGTGTTCGTGATGAGCTGACGCACCGGCCAGTTGTCGTCGACGAGAGGCAGCGAACCACAGCCCGGCTTGCCGCCAGGTCCGCCCTTGGCGCCGATGACGGGCAGGTTCTCCGGATAGCGGTACGGGTCGTCACCGAGGAAAACAGGTGGCAGCAAAAGCAAAGGCAGGCTAGCGTCTAAGATGATCGAGTATCCGTTGCCGCCGGGCCCTTCGTAACCTCCCTTGTCCAGCAACGTCTTGGCGCCGACCAGCAGGCAGGTGTATTCCGGGTTGTACTTCATCAACAGGTTCGTCGTCGGCTCGAGCACGTTGATGGCCTTGATCAGGTTGGCCTGATTGGGTGCGAGCAGGTTGATACCACTGTTGGAGAAGCCAATGGTGGCCAGCAGCAATGCATCCAACTGCTTTGCGTTGGCGACGACGGTGGCGCTGGTTGTACTCGCAGCGTTCAGAGTCGCCAGAATATCCTGTGCCGCAACGCTATAGGTGTCGCTGAAGCCCTTCAGCGCCTGCCAGTCGGCGCGCACCGTCTCGCTGCGTGGGTTCAGCGCGAGAAACACCTGATTGGCGTCAGTGGTGGCCTGGCCGATCCGCTCGCCTTTACCGCGGACACCCTGGGCAAGCGCGGACAGCACACTGTTGAGCTTGGCGGTGTCGATCTGATCGAGCACACCGACCACGTTCTCGAACACCGTGTTGACCTCGGTGGCGACGTTGCGGGACTGCAACACCTGACCAGCCTCCAGCCGCTGCGCGCTGGGATCGCTGGGGTAGACGAGGTCGACGAACTTGGCGCCGAACACCGTCGTGGCCCGGATCTGCGCCTCGACATTGGCCGGGATGTGCTTGATCTGGTCCGGGTAGATCTCCAGTTTCAGCTCCACCGGCTCCCTGCCACCGGTGATCGAGGAGACCCGCCCGACCTGTACGCCGCGCATCTTGACCTTGGCGTTGCTCTCCATCGCCAGGCCGGCCCGGTCGGAGGTCAAGGTGACCGGGACGAACGATTTCAGGGTGCCGGCGAACAGCGCATACGTCAGCCAGATCGCAGCAATGAGCAATATCAGCAGGAAAAGCGTCCACCACCCCGGGTGCAGACCCTCGCCTTTTCTCGCGTCGGCCACGGCACTATCCAGCCAGGTTGAAGTTGCCGGATTGCCCATAGACGGCAAGCGAAATCATCATCACCACGAACGCCGAGATGATCAGCGAGCTACGCACCGCACGCCCGACAGCCTCCCCCACTCCTGCCGGCCCACCGGTGGCGGTGAAGCCGTAATAGGTATGTATGAGCATGATGACCACCGCCATGGCGATGCTTTGAACGAATGACCAAATCAGGTCGGTGGGGTTCAGGAACGTTCTGAAGTAGTGGTCGTAGACGCCCGTCGATTGGCCATAGAAAACTGTGGTGCCCAAACGCGCGGCCCAGAACGACATCAACACGCCGACGCAGTACAACGGGATCACCACGACCAGGCCGGCGATCACCCGAGTGGAGGCCAGGTAGGCCGTACTGCGGATACCCATGACCTCGAGCGCGTCGATTTCCTCGTTGATCCGCATGGCGCCGAGTTGCGCGGTGGCGCCCGCCCCGATCGTGGCGGCGAGGGCGATGGCGGTGGTCGCAGGCGCGATCAGCCGGACATTGAAGAACGCCGACGCGAATCCTGTCAGAGCCTCCACACCGATTTCAGAGAAGTCGGTATAGCCCTGGACCGCCACCAGCGCGCCAGTGGTCACCGTCAAGAAGGCCACGATTGCGACGGTTCCGCCGATCACCACGAGCGCTCCTGCGCCCAGGCCCATTTGAGCGATGATCCGCATCAACTCGACCCGGTAGTGGGTGAAGACGTAGACGATGTTGCGCAACGTGTTGCCGTAGAACTGCGTTTGCGTGCCGACGCGGTTCCAGCCGTTGGCCCAGCGGCGGAACCGGCTTTTGAGCCACGGGAACTGGGAATGGGGCCTCGCGACGGTCACAGCGTCACCTTCACGGCGACGGCGGTCGCGACCACGTTGATGGCGAACAGAGCCATGAAGGTGAACACAACGGTCTCGTTCACCGCGTTGCCCACGCCCGCCGGGCCACCGCCCACCGAGATGCCCTTGTAGCACGCGATCAGACCGGCCGAAAGCCCGAACAAGGCGGCCTTGACCAACGCGATCGTGACGTCAAGGGAACCGATGATCAGGGTCAGACCGGCCGCGAAGGCACCAGGCGAGACGTGCTGGATGTAAACGCAGAACAAGTACGCACCCGCCAGCCCCACGAGGATCACCGTCGCGGACAGCGCCAGCGACACCACAGTGGCGGCCAGCACGCGGGGAACCACAAGTGCCTGGATCGGATTGACGCCCATGACCCGCAGCGCATCGAGCTCCTCGCGAATCGTCCGCGCACCCAGATCGGCACACATCGCGGTAGCCCCTGCGCCAGCGACCACCAGAACCGTTACTATCGGCCCGATTTGCCTCACCGTGCCCAGCGCAGCACCCGTGCCGGAAAAGTCCGCGGCACCGAACTCGGTCAGCAAGATGTTGAAGGTGAACGTCAACAACACGGTGTAGGGAACCGTCAACATCAGTGTCGGCACGATGGACACCCGCGCGACGAACCACGCTTGCAGGATGAGTTCACGCCAGGCGAAGGGCGGCTTGAACATCAACACGAACGTTTCGAGCGCCATCCCGTAGAAGCCACCAATCGCGCGAACCGGTTTGGTGACCGCGTTGAAAGCGACCATCAGCGGATCCTTCCTCGGCTGCAGCTCTTTCGCATAGGCCGCATTCCCTCCGCCGCACCAATCCGGTCTCCTTGCGCGCTGTTGTGACTCGCGACGCAGGAGGCTGACCGAAACCTACACCAAACATTTTCGCGACGAGCAACAATCGGCAAGCCAGAGTGATCATCACCACTGTGTGCACCCAGCGCCAGAAGTCGGCCGCCGGAATCGGTTCTGCCACATCGCCAGCCAGACACGAAATACCACTTGCGTGCCACCGTGGCGGCGCAAGGACTGCGAAACACGTTGTGCCCGGAGGTCGCACACCGCGGAGGTGAACCAGCGGCCGACCACACCCCGCAGCAAACTCGGCGAGGACCTGGAAGTCGATCTTCTGGAATTGTGTTCGAAAACTGCGGTGGGTGAGCTAGCTTCGTCGGATGACGACCTCGGCGCGGTCCGACGATTCGGTCGACAGCGCTGCGGTTGCGAAGCTTTCCGACGCGCGTCGGCGGCGCTGGGCGAAGACGGACGGGACGCAACAGCGAATCCTCGACGCCGCGACGGACGTCTTCGCCGCGCGGGGATTCACCACCGCCACGATGGCGGATATCGTCGATCACTCCCGCGCCAGCATCGGCAGCATCTACCACCATTTCGGTGGCAAGAAGGAGCTGTTTCTGGCGATATTCGAGCGGCTGGCCGCCGACGTCAACCACCGCATCGACTCCGCGCCGGTCCTGGCGGCCGAACTCGGCAGGCAGGGCGCCTTGGAAGCGAACGCCCGGGTCTACCTCGACGCGATATGGGCAAATCGGCGCGCAGCGATGGTGCTCACGTCGGGAGACACCCCGGCCGGATTCGACAGGGTTCTACGCAGCAGCATGCGGAAGGGCTTCCGGCGCTGGACGTCGGTACTGGAGCTGGACACGTCGCCGCGTGGACAGCTATTGACGCGCATCCTCGTAGCGGTGATGGCCGAGGCCTCGGCGATGGTGATCATGTGTGACGACGCGGCCGCGGTGGGGCCGATCACCGACGCGGCGGTCGAATGGATCGACCGCCTGACGAGCTGAACCTCAGGCGCGGCCGCCGCGCGAGCGGGGTCGGGGTCGCTTCACGAATTCATCGCCGTCGACCGCCGCCCGTTCGGCGCCGAGTGCCCGCAGGGCGAAGTCCACAACGCGCGCCAGCGAACGTTGCAGTTGCTGTTCGTCCTCGGGCGACTGGCCGGTCATCTCGCGGCTGACGATCGCACTGATGGCGACCGCGTCGCGCTCAGGTTCGGCCAGCGGAAAGGAGCCGTCGTCACGGCCCCGACGCAAGATCTTCACCAGCGAACGTTCGCGGTCGACGTGCGCGCGTTCCCGGGTTTCGCGGTATCCCTTGGCGGCGCGGACCTCATCCGAGTCGATCACGGTCAGGTGCATCCGCAGTTGCGCGTCGTGCACCCAGCCGAACATCTGGCCGATCCATGCCTTGAGCTGCTCGACGGGAGACCCGGGCGGCTCCTCGGCGATGTCGTCCAGCCGGTCGGCCAGCGCGTCGCTTTCCTGCCGCAGCATCGCCAAGAACAACTCGTCCTTGGATTCGAAGTGCCGATAGAACGCCCGCGTCGACACTCGGGCACGCTGCAGGATCGCGGCAACCGATATCGGACCGCTGTGCGGCTCCGACAGGCAACTGTAGGCGGCCTCGATGATGCAGCCGCGGTCGTCGTCACTGCGCGTTTCGAGCTGCACGAGCGCCGATTGTAGGGACGTCGCTCACCCGCTGGGTCGAAGATCGGTGCAAATGGTCCGCTGGGTAACGTGAGGCCCGGGGCCAGGCGAGAGGACGTCCGTGGGCACGACACACAGCGAACCGCAGACCGTGAAGTTTCATGGGGTCGAGGACATCACGCTGGTTGCCGACGAATGGAACCGCGGCGTGTCATCCGAACCGACAGTCCTCATGCTGCATGGCGGCGGCCAGAACCGGTTCTCCTGGAAGAACACCGGGCAGTTCCTGGCGGACCAGGGCTTGCATGTGGTCGCGCTGGACAGTCGTGGTCATGGCGACAGCGACCGGGCGCCAAACGCCAACTACACAGTGGACGCGCTCTGCGCGGACACCCTGGCGGTGCTGGACCAGATCGGCAGGCCGGTGATCTTGATCGGCGCCAGCATGGGTGGAATGACCGGCATCCTCGTCGCTGATGCGGCAGGCCCCGAAAAGGTGACGAAGCTGATACTCGTCGACGTGGTACCGCGGTATGAGAAGAGCGGCAGCGCGCGGATTCGCGACTTCATGTTCAGCCACGTCCACGGCTTCGAATCGCTCGAAGAGGCCGCCGAGGCCGTAGCCGAATACCTGCCCCATCGGACCAAACCACGGGGCCCCGAAGGCCTCAAGAAGAACCTGCGTCGGCGCGACGGGAGGTGGTACTGGCACTGGGACCCGAAGTTTCTGACCGCGCCCATGGACGACCCCTTCGTCCGTGTCGAGAAGCTGGAGCAGGCCGCGATCGATCTCACGATTCCGATCCTGTTGATCCGCGGCAAACTGTCGGACGTAGTGAGCACCGAAGGCGTCAAGGATTTCCTGGCCAAAGTGCCGCGTGCCGAGTTCGTCGAGTTGTCCGAGGCGGGCCACACCGCCGCCGGTGACGACAACGACGCGTTCACCGACGTCGTCGTCCAGTTCGTCAGCCGGTGACCATCGATCGCCGCACTGTCGGCTTCAACTTCCTTGAAGAGCCGGAGCTTCCGGCGCCGCAGGTGAGCGAGGCGCAGGCCGAGGAGATCCTTGCCGCGCATTACGGCCTGCGGGCCAGTGCGACATCACTGGGCAGCCAGCAGGACAAGAATTTTGTGGTCACCGGCACCGACGGCGACATCATCGGCGTGCTCAAGGTCGCCAATCCGGCGTTCAACGCAACCGAGTTGGAAGCCCAAGATCTGGCAGCGGAACTGATCGCTGAGGCGGATCCGTCGCTGCGTATCGCGGTACCGCTGCCCAACTTGGCGGGTGAGAAATGCACGGCCATAACGGGATTGGTTGACGGTACCGCCTACGTCCGACTGCTGCGCTACCTGCCCGGCGGCACGCTGCTGGAGTCGGGCTATCTTTCGCCGGCTGCGGTCGCGGGGCTGGGCGAGGTAGCCGGGCGGGTGAGCCGGGCGCTCGAGGGCTTCAGCCATCCTGGCCTGGATCGCGCACTGCAGTGGGACCTGCGCTACGGGGCCGACGTTGTGGCGGAACTGATTTCGCACGTCGTCGACCCTTCGCGCCGCGCGCGGATCGAGGCGGTCGCACGGGACGCCTGGTCGCGGATCGAGCCGCTGTCCGACGAGCTACGGCGACAGGCAGCGCATCTGGATCTCACCGATGCCAACGTCGTGATCTCTCGCATGCCGGACGGCTCTACACATCCGGACGGCGTCATCGACTTCGGTGACCTCTCGGACAGCTGGTCGGTGTCCGAGCTGGCGATAGCGGTGTCGTCGGTGCTGGGACACAACGGAACCGACCCCACGTCGGTGCTGCCCGCGGTCCGCGCCTTCCACGAGATCCGCCCGCTCACCGCGGCGGAAGTGGATTCAGTGTGGCCGCTGCTGGTGTTGCGCACCGCGGTGCTGATCGTCAGCGGGGCGCAGCAGGCCAGCATCGATCCCGACAACGACTACGTCACCGAACAATCCGACGGCGAGTGGCGCATGTTCGAGCAGGCCACCTCGATCCCGATGGATGTGATGACCGCGGTGATCCGGGCCGAACTCGGGTTGGCCGTGCAGCCCGGTCCCCTCACTGTCACTGCGCCGCTGGTCGAGGTGGACCCCGCGTCGGTGGTGACGCTCGACCTGTCGACCACCTCCGATGACTACGACGTCGCATTCGAGCCCGACGGTTCGATGAGGCCGGGCGTCGAGGACGAAATCGCCATGACCGCAATGCGCAACGGCGCGGCGCTCGTTGTCACCCAATACGGGCAAGCGCGGCTGAGCCGGACCAAGCAGCTCAGCCAGGACAGCCCCGAGGTGGTGCCGACCGGCGTCAGTCTGTGGGCCGCGACGGCCACCCCACTTGTCGCGCCGTGGGACGGCGAAGTCGTCGACGTCGCGTTCGACACCATCACCTTCCGCGGGTCTGGCTTCGAGTTGACCCTGGCCGGGGTTGACTCGGTGGCGTCGGGCGCCGTTAGCGCGGGGCGGCCACTGGCAGAGATCCGACCGGATCGGCGGGTTGAGATCGGTGTACAGCCCGTCGGCGCGCCGTCCGCGCCGCTGTTCACCCGGACTACGTTGGCGCCAGGCTGGCTTGCGCTCACCCGTGACCCGCGGCCGCTGCTCGGACTGCCCGCGGTCGATGTGCATGAGGCGGGCGACCTGTTGACGCGCCGCGAGGCGAGTTTCGCTCCGGTGCAGGAGTTTTACTACCGCACGCCACCGCAGATCGAACGGGGCCGACGGCACTACCTGATGTCCACCGACGGGCGCACCTACCTCGACATGGTCAACAACGTCACCGTGCTGGGCCACGCCCATCCCAGGGTGGCAGACACCGCCGCCCGGCAGCTGCGCAAGCTCAACACGAATTCGCGGTTCAATTACGAGCTGGTGGTCGAATTCAGCGAGCGGTTGGCCGCCACGCTGCCTGAACCTCTGGACACCGTGTTTCTTGTCAATTCCGGCTCGGAGGCAAGCGATCTGGCGATCCGGCTTGCGACGGCCACGACCGGAAGGCGTGACGTGGTCGCGGTCCGGGAGGCCTACCACGGCTGGACCTACGGTACCGACGCGGTGTCGACGTCGACGGCCGACAACCCGAATGCGCTTGCCACCCGCCCGGATTGGGTGCACACGGTCGAGTCGCCCAACAGCTTCCGCGGCAAGTACCGCGGCGCGGACGCGGTGCACTACGGGGACGAGGCGGTGGAGCAGATCTCGCGGTTGGTGGCCGAAGGCCGCCCGCCCGCGGGGTTCATCTGCGAGAGCGTGTACGGCAATGCAGGCGGGATGGCACTGCCGGATGGGTACCTACAGCAGCTGTATGCGGCGGTGCGGGCGGCTGGGGGCCTGGCGATCTCCGACGAGGTGCAGGTCGGGTATGGCCGTCTCGGCGAATGGTTCTGGGGCTTTCACCAGCAGAAGGCGGTGCCGGACATCGTGTCGATCGCTAAGTCGACAGGCAACGGTTATCCGTTGGGGGCCGTGATCACCAGCCGCGCAGTGGCCGAGGGCTTCCGGTCGCAGGGCTACTTCTTCTCGTCCACGGGCGGCAGTCCGCTGTCGTGCGCGATCGGTATCACCGTCTTGGATGTGCTGCGCGACGAGGGGCTGCAGCAGAATGCAGCCCGCGTCGGCGGCCATCTGAAGGCGAGGCTGCAAGCGCTGCAGGACAAGCACCCGATCATCGGCACCGTGCATGGCATCGGGCTCTACCTCGGCGTCGAAATGGTCCGCGACCGAGAGACTTTGGAGCCGGCGCCGGAGGCGACGTCGGCGATCTGCGATCGGATGCTCGAACTCGGGGTGATCATCCAACCGACCGGCGACCACATGAACATCCTGAAAACCAAGCCGCCGTTGTGCATTGATGTCGAGTCGGCGGATTTCTACGTCGACACGCTGGACCGGGTGCTGACCGAAGGCTGGTAGCCGTGTCCGCGATCCTGCTCAGCGCCCACGTCATTGTCGCTGCGAGCGACTGTGTCGCGCGTAGGCTGGACACTGAGAGCACTCACCTTGCCGGCTTGCCGTTAACCCGCGACCACGCCCAGCTCGGACGCGAAATAGGCCCGCGCGATGTGCTTGGCCTCGTCCGACGGGACGGCACGAACCACCTTCTGTGCACCCAAGCCGTCGATCATGGTGAGCAGCCGCCGCGCTGCGACGTCGACGTCATCGACCCGGAACTCGCCGTCCTGAGTGCCTGCGCGCACTATGCCGGCGATGCATGCCAGCCAGTCGTCCGTCAGTTCCTTGGCCTCGGAGGCGAGCGCAGCGTTGCGCCGACCCAGGCTCCAGGCCTCCAGCCACAGCGCGCTGGCGTCGTCGCTGGAGTCGTCGAGCAGGTAGTCCATCAGTGCGTCCATCTTGGCCAGGGCGGTCGGCGCGGCATCGACGTGTGACCTGGCCTCGTCCAGATCGGCTACCGCCGCGGACCGGAACGCCGCGGTGATGAGCTGTTCGGCCGCCGAGAAATAGTGGCTGACCAGGCCAGGAGTGACTCCTAGGTCGGCGGCGACACGGCGCAGCGTCACCGCCGACAATCCCTCCGCCCGAGATATCTCGACGGCCTTGGCCAGAAGTTCGCTGTGGCGTTCCGCGGGGAGCTTGCGTTTGGCATCACGTGCCTCGACGGTCAATCTCGGTCCTTCCTCTTGACGAATCGCGTTCCTTATTGAACACTACATCAACACTATTGATCCATCCATCAACAAGCAGCGAATCGAGCAGCCATGACCGCTACCCTGTCCGGCCCCGCCGTCAGTTCCACCACCGATCGCGTCGGCGCCGTCGAGGCGACCGGTATCGAGTACCTCCCGGAAGACGCTCGTGACTCCCGGCCCCGCAATCTCGGCGCGGTGTTCCTGGGCGCCAACTTCACCTGGACCAATGTCGTGTTCGGTGCGTTCGCGATCCTATTCGGGCTGACCTTCTGGCAGACCGTTGCCTCAATGGCCGTCGGCACCGCCCTCGGCACCCTGGCCGTCCTGCCCACCGCGATCATCGGGCCGCGCACCGGGACGAACATGACGGTCTCCAGCGGTGCGTTCTTCGGTATCCGCGGGCGGTTCATCGGTTCGGGGATCGCGCTGGCCATCGCGCTCGGCTTCTCCGCGGTGACGGTCTGGACGAGCGGTGACGCGATCGTCGCCGCCGCGCACCGGCTGTTGGGCACCCCGGAGAACGACGTCGTGCACGCGGTCGCCTATGCCGCGGTGGCGGCGCTGATGGTGACCGTGGCGCTCTACGGCCACGCGACCATCATCGCGATGCAGAAGGTGGTCGTTCCGGTCGTCGGCGCGTTGATGATCCTCGGCGTCGTCGCGTTCGCGGGCAGCTTCCAGACCGGTGCAGCCGGCAGCGAATACGCGCTCGGCGGCTTCTGGCAGACCTGGGCGTTGTCGGCGGTGTTGTTCGCAGCCGCGCCGATCTCATACGGGCCCACCATCGGCGACTACACCCGGCGAATCTCGGCCCGTCGCTTCGGCAATCGGCGGATCTGCGCGGCACTGGGGGTCGGCATGTTCGTCGGTGTGCTGCTGCCCAGCCTGTTCGGGGCATTCACGGCCCTGAGTTTCGCCAATCCGACCGACTCCTACCTCGCCGACCTGGTGGCGGCCTCCCCCGGCTGGTACGTGCTGCCGATCGTCGTCATCTCGCTGCTCGGCGGGCTGAGCCAGGGGGTGCTGTGCGTCTACGCCAGCGGCCTGGATCTGGAAGGCCTTGCGCCGCGGCTGAAGCGGACGCAGACCACAATCATCACCGCGGCTGTTGCGATCGCGCTGCTGTATCTGGGCGTGTTCGTGTTCGACGCGGTCGAGTCGGTGACGGCAATGACCGTGGCGCTCAACGCCGTCATCACGCCATGGGTGGCGATCCTGGCGATCGGCGCGCTGCGCACGAAGACGTACGACCCGACGGACCTGCAGGCGTTCGCGCATGGCGTGCATGGCGGTCGCTACTGGTTCGCCGGCGGCTGGAATGTGCCCGCGGTGGCGGCATGGGCGATCGGAGCCGTGTTCGGGCTGCTGTCGGTCAACACGACGCTGTATGTCGGGCCGCTGGCTGACATTGCCGGCGGCGTCGACGTGAGCACGATCGGATCGGCTGTGCTGGCGGGCTTGATTTACGTTGTGTCGCTTAGTTTCACGGCGACCATCACTAGCACCTTCAGCTAGCTAGGCCAGCAGCGGAACCGCCTCGTGGCGGGTGTCGGTCAGTATCTCGAACATGGCACGTCGGGTAGCGACAAGCTCAGTGCGCTCAAACGCCTTTCCCGCCAACTGGATTCGGCACGTCGCGATGGCTGAGTTGTAGCAGTACTTGGAGCCGCCGTCGGTATCGGTGTAGGTCAGACCGATCACGTCTGCGGGCTCGGTGAAGATCTCGCCCTCGATCATCCGCTCCCCGACCCGACCTCCGAATGTCCACGAGAACGGCCGGTAACGGCCGCGCGTGTGCAGGCTGCTCCGGATCGAGCGGACCGCGAACTCTCCCTGACCGTGGCGGAAGACGAACAGCGTGGCCGCGGGGAGCGACATAGGCCCGATCTTTGCGTGCGCGGTGACGATCTCGAGGCTTGATTCCGGCGCGTCGTCGAAGCCGCACACTTGGCCGAACGCGTAGGCCGGCGTGTGTCGGGTGCCCCAGTTGTGGTTGACGCTGCCGCTCCAACCGTCGACCACGACGCGGAGGTCGTCGAGTTCAAGCCGGCCGTCGAACTGCGCCAGCGGATGCCGCACCGTCGTCTTGGCCGTCGGGAATCGCGCGTCGTAGGCACGCTCGGTGAGGAGTTTGACCGGCTCCTCGCTCCCCGGGGTGATCCGCAGATCCCAGCGCGCCGAGCGGTTGCCGCCGGTGACCACTCCCTGCGCCGACCGGTCATCAACCGTGGTCGCGCCGATGCGCGCGGTCCAACTGTCGTACTCGTAATTGGCCGCGTCGATCGGATAGGGCTCCTTGAGCGCCCGGTTGCCGGCGCCCTCGGGGTCGAACACCATCACCCACACGTCGGCGACGGGATTGCCGGCGGTCGGCAGCAGCAGTGTCTCGCGCAGCCAGAGCGCCTGCGGGCGGTCGGGGTCGTTGGCGCGGATGTAGCGACTCTCGTAGTAGGGGGCCTTCGCGGGCAGCACCGGTTCAGCATCCAATACTTGAGCGGTGATGGAGGCGCAGATTGCGGTCTACGTGCTTGCCGGGGTCGCCGCGGCGGAGGCCGTCGCGCTTATCGTGCTCTGGGGGTGGCTCAAGCGCAGCCGCGAGGAGCTCGAGGAGGCGCGTCGCCGAGTCGACACCAAGAACATGCTGCTCTCGGGCGGCCGGGAGGCGGTCAAACAGATGTGGCAGACCGCCAACATCCTGCGCAGGGACGGGCTGGGGGCAGCCGTGCGGTCGTCGATCGGGCGTGGGTCAGGCTCGTCGAGCGGCACGACAGGATGGTCCGCCGTCATGTCAAGAACCACTCGGGGCACGTGGTCAAGAGCCAGGGTGACGGGTTCATGGTCGCCTTCGCACATCCCGAGGAGGCGGTGCGGTGCAGCGTCGACGTGCAGCGTGCACTTGGCAAGCGGCCCAACAGTATTCGGGTGCGTATTGGCATTCACATGGGTAAGTCGGTACGGCGCGGCGACGATCTGTTCGGCCGCAATGTCGCGATGGCTGCGCGGGTGGCAAGTGAAGCGGATGGCGGAGAGATCCTGGTCAGCGAGGTGGTGCGCGACGCCGTCAGCGACACCGACGACATCACCTTTGACGACGGCCGCGACGCCGAGCTGAAGGGGTTCAGCGACTCGCACCGCCTGTATGCGGTCGCCGCTTAGTCGTTGGCCTCCCCTGCCTCGGCCACCCGTTGGTGCAGCCGCGCGCGGATGTCTTCCGCGGAGTACGAATTGCGACGGCGTTGGTCGCGCGCGACCAGCACCCCACCCGCCACCACGCCGGCGACACCGGCCAGCCCAACCAACTTCCATATGCCGCGCATATCAAGAGTCTGCATAAGCTGCGGGGGTGAAGGAAAGCACGGTGTCTCTGCAGCGGGCGCTCGACGAGACCCGAACCGGGGATATCTGGCTGTTTCGCGGCAGTTCCAGGCCAGACCGGGCGATCCAGTCGATGACCAACAGCCCCGTGAACCATGTCGGGATGACGATCGCGATCGAGGACCTGCCCCCGTTGATCTGGCATGCCGAACTCGGCGACAAGCTGACCGACATGTGGACGGGTACCAATCTCCGCGGAGTGCAACTCAATGATTTGCGCCAGGCCGTGGAACGGTGGATTCACAACTACGGCCAGCACTGCTGGCTGCGTCAGCTCACGCCGTACGCCAATCGCGAGCAAGAAGACCGTGCCCTCAAGGTCGTCGCCCGGATGGACGGCACACCGTTTCCCAGCACGGCGCGGCTGACGGGCCGGTGGTTCCGCGGCCGATTGCCGGGAGTGGCCGACTTCACCCGCGGAATCCCGTTCGTGCACAACAAGGTTCGTGAGAGCGCTCAACGCAAGAAGGCCGAGAGGCTTCAGGTTGGCCTGGAAACGGCTTATTGCGCGGAGACGGTCGCCATCACCTACGAGGAGATGGGGTTGCTCTCGACGGAGAAGCACTACAACTGGTTCGACCCCGGCTCGTTCTGGAGCGGCGACTCGCTGCCACTGACGCCGGGATACCGGCTCGGTGACGAAATCGCCGTCATCGCATAGGAATATCAGTCGACGCTGATCTCGGCGAGCTCGGACCAGCCGGTGGCGTCGACGCTC
Organism: uncultured Actinomycetota bacterium; assembly: GCA_963715885.1. Taxonomy (GTDB): domain Bacteria; phylum Actinomycetota; class Actinomycetes; order Mycobacteriales; family Mycobacteriaceae; genus Mycobacterium. The sequence continues at coordinate 21,094 of CAVQSK010000021.1, forward strand.
AAAGTCCTTGTGCTCGAGCTGGAGGCGCGAATCCTCAACGCCGACATCAACCTTGACGATCGACGGCGCAATCCGTACGCCCTTACTAACCTTCTCGCAGCGGCCCGGAAGTGGCGGTTGGGACGGCAAAAGGCCTCGCTGTCCGCCTATGCGCGACAAAGTCGCTACAAGCGACACAGTCGCTCAGAGGTGGACAATAACAACACCTCACCGGGAGCGGTCTGGTCTGAATGCTGAGCCTGGAGCAAGACACGTATCGACCCGGCGATCTCGCCTAGCGCCCTGCCTACCAGTCGAATTCCCTGGGCCGATGGCCGCACTCAAAGGCGCGCGAAACAGGGGTTCGCGTCCTCTTTGGGGATCGACGCGTTCTGGCTGGAAAACTTCCCGACGACTCCGGTCTCGGTCACTTCGACGCTATCGGCGTGGATACCGAGCGGATAGTTGTCGTTCAGTTTCTTGGTGAGCTCGTTCAGCGCAGTCTGGACCGCATCCTTGGGGAGCGGGCCGTTGACGTCGAGAACCTGTAGATTGAGGTCACCATCGGTGACTACAGGTTTGGCCGTGACGCTGTTGCTGCCGGCTTCCAGAACGATGGCGTCCACGCCAGGTTCGGTGCGCACACCGGTGACCAAACTCCCTACACCCGGAAGGTTTTCGACAACAGTGTCCTTGATGCCCTCGGACTTCCAGGTGAGTGTCGCGTCCAGCGATCCGATGGTGCCCTTGGAGTCCCCGGAATCCTGCAACCGCACGTCCGCGAGGATCACGTCGGCCGTCATTCCCTTGGCGTCCTGTACCCGGCCACCCGCGGTGGACACCGAGATGTTGGTGTAGTGGCCGGTGATGTGCTGCCACAAAAAGGGCGGGTTCACACCGAACGATATGGTGACGCCGTCTTGGACGACGCATTCGGCAACCTCCACCAGAATGCTGCCCGCGCGGTGCCGCGCGTAGAGCTCGGCGCCGGCCAGACCGCCGGCCACCAGTGCGACGATGATGATCGCGATCAGGACGATCGACTGCCGGTTCCGGAGGCGCGGGCCGCGCCGCTTTTCCGCTCCACGCTGCTGACGGCTGGGTGCCGCCGGCGGCGGTGGCGGCGGTGGGCCGCCGGCTGGTGGCTGAGGCCGCCGGAACCGCTCGGTCGGCCCTGCATCTGCGGGCCGGTATGGCGCGCGGATCTGTTCGGTCGGTGAGTCCGGTCGTCCATGACGCGGGAGCCGTCGCGTCGCAGGGTCGGGCGGCGTCCCCCTACCGCGCCATCCAGGCTGCCCGGGGCGTTGCGGCGGCGTCGTCACCTGCGCGATTCTGCCTCATCAGCGGGACGCATCGGGTGAATGTCGGCAGCTGGCCAGACCTGCTGGCATTTCGGAGGCGCTGCCTTGAATCACACGTTGAAACGGAATTCACCTCTCGGCGTTTGCACGCGCAAGCTGTGTTGATTGCCCGACAAACTCACTGGTCAGACTGATGGTTATCTTGGCCGCTGGAAGCTGTTGATAGAACTACTGCGGACGCGCTGCGGACACGCGGGGGTTGAGGGCTGTTCCAGGTGCGCTAGTCCACACTGATAGCTGTGGCCACGAGCATCAACGAGGACCGGCTAGCAATCGCCGTTTTCGAGTACGCGGAGGAGACTGGCGAGCCGGTGACCCTCGGGTTGGTGAAGCGCCGCCTCGACGAGTTGCGTAGTCACCAGCCAGATTGCGGGTGTGGGCTCTGTGCGGCGGCTCATGCTGTGCGCGCCCCCGGCGTTTGGTGGGTCCTCAAGAGATGGTCCGGTGGGATCGCTGCGACTCGGCGGCGAGCCGCGCGGTAACCGTGGCTGTCATGTCGGTGTTCTAGCGTCAGAGGCATGTCCGTCAGCTTTGAGCACTACCCAACAGGCGACACCTGCTCCGCATGCGGCGAGCCGATCGGCTACCGAGCCAAGATGACCACGCGCGGCGGTCGGCTTCAAGAGATCGGCCACCGTGAGGGACCGGCGTGCTGGAATGACGAGTGCGAGCGCTTCCACAAGCCGATCGACTAGCTGCCGATCGGAGGCAGTCGCTCATGCGCCCGGCCGGATTCTCGGTATGGCGCGCGCCGTGGCTTTGTCGCGCTCCCTGCGGACTTCTTCGGGGTCCCAGCCCACGTTTCCGTGAATTGAGTTATCAATCGTGATGTTCTGTCCCGGGCCTGGCAGCATGCCACTACCGGGGTGCTGACCGGCCAGCGGCAGCGGCGGCGCCGCTACACCCCCAGAAGTGTCGCCGCCAAAGAATCTGCGGTATGAAGGCCCCGATCAGTGTGTCGGCGATCTGCACCGGCAGTAGGGACTCGAGGGAACAGGGAGCCCAGCCCCAAAGTCTCTTTGAAGAAGGATCCGAAGATTTCCCCCAGCGGCCCGAGGCTGCCCTGCTGCACGCTCGGGCTGCAGGAAAATCAGGTGACCGGGCTTCGAAGGTGACCAAGAAGGCTTCGAAGGTGACCAAGAATAGGTGACGTGACCAATCCAGCGTTGATCGATGTGTTCGAGCACGGGATCGAAGTCGCGGTCGGCAACGGCCGTCCCCCAGCCGAGCTGGCGTGCCTGGCGACGACCCGAGAACCGATCTACTCCGGTTACACCCTCGCGATTGTCGATGAAGACGGCACATCGCTAAACCATCGCGTGGTCCAACTGGTCGACGTACCCGGTCCCTACTCGACGAGCGACCTCTGGGACGAGCACGACGTGCGCTACTGCTTGCGGAGCGGGCTGTACCACCTGAATCGCATCATCGATATGTACATGGACAAATGTCGGTTATTCGAGGAGATCTATCCCGACGCTATCCGTGGAAACGCTGGCGATGATCGGATTTACTTCGAGGTCGACGGTTTCCTCGGCGACGCGCGGCGTGTGTACGAGTCGATTCGAAAAGTGCTTTGGAAGCATTACCCCACGCCAGGGAGGAGCAGGTGGCGCGGAATTCGCGAAACCATGAACGACCCGTCAAAGGTGTTTCCGCCGCCCTTCGCTGCGCTCCTTGAGCAGAGTTGGACCAGGTTCGGCGAGAAGCTCACTGCCTACCGCGACTGCATTAGTCACTACCGCCACTAACGGACAATGCGACTTGCTGGATGAACCGGTTTGATGATCGGTGGGTGCGACTGTCCCGCTTCCCACGAACCCTGAGACCAAAAGCCGGGCGGCCTTCGACAATGTCCAAGGCAACGGCATCGATGCGCTGGGGTACTGCCATGAGGTTGCGATGCACATGGTCGGGTTGTGCGAAGAGCTGATGGCGCTGCCCGCTGTCGACTCGCACATCGTGAACCCGTCGCCTCAGAACTACCCGCTGCGTCAAAGGCCGACTGGCCTGTAGGTTTGCTAGCCGACCGCTCCCGAAACCCGGTGTGGGTATCTCGTGTGGGTACGGGCCCCGATTCGGCCTTCTGCGGCCACCAAGAACATCCTCTGACCTGCGAGAACTCTGGTCGGGCTGACAGGATTTGAACCTGCGACCACTTGACCCCCAGCCTAAAGAGTGACGTTCGCGGGTGTCCATGGGTGACCAGTTTTCACAGGTAAACCGCCATTTCCGTACGTCAGCGAACATTGCCAAACACCCCCGAAATCGAGTGGGTTGCTGTACCGGTTGCTGTACATAAATCAGGAGCACATCGCTCGGACGGCAGCCCCCCGATGCGCTAGAGGTTCAATCCCAGTATCGCGCACCACTATAATCGCAGTTCAGAGCCTATATTTAGGCTTCCTGCATAAACGGCCGAGACTAAACCAAGACAATGTGCACGCTCCCAGCGCACACTAAGCCGGTGCGATCGGTCGAGTGCGCCGAGATACTGGCGCTCGACGTATAGAACTATGTAAGCCTGCACGGACGTGCTGCCAGCCGCCCGCTGGCACACCTAAGCCAACTCGCCGAGTTTCACGGGGAAGGGGCGGCCAAGTACTTCTCGGGGGTCTCGTCGGCGGCAACATTCATCCGCTCCGACAACTGGAGGACATCGTACTCGCCAACCCCGTTGGGCAGGGTGTAGGCAAGCTGCCGTAATTCGACGGCGTATTTGTGTAGCTCACGCCGGAGATGCGCCTCGATCGTGGGCATTTTCTTCTCCTGATGAGGGACTGATTAAATTCTCAACCTCGGCAGGCTGACTTCAAGGTGAAGAAAATTGTAGCGCGCTACTACGGCAACCTCGCCCGGGTGCTGCTGCAGGTTCGATCCTGCCGGGGGCACCATCTGACCTGCACAGATGCCGGTTCGTGCAAGGTTCGTGCAACTCCGAAATTCATCCTTGTTGCTGTGCGCCGTGACGGGCCGTGGTCGGCCGCAAAGTCATTCCCGGCGTGACGAGCTGTCTGGGTAGTCCCTAAGAGGAACTACCTACTGGTATCGAAGGACATCACCCCACACCCGCCGCCGAACTACTCATCTTCGCCCAGGCCGCGCAACGGCTCGGCGTCGGCGTGCTCACCGTGGTGCCCACCAAAACCTGGTTCGGGCCGAGGGGGTTCCAGGTTGCGGCTTGGGTGGGCTTGGGTCGTCCCATTCCGGGCCAATGACAGGCGTAGCAAACAGAGCTAGCAGCCCCAACACGGTGACCACGCACAAAACTATGCTGCACCATCACATATGGCAAACGTTCTGAGGTTAGCTGTACATCAGATCCCCTAAGTTGACCTACGAAATCCGTGGGTCGGTCCGCCAGTAACGAATGGTCATCGCTGAGGCCATTTTTTGTGGTCTTGTACTGCGCAAAGTCACACCAGAATGCTACGGTCAAGTTCGCTGCGAGTTCTCACCTAGGTGCAGATTAGCAGCGGAGACACGGATCGAGGTCTTAGCTGATGTTGATAGTCACGCTTACGCGGGCTTGTCGCGCGGGACATCCAATGTACGAAGTAGCTCCGCAATCTTCTGAGGCAAACCGGCCGGTGCTCGTGCACAGCTGCTGTCGTCTCGGCCGGACCGCCAATCCACCCCATCTGAATGGAACCTCGATGATGCGTCGTTTGTTCTGGCCGCTGTTGGGGGTGCTGCTGTTGGAGGGGTTCTTCCTCAATCTCTCACTTGGGTGGATGGTCGCCGCAGCAGCGATCGCCTTATTCGGCTACCTGGCGTGTGAAGCGATCAGGGCTCACCGCGCCCTGGATGACATCATCGCCCGGATGAATGCTGAGATTGCCGACCGAGCCGAACAGGCGGACACAGGCTCTCAGCTCTCATCGAGACTTTAACTAGCCGTTGAGCCGATGGAGTAGTCGGGGTCTGCCACCAGTCGGTCGGATAGCTCGGGGTTCGTCATCGCGCGGATCTCGGTCAGGGCGCCCTTGAGGTTGTGCTCCCTCAGCCACGTCGCCCGCGCGTCGTGCCATTCGAATCGGCAGTTACGGAACGCCTCGGGACGGCGCAGGTGCTTGGGTAATTAGGGCGTTGGCAAGAGGGTCTCAAGATACTGACCGCCTGGTTCAATCCGAGAAATGTACGAGTGATACACCCTTATTCTGATTGCCAAAGCCAACTTGGCCCGTCATTCTGCCTGGGGACGAAGGCGGACCCATTTGTGCCGGGCGCCCAAAGGCGCCGAGGCAATCGCCGCACTGATCAGGATGCTTTATCGGATCCGCACCCAGAGCCGCGCATCGATGGCCACCGCCCTGGCGTCCGCCATCGAGTCGAATCGACTCCGGGTTCGGCGGCTGCTACGCGACTTTATCGAGACGACCGCCGGCACTGAACGCCCCTGCACGGACGGCGGGCAATGCCCTCGGACGGATGACAACCACCGACCCCGAACGAACGACACCTAACGGAACGGCTCCCGGACGGGCGAAGCCCGCGATGCCCGCTGTCCGCACTGCGAAACCGGCTTTGGCCTGGCGGTATCCGATGCGCACCCCGGCTGCGGTAAGGAGCGTAAGCCCGCCGGCGCCCGGCAAAGCCAGAGCGGCCAGCGCCGCCAGTGAAATGGGGAGCACCCCGGCTGCGTTTAGGACCGTCAGCCCGGCGACGCCTGACAGAGCGGCCAGCCCCGACAGTGGCCCGGCTAGCAGGACTTCGCCGGAGGCAGACCGGAAAAACAACTGCACACCCATCGCAGTGGCGCCACTGGGGGCGAGCGGCGACATCGCGGCCAACGATGACGCTCGACATGCCTGGGTCATTGCGCAGAAAGCCGCCGGCGCAAGGCCCCCGAGCGGTGCCACCCAGGTTGCGATGCCGGCCACCGGCACGCCCGGGATAGCGGCAAACGCCCGCAGCAGCGGCAATTGCGACGCCACCCAGGCATGCACAGCCGTCGACAGCGCAGCACTGTCGATACGTCCCCAAGCGTCCACTACCGGCTCCACCCCGGTGACGCCGAACAAGAAGAAGGCAAGCTCGGACTGCAGTTGGGTGAGCGGGACGAGCGCACCGGCAACCGGGGTGAGCAGGTCCTGAACCAACGCGATGACATCAGAAACTGGCGCCACCCTGGCGATGCCCAACAAGAAGGAATAAAGGTCGGACTGCAGTTGCGTGAGCGGGACGCCAGCACCGGCAACCGGGGTGAGCATGTCCTGAATCAACGACTGCAGTTGCGTGAGCGGGACGCCAGCACCGGTAACCGGGGTGAGCATGTCCTGAACCGACGCGGTGACGTCAGAAACCGGCCCGACCAGATTGGGAACCGGCGCCGCCGCAGTGGGGGCCGGCGCCGCAGTGGGGGCCGGCGCGACCGCAGTAGGGGCCGGCGCCGCAATGGGGGCCGGCGCGACCGCAGCGTCGGCCGGCGCGACCGCAGCGTCGGCCGGCGCGACCGCAGCGTCGGCCGGCGCGACCGCAGCGGGGGCCGGCGCGACCGCAGTGGGGGCCGGCGCCGCAGTGGGGGCCGGCGCCGCAGCGGGGGCCGCGGCGACGAGGAGCGAGTCTTTCTTCTCGCCCGTGGTGGCTTTCTTCTCGCCCGTGGTGTCTTTCTTCTCGCCCTTGGTGGCTTTCTTCTCGCCCTTGTTGTCCGTGCCGCCAGGCCCTTTCTTCGGGGTTTTCGCGTCGGAAGGCTGCTGGCCTGGTTGCGGGCCCGAGCCAAGCGTGCTCGTTACGTCCTTAACCGGGCTGCTTGCCGTAGTGCTGTCCTGGCCTGAAGCGTCGGTGCCGCCATCGCCGTCCGCAGCGGAATTGCTGGAATCGGGATCGGCGACGGCGACCGCGCCCCCGGCTCCACCGATCAGCAGGCCCGCTGCGAGCACGCACACACCTGCAGCGAAGCCTAAACGCAACAGACTCACCATCTGCTCCCCACCTGCCCACGGGATCGATCGCGCAGCGATCCAAAATTTGCCACATTGTCGCATAGCAAGACCATCGGTAATAGGGTTAATCGCAAGCTTAGGTACACGCGCAGCGGGCAGCAGCGACATTCCTACGACGCGCTCGAGGCACACCACTGGCGGGTGACCGGCACCCTCAAATGATCAACGTATGCGAGCTTGACAACACGTGCCCTGCTGAGACAAAACTCCCACCGGGACAACGCCGAACGAGAGCGGGGAAGGATTCTAAGGTCTAGTCTTACCCGCAGGTGATCGGCGGGGTTCCAGCCAAGGCTTGTAGGCGGCGGTAGCCCGCCGGTCGCCGTCCCGGCTATGCATCTTCGCTTCGAAGCTCCGCGGATAGACAATCGTGTTCAGCGAAGATCGCTGCTTTCGCGGCAATGTTTCGTTGAGGCGGCGGCGGGGTGTTGGTGATCTAGTCCCCTGGCTATTGGTGGCTTCGCCGCTTCGAGTTTTGCGCCCTACCCTGCTTCATGCATCCGACAGAGGACAAGCCGCTGACTCCGATCGAGCCCCGCACCGCCGACTACCAGACACCGATCTACATCCCGATTGATGTCTCGAATGTCGTCGCGAAGGTTCAGTTCACGACTGCAGACGGAGTTCGTTGGGAGACACCGACCAAGGGCTCTGGTTCAGGTGAACCTATGCGCCTTAACCGCTGAACGGATCTTCGTTGCTGTCATCGGACTTCTGCGACCCGCCAAGGTTCTGCTCAGCCGACGGCGTCAACCCGAAATCGCGGCACGAAGCCCGCAAATGCTGTGACGCCGCCTCAGCCACGGCCACCGCCGGATGCTTGTGCTTGCGACCCGTCTTCGGGTCAACGATCGTGATCCCCTCGGCGCGAACCTGCCGAATCGCCTCGATGAAGGTCGCCCACGTCTCGCAATGCTCCACCAGCGCCGCGAAGTCCTCGTGCTTCAGCAGGTCCAGCGCGTCCAAACCCGGCACGACTCGATCCCACTCAGACCGCGCATCGTCGGACAGCCACTCCGGCGCATCGGGGGCTCCACGACCGAATTTCGGGCCGAAATTGATGGGTCTACCGGCCGTATCCTTGCCGTTTCCGCGACCCTTGATGACCTTCAATTGAGCAGGCGCGGCCTGCGGTCCTCTAGCGCCCATCAGCACTTCCGAAAACGTGTGCACGCAAAAATAGCGGCACCACGGCGCAGCGGCTGGTATGTGTAACCGGGGGCATGCCCCACCCCTTGACCTGCTGCTATGTCGCAGCTATGTGTTACTGACTTCACGGCTGTTTCGCCGGGCCAGTCGTGGGCGTCATGGGTGGCTTCTGCGGCTTCTGCGTAGGCTTCTGGGGCGGCTTCTGGGGGGTCTTTGTCTGTGTTGTCATGCGGCTTCCTGCCTAGTTTGCTGTTGACGATCGCGCTGTCTGCGCATGGCCTCGCGGCTGCGGTTGCGTTTGCACTCGCAGCATTGCCGCCCGGTTCGATAGATGTAGGTGTTCTCCGGCGTGTACTCATGCCCCTGCTTGCAGTGGGTCTTCCGTGCTCTTCGATGCTCGACAGTGGTCCCGCTTCCAAGCCTGCGGATACTCGACGCCGTCGTCGGGTTGTTCGTCGCCGGTGACGCCGAGGCCGGAGCGTAGGGGCGGCTTGTAGGACTGTCGTCGCGGTGGCTCGACACCTTTCGGCGCCCACGATGGCGGATAGTCGAATTGGTCCGCGTCGTCGTCGCTCACGGTTTACCACTCGGCCAGGGCGTACGGGTTGCGCCGGACTTCGGGAACGACACGCCCGTTCTCGTCGATGCGTCCGCGGCTGGGGTGGTGCGGGTTTATCAGGTTCCACTCAGTTTCCGCCCACGCCCTCAACCGTTCTTTCGCTTCAGCAATCGTGTTCAGCTTGGGTGTGATTCGCAGCCATGGGGCAGTGCGAATGTCTGCGCGGCGGGCGCGGAAAGCCCTCCCAGCCTGGACGAGGTCGCTGGACGCGCACATCACTGCATCGTCGACTAGGTCGATCGGGTCGACGATTGGCGGCTGGTCGAGGACACCGAAGTCCGGGGACCTCGGTCCGAAGCGGCGAGCGATGACGCTGATGGCGTCGAGTTGGGCTACGGCTGGGCGGATGGCGCGCCACGCGTCGAGCTGTTCGGGTGTGCCGATTTCGGCGAGCTGGCTCGGGTCGCTGTTGATGTCGACCACCACTGTCGCGGCAGCCAGTGCTTCTGCGGCGGCGTCGAACTGGGGGCGCAACGAGGTCAGGATTTCGTCGGCCGCGCCCCGGCACAACTCTTTGAAGAACCTTTCAACGACCATGCCCTCCGCGCGTTGACGCAGGACGCTCCGGTAGTCGGAGTCGTGCTGCAGCTGAGCTGCGGCAGTGATCAGTTCGGCTGCCCGGTCCGGTTTACCAGCCGCGTACGCGTCGATGACTGCGCGCGCCGGATCGGAAGGTTGGACCGTCTGCTCGGCCAGGTCGTCGTAGCCTGCGAGGAGGTTGCGCAGCACGGCTGGTGTTGCGCCGCCAGCGTTTTCAACTGACTGAGTGAGTGCGCGGCAAGTGCTGATCGAGATGCTTCCCATGGCCATTAGCTCATCCTCTCGGGTCGTGTTCGGGCGACGAGTGCATCGAATTCTTCATCGGACAAGGCCGCCACGTACGCGTCGACGGCCAACGCGATCTCTTCCGCTTGCTGGCGAATGTGGGGCGGAGTCCACGATTTCGGGTATTCCGTCGGTTCGGGTTCTGGTTGTGTCATTTCGTGTCTTTCTCTCGTGCGCGGGCTAAGGCCAGGACTGCGATTCTGTTGAACGCCCAGGAGGCGCCGACACGTTGGCCGAGATCGTGGGCAAGTCTGCGCATTTGGCGTTCACTCACCCCTAGTTCGGCTGCGGCTTCGGCGACGCTCATTAGTTCAGCGGCGCCCTGGCAATTCGATTCTGACTGGGCGTCAAAGGATTTCGCAACTGGATGGCCGTGGTCGGACATTTGTGTCGTCAGGGCCCGATGAATCTGCTGTTGAATGGCTTGTAGGCGCGCCGGTGAATGTCCGGCTGCGGACGTGGCCCGGATAGCCCTATGCAAAGCGATGTATAGGGCGCGCAGCGCGTCGCCTTGGATCAGGACGGCGTCACCGAGCTGCTGCACATCGGGCGCTGTCACCTCATCGACGGGTCTCAGATGGCCAGGGGTCATGAGACGCGCCCCTTTTGAGCGTTGACGGCTTCGGCGACGGTGATATAACGGCCAGCGACGACGCCGACCGGGCGCTGGTGTGCGGGTAGGGAGTCAATCCAGGCGGTGCAGCAGTGCATTGCTGGGCACACTTGGCAGAGTTTCTTCGCGGCCTCGCGTGCGTAGTGGGCGTCTGCATGTTTCTCGATACCAGCGTCGAACAGTTCCCATCGGCCGCGGCAGCGGGCGCCGGGAAGATCGGGGACGGTTGCGAGTTGGACGACAAGCTCATCCCATATGTCCATGCATCTCCGTTCATGAGGTCGCCTTTCGTTGCTGGTGTCGCTTGAACCACGGGCACGTGTCGTCGTGCTGGATGTCTAAATGCCATATGCCGTCACTGTCTTGGCGTAGCCGGGCGTCGTTGTCACAGTCGGGGCAGCGGACGTTGTCGAGGTTGTCGGCGATTGCCCGGATAGCGGGGGGAAGCTTGCGGCGATCGGCGCGGTTCATCACTCCCACCCTTCGAGCGGGGGAGTGTCTGAAGTGTCTGAAGTGTCTTTTTGGCTGGTGGATAGCGGTTGGTCCGTTTCAGACACGGTGTCTGAAGTGTCTGAAAGCAGGTCTTCCTCGTCGCTGCCCTGACCAGGCACATCGTCGCTTTCAGACACTTCAGACACATAAGACAGTGGTGTGTAGATACCGCGGGTGCGCTTGCCGATGCGGCCTGCCTCATGGAGACGGCGCAGGTAGGTGCCTGCGTCGTTGCTGCCGATGCCCAGGTGGGTCGCCAGGTCGCCTGGGCGGGTGCCGAGTGGGCGACCGTTCACGAACACCAACGCGTCGACGCTGCGGTCACCGAGATGCTCAGAGTCCTTGCGCTTGGACACCGCCGCAGCTGCATCCATAAGATCCATGCCGTCGAGCGTCCAGCGGCCCTCGTGGGTGGTGAGGGCGTATTCGTTCTCGATGACGTCGCGGCCGGTGACGGACAGCACGGCGTCATCGCAGTGGCGTTTACGCGCGAGGACGAGCACAAAGTCGGCCGACCCGGCGATACCTTGGGTGCCGCTAACCGAGTCGATGAAATCGGCGGTTTCGGCTTTGCGGGTGTGATGTACCAACACCAGGCAACCGCCGGGTACGTCGTCGATGCGGCGTTTCAATGCGCTGCCGATACGATAGTCGGCCTGGTAGGAATCTTCGTAGGATGCCTTGGGCGGCTTGACTTTTCCGTAGGTGTCGATGATGACGCATGGGGCGTCGTGTTGGTGTCGGCGTAGGAACTCGTCGACGATGTCCAGAGCTTCGGTCGATGATGCGCGGGTGACGACCTCCAGCCCTTCGGGTAGCGGCTGCCCTGCCATGAGGGTGCGGAAGCGGCTCTGCAACCGCCGATGTCCATCCTCCAATGCCAAGTACAACACCGGCCGCTTCTTGACCGGGATCTTGCCGAGCGCCGACCCCCCGGCCGCGCAGGCGAGTGCGATGTTGGCCACCATCCAGCTTTTCCCGGCCTTCGGTGGCGCCACCAGCAGGCCCATGCCTTCGGGCAGGATGCCGTCTACCGTCCATTCCAGGGGCGGGAACTCTTGTGCGTCGAGCCAGGCGGCGGTCACGGCACGTTCGTCGAACAGTGCGGCTAATTCGCGGGCGGCGTCCAGCTGCTCCCAGGTTTCATCGGTCATGCCGCTCCTGCCGTTCTGTGGTGCACCGCTTGGGCCATGCGCCGGTGACCGATTCGCCACATCGCCCGGCATGTCCGGGGATCCAGCAACGCAGGTGTACCGAGTCCATCGAGCAGAGCTACTGCCGCGACGGCGGCCGCAGCCATGTTGTCGCTGATGTCGCCTCCACATCGGTGGCGATCATGGTCGGGGTCGCGGATGCAGCCGCACGGCGCTAACGGCGGCATGCGGCGGGCGGCTGCCCGGCGGCGGGTCAGTCCGGTGGTTAGACTGTGTGTGTCCGCGTCGCCCGTGGATTTTGGAGCCGCCCGGTTGCCCGCCGGGCGGCTTTCTCGTTGAGTCATGCGGTCTCCTGGGCTTCCAGCCACGCGAGGACGCTTGACCGCTTCCAGACGCGGCGTCTGCCGAGTTTGAAACTCGGTGGGCCGCTTCTGATGTGCGCCCAGTAGCGCCAGGTAGAGGCGGGTGTGCCGGTGAGTTGTTCCAGCTCTGGCGCCGAGAGGTACTCGGCGACGCTGGCAGTGGCTGTGTCCTGGTGAGTGCTGCTCACGCCATTGCTCCCTTTCGTGATTGACCAACCCTGTTGTGTTGGTGATGATTGACAGCCTGACTGATTAGTGACATGGTTTCTATATCACTAGCCGACTTTCGACTGATAGGGGGTTGGATGTCGCCAGGACTGACAATGCGGCTGCCCATCGAGGACGACGACGACGGTGGTCTACTCGGCTGGGTGCTCTGGGATGAGATGGGTGAGTTCGCCGAGCTGGGCGACTACCTCGTGCCAGCGACCTTCTACGTGCGCCTACCAAGCTCAGCGTCCGAACCGTCGCTGCAACTAACGTTCACAGTCCGTGACGGCGCCCCGGTGTGCATTGACGCGACTCTGCAAGCGAAAACTCAAGGGCGGCAAATACTTCCAAAGGACTTCAAGGCGATCCAGCGCGATTTGAACAACTTGAGCGAGTTCGCGTTCAAATGCGTCATGCGGGCCTCGCAAGAAAAGATGCCCGGCATGGTCGACGACCGCTCAGCGCGGCGCGCCTATCGGACGGGCCGGAATCGAGCGCGACGGAAAGTGACCAACGAACTGCTGCAAGAGGTCGCAGCGCTCTACCGTGACACCATCGACTCGGGGTCGTGGCGGGCCATCGCGCAGCGCTACGGCGTGTCCAAGACGACCGCTGGCCGGTACATCCTCCTGGCCCGTAAGGAGGGGTACCTACCCCCAACGGACCCAGGCAAGAAGAAGGCGTGAACCCGAGAAATGAAACGTAACCGTAGGGCGGGCGTCGAGGATCGCTGGACTAAGACAGTCCGCGGCGCGGACGGCAACACGCGCACCGTGCAGAGCGCGAACTGCGGCAAGGGAAGCCGTTGGCGCGCAAGGTATGTCGATGAGAGCGGCAAGGAACACGCCAAGGGGTTCGGGCGTAAGGTCGACGCCGAACGGTGGCTTAACGGCATCGTCGCCGCGCTGGAGACAGGAACCTACGTCGACCCGAAGCTGGGCAAGGTCACTTTGTCGAGCTTCTACCGTGAGTGGTCCACCCATCAGGTGTGGGTGCCGGGTACGCGCCGCGCTATGGACCTCGCGGTCAATTCGGTGACGTTCGGCGGTATCGCGTTCGCCGACCTGCGACCGTCACATGTGCAGGCATGGGTTAAGGCCATGCAGGACAAGCCGTTAGAGCCGAGCACGATTAACACACGGTTCGTGAATGTTCGGTGTGTGATCAGGGCGGCGCTCGGTGATCGGTTGCTCGCGCACGACGTCACAGCCAAGGTGAAGCTCCCCCGACAGCGCAAAGCGTCGGCGGCGATGACGATTCCCTCCCCTGCCGAGGTGGGGACATTGCTCCGTGAGGCTGAGCCTCAATTCGCCGCGTTCGTCGGGCTGTGCGCGTTCGGCGGCCTTCGGCTCGGTGAGGCTGCCGCGCTGCAGGTCGGCGACGTCGATTTCCTCAAGCGGGAGATACACGTTCGGCGCCAGGTCCAGCGGGCCAACGGCAAGCAGGTGGAGATTCGCCCGCCGAAGTACGGTAGCGAGCGCCCCGTTTACGCACCGGACGGGCTGATCGCCTTACTCAGTGAGCATGTCCGTCTGCATGTGCCCGATGGTGACCCGAACCGCTGGCTGTTCCCTGGTGAGGGCGAGCACCCGTTGCACCAGAACTCGGTCGGGTATCTGTGGCGCAAGGCCAGGGACGAGGCCGGTCTGGGCTACCGGCTGCATGACCTGCGGCACTTCTACGCCTCGGGGCTGATCGCGGCGGGCTGCGATGTGGTGACGGTTCAGCGGGCGCTGGGGCACTCGTCTGCGACGGTGACGCTGAACACCTATGCGCATCTGTGGCCCGACGCCAACGACCGCACCCGCAAGGCTGCCAGCGGCCTGTTCGCGTCGGCGGTCGGCGGTGCTGCGGACGATCTGCGGACGGATAGCCTGTAGAGCCGCTCTGACCTGCACCCCTACACGTTGAAACGGAACTCCACCAGGTCACACTTCGCACTGACGCGGTCAGATCTGATGCGCCCCCATTTAAGCGCGGCGGACAAGGCGTTGGCATCAGGCAGGATTCGCCCCTCAATCGGTACTCTCGCGAAATGCGACCCCTTCGGTATTCCATCAACGTCACATTGGATGGGTGCTGCGATCATCGTGTGATGGTCCCGGACGAAGACCTGCATCGTCACGCAGTAGAGAACCTCGTCCAGGCCGACGCCCTCCTCTTTGGCCGAGTCACTTACGAGATGATGGAGGCAGCGTTTCGGATGCCGGCGCCAAAGGGAGCGAGGCCCGATTGGATGGAACCCTTCGCGCGGGCGATAGATGCGGCAAAGAAGTACATCGTGTCGAGCACCCTGGACCGGGTCGACTGGAACGCGGAGCTCGTGCGCGGTGATCTGGCAACAGCCGTTCAGCAGCTCAAGCGAGAGCCGGGTAAAGGACTGTTCGTGGGCGGCGTGAAGCTTCCGCTGGCGCTGGCGGAGCTGGGATTGATCGATGAGTACGAGTTCATAGTGCAGCCCAGGCTTGCGGGCCACGGGCCGACCTTGTTCGGGGGACTATCGAAACATGTCGAGTTGCGGCTCGCAGACCGGCTGGAGTTCGGCTCGGGGGCGGTGGCACTGCGGTATGAGCCGAAACGCTAGGCCGCGGCTGCACCCGTAGCTACGCGAGGAGCACGCACAGTGTGAGTGGGGCGCGGCACGCGATCGCGAAACCTACGCTTTCTTCTGCTGACCAGACGTTGCTTGGAAGCGGAACTCCACCACGTCGCCGTCGGCCATCACGTAGTCCTTGCCCTCCATCCGCACCTTGCCCGCGGCCTTCGCAGCGGCCATCGATCCGGCCTCGATCAGGTCGTCGTAGGACACGATCTCGGCCTTGATGAACCCCTTCTCGAAGTCGGTGTGGATCACCCCGGCCGCCTTCGGCGCCGTGTCGCCCTGGTGAATCGTCCAGGCGCGCGATTCTTTTGGCCCCGCCGTCAGGAACGTCTGCAATCGCAGCGTGTGAAAACCGGCTCGGGCCAACGCATCCAGACCCCGTTCGGTCTGGCCGATCGACTCCAACAGCTCTGCGGCCGACTCATCGTCCAGCTCCTGCAGCTCCGTCTCGATCTTGGCGTCGAGGAACACCGCGTCCGCCGGCGCCACCAGCTCCCGCAGCGCCGCCACCCGCGCGCCGTCGGTGAGCACCGCCTCGTCGGCGTTGAACACGTACAGGAAAGGCTTGGTGGTCAGCAGGTTCAACTCACGCAGCGCAGAGCCGTCAACGCCGGCCGCGAACAGCGTCTTGGCGCCGTTGAGAATCTCCTGGGCCGCCACCGCGGCCTCATACGTAGGCCGGCGGTCCTTATGGGTCCGCGCCTCCTTCTCCAGTCGCGGCAACGCGCGTTCGAGCGTCTGTAAGTCGGCGAGGATCAGCTCAGTCTCGATCACCTCGATATCCGACTTCGGATCGATGCGGCCGTCCACGTGCGCCACGTCGTCGTCGGTGAACACCCGCACGACCTGGCAAATCGCGTCGCTTTCTCGAATGTTGGCCAGGAACTTGTTGCCCAGACCGGCACCCTCCGACGCGCCCTTGACGATGCCCGCGATGTCGACGAACGTCACCGGCGCAGGCACGATCTTTTCTGAGGCGTACACCTTCGCCAGCTCGGCCAACCGCGAGTCGGGCAGCGGCACGACACCCTCGTTAGGCTCGATCGTCGCGAACGGATAGTTCGCAGCTAGCACGTTATTGCGCGTCAGCGCGTTGAACAGCGTCGACTTGCCGACATTCGGCAGTCCGACGATTCCCAGGTTCAGACCCACAGGATCCAGAGTCTAGGAGACTGTGAGGGCACGCCAGCGCGCTGACGGCCACATTTCCCAAGAGCCGGTACGGTCTACGTGTGTCAGCACAGCGCGCACGGTCGGCGGTGACGGCGGACCATTGCTCTGCGCACCCCAACATCCCTGGTGTTCCGTGGTGGGGTGCTGTGCTGGTCGCCGTCACGGCGACCGCGATCGGCTTTGCCTACGACGCCGGCTCCGGCGCCAAAGAGCTGGGCCTGGTTTTCGGGGCGTCGTTCGTGGTCGGATGCATCTTCGCGGTGCTCGCTGTGCGGCAGACCGGCATCTTCACCGCGGTCATCCAGCCGCCGCTGATCCTGTTCGTGGCGGTGCCGACCGCGTACTTCCTGTTCCACGGCAGCCAGATCACGGGTATCAAGGACACGCTGATCGACTACGGCTATCCGCTCATCGAGCGGTTCCCGCTGATGTTCTTCACGTCGGCCGCCGTATTGCTGATCGGTATCGCGCGTTGGTATTACGGCATGTCGACGCGACGAGCCGCACCCCGGTCCACGGCAACGGAATCGACAAGCACCAGCCTCACGTCGAAGATGTCGTCGCTGTTGACGCGGGAGCCCGCCGGGGACGACGCCGACGCCGCCGAGCCTCCACGCCGCAAGCACACCATCGAGCGGCCCGGCCGTGCGGCCAAGGCCATCGCGGCCGACACCACCCGCACCGGCCGACCCGCCAAGCGCCCCACGCCGTCGCGGTCGCGGCACGCCCGCCCGCCGGACACCGAAATCATCGAGCCCGTCGCCGAACGTCCGCGCCGGCCCCGCTCGACCCGGCAGACCGAGCAACCGCCGACGCCTCCCGCCGAACCACGGCGTCGGTCGCGCACGTCGTCGACGCCACGCAAAGCGGCGCCCCCGCCGGCCGACCGCCGCGCCGCGTCCGAGCGCACCGAGCGTCGCCGCCGCTTCGACGATTACCAGCCGAGGGAACCTCACGGCACCAACGGCGACGGGACCCATCACCCGATCTCGCGGGTGCGCTACCGCGGCGGTGCGGACGACGCCGAGAATCGTGCGGAGTACCGAACCCCGCGGCGCTCCCGAGGCGATTGGAAAG
Source organism: uncultured Actinomycetota bacterium (assembly GCA_963715885.1). Lineage (GTDB taxonomy): Bacteria > Actinomycetota > Actinomycetes > Mycobacteriales > Mycobacteriaceae > Mycobacterium. Next base: position 38,655 of record CAVQSK010000021.1, read on the forward strand.
CCGAAAACTGGGAGTCCGACATCTAACTCAGCGCACGCAGGAAACGGCCCGCGGCGTCCACCGCGGGCCCGGAGCTGCCCGCGTCACTGACGAATACCGCCAGCGCGAGGTCGCCGTCGATGCCGACAAACCATCCGTGCGCGTGCTGGTCGTCGATGTATTCGGCGGTGCCGGTCTTGCCCAGCATGTCGGGAATGTCCTGCAGCTGGGTGGCAGTGCCGCTCGTGACCGTCTCCCGCATCATCGACTTAACCTGATCGGCGATTGGCAGGGGCAGCGGATCCGGAGTGCGGTCAGGGGTTCCAGGCTGCCCTGTGACGATCGCCGGGGCCGGCGCCGAGCCGCGGGCCAGTGCGGCGGCCACCAGCGCCATGCCGAATGGGGACGCGGTCACCTTGCCTTGGCCAATCCCCTCTTCCACCCGCAGCGCTGCCGTGTCGGCGACGGGCACACTGCCGGTGACTGTGGTCATGCCAGGCGCGGTGTAGTCGATCCCCAGACCCAGCGCAGCGGCCGCCTTCGTCAGCCCATCGGGCGGCAGATTGACCGCGAGCCGCCCCATCGTGGTGTTGCAGGACCGAGCGAACGCGGTGTGCAGCGGCACCTGGCCCAAGTCGAAATTGTCGTCGTTGGGAATCTGCCTGCCCTCGATGTTCTCCGTGCCCGGGCAGGGCAGGACACTGTCGGGCGTGACCTGGCCGGCCTGCAGGGCGGCCGAGACCGTCACCGTCTTTAACGTCGACCCGGGCGGGTAAAGGCCGGTCAGCGCGATCGGACCCTTCGCATCGGCCGCCACGTTCTGCCCGATGGCCAGCAGGTCGCCGGTCGAGGGTTGAATCGCGACGATCGCCGCCGGGGTCGTCAATGCGGCTAGTGCATTCTTCGCGGCGCGCAGCATGCCGATGTCGAGCGTGCTGGAGATGTCGGCGACCGGTTTCGGATCCTGGCCGCCGACGCGCTGGAGGCCTGCGGCGGTCTGGGCATTGACCGCCCACCCAGCGGCGTCGTCGGTGCGGCGCTGCCATAGGTCGGACAGGCCCGACAGCGTCGGCGAGGTCAGGGCCTTATCGGTGGCCAACAGCCGCAGTTGCGGAGCCAGCGTGACGTTCGGCATGGCAGACAGCTGCGCCTCGACCGGCGCCAGGTCGTCGGGGCGCAGAGTGATCACTGTTACCGGTTGACCGTTCGCCGCGGCGAGGTCTGCCTGCAGCGACTCCGAGGTGATCCCTGGTGACAGTGGATTCAACAGTGCGGCAAACACATTCAGGTCAGCACCTGGGGACACGTTGACGAGCGTGGCGACGTGCTGAGTCAACAAGTCCGCACCGGTGCGGTCCAGCACCCGCGCGGCGGGATCAGGGGTCAGGGTGCTGTAGGACAGCGGGCCGGCATCCAGGCCCGGGGCGACGGTCGCCGGATTCCAGCTGATCTTCCAGTTGTCCCCGTCCGCGATGGCGTTGCCGCTGGTGGTGTAGGTCCACTGGTTGCGGCCGTCCTGGCCGAACTTCCAGGTGGTGTTCAGGTTGAACGTCGCGCCGCTGTCGTTGCGCACGATCGAGCCCACGTCGACGTGCACCTCCTTGCCGAGGCTGTCGAAGAGCTTGCCCACGGAATCCGAGGCCTTGGCCGGATCGGTGGTGACGGAGGCGGCCGCGGACACGTCGTCTCGGTTGAGCGCGTCGGCGAACGCGTGCACCGTGCTGTTCAACCGGTCGGCGGCTTGGTCGCCACAGCCGGCCAGCGCGAGAACGAACGTGAAGAGGAGTGCCGATAGCGCGCGGGTCACGTGCGCGCAGGGCGGATCTCGCGCGGCAGGGCGAACACAAGCGTCTCGTTGGCCGTCGTCACCGGCTGCACCACCTCATAGCCGTAGCCGGCCAGCCGCTCGAGCACACCACGCACCAGGATCTCGGGCACCGACGCGCCGGACGTAACCCCGACCGTGGTCACCCCCGAAAACCAGGCCGGGTCGATGTCGTCGGCGTAGTCCACCAGATGGGCGGCCTGCGAGCCCGCGCCCAGCGCGACCTCCACCAGGCGCACCGAGTTCGACGAGTTGCGTGACCCCACCACGATCACCAGCTGACACTCCGGCGCCATCGCCTTGACCGCGACCTGGCGGTTCTGGGTGGCGTAGCAGATGTCGTCGCTGGGCGGATCCTGCAGCTTCGGGAAGCGCTCCCGTAGCCGCTGGACGGTCTCCATCGTCTCGTCGACGCTCAGCGTGGTCTGCGACAGCCAGATCACCTTGTCCTCGTCGCGCACGGTGACATTGTCAACGGCGTCGGGGCCGTCGACGAGCTGCACGTGGTCAGGCGCCTCGCCGGCCGTACCGACGACCTCCTCGTGGCCTTCGTGGCCGATCAGCAGGATGTCGTAATCGTCGCGGGCGAACCGCTTTGCCTCGTTGTGCACCTTGGTGACCAGCGGGCAGGTGGCGTCGATGACCTGCAGTTTGCGCTCGGCGGCGCTGGTGTGCACGGTCGGCGCGACACCGTGGGCGGAGAACACCACGATCGCGCCCTCGGGCACCTCGTCGGTCTCGTCGACGAACACCGCGCCCGCCTTGGCGAGCGTGTCGACCACGTGCCGGTTGTGCACGATCTCGTGGCGCACGTAGACCGGCGCGCCGTGCTTCTGCAGCGCGCGCTCCACGGTTTCGACGGCTCGGTCCACCCCTGCGCAGTATCCACGCGGCTCGGCCAGCAGCACTCGCTTACCGGTGATACCGCCGGTAACCGAGCTGGAGGCGCCCGGAATCCCCATATTTATCGTCGGCGGCATGGTTCCAAGGGTACTGACCCGCGGCCTCGAGAGGCCAACCGTAGGCTGTGGGCCATGGCAACTGCACCGTATGGGGTCCGTCTGCTGATAGGTGCGGCGGTCACCGCCATCGAGGAAACCCGCAAGCTTCCGCAGACCATCCTCATGTATCCGATGACGATCGTCAGTCGGCTCGCACACCTCGTGATGAAGGTGCAGCAGGACGTGGCAGACCTGGTCATCAAGGGCGACGAGGCGCTCGACGCCATGTTCCCGCCGAAGGACGAGCAGCCCGAGTGGGCCACCTTTGACGAGGACATCGACGACGACGGGTCCCGGCCGACCGCCGACGGAGAGCGCCTCACCGAGGGCCGCTTCGCGCTGTTCACCGGCGGTGAGCCGGCGACGTCGGACGGCGACTCGGCCGACAATAAGGCCAAGCTCGCCACGGCACCCGACATCGTCACCGACCTGGATTACGAGTCGCTCACCCTGGCCCAGCTGCGGGCCCGGCTGACGTCGCTGCGTGTCGCCGACCTCGAGGTACTGCTGGCCTACGAAGACGCCTCCAAGGCGCGCGCCCCCTTCCAGACCCTGCTGGCCAACAGGATCACCCGCGCGACCGCCAAGTGACCTCTTCGTCCGAGCCAGGCCAGTCCCCCGAGAACCCGTGGCCGGTTCGCGCCGTCGCCACAAGAGTTGCCAAGTGGATTGACCGCCTCGGCGTGGTCTGGGTCGAGGGCCAGCTGACCGAACTTAAGGTCAGAGGTGATTCCAAGACGGTGTTCATGGTGCTGCGCGACCCGGCCGCCGACATGTCGCTGAGCCTGACGTGTCCGCGCGACCTGGTGCAGAACGCGCCGGTGAGGCTGTCGGAGGGCACCCAGGTGGTGGTGTGCGCCAAGCCGTACTTCCACACCGGGCGTGGCTCATTCTGGTTGCGCGTCAGTGAGATTCGCGCGGTCGGCATCGGCGAGCTGCTGGCCCGCATCGAGCGCCTGCGCCAGCTCTTGCACGCCGAGGGTTTGTTCGATCCCCGGCTCAAGCGGCCGATCCCGTTCCTGCCCGACACCATCGGCCTGATCACCGGACGTGCTTCCGCGGCCGAGCGTGACGTCATGACGGTGGCCGCCGGACGCTGGCCTGCGGTGCGGTTCGCGGTGCGCAACACCGTTGTACAGGGGCCAAACGCCGTCGCCCAGATCGTCGAGGCGTTGCGCGAATTGGCCGACGACCCAGATGTTGAGGTGATCGTGATCGCCCGCGGCGGCGGCAGCGTCGAGGACCTGCTGCCGTTCTCCGACGAGACGCTGTGCCGCGCGATCGCAGCGTGCACCACCCCCGTGGTCAGCGCCGTCGGTCATGAACCCGACAACCCGCTGTGCGACCTCGTCGCCGACCTGCGCGCGGCTACGCCAACCGACGCCGCCAAACGCATCGTCCCCGACACCACCGCTGAGCAGGCACTCGTCACCGACCTTCGCAAGCGCAGCGCGCGCGCGCTGCGCAACTGGGTGCACCGCGAGCAGCACATCCTGTCCCAGCTGCGCAGCCGCCCTGTGCTGGCCCAGCCGCTGGCCGCGCTGACCGTCCGCTTCGACGAGATTCACCGGGCCCGCGCCGCCGCCCGGCGCGACATCACCAGGCTGGTGGCTGCCGAGGCCGACCGGATCGGCCACTTGTCGGCGCGCCTGTCCACACTGGGGCCTGCGGCCACGCTGGAGCGCGGTTACGCCGTCGTGCAGGCGGTCCCGCAGGCAGGGACGCCCGAGATCCTGCGGTCGACGGATGACGCGCCAGCGGGCACCCGGCTGCGCGTACGGGTCGCGGATGGGGCCATCACAGCGGTCAGCGAGGGTAAAGAATGAAGCCCATTAGTGAAATGGGATATGAAGATGCCCGCGACGAACTGATCGAGGTCGTGCAACGACTCGAACAGGGCGGGCTGGACCTGGATGCGTCGCTGAACCTCTGGGAAAGAGGTGAAGAGCTGGCACGATGTTGCGAAGAGCATTTAGCTGGCGCCCGCAAGCGAGTCGAGGATGCACTGGCCGCAAAGGAGCCGGAAGAACGTTGAGACGGAGACGAGGTCCGGCATGAGGACTCGAAATTGGAACACGTTTTATTTATGCTCGCCGGCATGGGTGATTCAACGTTGACCACCGATCTCGGCCGTGTGCTCGTCACCGGAGGCTCCGGCTTCGTCGGCGCCAACCTGGTAACCGAACTCCTCGACCGCGGGCACGAGGTCCGCTCCTTCGATCGCGCCCCCTCCCCACTGCCCGAGCACCCGCGGCTGCGGGTCCTCGGGGGCGACATCTGCGATCCGGAGACGGTGGCGGCCGCCGTCGACGGCATCGACACGATCATCCACACCGCGGCGATCATCGACCTTATGGGCGGCGCGTCGGTCACCGAGGAGTACCGGCAGCGCAGCTTCGCGGTCAACGTCACCGGTACCGAGAACCTCGTTCGCGCCGCGCAGGCCGCCGGGGTGAAGCGGTTCATCTACACGGCCTCCAACAGCGTGGTGATGGGCGGCAAGAAGATCTCGGGTGGCGACGAAACCTGCCCTACACCAAGCGATTCAACGATCTGTACACCGAGACCAAGGTGATCGCCGAACGGTTCGTGTTGTCGCAGAACGGCGTTGGGGACATGCTGACCTGCTCGATTCGTCCCAGCGGCATCTGGGGCCGCGGCGATCAGACCATGTTCCGCAAGGTGTTCGAGAGCGTGCTTGCCGGCCACGTCAAGGTGCTCGTCGGCAGCAAACGAGTCAAGCTCGATAACTCCAACGTGCACAACCTGATTCACGGCTTCATCCTCGCCGCCGAGCACCTCGTGCCCGGCGGAACAGCGCCCGGCCAGGCGTACTTCATCAACGACGGCGAACCGGTCAACATGTTCGACTTCTCCCGGCCCGTCGTCGAGGCCTGCGGACAGCCATGGCCGAAGTTCCGCGTGCCCGGCCGGCTGGTGTGGTTCGTGATGACGGTCTGGCGATGGTTCCACTTCCGCTTCGGGCTGACCAAGCCGCTGCTGGAACCCCTTGGCGTGGAACGGCTTTACTTAGACAACTACTTCTCGATCGGCAAGGCGCAGCGCGATCTCGGATACCAGCCGCTGTTCACACCGAGCAGGCAATGGCCGAATGCCTGCCGTACTACGTCGACCTCTTCCACCAGATGAAGTCCGAGGCAACGCCGCACGCGGTCACTCTGATCACGGAAGAACCGGCGAAGGGCTAGCGCGCATTAAGGCCGAGCACGCGGCGCTCAAAGAGATCGGCGCCGCGAGCCACTCCACCAGTGGCTGCGAAGCCCTCGGCTACTTGCTTTGCACCGTCCGTCATTGTCATGGATTCCCGCACTTTCGCGCCCAGTCGCGGCGGTGACAGTTTCTTGGCCGGCAGACGCGTGCCGCACCGGGCGACCTCGACACGCCGCTCGACCTCGAATTGGTCGCGCCCGTAGGGCACCACGCATACGGGGACGCCACGTGCCAAGGCCTTTTGAGTCGCGCCCATTCCCCCATGTGTCACCGCGCACACCGCCCGGTCGAGCACGAGTCCGTGCGGGACAAACCGGCACACCGTCGCGCGGGGCGACGCGGTCACGAGGTCTGGTTGCCCGGCCGGCATGGTGGCGACCACATGCAGCGGCTCATCGGCCAACGCCGCTATCGCGGTCGTAACAAGGTTGGCGTCGGCCTGTTCCTCCGATGACGTCGTGACGAGAACGACTGGCCGGTCGATGGATTCCAACCACTCAGGGCTCGCCTCCGGCTCGGGATCCAGCACACAAGGCCCGATACATCTGCACCGCATCGCCCCAGTCGGTTTGCGGGTACTGGAACGGCTTGCCGCTTGCGATCAGCAACAGTGGCGCCCGGCGAAGGAACTCGTCGATCGACGTGACCGGCCGCACATTGAGTTCGGCGCGAATCCCGTTGATCGGCGGCAGCATCACTTTCTCGACCGCGCGCACCACCGTAGCCCGTACCAACACATCACGCACCAGGCCCAACGCACCCGAAAGGGGTCTGAGGCCCAGCCCGAACGGTGGCACTCCGGGTGATTGCAGCGGCGGCGTGTACGGCGAAAGGCACGCCCACGGGATGTCACCGGCCTCAGCCGCCGATAGCGCACCCCAGCAATTCACATCCACGAGCAAGGCATCCGGCTGAACGAGCGCTACCGCATCGGCGAGATCAGCGGCTTCGTAGACGGCTCGCCGCCCGAACACCGCGACCGACAGTTTCAGCGCGGCACGAGGATTGGTAGCCTTCCAGTCTTCGTGCTGGATCGCCTCGACCCGCGGATCGATTGCGTCGGCTGTGAAACCGAGCCCTTGGGCTAGAGCCACACCGGTCGACAGTGTGCGCACATGGACCTTGTGACCGCGACGCGCCAGTTCCGACATCAGTGTGCTGAGCGGCAACAAGTGACCAAGGGCGGGCGAGGTATAAACCAGGATCGTCGCCACCTTCGTCCCCTATCAGAGCTTCTCAAATGATTTCGTTGACCATTCGGCGCGCCTCCGCGAGCCGCCCTCCCGCGTCGAGCTTCTCGCACAGCTCGAGGTACTGCTTGGCAAGTCCGGCGTAGTCGTTCGCGTCGCCCTCGGCCTTGGCCAGGAGCGCACGCGATTTCAGCCACCACAAGTCCAACGCGGGAATGCCGGGTCGCCGAGCCTGCCACTGGTCAACGATTCGGCGCGCCTCTGTCAAGTCGTCGGTGGTGCCACTCTCGATGAGAAGCTCCACGAGGACCTCACCCATGCAGCCGACGAACACTCGACTGCCGCCGCCCATGTACATCGAAACCAGGACACGCAGTTCGTCAATTGCCTCGTCCCTTTTCCCTCTGACGTACGGCATCGGTCGCCAGATCGGCGCCAATCGTCGCCAGCGCGAAGGTCGCCACCTTATGCCTGTGGATGCCTGCGCGTGCGCGTTCGAGCACTTCGATCGCCTCGTCGCGCAACGCCTCCTCGACGCGCAGCAGCGCAGTGCCATAGGCGCACTGCGCGACGATGATGCCGAAAATGTCACCAAACGACTCAGCTCGCCGTAAGGCGCCGCGCATGTCGTCGACCAAGTCGTCGGGCTGGTACATGCCTAGCGCTGCCAGGATGGCCACGTAGCACAGCACCGCCGCGTTGCCGACAGGCCAGAGCGCACGCGCTTGCGCGCATGCTTCTTTCACATGCCGCCGGCCCTGATCGTGTTGGCCGAGACAAATCTTGATGAAACCACGAAGTGCTGTGGCCGTGGCGAACTCGACTGTCGGTTCTCTATGCGGCAGTGCCAGAATGGTGTCAATTACCCGTAGCGCAGCATGGAAGTCGCAATTGGCGAACCGTGCCAGCGCCAGCGAAATAAGAATGATGCCAGTGCTCTTGGTCGCCGCATGACAATCGATGCCGTCGACCATCTCCTCGAGTTCCGAGGCCAGCGCCGCGGCCTCCGGAACGCGGTTGTCATTGTGGGCGAATGACATGATGCGGCCCGCTGTTGCGATTGCGAACGAAGTCAGGTCACCGCTATTCATTGTCAGGTGACGAAACTCGCGGTATTGCTCGTCGATGTCGACGTCATCGCCAACGAAGAACGTTGTCGAAATCAGCATGGTGCGCGGTGCGATTCGCATGGCGATGACGTCGCCGTGGTCGTCGGACAGTCGATCACCGATGCGGCGGGCGCTCTCCCATTGAGCGCGTGCCGCGGCAACGTCGCGAGGACGAAGCCATTCCGCGGCGCGCATGTGCCAGCGGTGAGCCGCGGCGAGTTCGCCGGCCGCTTCCAAGTGGCTTGCGATCAGCGCCGCGTTCTCGTCGGCTGCGGCTGGGTCGCGCGCCTCGATGGCCGCCGCGAGCCTGCGGTGGGCCTGCACGCGAGTAGCGTTCAACTGCGATTCGTAGGCCACCGTCCGCACGAGTGGATGGCGGAAGCAATAGCGTTGCCGCGGAACAAATTCTGTTTGGTCGATCAACTCCGCCGACACCAGTTCGGCAAGCCGAGTGGACTCGGTTTCCGGTCGCAGAAGCCTTAGCGAATCGATGTCAAATTGGCTGCCGATCACCGCCGCGGCATTCAGCATGGACTTCGCCTCGGCGGGCAGCCGATCGATTCGGGCCGCAAGTACCGCCTGCACCGTTGCGGGGACAGCAATTTCGTCGACGTCGCCCAACAGGCGATACCGACCACGGCTGCCCGACAGCACCCCCCGGCCGGCCAGGTCACGGACGATCTCTTCGACGAAGAACGGGTTACCGACCGCTGCAACGGCGACCCGCTCGGCCAGGTCCGATAACGACGGTCATCCCCGAGAAGTTGCCCAACCTGGCGCACTGCCGTGGAATCAGTGAGTGGGTGCAGCGTGATCGTATGGTCGGAATGGTGGTGCAGCGCACCGTGAAACTCTGGGCGATAAGTCGTGACGAACACCGACGTCGTCACTTTCATTGTGGCAGCGAAATCAGCGAGAACGTCGTCGCTTGGCGCATCGTTCCAATGGGCGTCCTCGAGCACGAACACGGTTCGAGTCGGGCGAGTCAGAACGGCCTGCGCCAACACCTCGACCAGCTTGCGACGTCGACCATCGACGCTGATCTGCAGTGGGGGTGCATTGGGGTCGTCGATTCCCATGGCCTCGAACAGGATTCGCGCACCCGCAGAATCCGGCGTGAGCTGTCCTCCGTACTGCGCCGTGGTGTACTCGCGGGCATCGGCGTCGCTGAGTCCCTCCACCTCGAACATGGCGCCGAGCAATCGCGCCAGTGCATGGAACGCGATTGTGGTGGTGTGGGCTTCGCATCTGGCCACGACGACGTCGGCACCGCGACTCGCGGCGATCGCGGTGAACTCATTGATGAGGCGACTCTTACCGAGTCCGGGATCCCCGACAATCCCGACGAGGCAGCCGCGCTTGGCGTCGAATACGCTTCGCAGCCAATCCAGCTCGGTATCGCGGCCCAGCATCAGACCCTCGTTGCGGCCCAACACCGTCCGGTTGGACTCCACCGCGAGGAGCTGTCGTGCGGCCGCGGGTGCATCGGCGCCTTTGACAGCGACGTCTTCGACGGACCCGAGTCGGGTGGCGTCCTCGGCGAGGCGCGCCGTGGAGAGCGAGCACATGACGCCGCCGGGAGGGGCGGCTGCCTCCATGCGTTGCGCTATTCCGACGGGATGGCCGATTGCGGTGTATCTGCCTGGACCTGAACCGATTTCGCCGACGATCACGTCTGCGGAGTTCAGCCCGATGCGAATCTGCAATGCAACGCCGTCATGGCGAAATACCTCGGTGGCAAGTTCTTTCGTGACGGCTTGGATCTCCAGAGCTGAAATGCAAGCCCGCAGCGCATGATCCTCCAGGGCCACGGGAGCGCCGAACAGTGCCATCAACCCATCGCCGGTGAACTTGTCCACGGTCCCCTGATAGCGCTGCACCACTGCGGCTGCGCGATTGAACAGTTCGTTCATGATCTCTTGAAGTCGCTATGCGTCCAGCGCTGCCGCGAGCTTCATCGAGCCGACGACGTCGGCGAACAGCACCGTCACTTGCTTGTGTTCGCTTGTCGCCGAACATGGGGAGACCGGCGAGCCGCACACGTCGCAGAAGCGCGCCTTGACGCGTAGGTCGTTTCCACACGACCCGCACCGATCGGTGGCCTCACTGACCGGAATGACCATCCCCCGATTTCTCCCGCTCCGTCAATTTCCCTCATGATCGCTTACCGCCTGGCGGTGCGGCTCTTACTGCGAAAACCGACCCCACGCCGTGGGCGTGATCAGGGAAGATGCGCCAGCGGGCTGAGCTCCCCAGTCGCGCTGTTGATCAGTGCGGCCCGGTCCAGCCGACCCCGTAGCGGCAGCACGTCCATCACTGTTGCCACCACCGCGGGCAACTGCGCCAGCGTCGCTCGCGGAGCGAGCGAACAGTGCGGCAGCCACGTGCCCGGCCGGTAGTGCTTGTGCAGTTCTGCGCCGGTGGCGGTCACGACCTCGACGACCCGCTCCTGACGCGCCATGAAGTCCGCGCCCACCCCGGCGACCAACCACGTGCGGCCGCGCCTGAACAGCCCGATGCCGTCAAAGCTCAGCTCCACCGGCTCGCCGCCGTCGATACCGGCTAGCGCCTCCACCACCGCCGCCTGGTCCCAGCGGCGCAACACCGCGTAGGAGACATGGGGCAGATGCCGCCCGTGGGTGTGCGAGCCAAGGCTTCCCACCCCGTGTTCCTCGAGCCGGTCCCACAACGCCCGGACCGCCCGCTCCGATCGCCGGTCGAAGAGCAGGCAGACGGCCAGGGCCACGGGTCAGCGGTAGAGGTGGACCGACTGGTGGGTGGTCTGCTCGATCCGCGACGATGCGCTCTGCAGCAGCTCGGCGCCCAACGCGATCAGGCCTCTGGCGGCGGCGATCTCCTCGCCGATCATTGGCTGGCTGCTGTCTTTGGGGTTGCGATAGGCATCCCCACGGGCGGTCAACGTCTCACCGTCGCTGCGCTCGGCGCGCACCGTCGCGTGCGTATGGGTCTCGTCCTCGTCGAACTCGACCTCGACGTGCCACTTGTTGTCCAGATTCTTGTCGTACATGGCCATCACCTTCCCCATACCAGGGTGCGCCGCAAGCTATCGGCCGACAAGAGGCAGGGCGTTCCGTCGCCAAGCCCGGGAACGGCTCATCTCGCCTCGGACCGCCCGGCTGCGGTTGCGGATTTGCTGATGAGGAGCCGCAGCACGGGCACGCTCATCGGTCTTGTCCCGTCAGTGACCGCGCACAGGATGCGATGCGCGGCGTCACCGGGACTGGTGGGCGGCACCACGTAGAGCACCGCATCGCGCGAATGCGTACCGATCAGATAGATGGTGTCGCAAGCAACCAACGAGTAAGGATCGACGGAGATCTGCGAAGTACCACGAATTATCCGCGACGGTGCCTGGGGCCAGATACTTGGGTCGTAGACCACGCGATGTACTGCGCCGATCAACAAACCAAGAACGGCGACGAGGTCGGGAAGTTCGGCTCTCAGATCGGAGCTGTGAGGCCACCATGCGCCGTCGACGGCGCCCGGCAGGGTCGAGCGGTCGCACAACGCCAACCGAGCGTTGCTCGAAGATCGGGAAGCGATGTGCACCATGGGTGGTGCTCCCGTCCGCTATCTAGGCAATCGCAGACGGTAGCCGAAATGGAGGGCACGCGACGAACCTACGATTCCGTAAGCATAGCCCACTGCTGTCGCCGCACCGGCGCCTCACGCCGACACACATCGAATCGGAAGGGGCGCAACGCATTTATCGGACTGCGCCAATTCCACTTCGTAATGGCCGCTGACTCGTAGCATTTGACCCGGAAGTCAACAGTCGAAGGAGCTCGACATGCCGAACGGCAAACCGAACATCCTGGTGATTTGGGGCGACGACATCGGAATCAGCAACCTCAGCTGCTACAGCGACGGCCTGATGGGCTATCGCACCCCGAACATCGACCGGATCGCCGACGAAGGCATGCGCTTCACGGACTCCTACGGCGAGCAAAGCTGCACCGCGGGACGGGCGGCGTTTATCAGCGGCCAAAGCGTGTACCGCACCGGAATGAGCAAGGTCGGCATTCCCGGCGCGGACATCGGCTGGGCCGCCGAGGACCCGACGATCGCCGAGCTGCTCAAGCCCCTGGGCTATGCCACCGGCCAGTTCGGCAAGAACCACTTCGGCGACATGAACAAGTATCTGCCGACCGTGCACGGATTCGACGAGTTCTTCGGCAACCTCTATCACCTCAATGCCGAGGAAGAGCCGGAACAGTTCGACTACCCGCATAAGGACCAGTTCCCAGTGCTCTACGAACTGGCGCACCCTCGCGGAGTGCTGAAATGCAAGGCCACCGACGAGGTGTCAACCGAACCCGACGACCCGAAGTACGGACCGGTCGGCAAGCAGACCATCGAGGACACCGGGGCACTCACCACGAAGCGGATGGAGACCATCGACGACGACATCGCCGACGCCACCGTCGACTACATCAAGCGCCAGCACGAGGCCGGCAATCCGTTCTTCGTGTGGTGCAACTTCACCCACATGCACCTCTACACCCACGTCAAGCCGGAGAGCCGCGGCCAGGCGGGGCTATGGCAGTCGGAATATCACGACACGATGATCGACCACGACAAGAACGTGGGCACCGTTTTGGACGTGCTCGACGAACTCGGCATCGCCGACGACACCATCGTCATCTACTCCACTGACAACGGCCCGCACCGCAATAGCTGGCCGGACGCAGGCACCACCCCGTTCCGCAGCGAGAAGAACACCAACTGGGAGGGCGCGTTCAGGGTTCCAGAGCTGATCCGCTGGCCGGGAAAGATCAAGGCGGGCACGGTATCCAATGACATCATCCAGCATCACGACTGGCTGCCGACTCTGCTGGCGGCGGCCGGCGACCCAGACGTCATGGACAAGCTCAAGAAGGGCTACACCGTAGGGAACAAGGACTTCAAAGTTCATATCGACGGCTTCAACCTGCTCCCCTATCTGATGGGCGAGGTGGAACACAGCCCCCGGCGAGGCTTCTTCTACTTCTCCGACGACGGCGACCTGGTCGCCATGCGGTTCGAGAACTGGAAAGTGGTCTTCCAGGAGCAGCGGTGCCAGGGCACGCTGAGAATCTGGGCCGAGCCGTTCACCCCGCTTCGGGTGCCGAAGCTGTTCAATCTGCGCACCGACCCGTATGAGTACGCCGACATCACGTCCAACACGTATTACGACTGGATCATGCACCGGGACTTCTTCGTGTTCTACGCGACGGCGATGGCCGCCAAATTCCTCGAGACGTTCAAAGAGTTCCCACCGCGGCACCCACCCGCCAGCTTCAGCATCGATCAAGCAGTGGAGAAACTGCACGAGTTCCTAGCGAAGGACTAGACCATGCCTGACAAGAAACCGAACATCCTCGTCATCTGGGGTGACGACATCGGCATCTCGAACCTCAGTTGCTACAGCCGGGGAATGATGGGCTACTTCACGCCCAACATCGACCGGATCGCCGACGAGGGAATGCTTTTCACCGATTCCTACGGCGAGCAGAGCTGCACGGCGGGCCGGTCGTCATTCATCACCGGGCAGAGCGTGTACCGGACCGGCATGAGCAAGGTCGGGATGCCCGGCATGGATGTCGGTCTGCAGAAGGAGGATCCGACCATCGCCGAGTTGCTCAAGCCATTGGGGTATGCGACCGGTCAGTTCGGCAAGAACCACCTCGGCGACCTGAACAAGTACATCCCCACCGCGCACGGGTTCGACGAGTTCTTCGGCAATCTGTACCACCTCAACGCCGAAGAGGAACCCGAACACGAGGACTACCCCACCGAAGAGGAAGCGCCGCTGATGCGTAAGGCGCTCCTCCCACGCGGCGTCATCCATTCCTGGGCCACCGATGAGGACAGCGGTGAGGTCGACGACCGATACGGGCCAGTGGGGAAGCAGCGGATCGAAGACACCGGGCCGCTGACCAAGAAGCGGATGGAAACCATCGACGACGAGACCACCGGCGCGTGCATCGATTTCATCCGGCGTCAGCACGAGTCCGGCACTCCGTTCTTTGTCTGGATGAACATGACGCACATGCACTTCCGGACACACACCAAGCCGGAGAGCCTCGGGCAGTCCGGCCGCTGGCAGTCGCCGTACCACGACACGATGATCGACCACGACCGCAACGTCGGCCAGCTGCTCGATCTGGTCGACGATCTCGGGATCGCCGAGGACACCATCGTCATCTACAGCACCGACAACGGACCGCACGCCAACAGCTGGCCTGACGGTGCGTCTACCCCGTTCCGCAGCGAGAAGGCGACCAACTGGGAGGGCGCGTTCCGAATTCCCGAAATGATCCGGTGGACCGGCAAGATCAAGCCGCGCAGCGTCTCCAATGAGATCGTCCAGCACCACGATTGGCTGCCAACGTTCCTTGCCGCCGCCGGCCAACCGGACATCGTCGAGAAGCTCAAGAAAGGCCACAAGGCCGGTGACATGAAGTACAAGGTGCACATCGACGGGTACAACCTGTTGCCCTATCTCACCGGCGAGGTCGAGAAGAGTCCCCGGCGAGGGATGATCTACTTCTCCGACGACTGCGACGTGCTCGGCATCCGGGCGGAGAACTGGAAGGTCGTGTTCATGGAGCAGCGCTGCGCTGGCACGCTGCAGGTGTGGTTCGAGCCGTTCACTCCATTGCGCGCCCCGAAGCTGTTCAACCTGAGGACCGACCCGTACGAGCGCGCCGACATCACGTCGAACACCTACTGGGACTGGTTGATTGACCGCCTTTACCTCATGTTCTACGGCTCCGCGATCGTGACCCAGTTCCTGGAGACGTTCAAGGAGTTCCCACCACGGCAGGAGCCGGCGACGTTCACGATCAATCATGCGGTCGAAGAGCTTGACAAGTTCCTGTCATCCCGTGGTGGCTGAGTATGGCCGAACTCTCGTCATGGAACGACGGACCCACGAAGTCGGCGATCGTCGACTTCGTGGCTCGGGTCACCGCCGACGGTGGCCCGGATTACGTTGCGCCCGAAGCACGTATCGCGGTTTTCGACAACGATGGCACGCTCTGGTGCGAGAAGCCGATGTACATACAACTCGACTTCATCATCCGGAGGCTGGCCGAGAAGGCGGCGGTCGACGCGACACTGGTCGACCAGCAGCCGTACAAGGCCGCGTCGAGCGGCGACCTGGATTGGTTCGGCGGCGCGGTCACCAAGCACTATCAGGGTGATGACAGCGATCTGAAAATTCTTGCCGGCGGGGTGTTGTCACTACACGAGTCGATGACGGTGGACGAGCACGCGGGCCGAGTTTCGTCGTTCTTTGCCGAGGCGAGCCATCCGACGCTCGGCCGGCCGTACAAGACATGCACCTACGCGCCGATGGTGGAACTGCTGCGCTACCTGGAGGCCCACGACTTCACCTGCTACATCGTCTCCGGCGGTGGCCGCGATTTCATGCGACCGATCACCAGCGCCATCTACGGGATACCGCCCGAGCGGGTGGTCGGCAGTTCGCAGGATCTTCGCTTCGAAGGCAAGGACGGTCACGGTGACCTGCTGATCGAACCCGCGCTGGACGTCTTCGACGACGGGCCCGAGAAGCCGGTCCGCCTCTGGAGCCGCATCGGCAGGCGGCCCATCCTGGCGGCGGGAAACACCAACGGCGACGACGAGATGCTGATGTTCTCGGGCAGGCCAGGCGCAGCCTCGCTGCGGCTGCTTGTGCTGCACGACGACGCTGAGCGCGAATTCGCCTACACCGCAGGGGCGGAACGCGCGCTCGAGCACGCCAAGACGTACGGCTGGAGCGTCGTCAGCATGAAGAACGACTGGGCACGCATTTTCAGTGACTGACGCCCTCGTCTGGATCCCGGCCCAGACGGCGACGCTGGGATCAGATCGGCACTACCCCGAGGAGGGACCGTCCCGTCCCGTCAGTGTCGACGGGTTCTGGATCCAGGCGCACCAGTTGACGAATGCCGCCTTCGCTGAATTCATCGGTGCCACAGGCTATGTCACCGTCGCAGAACGGCCGCTTGACCCCGCGGATTACCCCGACGCGCCCGCCGAGAATCTGCAGCCGGGTTCAATGGTGTTCAGCCGCACCGCCGGACCGGTGGATCTGCGCCACATGAACCTGTGGTGGGTCTGGACACCCGGAGCGTCGTGGCAACACCCACGCGGCCCACGCTCGTCGGTCAGGGGCCGCGACGACCATCCGGTGGTACACATCGCATACGAGGATGCCGAGGCGTATGCGGCGTGGGCCGGACTGTCGCTACCGACGGAAGCGGAATGGGAAGTGGCCGCGCGCGGTGGTCTCGACGGCGCCGTCTACACCTGGGGTGACGAACCTGAGCAGCGCCACGAGCGGTTGGCCAATTACTGGCACGGCGAGTTCCCGTACCTGCCCGAAACCGGTTATGGCACGACCAAACCGGTCGGCAGCTTCCCGCCCAATGGCTACGGCCTGTTCGACATGGCCGGCAACGTGTGGGAGTGGACCACCGACTGGTACGCCGACACCCGGGCCAGCGCCCCGTGCTGCGAGGCGGACAGCTACGACCCGCGGCAGCCGCAGTTCCGGGTGCCCCGCAAGGTCATCAAGGGCGGCTCATTCCTGTGTGCCGACAACTACTGCCTGCGTTACCGTCCGGCCGCTCGTCGACCACAGATGGTGGACACCGGCATGAGCCACATCGGCTTCCGCTGCATCAAACGCTAGCCCCGCGAAACTGTATTCCACAACGCGTTTCTCGAGTAGACCCGTCACCAGTTACAGTCTCGCGGCGATGTCAGACCACGCTGGCACCCTCCGGCCATGGGGAGGGAACCGTTTATCGGCAGCGACGCCGTCGCTGCAGGCATTCTGAGGCAACGCGACTTATCACGGCGCTGCGATCGCATCTATCGGAACGTGTACAACGGTCGTGGCGTGCAGCTGACTGCACGCGACCGCGCCATCGCCGCGTGGCTGTGGTCGGGCAAGAACGCCGTTGTATCAGGAACCTCCGCCGCCGCGCTGTTCGGTGCGAAGTGGATCGATGCGGACACACCCGCCGAGCTCATCAGCAGTCGAACGCGCCCGCCCCCGTTGATCGTCACTCGCAACGAGACGCTGGCACCCGATGAGCAGACCCGTTTGGCAGGTATTCCTGTCACCACGCCTGCTCGAACAGCCTTCGACGTAGGCCGTCGTTCAAGCCTGCTTCTCGCGGTCCAACGTCTTGATGCCCTGGCTAGGGCAACAGGCGTCACGGCTCGCGATGTCATGCCGTTGATGCGAACCCATCCGGGGTTACGTGGGATGAAGCAGTTGCGGCGGGCGCTGCCGCTGATGGACCCGGGCGCCGAGTCGCCTCAGAAACCCGCACACGACTTGTCCTTCTGGATGCCGGCCTGCCGATGCCTCAGATACAGATCGTGGTCCGCGACGAATGGGGCACCATCGTGGCGCGCATCGACATGGGCTGGCGCGAGTGGTGCGTAGGGGTGGAATTCGACGGCGCCCAGCACTGGACCGACCCACTGCAACGTTCTAACGACATCGACCGCGCGGCAGAGCTGGCCCGGCTGGGTTGGGTGGTTGTCCGAGTGAGCTATGACTTGCTACGCAATCGGCCGGCAGTCGTCATCGAACGGGTGCGCCAGGCCTTGCGGGACGGCGGCTGCCCTCAGATCTGATCGCGAGGCTCTAACGTCGCGATGAGTTCCAGTGCTCGGGGCATGGCCGGATCGCGAAGACGCGGGCGGCGGGGACGCCGGCATGGCCAAGGCGAAGGCACACATGCAGCGGTAGTCGTGCGCTAGGTGGCGGCTTCGGCTGCTTTCTTGATCGCCGCGAGTGTGGCCGGGATACCACTCTGAGCCGCAGCGCGCCGACTATCGATCTCGGCATCGGCCTGCGCACCGTAACGCTCACGAAACCCCGCGATGCCAGCGGGCAGGAACTCCCACGACTCGGTGAGCCGGGTGCCACCGTTGCCGGGTTCGAAGGTGTAGCCCCAGCGCACCCAGCCGTCATTCACCTCCCACGCGAACTCACGACCGGCATCGGCGGCCACCACCCGGCAGCGCGTCTCCCACGTCCTCTCCGGGGTCTCGTTGCGGCCAGTGAACCAGGCGCCGGCCTCTGGGCCCGCTCCCTCGTCCCACCAGCAAGCCCGGCAGATCGGGCTCCACTCACCCATCCTGGTCACGTCCGACACCAGCGCGTACAGCTCAGCGGGTACCTCGCGTTGGCGAACTCGCGCTAAGTTGGAACGCGTTCTACTTCGCCGTCGAAAGGTCAACTGGATGAGCAACGGTAGCGAGCGGATCGCCGTCGTGATCGGCGGGGCATCCGGGATCGGCTGGGCGACGGCGCGTGCCCTGGCCACCGACAGATGCCGCGTCACCGTGGCCGACCGCAACGCCGACGGTGCCCGCAGCCGGGCCGCAGAACTGGGTGAGCCACACAGCGCCGCAGAGGTCGACGTCACCGACGAGGTCACGGTGCAGCGGCTCTTCGACCAGACCGGCCCACTCGACGTTGTGGTCAACTGCGCAGGCTTCGGAAGCCTTGGACTGATCACGGATCTGTCGGTCGACGATTTTCGCGCGGTCGTCGACGTGTGCCTCAACGGGTCGTTCATCGTCGCCAAATATGCGGGACAGAAACTGCGCGAGGGCGGGTCGCTGGTGTCGATCAGCTCGCTGAACGGACGACAGCCGGCCGTGGGCATGAGCGCCTACTGCTCGGCCAAGGCCGGCCTGTCGATGCTCACTCAGGTCGCGGCACTGGAGTGGGGGCCGCGCGGCATCCGGGTCAACGCGGTCGCGCCGGGTTTCGTCGACACCCCGCTCACAGCCGGGTCCTCCGCGGTGCCGGGTCTTGTCGAGGACTACGTGGAGAACACCGCGCTCGGTCGTGCGGGAAGACCTGAGGAGATCGCCGAGGCCGTGGTGTTCCTGTGCTCACCGAAGTCGTCCTGGCTGACCGGAGAGGTGCTCGACCTGAACGGTGGCGCGCACCTGAAACGTTATCCGGACGTGCTGGACCATGTGATGAAACTCACGGATGCACAATGAGTTTCGAGGGCAAGCACGCCGCCGTCACCGGTGCCGGATCGGGAATCGGCGCGGCGCTGTGCCGCGCTCTGGTGAGCGCCGGAGCCGAGGTGGTCTGCACAGACATCGACGGCGGAGCCGCTGAACGGACGGCCGCCGGTCTGGGCGCCGGCGCGCGTGCGGCGCGCCTCGACGTCACCGATGCGGCGGCCGTGCAGTCGGCCGTCGACGAGGTGGTCAACCGGGCCGGCCGGCTGGACCTGATGTTCAACAACGCCGGCATCGTCTGGGGCGGTGATTCCGAGCTGCTCACGCTCGACCAGTGGAACGCGATCATCGACGTCAACATCCGCGGTGTCGTGCACGGCGTCGCGGCGGCTTACCCGCTGATGGTGTGCCCATCTGCGGTCGAGACGCCGATCCTCGATAAGGGTGCGGTCGGCGGTTTCGTCGGCCGCAACTACTTCCTGCAAGGCCAGGGCGTCAACACGGCATACGACCCCGACCGGCTCGCGCGCGACACGCTGCGGGCCATTGAACGCAACAGGGCATTGCTGGTGAAACCGCGTCGCGCGCACGCCCAATGGGTGTTCGCCCGGTTGGCGCCTGGCCTGATGCAGCGCATGTCGATTCGCTTCATCGCAGCCCAGCGGGCCAGCCAGGCGCACGCCCGGGCGGCGACTCGCTGAGCAATTCGGGTTTCCAGCGCTTCGGGGTGGCTACGGTATGGCAGTGGCCGCAATGGATACCGAATTCACGCTGACACAGAAGCGTGCGCTGGCCGTCGCAACGGTCATCGCTATTCTGTTCGGCGCCTACTTCCTGCGCAGCTACTTCATCCTCATCGTGGTCGGCGCAGTGGCCGCGTATCTGTTCACGCCGCTGTTCACCCGGCTCAACAAGCGGTTCGGCACCGGGATATCGGCGACACTGACCCTGCTGGCGGCATTCGCGTCGGTGATTGTGCCGCTTGGGCTATTCGTGTTCCTCGCGGTCGTTCAGATCACCAACATGGTCGAGAAAGTGGCCGACTGGGTCGAGAGGACCGACCTGTCAGCCCTCGGCGATAAGGCGCTACGCCTCGTCAACGATGTGCTGCACCGGGTGCCGTTCATCGACGTCACAGTCACACCCGACTCGCTCCAGAGTTCGATGGCCACCGTCGCGCAGGACGTCGGCCAGTGGCTGCTCGGCTTCCTTCAAGGGGCGGCGGGCGGCGTATTCGGCGGGGTCACGTCGGCGATCCTGTTTCTGTATGTGTTCTTGTCCTTATTGGTCAACCGCGACAAAGCGCTGACCATCATTCGCCAACTCAACCCGCTAGGTGAGGAGGTCACCGACCTCTACATGGCGAAGATGGGCGCGATGGTCAAGGGCACTGTCATGGGTCAGTTCGTCATCGCCGTCTGTCAGGGTGTCGCGGGGGCGGCCTCCATCTATATCGCCGGATTCCACCAGGGATTCTTCCTTTTCGCGGTCCTGCTGTCCGCACTGTCGGTCATTCCGCTCGGTAGCGGCATCGTCACGATTCCGTTCGGTATCGGAATGACCATGTTTGGCAACGTTTTGGGCGGCGTGTTCGTGATCGTCTTTCACCTGATAGTGGTGACGAACATCGACAACTTCCTGCGCCCCATCCTGGTTCCGCGGGCAGCCCGTCTGGACTCCGCTCTGATGCTGTTGGCCGTGTTCGCCGGAATCACGATGTTCGGTGCGTGGGGCATCGTCATCGGCCCGGTGCTGATGATCGTCGTCGTCACCACGATCAGCGTCTATCTCGCGGTGTACAAAGGCGTACCGATGGACCAGCCCGATGAGAAGGATGAGAAGCCCAAGCGACGAAACCCCTTCTGGTGGTTGGGCCGCCGCGTCAAGCGCGCACAAGAGAAGGCGGAGGCCAAGCCGGCGGCTACGTCAGACGCTGAGTGAGGAATTCGACGACACGCTTGAGTGCATCGAGGGTGGGATGGCCTTGCTGCTGGCGCAGCTCCAGCGTCAGCACCGAGTGGGCCATGTTGCCGAACCCGTGCTCGTTGCCCTTCTTGGAGTTGATCTCGATGACCTCGAACGCGTCGCCCAACCGGTCCTTGAGCGTCTTGAACCGTTCAACCGGGGCCATGCGGTCCTCGCTGAACCGCAGACCCATCGCGCACAATCCCTCGTTGGCGGCACGCCGCTCCACGATCTTCAACTCGGCCTCGGAAAGGCCGGGATCGCGTCGCTGCTTCGGTGTCAATGGCAGCGGCAGCGATGGCTGACTGAGCGCAGGCGCGAGCACGCTGTCGTCGACCGCGGCCGCGAGCGCGAAGCCGCCGGTGAAGCACTGGCCGATCACCCCGACGCCCTTGCCCGGCGTCTTTTCGTTGAGGTCGCGGGCGAGCGCCCGCAGATAGTGCGCGATGGGCCGGTCAGCATTGGTGGCGAGCGCAGCGAATTCCTTTGCGACACAGCCACGCAGCGCCACTGGCACCATCCCCGGCCTGACCGCCTTCGCGCCAGGTGTGCCGAACACAGACGGCGCGGCCACCGTAAACCCGTTGTCCACCAGGTGATTACCGAGCGCGAGCACGCCCGGATGAAGCCCCCGGCATCTCGGGGATCAGCACCACGCCGGGACCCGCGCCCTTGCGATAGACGTCGTGGGTGAAGCCGGCGGCAGTGAACGGCTCGGCGGTCCATCCGGTCAGGTCCGCTTCCGGCATGGTCATGACGTCTCCGTCCGCAATCGCGAGGGCCCCGCGGTGCCCTACTTGGCGGGCAGCGGCGAGGCGTTCTGCGTCGCCGCCGCCAGCGTACGGTACTCGTCGGTACCGGCACCACCCTTGAGCGCCACCTGCGCCTCCCCGGTGGGTCCGTTGAGCCGCGTCGTCCACACCGGTTCTGCGTTGTCGGCGCTCTCGTAGACCACCCACCTGACGCCGTCGACATCGACAGTTCCCGTCGGATAGAGGTCGGTGTCGATCGACGCGACCAGCGTGTCCTCGTCGGCATTGCTCTGCGTCAGGCTCAGATACATGCCGCTGGGCGCCAGGTAGCCGACGGTGGAGCTGACCGCGCGGGCCGGCCGGCCCGACGCTGGGTCGGTGCGGCCGTTGTCGATGCCGTTGCGGCTGCCGGAATTGGACTGCCAGCCGTCGGGCAGCTTCGGCAACCGGACGGGGATCTTCAGGGCATCGGCATCGGCCCGCAGCGCGGCCGGTGCGTCGAATTGAGGAACTGTTCCCTGACCCGGCCCGCCGGCCTGAAACGAGCACATCCCGAGTACCCCGGCCAGCACAATGCAGGCCAGCACCAACGGCGCGAGCGACCAGAACATGTCCCGGCCGTCCTGTAGCAGCCGCGGCTTTGCCGGTTTGGGGATCGGGCGCGGCTGTTCTGTCATGGGCACCAGTATCCCAGCCACCAAACGCGAAGCCGCTTCTGGGACAATCTGCGCATGAGCCCCACCCGTGGTGAAGCCCCCGACCGAAATCTCGCCCTCGAACTCGTGCGAGTCACCGAAGCAGGCGCGATGGCGGCGGGGCGCTGGGTAGGCCGCGGCGACAAGGAGGGCGGCGACGGCGCGGCGGTCGACGCGATGCGGGAGCTGGTCAACACGGTGTCGATGCGCGGCGTCGTGGTTATCGGCGAGGGCGAGAAGGACAACGCGCCGATGCTCTACAACGGCGAAGTGGTCGGCAACGGCGACGGGCCGGACTGCGATTTCGCGGTCGACCCGATCGACGGCACGACGCTGATGAGCAAGGGCCTGCCGAACGCGATCTCAGTGCTGGCGGTGGCTGAACGCGGCGCTATGTTCGATCCGTCGGCCGTGTTCTACATGAACAAGATCGCTGTCGGGCCTGACGCGGTCGACGCCATCGACATCACCGCGCCGATCGGCGAGAACGTCCGCCAGGTCGCCAAGGCCAAGAGCCTGTCGGTGTCCGACATGACGGTGTGCATTCTGGACCGGCCCCGCCACGAGCAGCTGATCGCCGACGTCCGCAACGCCGGTGCCCGGATCCGGCTCATCACCGATGGCGACGTGGCGGGCGCCATCTCTGCGTGCCGGCCGAACTCGGGCACCGATCTGCTCGCAGGCATCGGTGGCACACCGGAGGGCATCATCACCGCAGCCGCGATCCGCTGCATGGGCGGCGCGATCCATGGTCAGCTCGCCCCGAGGGACGACACCGAACGCCAGAAGGCCACCGACGCCGGGTATGACCTGGACCAGATCCTCACCACCGAAGACCTGGTGTCCGGGGAGAACGTCTTCTTCTGCGCCACCGGAGTCACCGACGGTGACCTGCTCAAGGGCGTGCAGTACTTCAGTGGTGGCTGCACCACGCAGTCGATCGTGATGCGCTCCAAGTCGGGCACCGTCCGGATGATCGAGGCGTACCACCGGCTGTCCAAGCTCAACGAATATTCCGCAATCGATTTCACCGGCGACAGCAACGCCGTCTATCCGCTGCCGTAGATACCGACACCAGAAGGATAATTTTGTGAGCGTCGACTCAGTAGTTCCGAATGACGTCGAATACCGCATCGAGCACGACACCATGGGTGAAGTCCGGGTGCCGATCACCGCGCTCTGGCGCGCGCAGACGCAACGGGCGGTGGAGAACTTTCCGATCTCGGGCCGCGGGCTGGAGCGCACGCAGATCCGGGCGCTGGGTCTGCTGAAGGGGGCGTGCGCCCAGGTGAACAAGGACCTCGGGCTGCTGGCGCCCGAGAAGGCCGATGCGATCATCGCCGCGGCCGCCGAGATCGCCGACGGCCTGCACGACAACCAGTTCCCCATCGACGTGTTCCAGACCGGCTCGGGCACCAGCTCGAACATGAACACCAACGAGGTGATCGCCAGTATTGCGGCAACGGCGACCCCTCCCGTTGTTGTGCATCCGAACGACGATGTGAACATGTCGCAGTCGTCCAACGACACCTTCCCGACCGCCACGCACATTGCGGCCACGGAAGCCGCTGTGCGACACCTGATCCCGGCCTTGGAGGTGCTGCACGAGTCGTTGGCGTCGAAAGCTCGCCAGTGGCGCACCGTCGTAAAGTCCGGGCGCACCCACCTGATGGACGCCGTGCCGGTGACGCTTGGTCAGGAGTTTTCCGGCTATGCCCGCCAGATCGAGGCCGGCATCGAGCGGGTGAAGGCCACGCTGCCCCGGTTGGGCGAGCTGGCGATCGGCGGCACGGCCGTGGGCACCGGCCTGAACGCTCCCGACGGCTTCGGCACCAAGGTCGTCGAGGTGCTCAAGGACCAGAGCGGTCTGGCCGAATTGCGTACCGCCGTCAATTCTTTCGAGGCGCAGGCAGCGCGCGACGGCCTGGTCGAGGCGTCCGGCGCGCTGCGCACCATCGCGGTATCTCTGACCAAGATCGCGAACGATATCCGCTGGATGGGATCCGGTCCTCTGACCGGCCTGGCCGAGATTCGGCTGCCCGATCTGCAGCCGGGCAGCTCGATCATGCCTGGCAAAGTCAATCCCGTTATCCCGGAAGCCGTTACACAGGTGGCCGCGCAGGTTGTCGGCAATGATGCGGCGGTCGCGTGGGGTGGTGCGGCCGGCGCGTTCGAGCTCAACGTGTACATCCCGATGATGGCCCGCAATATCCTCGAGTCGTTCAAGATCTTGACCAACGCGTCGACGCTGTTCGCCCAGCGATGCATCGACGGGCTGGTCGCCAACGAGGAACACCTGCGCGAGCTGGCCGAATCGTCCCCGTCGATCGTGACGCCGCTGAATTCCGCGATCGGCTACGAAGAGGCGGCAGCGGTGGCCAAGGAGGCACTCAAGGAGCGCAAGACCATTCGCCAGACCGTCCTCGACCGCGGCCTGATCGGCGAGAAGCTGTCGACCGACGAGCTGGATAGGCGCCTGGACGTACTCGCGATGGCCAAGGTGAAGGACGGCGAGAGCTAGAAAGCGCTTGGCACGGCCGTTAGCTGCGTCCAGCGCGAACGGCGCATGGGTCAGGCCCGAGGTTAACCACTACAACGACATTTGCCAGCGCGTCAATAATCGCTCAAACTTTCCAAGGGGGTGGACCGTTGCGCCGTTAGCTGGAAAGCTGTTAGTCATGCCAGGGATTGGCATGGCAAGTCATTCGATCGAGGCCCGGACTACCAGTGGTTTCTTGGCTTCTGCATCCGCTATGCCCTCGGCGTTGCTGATCGAGGGTGAGCCAGGAATTGGCAAAACCACGCTCTGGTTAGCTGCGGTGGAGCAAGCGCGTGACCGCGGGTTCCGGGTGCTGTCTGCGCGCGCCGCTGCCGCGGAATCGGTGCTCGCGTACACGGCGCTGGCCGATCTGTTCGACGGCGTCGACGCCGCCGCATGGCCCGACTTGCCCGCACCGCAGCGGCTCGCTGTGGACCAGGTGCTGTTGCGGGCCGACCACGGTGCCGCCACGGACCAGCGCGCGGTGGCGGCGGCGTTCTTGTCGGTCGTCCAACGTCTGTCGGACGACGGGCCGGTCTTGCTGGCGATCGATGACCTGCAGTGGCTGGACGTGTCGACCATGCATGTCGTCGCATTCGCCGCGCGACGGCTTTCTGGACCGGTCGGTTTTCTAGGCAGCGTGCGTACGGAAGTCGGAAGCGGTGCCACCGCGGGATGGCTGCAAATGCCCCGGCCCGACGCCGTCAGCCGAATCCTATTGCACCCTCTGGGTGTTCACGATCTGCATGCTGCGGTGTCGGCCCGGTTGCGCAGGTCGTTCTCGCGCCCAACGATCGGTCGCATCCACGAAGTGTCCGGCGGAAATCCTTTCTATGCAATCGAATTGGCACGCACGATCGACGAGCGGGTACCCGGCGTCGAGATGTCCCTGCCACGCACGCTCGCCGAACTGGTGCGGGCACGGATCGGCAACCTCGATCCCGACGTGCACGATGCCCTGCTCGCCGCATCATGCATGTCAACGCCGACGGTCGAACTGGTCACGAGCGCCACGATCAGCGACGACGATCGAGTGGTCGAACTGCTCGAGCATGCCGAGAGCAACGGCATCATCGCCATCGACGGCAACCGCATTCACTTCGCGCATCCGATACTTGCCAGAGGCGTGTACACCGAGGCCGCGCCCGGACAACGCCGAACAATGCATCGACGGCTCGCCGAGATCGTCGACGAACCCGAACTGCGGGCGCGGCACCTGGCGTTGGCCGCGACCCGGGGTGACGACGTCACGCTTCGGGCGCTGGACGACGCGGCGGAGTCGGCGCGCCAGCGCGGTGCGCCCGCGGCGGCCGCCGAGCTGATCGACCTGGCAATCGGTCTCGGAGGAACCAGCGTCCATCGTCAACTGCAGTCGGCGGCCCACCATTTCGATGCCGGCAACCGGGCACGCGCGGCGGCCATGCTGGAGGACGCGATCGAGCAACTGGCGCCCGGCGACCTACGCGCGGAAGCTCTTTCCCGGTTGGCGGTCGTGCGTGTCTACAACGACGGTTTCTTCGAAGGCGTCCGTCTGCTGGAACGGGCGCTGACCGAGGTCGAGCACAACCGTGCACTGCGAGTGGACATGTTGAACATGTTGGCGTACGCGCAAATCAACGCCAATCAAGCCGAGACCAGTCTGCGCACTGTCGAACAGGCCGTCACCGAGGCTGAGTCCCTTGGCTCGCCGCACCTGCTCAGCATCGCCCTCGGGATGCGGGTCACCCTGCGCTTTTTGACCGGGCACGGCCTCGACGAGGCCGGGCTTGCACGCGCCCTCGAATTGGAGGATCCGTCAGTCGCTTTCACGCCGCTGGTCTTCCGGCCCACCGTCCAGCACGCACTGCTGCTGGACTGGTCGGGCCAGCTCGCGCAGGCGCACGCCGAGTTGCAGCGGATCCGACGGCGCTGCCTGGACAGAGGCGAGGAGGGCGAGTACGTCTTCATCGCATTCCAGGTCGTACTGAATGCGATCTGGCGCGGCAGCTTTGCAGAGGCCGACCTGGTCGCCGAGGACGCCATGGAACAGGCCCGGCAGCTCGGGGGCGAGGTGCCGTTGTTTGTCGCTCACACGCTGCGCGCACAGCTGGCGGCGTACGCCGGCCAGGAGGCGGTCGCCCGCAGGGCAGTGAGCGCAGCGCTCGAGATCGGCCACCGTACCGGCTCATTTCGGTTGGCCGAGCGAGCGGCCACCGCGTTGACGTTCTTGGAACTGTCGCTCGGCAACTACGCGGCGGCACTGGCGGCGGCTGAACCGCTGCTCTCCAGGTTCGACCCGAACTCGCAGGCGACCGAGATCATCAACGCGGCGTTTGTGCCCGAGGCCGTCGAGGCGCTGGTTCAGTTGGGCCGGCTCGCCGAGGCCGAACCGCTTGTCGAGGCGCTCGAACGCAACGGCCGCAGGCTCGATCGATCGTGGATGCTGGCCGTCGGCGCGCGCGGCCGAG
Source organism: uncultured Actinomycetota bacterium (assembly GCA_963715885.1). Classification (GTDB taxonomy): domain Bacteria; phylum Actinomycetota; class Actinomycetes; order Mycobacteriales; family Mycobacteriaceae; genus Mycobacterium. The sequence continues at coordinate 66,404 of CAVQSK010000021.1, forward strand.
CCATGATCCTGGCCGCACTCGGTGATCTCGACGGGGCCGCCGGGGCCGCACAGCGGGCATTGGCCGAACATGACCGGCTTGCCATGCCGTTCGAGCGGGCGCGGACCCAGCTGCTCTTGGGCCAGCTCCAGCGTCGGCAACGCAGGAAGGAAGCCGCTGCGGCGAGCCTGACGGAGGCCTTCCACGTGTTCGAACAGCTCCGCACCCCGCTGTGGGCCGACCGTGCGCGCGCCGAGCTTGTCCGCGCAAAGGTCGGGCCGCGCCAAAGCGGGCAGCTCACGCCATCCGAGCAACGAGTCGCAGAACTTGCGGCGTCGGGCATGAAGAACCGCGACGTGGCAACCGCGCTGTTCATCAGCCCGAAGACAGTCGAGGCGAACCTGGCCCGCATCTACCGAAAGCTGGGCATCAAGTCGCGGGCCGAGCTCGGCCGGCACATGCGAAAGCCCGAGGACATCCCCGAATGAATCCCTGAGAGATAGGGAAACACCCTATTTCTCGACGCACTTCTGCGGATTAGCGTCCATTGCGCCCGCCATCCGCAGGAGGACCGGTGCCCCTCAACCAAAACCCCGGAACCCTGGCCACCCAGAGCCCTGCTGCTCTGGTCACAACGGCGACCAGCCAGCCCGCTCTGCGTACCGGCTTCGCCGCGCTGGCATTGGTCTCGCTGCTCAACCTGTCCACGGCCGACCGTGAGCGGGGCGCCGATCGGATGCTGGCGGTGGGTGGTGCGGCGGCCGCACGCTGGTTCCTCGTCCGGGGCCACCGGCGCCGTTAGGCTCCGTTGTTGGGACCGCCCGAGTTCTGGTCCGGTATGTCGGTGATCGGGAAGTTCGGCATGGGCTTGGGCGACGGCGTTTCCGGCAGGGCCGGGATCTCACCGGCCGGAATGTCGTGAATGTCGTTGGCGGGCAACCCGTTATCGCGGCCGCCGTAGCTGCTTCCTGGCGCGCGGGTGCCGAGTAGTTGGCTGACGGTCACCAGGTGGTAACCATTGGCCTTCAGCACCGGGATGAACTGGTACACCACATCGACGGTGCTCGAGTAGGTGTCATGGAACAGCACCACCGAGCCGGGCTGGATCTGCGACTTGAGCATGTACGTGGTGGCGGCCGTGTTGGCGTCGTTGATCCAGTCGAAAGGCACGACATCCCAGAGGATTTCGGCCATACCGAGCTGCTTGGCCACGGCGCGCACGGCATCATTGGACAGTCCCCCGGCGGGGCGGTACAGCTTCGGCGTGATGCCGGTCGCGGCGGCGATGGCGTCATTGGACTTGGTCAGCTGGCTTGAGATCAGTTCCGGCGGGATCGTCGTCATGTTGGGGTGTTCCCAGGTGTGGTTGGCCACCTCCATGCCTGCGTCGGCGATGCGCTTGGCGCCGGCGGGGTTGGCCGCGACCTTGTTGCCGATCAGGAAGAACGTCGAGCGGGCGTCGTTGTCATTGAGGATCTGCAGGAGCCGGTCGGTGAACGGGCTCGGCCCGTCGTCGAACGTCAGCGCCACGCACTTGTCTTGTGAGCAGTCGACCTCGTCCGCGCTGGCCCGTCGGACGTGTCCGGTGAGGCCACCGACGACCAGCACCGCGGCGGCCACGAGCACACCGAGCGCCGTGCGCCGATAGCGCCAGGCCTGGCTGTCGGGTCGTCTCGGCACCCCTGGGAGCCTACCGGGGTGCGATTTCGGCGTGATTTCTGGCGCTGAGCGCAGGTTTTCACGCCCAAATCGCTCAGGGAAGGGCGCCGGGGCTGATCTCCTCGAGCATCTCGGTGACCAGTGCCGCGATCGGTGACCGCTCGCTGCGCAGCAGTGTGATGTGCGCGAACAACGGGTGGCCCTTGAGCTTCTCGATCACCGCGGCCACCCCGTCGTGGCGGCCCACCCGGAGGTTGTCGCGCTGGGCGACGTCGTGGGTAAGCACCACCCGCGAGCCGGCACCGAGCCGGGACAGCACGGTCAACAGCACGTTGCGTTCCAGGGACTGCGCCTCGTCGACGATGACGAACGAGTCGTGCAGCGAGCGTCCGCGAATGTGGGTGAGCGGCAGCACCTCGAGCATGCCGCGGGACAGCACCTCTTCGAGCACCGCGGGGCTGGCAAGGCCTTCCAGGGTGTCGAAGACGGCCTGCGCCCACGGTCCCATCTTTTCGCTCTCGCTGCCCGGGAGGTATCCGAGGTCCTGGCCGCCGACGGCATACAGCGGGCGGAACACCACCACCTTGCGATGGGTGCGCCGTTCCAGCACGGCTTCCAGACCCGCGCACAGCGCGAGCGCGGACTTACCGGTGCCCGCCTTACCGCCGAGCGACACGATGCCAACCGACTCGTCGAGCAGCAGATCCAGCGCCACCCGCTGTTCGGCGGAGCGGCCACGCAGCCCGAACACCTCTCGATCACCCCGGACGAGTTGCACTCGCTTCTCGGGGTTGACGCGTCCCAGCGCGTGCGAGTTGCCACCAAGCAGCCGGATGCCGGTGTGGCACGGGAGATTACGGGCGGCCTCGATGTCGATCTCGCTGTCAGCGTACAGCGTGTCAATCTCCTCGGCCGACACCTCGATCTCGTCCATCCCCGTCCAGCCGGAGGTGATCACGTCCTGGGCGTGGTACTCGTCGGCGGACAGGCCGACCGCGCCGGCCTTTACCCGCAACGGAATGTCCTTGCTCACCAACGTGACTCGCTTGCCCTCAGCGGCCAGGTTGGCCGCGCAGGTCAGGATCCGCGCATCGTTGGTCTCCGTCCGGAAACCGGCGGGCAGCACAGACGGATCGCTGTGGTTCAGCTCGACAACCAGTGTGCCGCCTTGCGTCCCAACGGCAATCGGCTGATCCAGCCGACCGTACTCGAGCCGCAGGTCGTCGAACATCCGCAATGCCTGCCGCGCGAACCAGCCAAGCTCATGGTGATGCCGCTTGGCCTCCAGTTCGCTGATGACCACCAGCGGCACCACCACTTCATGCTCGGCAAACCTTGTGCATGCCCAGGGATCGGACAGCAGCACGGAGGTATCGAGCACATAGGTCCGGACGGAAGTTTCGGTCACTTAGCGCTCCTCGAGGCTGCGCAAGTTCATGCGGCCCCGCACGAACATCTCGGCGGACACTGCGGTACCAGGACCGGGACCGGTCCTCTCGTGATCGAAATGATCGGGACCGCCCGGATAGCAGAGCATGTCGCTAGCCATCGCGAACGACGCTACTCTCGTCGCGGCATCTGCGCCGGGCAGGCGCGCCGTGGCTAACAGTCAGACGTACGAACGCAGCGAAGGCTCGTCGGCCAGTCCCCACGCGGTGATCCGGTCGGAGATGACCTGACGCAGCTGCTGCGGCCCGAAGATGCCTGCGTCATCCATGTGCTCGACCTTGTCCCTGTAAGCGTCGATGTCTCCGCCCACCACGGGCAGTTCTGCGGCGCGACGCGCGATGGCCTCGATGGTCTCGTCGCGGGTGTAGGACAGGCAGTGCGTGACGAGATTGGCGAAGAACTCTTCGTGGCGCTCCTCGTCCTTGGCGATCCGGTCGATCAGACCGCCGAGAACGGGTTCGGTGATCTGCGCCTGGAGGTTGCGGCAAAAGACTGCATGGGCGCGCTCGAAGAACGCCATGAAGACGAGCGTCTCGACCTGGCTGTAGGTGTCGGCGCGGTAGCCCTTCATCACATGCGCGACGCGGACGTCCTCATTTGCGGACGGGTCGATCTCGCGGGTGACGACGAGGTAGTTGCGCAGCGCGACGGCGTGCAGGTGCTCCTCGGCGGTCCAGCGGCCGATCCAGCGGCCCCACCTCTCGTCGAGGATGAAGTTGAAGACCAACTCGCGGTGATAGCCGGCCAGGTTGTCCTTGGTGATGAGCAGGATTTCGAGAGCGTCGGTGACGTGCTGGGGCAGCGTGACGTCCGACGGGTCCCAGTCCCGGCCGCCGAGGAACGCGAAGTTCTCACCCTGGTCGAACGGCACGTAGTCGTGCGCGTACCAAAGATCCTCCGAGTCGATGTGCCGACGCAGTTCCTGGTTGACGACAGGCTCGAGCTCGAGAATGAACGCGTTAGGTACAGGTTTCTGTGCCATAAAGTAACTGTAACCCGAGTTCACATGTTTTCTGAAATCGGCTCGCCGAAACAGACAAGTGGGCGGGAAAGTGCGAGTAGATCGCGCCAAAACGTCGATCTCGCGCCGCGTCGCCGCAGCGTTGCTAGAGCGTAAGTCCCGGGTACAGCGGGTTGGCGTCCAGCAGTTCGGCGGCCGCGGCATGCACCCGCTGGGCGGTGCCGTCGGCCAGCTTGTACTTGGCTTTGGAGGTGCCCTCCCGCGTGGTGTTGAACAGCACCTCGACGATCAGCCCGGCCACCCTGTCGAAGTCGTCGGGCCCGAATCCGCGCGTCGTCAGCGCCGGTGTGCCCAATCGGATGCCGCTGGTGTACCACGCGCCGTTGGGGTCGGACGGAATGGAATTGCGGTTGGTGACGACGCCGGAGTCCAGCAGCGCCGATTCCGCCTGCCGGCCGGTCACACCGAACGAGGTCACATCCAGCAGCACGATGTGGTTGTCGGTGCCGCCGGTGACCAGCCCGGCGTCGCGCTTGAGGAATCCGTCGGCCAGGGCCTGGGCGTTGTCGGCGACGCGCTGCGCGTAAGCCTGGAAAGACGGTTGACGGGCTTCGGCCAGGGCAACGGCCTTGGCGGCCATGATATGAGACAGCGGCCCGCCGAGCACCATCGGGCAGCCCTTGTCGACGGCGTCGGCGTACTCCGGAGTGGCCAGCACCAGACCGCCACGCGGACCGCGCAGCGACTTGTGCGTCGTGGTCGTGGTGACATGGGCGTGCGGCACCGGGTCCTCGTCGCCGGTGAACACCTTGCCGGCCACCAGACCGGCGAAGTGCGCCATGTCGACCATCAGCGTGGCGCCGACCTCGTCGGCGATCTCGCGCATCGTCGCGAAGTTGACCCGGCGCGGGTAGGCGGAGTAGCCGGCGACAATGACCAGCGGCTTGAACTCGCGGGCAGCAGCAGCGACCGCACCGTAGTCAAGAAACCCTGTAGCCGGATCCGTCCCGTAGTGGCGCTGGTGGAACATCTTGCCGGAGATGTTGGGCCGGAAGCCGTGGGTGAGGTGGCCGCCGGCGTCCAGCGACATGCCCAGCAGCCGCTGGTTGCCGAGCTTGGCCCGCAGCTGCTCCCAGTCCGCCTCGGACAGGTCATTGACGTGCTTGGCGCCGAGGTCGGCCAGGCCCGGGGCCTCGATCCGGGTGGCCAGGATCGCCCAGTACGCAACGAGGTTGGCGTCGATGCCCGAGTGTGGTTGGACGTAAGCGTGTGGCGAGCCGAACAGCTTCTCGGCGTGCTCGGCGGCCACGCTCTCGACAGTGTCGACGTTTTGGCAGCCGGCGTAGAACCGGTGCCCGATGGTGCCCTCGGCGTACTTGTCGGACAGCCAGCTGCCCATGGTCAGCAGCACCGCCGGCGACGCGTAGTTCTCGCTGGCGATCAACTTGAGCGAATCCCGTTGGTCGGCAAGCTCTTTGCGCGTGGCGGCGGCGATGCGAGGTTCGACGGACTCGATGACCTGCAGGGCGGCTTGATAGGCGGCGCTCGCGGTGTCGGCGTACTCGGCGCCAGGCGCCGCTGCGGACGTGGCCGTGGGATCTGCAGTCATGCAGTTCAGCCTACGACTCGCAGAGACGACGGGATCAACGGCTCGTCGAGCAGCCTGCCGAACCGCTCGGTCAGGCTGACACCGTCGGGCCGGGCTTCCAGCCAGCCGTGCAGCAACCGGTAGCCCTCGACGTAGGTGCTGGTGTATGCGCGCCACAGCGGCGAGGACAGAAAACGCAGGCTTTGCCGGGCGCGTTCGTCGTTGACCAGCAGCCAGCGCTTGAGGAACTCGGCGATGTCGTCGACGTCGCGATGCTCGTCGTGCAGCATCAGTGCGGCGTCCTGCCGCACGTCGGCCAGCAGGGCCGCGGCTTCGGACACCGCCTCGGCGCGCTCGCCGTCGAAACGAAGCCCGAGGTCGGCGTAGATCTCGGCGGCCCAGGCGCCCCAGCCCCGGCCGATCGCGGCGTGCAGGGCGAGGTCGGCAAGGCCCTCGGCCATCAGGCACTGCGGGGTGTTGACCAGGAAGATGGTCTGCTCGTCCTGGCCCTTGCCCTCGACCAGCCCGGCTTGCTTGCGGCAGTGCTCGGTGTGATGGCCGGGGTAGGACTCGTGCGCGACCAGCCGCGGCAGGTTGGACATCTGCTGTTTGAGGTCGGCGTTGACGGCTACCGTGGACCGGTAATCGCCCAGGTAATAGTTGAAACCCGACCACGGCTTGTCGGTGACGACCTCGTAGGTGATGGTCTCGGTGTCGGGCAGCGGGAATTCCACGCGCACCCGGTCGCGCAGCGCACTGGAGAACGCGTGGATGGCTTCCTCCAGCCGTTCGGGCGGGATCTGCTCCCCGGCCCGATAGGTCTGCATCCGGTCGGCGAGCGGCCCGCTTCCACCCAGCGCCTCGTCGAGCTTGCGATGCGCCTGCCGGTACTGCTCGGGATCGCCCTTGGCGATGTGTACGTCGAAATACGCCTCCACCTCGTCGACGAAGCCGACGTCCTGGCCGGCGAACTTGCGGGCAGCGCAGGCCAGGGCACGCAGGTGGGCGCCGAGGTAGTCGGCCCGCGTCTTGTCGAAGCCGTTGCCGGGCGGCACGTTCGGCAGGTCGGCCAGCAGCCGGTCGGCTTGACGGGCCAGTTCGGCGGGGTCTGGCTGCGGCTCGGATTCGACGGCGCGGCGCAGCGACGGGTCGCCGGTGAACGAATCGACGTATCCCTCCTCGACCCGGTCAAAGCGCAGGCCGAGCAGCAGATACTCGCGGATGAGGGTGCCGGGCTCCATGGCACCCACGCTAACTGCAAGACTGGGCGCATGCCGCGGCTGAGCGAGCCGAGTCCCTATGTGGAGTTCGACCGGAGTCAGTGGCGTGCCCTTCGAATGTCGACACCGTTGAAGCTGAGCGAAGACGAAGTGCTCAAGCTGCGTGGTCTGGGCGAGAAACTCGATCTGCTCGAGGTCGAAGAGGTCTACCTGCCGCTGGCCCGGCTGATCCACCTTCAGGTCGCCGCGCGGCAGCGGCTGTTCGCGACGACCGCAGAGTTCCTTGGTGAGCCACAGCAGAATCCGGACCGGCCGGTGCCGTTCGTGATCGGGGTGGCCGGCAGCGTCGCGGTCGGTAAGTCCACGACCGCGCGCGTGCTGCAGGCGTTGCTTGCCCGCTGGGAACATCATCCGCAGGTCGACCTCGTCACCACCGACGGATTCCTCTACTCGAACGCCGAGCTATCCCGACGAAACCTTATGCACCGCAAGGGCTTTCCGGAAAGCTACGACCGTCGCGCGTTGATGCGGTTCGTCACGTCGGTGAAATCAGGAGCCGATCAGGTCTGCGCGCCGGTGTATTCGCATCTGCTCTACGACATCGTTCTCGGCGAGAAGCAGATTATCCGCCACCCGGACATCCTCATCCTCGAGGGGCTGAACGTGTTGCAGACGGGGCCGACGCTGATGGTCTCGGACCTGTTCGACTTCTCGGTGTACGTCGACGCGCGCATCGAAGACATCGAACAATGGTACGTCACACGGTTTCTCGGCCTTCGCTCCACCGCGTTCGCCGATCCGGCGTCCCACTTCCACCACTACGCAACGCTCACCGACGACCAGGCGGTCTTCGCTGCCCGTGACATCTGGCATTCCATCAACCGTCCCAACCTGATCGAGAACATCCTGCCGACGCGGCCGCGGGCCACGCTGGTGTTGCGCAAGGACGCCGACCACTCCATCAACCGGCTGCGGTTGCGCAAGCTCTAAGCCCGCCCGACATCGCCGAGCGGGCCTGAGCGACAACGACTTACGCCTTCATGCGGCGCAGGCCCTGGAATTGCAGCTCAGCGAACACAGCGGTGTAAACGCCGGTGGCCAGCGTCAGCACCACACCGGTCGTGGTCAGCGGCATCCAGTCGGCCAGCACAAGAACCACGGCCGCAACCGTGTATGCCAGGTTGGCGATGATGACGGCGATACCTGGGATTCGGACCGACGGCAGCGCTGCCAGACCGAAGACGACGATGCCGTAAGCGATGAAGAAGGCGCTCATCGAGTACTCGAAAGCCAGAGTCGTCCCCGACAACTCCGACAGCCAGCCCGCGAGCGGGACGGCGGCGATACCGGCAAGACCGGTCAGGATGGCGTCGGCGCGCATCGCGAAGCGCAGCAGCGAATCGGTCGAGGTGTTCAGTCGGGTCGAGATGGCGGTCATGGTGTTCCTTTCTTGGCGGGTTTTTTCCGGCGACCGGTGCCGGAGTCGACGCCGCAACCTCTGACGACGGCGACTCCGGACCAGTCATGAGGGAGTCACGCCAGGCGGCGCACTCCGAGGTACTGGGCGTAGGCGAAGGCCAGCGAGACGGCCGTGAACGTGATCGTCGCGACGACACCGAGCTTGGTCAGCGGCAGCCAGCCCGCCACGAGTACGACGGCGACCAGAACCGCGAAGGCGATGTTTCCGGCCAGCACGCCGATGCCGACGCGCCGGACGTGGGCGACGCCAGCGAGCGTGTACAGCAGCACGCCGTAGGCGACCAACGCCGCGCCGCCGATCCATTCGGAGGTGGACGAGAGACCGGACAGCCGCGACAGCGGGTCGGCGGCCATCGCGACGAGAAGGCCGAGCGCACTGCACAGGGTGGCGTCGGCGCGCAAGGCGAAACGCAGGAGTGAGTCCGTCGGAGCCGCGCCGGCGACAACATTGTCGGGTGCTTCGGTGACGGGCCGATTGATGATGGCGGTCATAGGAGAAGATGCTGCACAGACGGAACTGCCAGATCGACGCCAGGCGCTGCCAGCTACTGCCAACCGCAGGTCAGGGCGGTGAAACTAGTCTTGCGCGGCGACCAGCTGGCCGCGCAGGTCGGCGGCGATCAGCCGCGCCGCCGCGTTCTGCCAGTTGTGCAGCGATCGCTGCGGCACCTCGGTGACGAACCACTGCCAGGCCTGGCGAGCGACGGGGTCGAGCCCCGCGGCGGTGGCGTTCTGCGCGTACGCGCGCACACCGACCACGTACGGGAAGTACAGCGAGTTGTAGTAGCGCCACTGCTCGGTGGTGCCGAAGTCGCCGCCGTCGCGGGGCTTCAGGCGCGCAATGCGATCGGCCAGTAGCGCTTTGAGTTCGTTTGCCCGCTCCAGCGGCTGGTCTGGCGCGCCACGGGCGGCCAGCCTCTCGTCGATGAGCGGCAGCGCGGTCAGCGGGCTGGCGACGAGTTTGGACAGGTCGCCGTAGTGGCCGAGCGCGCGGCGGGTGAGGCGGGCGAACGTGTCCTCGTCGACGCCGTCGAGCGGGCTGGCCGACCGCAGCGGCAACGCCGCCTCGGTGCGACGAAGCGCGGCCCGGTCGGCGCGCAGTACAGGCGAGCGGGAGAATGCCACCCGGTCGAGCAGGCCGGCCAGCGGGTCGGCCAGCACGTTGATCGCGACGGCGATGCCCAAGCTTGTGAACAGCAGCACCGTCAACGCGGTCTGCTGACCCGTCACGGCCAGCCCGATCAACGCCTGCCCGCCGAACAGCAGCGCCACCACGGCCGTCGCCGTAAACGAGCGCAGCATGTCGGCGCGAAGGGCCTGTCCTTCGTCGAACGCATCCCCGATGGCGACCGCGACGCCCAGCAGCGCGACGTCGAATCCGGTGGACGCCAACGCCAGCCAGCTCGGCACCAGACCCAGCGGGATGACCAGGATGGCATTGCCCAGCGCGAAGAACAGCGTGGCGATCACCACGAAACTCGCCACCGGCCCGGGCTGGGACCGCCTCACTACCGCGTTGACCATCGCGCCGAGGGAAGACAGCGAGATCGCCGCGAACATCACCCAGTGGCCCAGCCGCAGGGGCCCGTCGACGCTGCCGGCCATCGCCGCTCCGACGAACGCGACCGCGGCGACACCGGCCACGAGCATGAGTTCGCCGGCCCGGCTGCGCCAGGTGTCTGAGGGCCGGGACAGCTCGACGAGCACTGCGAACCACGCGATGCCCGGCACGGCGACGAGATAGATCTCGATGCGGCTGAGAATGTCGGAACCGTTTTCTATCCTCACGGCATCCAGCGCCACCACCGACGCGAAACTCGTCAGGCCGATCGAAGCCAGCACCAAGACGGGTTTGCGCGGATCACGGGCCAGCAGATAGAGACCCAACCACCAGCTGAGCGAGAAGACCACCGCTGACAGCGCAGCCATGACTCAAGTGTGGCATGCGACGCCGCCGGAATTACATGCCGTAGCGGCGGTGGCGCGCAGTGTAATCGCGCAGGGCACGCAGGAAGTCCACTCGCCGGAACGCCGGCCAGTAGGCCTCCGTGAACCACATCTCCGAGTAGGCGCTCTGCCACAGCAGGAAGCCGGACAGACGCTGCTCCCCCGATGTGCGGATCACCAGGTCGGGGTCGGGCTGCCCGGAGGTGTAGAGGTTCTCCGAGATGGCGTCGATCGTGACGGCCTCGATCAGCTGGTCGCCGGTCGCGCCGTCGGCCAGTTCCTTGCCAAGCAGGCCCCGCACGGCGTCGACGATCTCCTGGCGGCCGCCGTATCCGACCGCAAGGTTGACATGAAAGCCGCTGCCGTTGCCGTTGGTCGACTCGACGGCCTCGCGCAGCCGTCTGGCCGGCTCCTCGCCGATCAGCTCGAGGTCGCCAACCGCGCGCACGCTCCACCGGTTGGCGGGTGCGCAGATCTCCTCGACGACGTCGGTGATGATTTCGATCAGTGTCGACAGTTCGTCCACGTCGCGCTGCAGGTTCTCGGTGGAGAGCAGGTAGACGGTGGCCATCTCGACGCCGGTTTCCTGGCACCAGCGCAGCATCTCTGCGATTTTGCGGGCACCCATCCGGTAGCCGTAGCTGACGTCATCGTGACCAGCATCACGCGCCCACCGGCGGTTACCGTCACACAACACCGCGATGTGCCGGGGCAGTTGGGATTTGGACCGCGCCAGTTCCTGGCGCAACCGCATCTCGTAGAGCCGATATGCCGGTTCCTTGAGACGCGGGGGAATGATGTCCACGAGGATCCAGACTACTGTGACGTTCGAGAACCCCCATGGCATTGACGGAGGTGACATGGTTCAGGTCGGCGCCGACGAGGCTCAGCAGCAGCCGCCGCAGACATATGCCGAGGACTTCCCCGAAGCCGTCGTCGACGGCGTCGCCCAGTTCATCGGCAAACCCCGGGCCCGCGGCTGGATCCACGTCTACGCGGCTGTCGTGGCTTTCATCGCCGGCGCGACCCTGGTCTCGGTGTCGTGGTCGTTGCAATCGACACGTGCAGGCATCGCGACGCTGATCTACACGTTGACGATCGTGGCGATGTTCGCGGTCAGCGGCACCTACCACCGCGTGCACTGGAAGTCACAGACGGCCCGCAAGTGGATGAAGCGCGCCGACCACTCGATGATCTTCGTGTTCATCGCCGGCAGCTACACGCCGTTCGCCCTGCTGGCATTGCCGTCCGAAAAGGGCATGGTGCTGTTCTGGATCGTATGGGCCGGGGCGATCGCCGGGGTGCTGCTCAAGATGTTCTGGCCGTCGGCACCGCGCTGGGTGGGGGTGCCGCTGTATCTGCTTCTGGGGTGGGTCGCGGCGTGGTTCGTGGTGCCGATCATGCATGGCGCCGGGGTGGCGGCGTTGGTGCTGCTGATCGTCGGAGGCGCGCTGTACAGCATCGGCGGCGTGCTCTACGGGCTCAAGTGGCCGAACCCGTGGCCGACGACGTTCGGCCACCACGAGTTCTTCCACGCCTGCACGGCGGTGGCAGCGATCTGCCACTACATCGCCATGTGGTTCGCGGTCTTCTAGTCGCGATTGTGGAGCGTGAACCGCGCGCTCAGCGCAGCTGAGGCTCCACAAACCGCCTAGAGCTGGGTGACGTTCTCCGGGCCCCAATAGGCCTTCATCGACGCGATCTTGCCTTGGTCATCGAAGGTCATCACCGAGATGATGTCGATTCGCATCCCATTGTCGCCGAAATCGATTGAGAGCGTCCAGTGGAACGCCGCCTCGCTGCCGAGGGCACGCAGTGTCAGGACTTCGGTTTGTGCCTTCACATTTTCGACGCTGCTGTAGAAGCCGCGGATCGCCGCGCGACCGATGTGCACCTCTCCGCCGACGGGATCCTCGACGGTCGCGTCGTCGGAGTACAGCTCGGCGATGTCGTCGGCCTGCCCGTTGCCGACAAGTTCTAGGTAGCGGTTGACGGTCTGCACGATCTGCTCGGCCGCGGGCCCCCGTGGCCGATCCAACGAACTCATGCGCCGCACGCTACATGGCGACACCGAGCGCGGCAGCGAGTCCCTCGGCGGTCGTGACCGGCAGGTCGCACACCCGGCCGCGGCAGACATAGGCGGCGTCGGCGTTGTCGACCCGGTCGCGGCCTCGCAGCAGTTCTGCGGAGTTCGCCGTACCACCGACAACAACGGCTCCGCCCGGCGCCATCGTGCGGGCAGCCGCCAGCAGTTCGGATCGCGCAGGGTCGCAGGCGACCGCGATCTGGATGGGCCCGCGCACGGCGGCCTCGGCGACGGCCAGCCAGTGTCCGCCAGAGCGCGGCAGCCGGCCCAGGATGGGAGATGCGCTGGCCAGCGTGCTGTCGGCCGCTTCCGCGTAGCGGTCCGCACGGTCCGCGGGCACCAGATGGGCGGCGAGCTGCAGGGCCTCGGCGATCGACGACGCCCCCGACGGGGTGGCGCCGTCGAGCGGGTCGGCCGGCCGCATCATCAGCCGCTCGGCGTCGTCGGCGCTGTCGTACCAGCGGCCGGGTTTCTCCGGATCGGCGAAATGGTCCAGCGCGATGTCGAGCAGTGACGTCGCCGCATCCAGCCAGGACGTCTCGCCGGTCAACTGATGCAGCGTCAGCAAGCCGGTAGCCAATGTCGCGTGGTCCTCGAGGATGGCCGCGCTGTCGCCGACCCGGCCGCTAAGGCTGGCCCGCCGCAACCGGCCGCCCACGACATGCAGGTCCAACATGCCGCGGGCGCATTGCGTTGCGGCATCGAGGAATTCGGGTCGCCTGAGGGCGATACCGGCCTCGGCGAGCGCGGTGATCGCCAGCCCGTTCCACGCCGTGACGACCTTGTCGTCGCGACCAGGCTGCGGACGGGTCAGCCGAGCGGCGAGCAGCGCGGTCCGAACCCGGTCGAACCGCTCGGCGTCGTCGGGGTCGGCCGGCAACTGCAACACGGAGCTGCCGTGTTCGAATGTTCCGACGTCGGTAACATTGAAAACCGAAGCGGCCCAATGCCCGTCGTCGTCGCCCAGTACCTCGCGCAGCTGCGCGGGTGTCCACACGTATGTCAGGCCTTCACGACCGTCGGTGTCGGCGTCAAGTGACGAGGCGAGCATGCCGTCGGCGCCCAGCGCGTCGAGCATGAACCGCGCGGTGTCGCCGGCGACGGTGCGCGCCAACGGGTTTGAAGTGCGACGAGCCCAGTGCGCATACACCCGCAGCAGCAGCGCGTTGTCGTAGAGCATCTTCTCGAAATGCGGCACCACCCAGGACGCGTCGACGCTGTAGCGGGCGAACCCGCCGGCCAGCTGGTCGTAGATGCCGCCGCGGGCCATCGCGGTGCAGGCCCGTTCGACTGTTTCCAGCGGCAGTATGTCGCCGGTGCGTTCGTGGCTGCGCAGTAGCGCCTCCAGCAGCGCCGACGGAGGGAATTTCGGTGCACCACCGAACCCGCCGCGCTCAGGATCCTCGTCCTGCAGCACCGCGGCCACGGCATGGTCGCACAGCGCCGGCTGCACCGGCGGCCCGCCGCCGGAAAATCCCGACGCCATTGACCGCAGCTCGTCGGCGATGCGATCGGAGGCCTGTTCGACCTCGTCGCGGCGTGTGCGCCAGGTCTCCCCGACGGCCGCAAGCAGGTGCAGGAAATTCGGCTTCGGGTAGTACGTGCCGCAGAAGAACGGCCGGCCGTCGGGGGTGAGGAAGCAGGTCATCGGCCAGCCGCCCTGGCCGGTCAACGCGACGGTGGCGTTCATGTAGACCGCATCCAGATCCGGCCGCTCCTCGCGGTCCACCTTGATGTTGACGAACCCCTCGTTCATCGCCGCAGCGACGCGCTCGTCCTCGAACGACTCGTGGGCCATCACATGGCACCAGTGGCAGGCCGCGTACCCGATCGACAACAGGATGGGCACGTCCCGCGACGCCGCCTCGGCCAGCGCCTCCGGCGACCACTGCTGCCAGTGCACCGGGTTGTCGGCGTGCTGGCGCAGATACGGGCTGGTGGCCTCGGAAAGAGTGTTAACCGCCGGGCTCACGCGGCGTACCTCCGGTGTCGGCGTCGCCCTCGATGCCGACGGTTCCGTCGTCGGCGGCCTGGTCCTGCCCGGGGTGATCCCGGTCGAACGACTTCGGCAACTTGCGCAGGTGCCGGTTCATCGACCAGATCAGAAAGAACGTGCCGAGCATCAGCAGCACGACGATCAACAGTCCGAAGGGGCTGGCCTTTCCGAAATCCGGGCCGGTGTCGCGGGGCTGCTGATCGTCGGCAAGCAAGCCGACGACAAGCATGAGCGTGTCGTTCACTTGTCGGTCTCGATTCCGGTGAACAGATCGGTCTCCGGCAGCGCCGCCGGCACCCGCGAGCGGGCCAGCTCGAATTCCTCTGTCGGCCATAGCCGTTGCTGCCATTCGATCGGCGCGTGGAAAAAGTCGCCCGCCGGGTCGATCTGGGTGGCGTGCGCGCGCAGGGCGTCGTCGCGCTGGGCGAAGTACTTGGCACACTCGACGCGGGTGGTCACCCGATTGGCGAACGGGTCGTGCTCGGGATCCCAGTGCTTGAGCCATTTTTCGAACGGGCCCTGCTGGCCGTGCTTGGCGAACTCCTCCTGCAACAGCTGCATGCGCATGCGCAGGAAGCCGTGGTTGTAGTACAACTTCTGCACATCCCACGGCTCGCCGGTGTCGGGGAACAGTCGATGGTCCCCGGCGGCCTCATAGGCGGCCACCGAAACCTGATGGCAGCGGATGTGGTCAGGATGCGGGTAGCCACCGTTCTCGTCGTATGTGGTCATCACGTGCGGCTTGAACTTGCGGACCACGCGCACCAGCGCCTCGATGGGTTCCTCCAGCGGCACCACCCCGAGACAGCCGTCCGGCAACGGTGGCGAGGGATCACCCTCGGGCAGTCCCGAGTCGACGAATCCAAGCCAGTGGTGTTCGACACCGAGGATCTCGGCGGCCTTGGCCATCTCGTCGCGGCGGATCTCGGCCATCCGGCCGTGCACCTCGGGCAGGTCCATCGCCGGGTTGAGGATATCGCCGCGCTCGCCACCGGTCAGCGTCACGACGAGAACCCGAACGCCCTCGTCGGCGTAGCGCGCCGTGGTGGCGGCACCCTTGCTGGACTCGTCGTCCGGGTGGGCATGCACCGCCATCAACCGCAGTTCGCTCAACCTGTTCCCTCTCACCTGCTCACCTGGTGTGGACATTCTCGAGACGTTTCAACCGTTCGGGTAGCCCTATAGTTCCAGTCTGTAGAACTCTCCGACCGACGGGCATGCAAAACGACCATGATCGAGCGTCCCGCCGCCCGCTACGGGCGGCAGCCGCTGTCGCGTCGCCACCGCCGCGGGATCGCCATCGGTCTGACCGTCCTGGTGCTCGTGGCCGGGGTTGCAATCGCGGTGCTTGCGTCGCAGCGGTTCGGCACCGGTGACGTAAAGGGTGAGCTGGGCGGATACCGGATCGTCGACGACGAGACCGTCGAGGTGACGATCAGCGTCACCCGTGACGACCCATCTCGGCCGGTGGTGTGCATCGTGCGGGCCAGGTCGATCGACGGCAGCGAAACCGGTCGCCGTGAGGTGCTGGTAAGTCCGTCCGCGCAGGCAACGGTGCAGGTGACCACGATCGTCAAGGCGAGCGGCCCGCCTGTCGTCGGCGACGTCTACGGCTGCGGAACCGACGTGCCGCCGTACCTGGTGGCCTCCTAAACCACATCGAGGCATCCAGGCAACAAACGCCGAACAGCGAATGCGTAAAAAATCGTTGTCCCCGCAGTGCTATCATGTCTCGATACACGGTTCCTGCTGGGACCGTGTATTGCTGCTTTTAGTGCGCGGATGACGCGCCTGCGAAAGCGGCAGTACACGTAGATGCTCCCGGCGCCGTGACAAGAGACTTCTTACGCGAAAAGCGCGAGAGCAACGACGAAGGAGCGCGATGACATGACCGACATGCAGGTCACTTGGCTGACCCAGGAGGCGTACGACCGGCTCAAGGCCGAGCTCGATCAGCTGATTGCCAACCGGCCGGTCATCGCTGCCGAGATCAACGACCGCCGCGAGGAAGGCGACTTGCGGGAGAACGGTGGCTACCACGCCGCCCGCGAGGAGCAGGGCCAGCAGGAGGCCCGCATCCGTCAGCTGCAGGAGCTGCTGAACAACGCCAAGGTGGGCGAGGCGCCCAAGCAGTCCGGCGTCGCACTGCCCGGTTCGGTGGTGACCGTCTTCTACGGCGACGACAAGTCCGACAAGGAGACGTTCCTGATCGCCACTCGGCAGGAGGGCGTCAGCGACGGCAAGCTCGAGGTGTACTCACCGAACTCCCCGCTGGGCGGCGCCCTGCTCGACGCCAAGGAAGGCGAGACCCGCACATACACGGTGCCCAACGGCAACACCGTCAAGGTGACGCTGGTCAAAGCCGAGCCGTACCACTCCTGACGAGCCCGGTAAGCGCCAGCGCATTATTGTCCGCGTATGGCGCAGATCGCCGAGGACTTGTTACTGCTGCTGCTGGACAACGCGTCCGCTCAGCCCGGCCTTGACCGTCCCCGCCGCGAACGCGTGCTGTCCGGCGCGGTGCTGTTGGACTTGGCGCACGCCTGCCGGATTCGGCCTGCGATGGCGGGTGATTCGGTCGAGCCTGGTCGGTTGGTGGCACTTGCCGTCCCCTGCCCGATGGATCCTGTTGTCGAGCCGGCGTTCCAACTTCTACAGCGACGGCCGCTGCGTCCAGTCACGGCGGTGAGGAGGCTGTCCAAGCACACCGAGGACATCCTCACCCAGCACCTCGAGCGGACCGGTCAGATCCGGCGGATTCGGTTGCAGTCCAAGCGGTTCAGCCATTCCTACGCATGGCCGCTTACGAACCGCGACAGGGTGGGCCAGGCCCGCTCGGCGCTGTTGTCGGCACTGTTCGACCGCAGGCCGCCCACCCCGTCGACCGCGGCGATCATCTCGTTGTTGCACGCCGTCGACGGCCTCGGCGCGCTGCTGAGCCTCAACGATCGCGGCTGGCGGTGGGTGCACGCCAGGGCGGGCGAAATCGCCAGCGGCAGTTGGGTTGACGAATATCCGACGGCGTTGCCGGAGGTGAACCTTGCGGTCACCGCGTCCGCCTTGCGGGCGGCCCTAGGCTAGCGCCTGCTCCAGATCGGCGAGCAGATCGGCGATGTCCTCGATGCCCACCGACAGGCGGACAAGGTCGCCGGGCACCTCCAATTGCGAGCCCGCGGTCGACGCGTGCGTCATCGCTCCGGGGTGCTCGATCAGCGACTCCACCCCGCCGAGCGACTCGGCGAGGATGAAAACTTCTGTGCCGGCACAGAACTTGCGCGCCGCCTCGGGACCGCCGCGCAGCCGGACCGAAACCATGCCGCCGAAACCACTCATCTGCTTGACGGCGACTTCGTGGCCGGGGTGGCTCGGCAGGCCCGGGTACAGCACAGTCTCGATCGCGGGATGCCCGTCGAGGAATTCGGCAACAAGGGCGGCGTTGTCGCTGTGACGCTGCATGCGCAGCACCAGAGTCTTGAGGCCCCGCATCGTCAGATACGCGTCGAACGGGCTGGGCACCGCACCGGCACCGTTCTGCAGGAATGCGAATGCCACGTCGAGTTCTTCGTCGTTGGTGAGCAGCGCACCGCCGATCACATCCGAGTGCCCGCCGATGTACTTGGTGGTGGAGTGCAGCACGATGTCGGCACCGAGCAACAGTGGCTGCTGCAGCGCCGGCGACGCAAACGTGTTGTCCACCAACACCTTCATGCTCGACGTCGCCGCAAGTTGTGCTATCGCGCCGATGTCGGCGATGGACAGCAATGGGTTGGTGGGCGTCTCCACCCAGATCAACCTGGTCCTAGGGGTGATCGCCTCGCGCACCGCGTCGAGGTCGGACAGCGCGACGGCTGTGTAGTCGATGCCCCAGTGGGTGAACACCTTGTCGATGAGCCGGAAGGTGCCACCGTAGGCGTCGTCCGGGATGACGACGTGGTCACCCGGCCGGAGCAGCGCGCGCAGTGCGCAATCGGTGGCTGCCATGCCCGAGCTGAATGCCCGTCCGTACGCGGCCTCCTCCACCGCGGCCAGCGACGCCTCCAGCGCCGCGCGGGTCGGATTGCCGGTGCGCGCGTATTCGTATCCGCCGCGCAGCCCCCCGACACCGTCCTGCGCGAACGTCGAGCTCGCATAGATCGGGGCGTTGACCGCACCGGTGCCCGGGTCGGGTCGGAACCCCGCGTGGATGGCCTTAGTGGCCAAGCCCTGCCACCTGTTTTGTTCACTCATCACCGATCAGCCTAACGATGCGGATTTCGGCGGCGCGCCGGTGTAGACATGGACCATGAGTGCTACCGCCCGGATCGAAGACCTGCTCGACGTCGACTTGTTGCTGACCCCCGAAGACATCGAGCTTCGCCAGACCGTGCGCCGGTTCGGCGAGCAGCGGTTGCGGCCGCATATCGCCGACTGGTTCGAGGCCGGTGAGGTGCCGGTCCGCGAGTTGGCCTCCGACCTGGGCAAGCTCGGGCTGCTGGGCATGCACCTGAAGGGGTACGGCTGCGGGGGCTCGACCGCCACCGCCTACGGCCTCGTATGCCAGGAGCTCGAGGCCGTCGACAGCGGTCTGCGCAGCCTGGTGTCGGTGCAGGGTTCGCTGGCGATGTTCGGGATCTACCGGTGGGGCAGCGAGGAGCAGCGCAAGCAGTGGTTGCCCGCGATGGCCACCGGCGACGTCATCGGCTGCTTCGGGCTCACCGAGCCGGACTTCGGCTCCAACCCCTCCGGCATGCGCACGACGGCCCGCCGCGACGGGTCGGACTGGGTCCTCAACGGCTCGAAGATGTGGATCACCAACGGCACGGTCGCCGACGTCGCGGTCGTCTGGGCCCGCTCCGAGGAAGGCATCGTCGGGTTCGTCGTGCCTGCCGGCACGCCGGGCTTCAGCGCGCGCGACATGAAACACAAGATGTCGCTGCGGGCGTCGGTCACCTCGGAGTTGAGCCTCGACGACGTCCGGCTGCCCGCCGACGCCCAATTACCCGACGCGCGTGGGTTGTCGGGTCCGCTGGCCTGCCTGTCGGAGGCCCGGTTCGGCATCGTGTTCGGCAGCGTCGGCGCCGCGCGGGATTGCCTGCAGACCGCACTGGACTACGTCGGCACCCGCGAGGTATTCGACAAGCCGCTGGCGGGATACCAACTGACGCAAGCCAAACTCGCCGACATGGCCGTCGAACTGGGCAAGGCACAGCTGCTGGCGTTACACCTCGGCCGACTCAAGGATGACGGCCGGATCCGGCCGGAGCAGATCAGCGTCGGCAAGCTCAACAACGTCCGCGAAGCGATCAAGATCGCCCGGCAATGCCGAACCCTGTTGGGGGCCAACGGAATCACGCTGGAGTACCCCGTGATCCGGCACGCCAACAATCTCGAGTCCGTACTGACCTACGAAGGCACGTCCGAAGTGCACCAGATGGTCATCGGCGAGGCGCTGACCGGCGTCAGCGCCTTCCGATGAACCTCATCAATACTGCATAGGTGGTGCCGGAGGTGGCTGCGGGTTCACCGGCACGCAGACTGTGCTCATGAGCTTGTCGGCGATCGTCTGACGCTTGTCGTCCCACAGCGGAAACAGATAGCCGATGTAGCAGATGAGTTGGTCCACATAGTGGGCGATCTGGCGCACCAGCGACAGCCAGAAGCCGATCGGTTGCCAGGTCTTTTCGCTGATCACCCTGAACTTCATCGCCGACTTGCCAATGCTCTGTCCCGTCTTGCCCTGCCGGTAGCAGAAGTTCCAGAAGAAGTAGACCGCGGCCAGCAGGAACGTGAGGGCTTGGACGGACAGCCACAAGTCCGATTCCGGCGTGGAGCAGTAACCGCCGCCGCTGCCGTACATGCTGTCGATGCACTCCGTATCGCCCGCGATCAGCAGGCCGATGACCGGAACGATCGAAGGCGAGCCAGATCGGCGTCCAGTCGATGAGGAAGGCCAGCAGACGAGCGGACCACGGCGTATAGGCCTCCTTCGGCAGCCTCCAAGCGGGCGGTGGGGGCGGCGGCGGGTAACCCGGGTATCCCTGCGGCGGCGGGTAGCCACCCGGTGGAGGCGGCGGCGGTGCAGTCATGACACGTTCCAGCCTTGATTGACTGGCGCCAGCGTGCCCACCTCGACGATCGCCTGTCAATGGCATCGCTGCGACGAATGTGAGGTTGTGTCACGCGTCGGCCGAGAGCGTGCCACAGGTCCATGCTCGAATCCATCTGCACAAAATGATCATCGGAAGGCGCTGAAAGGTGTCAGCGCCTTCCGATGATCCGGCTTTAATGCTGTGGTGGCAGCTGTTGCGAATCGAACTGCAACGGCGGACCCGGCGGCTGCGGGTTCAGCGGCACACAGACCGTCGTCATGATCTTGTCGGCCAACGTCTGGCGCTTGGGATCCCACAGCGGGAAGAAAAACCCGATGTAACAAATTGCCGCGTCGACGAAGTGGGCGATCTGACGCACGATCGACATCCCGAAGCCGATTGGCTGCCAAGTCTTTTCGCTGACCACTTTGAACTTCATCACCGACTTGCCGATGCTCGAACCGGTCGTTCCCTGGCGGTAACCCCAGTTCCAGATCCCGTAGGCAAGCGCTGCGACGTACCCCAATCCGAGCAGGATCACACCGATCGCCGAGAAGTTCGACGTGCAGTAGACCCCGTAGCCCAATGTGTCGCTGGTGCACTGGTTGTCGGCGGTGCCGAAGGCGACGCCGTAGGCGATGCCCAGCACGATGAACACCGGAATGTTATCGACGAGCCACGCCAGCACGCGCGTGATCCACGGCGTGTAAGCCTCTTTCGGCAACGCCGGGACCGGCGCAGCCGGCGGCGGCGGATAGCCTTGCGCGGCCCACGGTGGCGGTGGCGGATAGCCACCATGCTGCGGCGGCGGCGGATAGCCACCCTGCGGCGGTGGCGGTGGGTAACCGCCTTGCGGCGGTGGGGGTGGGTAGCCGCCCTGCGGCGGTGGGGGCGGTTGATTCGTCATGTGACCTCTCCAGTCCTCGAGCCTAGAGCGGCAACGCGATCGTGCTGATGATCTTGTCGACCAACGTCTGTCGCTTGGGATCCCACAGCGGGAAAAGGACGGCGACGAGCCAAACGATGCCGCAGATGGCGGCAGCCACCAGGTAGATAAGCTCGCGCACAGTTGACATTCCGAAACCGATTGGCTGTCCAGTCTTTTCGCTGACAATCTTGAACTTCATGATCGATTTGCCGATACTCGAGCCCGTTGTGCCCTGCCGGTAGCCGAGATTCCAGATCAGGTAGGCGAAAGCGACAATGCTCGCGAGGCCGACAGACAGCTGACCGATTGTCGACGCGCCCGTCGCGCAGAACTCGCCGAGGTCGTACTCCGAGTTGTCGGTGACGCACGCCGTCTCCTGCGTGCCGAGCAGCAGACCCCATCCGATGCCCAAGATGATCGCGTACGGGATGTAGTCGATGAGGTAGGCGAACACGCGGGTAAGCCACGGCGTGTAGGCCTCTTGCGGCAACGCCTGGCCCAGAAGCTGAGGCGGCGGGCCGTAGCCGCCCAGGGCGACCTGCGGCGGCTGATATCCACCACCCGGCGGCGGCGGGTAACCGCCACCTTGCGGCGGAGGAGGCGGCGGGTAACCGCCACCCGGCGGCGGCGCGGCGGGTAACCGCCACCCGGCGGCGGAGGCGGGGGTAACCGCCACCCGGCGGCGGAGGAGGAGGCGGATAGTTCCCGGCGGGCTGTGGCGGTTGATCGGTCATGAACGCCTTCCAGTGTGTGTTAGCTGGGAACCAGCGTGCTTACCCTACCTGAGAAGTGGCTCGCAGCAGGGATTTCGACGGGATCTTGATCGAGCGCGCTGAATTTGTTTGCCAGCCCCATAAGCCGCGTTATGGGCTACTAGCGCCGCGTGCTGCCGTCGGACAGGAAACCGAGTAGGTCGTGGCGGGTCAGCACGCCGACCGGCTTGCCCTCCTCGACCACCATCACCGCGTCGCAGTCGCGCAGTGCCTTGGCGGCGGTGCTGACCAACTCGCCCGCGCCGATCAGGGGTAGCGGCGGGCTCATGTGCTGAGACACCGCGTCGGCGAGCTTGGCCCGCCCCTCGAACACCGCGGACAACAGCTCGCGCTCGGAGACGCTGCCGGCGACTTCGCCGGCCATCACCGGCGGCTCGGCGCCAACGACCGGCATCTGCGACACGCCGTACTCCCGCAGGATGCCGACGGCGTCGCGCACAGTTTCCGACGGATGCGTGTGCACCAGGTCGGGCAGCGCGCCGGACTTGCGCCGCAGCACGTCGCCGACGGTCGACTCCTCCACCGATCCGTCGAGCCTGCTGCGCAGGAATCCGTATGACGACATCCACGCGTCGTTGAAAACCTTTGAGAGGTAACCTCTTCCACCGTCAGGCAGCAGTACAACGACTAAGGAGTCGGGCCCTGCCTGCTCGGCGACCTTGACCGCGGCGACGACGGCCATCCCACACGACCCGCCCACCAGCAGAGCCTCTTCGCGGGCCAGCCGCCGAGTCATGTCGAAGGAGTCGGCGTCGGACACCGCGATGATCTCGTCGGGCACCGTCGGGTCGTACGCCGACGGCCAGAAGTCCTCACCGACACCCTCTACCAGGTACGGCCGTCCCGTACCGCCGGAGTACACCGACCCCTCGGGGTCGACGCCGACGATGCGCACCTTCCCGCCGGAGACCTCTTGGAGGTAGCGGCCCGCGCCGGTGATCGTCCCGCCGGTGCCGACACCGGCGACGAAATGCGTGACCTTGCCGTCGGTATCGGCCCACACCTCCGGCCCGGTGGTCTCGTAGTGGCTTTCCGGGCCCATCGGGTTGGAGTACTGGTCGGGTTTCCACGCGCCGTCGATCTCTTCGACCAGTCGGTTGGAGACGCTGTAGTAACTGTCGGGATGGTCAGGAGGCACCGCCGTCGGGCACACCACGACGTCAGCGCCGTACGCGCGCAACACGTTCTGCTTGTCCTCGCTGACCTTGTCGGGGCACACGAAGATGCATTTGTAGCCGCGCTGCTGTGCCACCAGGGCCAGCCCGACGCCGGTGTTTCCGGAGGTGGGCTCGACGATGGTGCCGCCGGGTTTGAGTTCACCACTGGCTTCGGCGGCGTCGATCATCTTGACGGCGATGCGGTCCTTGGCGCTGCCGCCGGGGTTGAGGTACTCGATCTTGGCCGCAACCATGCCGGCGCCGTCGGGAACAACCGAGTTCAGCTGTACCAGAGGGGTATTGCCGATGAGCTCACTGACGTGCCGGGCGATCCGCATGAGTCCATCGTGTCAGGCCCGGCGACGAGCTACCAGGTGGCCTCTCGGATGTAGTCGCCGATCTGCCGCAACGACCGGTTCGCCTCCGGAACCGCGGGCGCGGCCAGCTGGAACACGTGCATCTGACCGGGCCAGACCCGGACCTCGACGGGCACCCCGGCGGCCGCCAGCAGATGCGCGGCCTTGCGGGCGTCGCTCACCAGGACTTCAGACCCGGAGACGTGGATCAGTGTGCGGGGCAGACCGGGCTCGATGTGGTCGAGCGGCTCGTAAATCGCTTCCGGCTTCCCGTCGACGATGTTCCGCTCAGCCGCGCCCTCGACGAGCTCCACCAGCGCCTGGAACGCCTTGGGCGGAAACATCGCGTCGCTGCGGATGTTCGGGTGATTGGCGCGGGTTTCGTTATCGATCTCGAAAAGCGGCGACAGCGTGACCATCGCGGCGGGCGCTTCCTCGCCCTCGTGCTGCAGGCGCTCGGCCAGCGCCAACGCCAGGTATCCACCGGCGGAGTCGCCGACCAGCACGATCTGGTCCGGGTCATAACCCTTCAGACGCAGCCACTGGTAGGCGTCGTAGCAGTCGTCCAGCGCCATACCCACGGAGTGCTTGGGAATCCTCCGGTAGTTGACGACCAGTACCGGGCTGTCGGCGTAGTGCGACAGCGCCGTCACCAATCGGCCGTGGGTGTGCGTACCACACGTCAGGAATGCCCCGCCGTGCATGTAGACGATGACGCTGCGCTTGCCGTCGGCGGGCAGGACGCCAGGGGCCCGGACCAGCTGCGCGGTGCAGTTCGGCAAAGAAATCGTGGCGCGCACGGTGCCGAGGGTCGGGCGCACGACGCGTGAGACGAAGTCGGCCAGTCCCCAGGGCCACGGCAGCCGCGGAGCGTAGCTGCCGATAGCCAGAGTTGGCCTAATTGTTAGCAGCGCAACCAGCGCGGCGAGCCGTCCAGCGAGGCTGGGACCGTCCTCAACGACTTCGACGGGGGCGCCGTCGCTGACCGCAAACTTGCGCAGTTTGCGCGTTCTAGCAGCGCTGATACCAGCGCGAGGCGATCCGGAGACCTTACTCGGTGCGGTCATTGCAACCACTTCCTACGCCGTTGTAGTACCGGGGCGCCAAGTTTACTGAGCAAACTCAACGAACTTAGCTTGACACCCTATAGCCAGTTCAACAATTAATGAGTCGAAATCGATACCGGAGTTGATACCGCACTGTGATCGTGGAACCCATCTGCCACGCGGGAGAACCCGGCAATTCCCACTTAGACTGTCTTCGTGGGCACACGTGCACCGCGCCGGTCGACCATCGTCCTGGCGGCTGCGGCCGCGCTCGCGTCGACGGGCTCCGCTTACGTCGGGGCCCGTAATCTGCTGAGCGTGCAAGCCGACCAGGCTCGTCGCGTCATCCCCAAGTCATGGGACATGCCGCCGCGGGCCGATGGCGTGTACACCCGAGGCGGCGGGCCGGTCGAGCGGTGGTACCGCGGGGTGCCGTTCGACCTGCACCTGATGATCTTCGGCGACTCCACCGCCACCGGCTACGGCTGCCAATCCGCCGACGAGGTTCCTGGCGTGCTGATCGCCCGCGGATTGGCCGCCGCGTCCGGCAAGCGCATCCGGTTGAGCACGAAGGCCATCGTCGGTGCGACGTCGAAGGGACTGGCGGGCCAGATCGACGCCATGTTCGTGGCCGGGCCTGCGCCGGACGCCGCGGTAATCATGATCGGGGCAAACGACATCATCGCGGTGAACGGCATTCCGCAGTCGGCCCGCCGACTCGGCAGGGCGGTCCGGCGCTTGCGGGATAGCGGCGCCGTCGTCGTAGTGGGCACGTGCCCGGATTTCGGCGTGATCACCGCGATCCCGCAGCCGCTGCGCACGGTGGCGCGCACGTTGGGATTGCGCCTTGCGAGGGCACAAGCCGGTGCAGTGCGCGCGGCTGGCGGCATCCCCGTGCCATTCTCCGATCTACTCGCACCGGAGTTCCTAAAGGCACCCCAAGTGCTGTTCAGCCACGACATGTTCCACCCGTCGGCGGCCGGATATCAGCTTGCGGCACAACAGTTGTTACCGGCGCTGTGTAATGCGTTGGGCGAGAACATCTTTGAGGCGTTGCCGGATCTGCCATGGCAGTCGCAGACGGCAGACGGCAGCTCGCTGCTAGCCCGGGTGGGCAACGTCAGCCGGCTGTGGCGACGATCAACCGGGGTGCCCGCGCCCATCGTGGTGCCCGCGAGCTAGCGTGCTAGCCAAAACCGCGCCGAGGAGGCGATCAACAGCGGTTTTGTCGCTCGCGAGATCACGCCGGTGACACTGCCCTACGGCTCAACAGTCAGCAAGGGCGACGGCCCCACGCGCGGATGGTCGTGGAGCGGCTCAGCTAACCGTCGCTACCGCCGAGATGCTTTGCTCAGATCGCAATTCCTGGTTCGGCTGCGCTCTGAGCGCACCTGCATGCCCGGCGTACGCGGTTCACGATGTCGGCTGGACGGGCTCCGGCGACGACTCGAATGTGAGTCCATCCGCGGTACGCGATGAACTCCGAACGCACGATGTCCCTTCCGAAGCGCACTCGTTCGCGGTGGTGGTCTCCGTCATACTCGACGGCGATCAACACGTCCTCCCAGCCCAAATCGAGGAAATAGCGAGGATCGCCGAAGTCATCGAAGACGGGTATCTGCGTTTGCGGCCGCGGAAATCCGGCGCTAATGAGAACCAATCGCAACCAGGTCTCGCGAGGCGACTCCGCGCCTGCGTCGTGGAGGCCGAGAGCCGCCCGCAGATGAGGGACGCCAGGCGAGCCACTGTGCCGGCGGGCCAGCTCGGCCACGGCCATTCGGTCGAAGCGGGTCACGTTGCCCAGCGCGTCGAGGTGAGCAACCGCCCGGTCGCCGCCGATCAGGCGACCCACGTCGAAGGCTGTGCGTTCGGGCGTCGTCACAGGTAAGCCGGCCATCAACTGGCACTCCTTAGGCCCCAACCGGTCCCTTCGCGTCACGATGCCTCTAGGCGGGCGCGGATTCGCCCAAATGAGTTCGATCGGAACGTCATCGGCGATCCACCGCGCGCCGTGCATCGCCGCAGCTGCCAGACCCGCGACCACCCCACCACGGCGCGTCCACAGCCACGCTGCGGTGGTCCGCTGCGACAACGTCGGCGAGACGCCGTCAGGTAGATAGACGTCCGGATAGAGCGCCCGAAAGCGCGTGCGCAGCTGGTGCTTGTTGGCGACAACGCCGTCGCGCAGGGCCTCGCTTCCAATGAATGGCGCATCCACGCCGACACTGTCGCCCAGCGAGCTGACGGCAATGCGCTGAAAGCAGCGCCACGACCGCACCCTGTGGATGAATCCCGCATTGGCACGAAAAAGCCCGGCACCGTAGTGCCGGGCTTTCTCGTCGGGCTGCTACTCGCTGTTGAAGTAACTGAGCAGCCGCAGGATCTCGAGGTACAGCCACACCAGCGTGACGGTAAGGCCAAGGGCGATGCCCCATGCGGCCTTCTCCGGCGCGCCGGCGCGGATCATCTGGTCGGCCGAGTCGAAGTCGATCAGGAAGCTGAACGCCGCAAGGCCGATCAGAGCAGAGAGAAGACGATGGCCAGCGGGCCACCGTCGCGTCAGGGGCGCGGTCCCGCGTGAAGACGGCAAACAAGATGTTGACGAGCACTCAGCACGATCACGCCGAAGATGGCGTCCGACCATGAAACGAGTGAACTTCGGCGTCACGCGGATGGCGCCGGTCTTGTAGACGACGAGCATGCCGAAGAACACGCCGAGCGTGCCCACGATGGCCTGGAAGATCATCGCCGGGCCGCCGAGTGGACACCAAGTTGGCGAACGAGGAACGAAACGGCGCCGACGAACAGACCCTCGAACGCCGCGTAGCTCAGTACAATCGCCGGATTGTCCTGCTTACGGCCGAACATCGCGATGAGGACGAGCACCAGCCCGCCGATCGCGCCGATCAGGGTCAACGGCATGGCCAGCGCAACGTTCTGCGCGACGAAGAAGTAAGAGACGACCGCGACGGCCGGTCAGCACGGCCAGCGTGATGCCGGTCTTGGTGACGACGTCATCGATGGTCAGCGGCCGGGCCACCCCGGTCTGCTGCTGGTCGGGGTATTGGGTCACATAGGGGTCGGCATGCACTGCCTGCGCACCGTAGCCGGCGGCTCCGGTACCGAATTGCGCATATCCGCCCTGCTGCTTAGGCAGCGAACGAAATACCGGGTTGCTGGACTCCCGCACCGTCGGTTCCTCTCCTGATGCTGTTATTCGACTTGTTGACGAACACTGACTCAACGTCTGGCGACCCGGCCTCGGTTCCCGTTTTCCCGGGTCATTCACAAAAAACCTTACCCGGGGCAGCCCCACCACGGGCGACGATCTACATTGCATATCGTGGGAGAAAACGAGGACATCCTAGTAACTGTCGACCGGGGGGTCGGCCTGATCACGCTCAACCGGCCCCAGGCCATCAATTCGCTGACACATCCCATGGTCAACGCCCTGTCGCTGGTGCTTGCGCAATGGGCGACCGACGACGAGGTCAACGCGGTCGTGGTGACCGGCGCCGGCGAACGCGGGCTTTGCGCGGGCGGCGACATCGTCGCGATCTATCACAGCGCCCGCGCCGACGGAGTCGAGGCCCGCCAGTTCTGGTACGACGAGTACCTCTTGGACGGCCAGATCGGCCGATATCCCAAGCCTTATATCGCGCTGATGGACGGCATCGTGATGGGCGGCGGCGTCGGGGTCGGCGCGCATGGCAGTGTCCGAGTCGTCACCGACACCACCAAAATGGCCATGCCCGAAGTGGGAATCGGCTTCATCCCCGACGTCGGCGGCACCCTCATCCTCTCGCGGGCCCCCGGGCTGCTGGGCCTGCACGCCGCGCTGACGGGCGCACCGTTCACCGGCGCCGACGCCATCGCCCTGGGTTTCGCGGACCACTTCGTCCCGCACGCCAACCTCGATGCCGTCACCAACGCGATTCTCGACGACGGCACCGACGCCGCGCTGGCCGCACACGCGATCGATCCGCCGGCGAGTCCGCTACTGGCCCAACGAGATTGGATCGACCACTGCTACGCCGGCGAAACCGTTGCCGACATCATCGCGGCGCTGCGTGGCCACGACGCCGGTCCCGCCAATGACGCGGCCAATCTGATCGCCACCCGCTCGCCCATCTCCGTGTCGGTGGCGCTGGAAGCCGTGCGCCGCGCCGCAAAACTCGAGACTCTGGAAGATGTGCTGCGCCAGGAATATCGGACGTCATGCGGATCGCTGCGCTCGCCCGATCTGGTGGAGGGCATCCGCGCCCAGGTCATCGATAAAGACCGCAATCCGAAGTGGTCGCCGGCATCCCTGGCGGCCGTCACCACTGCCGACGTCGAGGCCTACTTCGCGCCGGCCGATCGCGAACTGGAGTTCACATGAGCTACGAGACCATCCTCGTCACCCGCGAAGAACGAGTCGGCACCATTACGCTGAACCGGCCGAAGGCACTCAACGCGCTCAACAGCCAGGTGATGAACGAAGTCACCACGGCTGCAGCAGAATTCGACGGTGACGCGGGCATCGGCGCGATCGTCATCACCGGTAACGAGAAGGCGTTCGCCGCGGGCGCCGACATCAAGGAAATGGCCGAGCTGTCGTTCGCCGACGTGTTCTACTCCGACTTTTTCGCCGCATGGGGCAAGTTCGCCGCGACGCGCACACCGACCATCGCCGCGGTTGCCGGCTACGCACTGGGCGGTGGCTGCGAGCTGGCGATGATGTGCGATCTGCTGATCGCCGCCGACAGCGCCAAGTTCGGCCAACCCGAGATCAAGCTCGGTGTGCTGCCCGGCATGGGCGGCTCGCAACGGCTGACCCGTGCGATCGGCAAGGCAAAGGCGATGGATCTGATCCTGACCGGCCGCAACATGGACGCCGAGGAAGCCGAACGCGCCGGATTGGTATCGCGCGTCGTGCCGGCCGACACGCTGCTCGACGAGGCAAATGCCGTCGCCAAGTCCATCGCCGGGATGTCGCTGTCGGCGTCGAGAATGGCCAAGGAGGCCGTCAATCGCGCCTTCGAGTCCACACTGGCCGAGGGATTGCTCTACGAGCGCAGGCTCTTCCACTCCGCGTTCGCCACCGACGACCAGACCGAAGGTATGAACGCGTTCACCGAGAAACGTCCGCCGAACTTCAGCCACCGATAAAGTTCGGTCGTGACCGATACCGCCGAGGAAACGACAGACGAGGCGCCTCCGCGGGAGGAAACGGCTAAGCGACCGTGGTGGCTTCGGCACTACACGTTCACCGGAACCGCTGTCGGCCTGATGTTCCTGTGGTCGTCGATGACACCGTCGCTGCTACCGCGCGGGCCGCTGTTCCAAGGCCTCGTCAGCGGCGCGGCCGGCGCGATCGGTTACGGCCTCGGCGTGTTCGCCGTGTGGCTGGTGCGCTACATGCGCTCGAAGGACACCAGCCCGCCCGCGCCGCGGTGGGCGTGGATCGCGCTGGGGGCCATAGGCATCATCGGGCAGATCCTGATGATCATCTGGTTTCACGTCTGGCAGGACGACGTCCGCGACCTGATGGGTGTCCCCCGGCTCGGATTCTGGGATCATCCTTTGGCCGCCATCCTGTCGATCGTCACGTTGTTCGTCCTGGTCGAAATCGGCCAGCTGGTCGGCAAATTGGTGCGCTTCCTGGTGCGTCAACTCAATCGCTTTGCCCCGCCGCGGGTTTCGGCCGTGGTCGTGGTCGTGCTGCTGCTCGCGCTGACCATCGCGCTGCTCAACGGTGTCGTCGTCCGATTCGCCATGAGCACGATCAACAACACCTTCGAGGCGGTCAACGACGAGACCGACCCCGATTTCCCGGCGCCGATGTCGCCGCTGCGGTCCGGCGGCCCGCAGTCGCTGGTCAGCTGGGAGTCGCTCGGACATCAGGGGCGCGTCTTCATGGCGGCGGGGCCGACGGTCGAGGAGCTCACGAAGTTCAACGGCAGGCCCGCCATCGAACCGATCCGCACCTACGCCGGCCTGAACTCCGCCGACGGCATCAAGGCCACCGCCGCGCGGGCGGCCCAGGAATTGCGGCGTACCGGCGGGCTGGACCGCGCGGTGGTCGCCGTGGCCACCACCACCGGCACCGGCTGGATCAACGAGGCCGAAGCCTCGGCGCTGGAGTACATGTACAACGGCGACACCGCAATCGTGAGCATGCAGTATTCGTTCCTGCCCAGCTGGCTGTCGTTCCTGGTGGACAAGGAGAACGCGCGGCAGGCCGGGCAGGTGTTGTTCGAGGCTGTCGACGAGATGATCCGCGAGATGCCAGAGGCGCAGCGCCCGCGGCTGGTGGTGTTCGGCGAGAGCTTGGGCTCGTTCGGCGGTGAGGCGCCGTTCCTGGCACTCAACAACCTCGTCGCGCGCACCGACGGCGCACTGTTCTCCGGGCCCACCTTCAACAACACGATCTGGGAAGACCTCACCCGCAACCGGGACGAGGGTTCGCCGATGTGGCTGCCCATCTACGACAAGGGCGAGAACGTTCGGTTCGTCGCGCAGCCCGAGAACTTCGATAGACCCGACGACCCTTGGGGCACACCACGAGTGGTGTATCTGCAGCACGCGTCGGATCCGATCGCGTGGTGGAACGTGGATTTGCTGTTCGCCAGGCCGGACTGGCTGCACGAGCCCCGCGGATACGACGTGTCGCCGCGAATGGAATGGATTCCGGTGGTGACGTTCCTGCAGGTGTCCGCGGACATGGCGGTGGCTGTGGAGGTGCCCGACGGCCACGGCCACGTCTACGTTCAGAACGTCGCCAACGCGTGGGCGGACATCCTGGATCCGCCGGACTGGACGGCCGAGAAGACCGAAAAATTGCGGCCGCTTCTGCGTAACGACGAGAGCGCCTAACGTCACTCACAACGTGACCCGCCTGATCTTCGTGCCCTTCAACGCCGCCGGTGTGCCCACCGGTGTGGCACGGATGCCGCAAGCGATCCACTCCGCGGGCGTCGAGCACCGCCTCTCGCCACCCGTCGAGGTCACGTGGATCGAAGTCAGCGGACTGTCCCCGCAACGTGGCCCTTCCGGGCTGCTCAGCGAGGACACGCTGGTGTCGGTTGTGACCGATACCGCGGCGAGCCTGCGCCAGGCATGGCGCGACGGGCAAGTTCCCGTCATCGTGGCAGGAGATTGCTCGGTCTTGCTGGCGCCGCTGGTCGCGGCAGCGGATCGCGGCCAAGCCGGGCTGGTATTCATCGATGGCCACGAAGACGCCTGGGACCCTCGCATCACGCCGACCGGCGAGGCGTCCGACTGTGAGATCGGGCTGGCCCTCGGGTTATTCGGTGGCCCAAAGGGATTGGGCCGAGACCTGCCATGCCTTAGTCCTGCGCACCTCGTCGTGCTCGGACCCCGCGACCAAGTCGAACTGGCGGACGCCGGCCAGCCCAGCATCAGTGACCGCGTCGCGCACTATCGCAGCGGCGCCCAACTCGC
Organism: uncultured Actinomycetota bacterium; assembly: GCA_963715885.1. Lineage (GTDB taxonomy): Bacteria > Actinomycetota > Actinomycetes > Mycobacteriales > Mycobacteriaceae > Mycobacterium. The sequence goes on from CAVQSK010000021.1 coordinate 98,542, forward strand.
TGCCGAACCGTCCTACGCCGAGACTGCCGATGCGGTTGCGGGAGCAGCTGCGGCAGCGCCGGCTGGGTGGTGGTGCCACGTCGATCTCGACGTGCTCGATAGCGCGTCGCTTGCTGCCGTCGACTATCCACAGCCCGGTGGCGTGACGTGGAGCCAGTTGGAAAGCGTTACGACTGCGTGCCTCAGTGTGCCTGGCTGTCTCGGAGCCAGTGTCGTCATTTACAACCCCGACCTGGATGGAGGTCAGGCCGCCGCACGCATCGCCGACTACGTCACGTTCATCCGTAATCGACTCGGCGGCTAAACCAATACACCTTCGGCCTTCAACGCGTGGTAGCCGCCGACAACGTCAGTGGCACGGTGCAATCCGAGGTCCAGCAGCGACGCCGCGGCGAGACTGGAGGTGTAGCCCTCAGAGCACAGCACGACCCATTCCACGTCGTCGTCAACGGCCTGCGGCAATCGAGCGTCGCTGGTCGGGTCGCAACGCCACTCCAGCACATTGCGTTCGATCACCAGCGCGGCCGGCACGCCGCCTTCGCAGTCGCGCTGGGCCTGCGGACGGATGTCCACCAGCAGCGCGCCACGCTCCAGCGCTGCGGGCACTTCGAGCGCGGACAGTCGGCGCAGCCGGGCCCGGGCGTCGTCGAGCACACGGTCGATACGGCTGCTCATCGCGTCACCCCTCCGGCGCATCTGTGAGTTCGGTGCGCTTGCGGCGCAGTGTGTCTCGCTCCGTCACCTCGTAGTACGACATCGCCGTCAACGGCGGTGAGTAGGCGTGCACGGACAGCGTCGGTGTGACCGGAGTCGTCAGATCCCGTTCGGGCGCCCATACGACGTCGTGCACCCATCCCAACGGGAAGCCGGCTTGATCGCCTGACCGCAGGCGTCGGCGGCGCAACGCCTCCCCGTCCCAACGGGTTTCGCGCAACGTGCCGGACACCACGGTCAACGCGCCCAGCGAGCCGCCGTGGTCGTGCAGTTCGGTCGAGCGATCCGGCACCCAGCTGATCAGCCAGATGTCGAGTTCGTCGTCGCCGTGCAACCGTGTGAACCAGCGTTCGTCCTTCGGCACACCACCCGGCGGCAGCAGGTGGTCATAGCGGCCGGACAGCACGTCGTCGGCGCCGCGGTCGGTGGCGTGCAGCAGGTCGGGCAGCCGCAGCCGGGTGGGCGAGGAAACGGCGGGCGCGACAGACGACGGCAACACAGCAGAATGTGCGGAAACCATGCGAGCTCCAGGAAGGAAGGACGGATCGGGGGTCGGCGCTTAGGCCTGACAACACTCCAGATATCCGGTCTTCTCCGTCACGCCGGCCAGTGTCGCATAGATTTGCGCCGTACCGAAACCCACCTGCATTAACCTCACCGTGAATCTGGTAACGCACAGGTCACAGGCACGAATACGTGCACCTTTGGTGCGCGCGGGTGGAACATCGGGTGCCCACCGAAAACCCGCCGGACGCCGGGGGAAACAGCGCGACCGAGCGTGTCGCGAAGGCTTGTCGGCAGCAAGGTCAAAGATCGTCGAGTGCGCGAAGCGCAGGAGGTCGACGACGGAGCCGTTGCCGTCAAGTGGGACGAGATCGCGCCGCGCATCGACCGCACGGTACCGGGCGCAGAATGCTCCATCGGCCACCGAATCGCTGATGTCGGTCGCATAAATGAAGTACCTCGACGTCGACGGGATCGGACGGGTCCGTCGCATCGGTCTGGGAACATGGCAGTTCGGCTCACGCGAGTGGGGCTACGGAGACCACCGCCTCAGGCTCGGCCCGCGACTCGTGCAACGCGCACTCGCGCTGGGCGTCACCTCCACCGAGGTAGCGGTCGGTGCCGTCCTCATAGCTGCAGAAGGGGTTGTCCCACTTCAGTCTCGAGCTGGCGTAACTGCTGGGAGACCGCTGATGGGGCGTAGTTGAGGGCGGTTGCTGCGGCGGTTTATGGACCAGCCTGAACGACTTCGGCTCGCAGGACCATCTTTCTAACGTCGAGCATGGGCGTACCCCTTCTGCCTTAAGCAACGCTACATATACGTGAAGAATCCGCTGCTAGTGCTGTCGTAATCTCGGCGCAATACTTCGGGCGTGTTAACCGCCGAACTCCCTAACTGAGGGGCCGGAGGTGTTCAGCTGACCGACATCGCTGCGACCTGGATGCGCGGAGGCATCAGCAAGTGCTCGAGTCCGCGTGAAATCGGAAATGGCCGGGTTGTCTCGGAATTTGTCTCGCATATTGTTCTGAGATTAATGTTCACTACAGCGGCGGTGCCGCGGGCCACAGCGCCAGCCCCACGTGGTCCACGCAACAGGCCCGTCCAAAAATTCACAAGGATCGCAGCAGCATTCCGGCCCCCTGCGTCGTCCGGAAATCGGGGTAACAGCCGTAGAGGACGCAGCACGAAAGGCGGCGCCGACAGGCCGCTAGAGGAAGTGGCGGGCGGTGTCCGACGCGCTCGCCGGACAGAAGGAATCGAGGCGAGTAGCTGCGATGAGTGGTTCAACTTCACCGTTCGGGCAGAACGAGTGGTTGGTCGAGGAGATGTACCGCAAGTTCCGCGAAGACCCCTCCTCGGTCGATTCAAGCTGGCATGAATTCTTGGTCGACTACTCCCCGGAACCGGTCACCGACACCGCTGCATTGACCGGCAATGGGGAACCGGCCGAGCCGGCTGCACCGCCAAAGCCGAAGCCCGCTCCGGAGCCGGCCCAAGCGGCCAAGCCCGCTGCGCCCGCCGAGACCCGGCCGATAAGCAAGGCTGCCTCCACGGAGCAAAAAGCCCACGCGGACACACCCACCAAGCCGAAGGCGGCGGCCCGGCGCGGGGAAGGCGACGAGGTGCGGGTGTTGCGCGGCGCCGCCGCGGCTGTGGTCAAGAACATGAACGCGTCGCTGGAGGTGCCGACCGCGACCAGTGTGCGGGCCATTCCGGCGAAACTGTTGATCGACAATCGGGTCGTCATCAACAACCACCTCAAGCGCACCCGCGGCGGCAAGATCTCGTTCACCCACCTGCTCGGTTACGCGATCGTGCAGGCGGTCAAGAAGTTCCCGAACATGAACCGGCACTTCGCGGAGGTGAATGGCAAGCCGAGCGCGGTGACGCCGGCGCACACCAACCTGGGCCTGGCGATCGATCTGCAGGGCAAGGACGGCAATCGTCAGCTGGTGGTGGCAGGTATAAAGCGTGCCGACGCCATGTCGTTCGGGCAGTTCATCGCGGGCTATGAGGACATCGTGCGGCGCGCCCGGGACGGCAAACTGGCCGCCGAGGACTTCTCCGGCGTGACGATCTCGTTGACGAATCCGGGCACCATCGGCACTGTGCATTCGGTGCCGCGGTTGATGCGCGGGCAGGGCGCGATCGTCGGTGCGGGCGCGATGGAGTATCCCGCGGAGTTCCAGGGCGCCAGTGAGGAACGCATCTCCGAGTTGGGCGTCGGCAAGCTGATCACGCTGACGTCCACCTACGACCACCGCATCATCCAGGGTGCGGAGTCGGGTGATTTCCTGCGCACCATCCACCAACTGCTGCTCGACGACGAGTTCTTCGACGAGATCTTCCGGGAGCTGGGGATCCCGTATGAGCCGGTGCGCTGGCGGGTCGACAACCCGGACTCGATCG
>CAVQSK010000022.1:0-87382 GCA_963715885.1 uncultured Actinomycetota bacterium
GATGAACGAGAAGGGCAACGGCGACCTCATGATGATGATGGGGCTGGGCGTGGTTGGCGCCACCTACACCAACGGCTCGAAGGCCCGGGCGTCGGATGCGACGGCGCTGGCGAAGATGGTCGAGGAGCAGGAAGGCATTCTGGTCCCGGCCGATTCACCGTTCAAGACGGTGCAGGATTTCGTCGCGGCGTGGAAGGCCGATCCGGCCAGCGTGACGATCGGCGGCGGGTCGTCGCCGGGCGGGCCGGATCATCTGTTTCCGATGGAAACGGCCAAGGCCGCCGGTGTGGACCCGGCAGAGGTCAACTTCGTCTCCTATGACGGTGGCGGTGATCTGCTGACCGCGCTGCTCGGTAAGAAGATCACCGTGGGCACCTCGGGTCTCGGCGAATTCGTGGACCAGATCGAGTCGGGCCAGCTGCGCGTGCTCGCGGTGTCGGGCAGCGAGCGGGTGGAGGACGTTGACGCGCCCACGCTGTCCGAGGCCGGGATCAACCTGACCTTCACCAACTGGCGCGGAATCCTGGCGCCGCCGGCATTTCCGATGACGACAGGCAGGCGCTGGTGAAGGTGCTCGAGGAGTTGCACGGCACCCAGCAGTGGAAGGAGGCGCTGGTGAAAAACGGCTGGACCGACGCGTTTGAGACCGGGGCACCGTTTGAGCAGTTCCTCAAGGACCAGGACAACCGGGTCTCGTCGACCCTGACCGATTTGGGGCTGCTATGACCACCACTAACGAACAACCGAACCGTCCGGTCGAGAAGACCAGCCCCAAGACCGTCGATAAGGCGCAGTACCTGGTGTGCGCGGTGCTGGTGGCGGTCGGCGCGTTTCCTGATCTACGACGCGACGTCGCTGGAGGCGGGTTTCGCGAAGGTGGATCCGGTCGGGCCGCGGATGTTCCCGATCGCCGTCGGTGTCGGGTTGATCGTGCTGGCGATCATTTTGGCTCTCGTGATTCCGCGCGGCTCGACCGGTGAGGAGGAGGGCGGCGAGGACATCGACACCAGCACGCCGGCCGACTGGCGCACCGTGGGATTGCTGGTGGGGTTGTTCGTGGCGGTGATCGTGTTGGTGGTGCCGCTGGGGTGGGCGATCACCGGGACCCTGTTGTTCGCCGGGGCGGCAACGATTCTGGGCAGCAAGCGATACGTTCTCAACGTCATTATCGGCGTGGTGCTGGCGGTCGCCAGTTTCTACGCGTTTTATTCTGGGCTCGGAATCCCGCTGCCCGCCGGCATTCTGGACGGGATTTTGTGACATGGACAATCTGAACTGGCTGCTGCAGGGCTTCGCCGAGGCGGCCACCCCGATGAACCTGCTATACGCCGTGATCGGTGTGCTGCTGGGCACCGCGGTGGGGGTGCTGCCCGGTATCGGCCCGGCGATGACGGTGGCGCTGCTGTTGCCGATCACCTACAACGTCCCCCCCAGCGCGGCGTTCATCATGTTCGCCGGCATCTTCTACGGCGGCATGTACGGCGGGTCGACCACCTCGATCCTGCTCAACACCCCGGGTGAGTCGTCCTCGGTGATCACCGCGATCGAGGGCAACAAGATGGCCAAGGCGGGCCGCGCGGCCCAGGCCTTGGCGACCGCGGCGATCGGATCGTTCGTCGCGGGCGCCATCGGCACCACCCTGCTGGCGGCGTTCGCGCCGTCGATCTCGCGGTTCGCGGTCACGCTGGGCGCCCCGTCCTACCTGGCGATCATGCTGTTGGCGCTGGTGATGGTGACCGCGGTGCTGGGCTCCTCGCGGCTGCGCGGGGCGATCGCGCTGCTGTTGGGGCTGGCGATCGGCCTCGTCGGCATCGACTCGCTGACCGGGCAGCCGCGCGCCACCTTCGGGCTGCCGCTGCTGTCCGACGGCATCGACATCGTGGTGATCGCGGTGGCGATCTTCGCGCTCGGCGAGGCGCTGTGGGTGGCCGCGCATCTGCGGCGCCGCCCGGCCGAGATCATTCCGGTGGGCCGGCCGTGGATGAGCCGCAAGGACTTCGGTCGGTCGTGGAAGCCGTGGCTGCGCGGCACCGCCTACGGGTTCCCGTTCGGCGCGCTGCCCGCCGGCGGCGCCGAACTGCCGACGTTTTTGTCGTATGTCACCGAGAAGAAGCTCTCCAAGCACCCCGAGGAGTTCGGCCACGGCGCGATCGAGGGGGTGGCCGGCCCGGAGGCGGCCAACAACGCCTCGGCGGCGGGCACGCTGGTGCCGATGCTGTCGCTGGGGTTGCCGACCAACGCCACCGCGGCGGTGATCCTGGCGGCGTTCGTGTCCTACGGGATTCAGCCCGGCCCCACGCTGTTCGAGAAGGAGCCGCTGCTGATCTGGACGCTGATCGCCAGCCTGTTCATCGGCAACTTCCTGCTGCTGGTGCTCAACCTGCCGCTGGCGCCGCTGTGGGCCAAGCTGCTGCGCACCCCGCGGCCGTTCCTGTATGCGGGCATCCTGTTCTTCGCCACGCTGGGGGCGCTCGCGGTGAACGTGCAATGCGCTGGATCTGGCGCTGCTGCTGGTGTTCGGTCTGCTCGGGCTGCTGATGCGCCGCTTCGGGCTGCCGGTGCTGCCGCTGATCATCGGGGTCATCCTGGGCCCGCGCATCGAGCGGCAGTTGCGCCAAAGCCTGCAGCTCGGCGGCGGTGACTGGGCCAGCCTGTTCACCGAGCCGGTCGCGATCATCTGCTACATCCTGATCGTCGTGCTGCTGGCCGCCCCGCTGATCCTGCGGCTGTTCCACCGCCCCGAACCCGATCTCGTCCACCCCCCTGACCTGGAGGAGCAGAGAAGAAGAGCAGCGCGCAGAAAAGGCGGGCGCATGATCGTCGTCGGATACTCCGCAGACCGATACGGCACCGCGGCCCTGGAACACGGGATCACCGAGGCCAACCGCCGCAACACGAATCTGCTGGTCATCAACGCCACCCGCGGTGATTCGTTGGCCGACCCCCGCTTCGCGCAGTCCGACGAGGTGCACGACGTCGAGGAGCGGCTCAACGAGTGCGGGGTGCAGTTCGAACTCGCCCAGCCCGTCGGGGTCGACGCCGCCGAGGAGCTGCTCAAGGCGATGGAACACGACGACGCCGAACTGCTGGTGGTCGGTGTCCGGCAACGCAGCCCGGTGGGCAAGCTGCTGCTCGGCAGCGTTGCCCGGCAAGTACTGCTGGAATGCCCCAAGCCAGTGCTCGCCGTCAAACCGGAGGAACAGTAGATGCCGGAGAGTCGTATCTACTGTCTGTGACGGCCGGTTCAAAGACATTGGGCCCCGGCTGACCCTGGTTGACCACTGAGGGCTTCCTGTCGGCGCTGGACGAGAACCTGGCCATCCGACTCGACGTGTAAGCCGGACTAGTTCAGGTCCATCGGCCAGATATCAAACACGGAGCACGAAACCCGCTGGCTCGGAGGTCGCGTGAAGTCACTGATCCACAGACCACATCTGTTACGGAAGGACTGGCATGCAGAACAGAGAGGCTGATGCGATGATCACGGATTTACCGACGGAACCGTGTCGGTGCTGTCATGGCCTGCTGTAGCTGTCTTGGCGGGTCCATTGTCTTATCTCAAATTATTCGGTAGCGGTCGCCAATTCTTTTCTGAAGGTGAGTAGTGCATGGCAATGAATACGGACGGATCTATTACTCCCGAGGATGTCGCGGGTTCTGACGATGATGCGCAGCCAGTCGGGCCGGGGCCGTTGGCAGGGCTGCGGGTACTGGATCTGGGTACGGTTTATGCGGCACCGATCACCGCCATGCTGCTGGGGGACTGGGGAGCCGATGTCATCAAGGTGGAGCATCCCCGGGGTGACCCGGCGCGAACGCACGGATTGTCCAAGGACGGGCACGGCTTGTGGTGGAAGGTGATCTCTCGAAATAAGCGAACCATCACGCTGAACTTCAGTAAGCCAGAGGGCCAAGACATTCTGCGCGGACTGGTCGCGCAGGCGGATGTGGTGATTGAGAACTTCCGTCCCGGAGTGATGGAGAAGTGGGGCCTGGGGCCCGAGGAATTGCAGAACATCAATCCAGCACTGGTGGTGCTGCGGGTCACGGGGTTCGGGCAGAAAGGGCCGTACTCCAGCAGACGAGCGTTCGGCACCCTGGCCGAGGCAATGAGTGGCCTGGCGCATCAGACCGGCGAGGAGACCGGGCCCCCGACGTTGCCGCCGTTTGGATTGGCCGACGGGGTCGCCGCGTTGGCCGGTGCCTACGCGGTGATGCTGGCGTTGTATCACCGCGACGTGACCAAGGGCGGCGGGCAGGTCATTGACTTGTCGCTGTTGGAGCCGCTGGTGGGCATCCTGGGTCCGGGCCCCAGTGTCTATGACCAACTCGGGCTGGTCTCGGGACGCCATGGCAACCGATCGAGCAACAACGCCCCCCGCAACGCCTACCTCACCAGCGACGGCCGGTGGGTGGCGATCTCGGCGAGTGCCACCTCGGTTGCCGAACGAGTCATGAAGCTGGTCGGACGGCCCGACATCGCCGAGCAGTCCTGGTTTCCCCGCGCCGGTGAGCGAGTCAAGCACGCGGACATGATCGACGCTCCGGTCGCCGAATGGATCGGTGCCCGGCCGATGGAGGAGGTCTCGGCGGCATTCCAGGCCGCCGGCGCGGCGCTGGCCCCGGTCTATGACGTCGAGCAACTCTTGAATGACCCGCATGTTCAGGACCGCGACATGATCACCACCATCGAGGATGACGACCTGGGGCCGCTGAAAATGCAGAATTTGATCTTCAGGATGGGCAACACGCCCGGCTCGATCCGTCATGGCGGACGCCGCCTGGGCCAAGACACCGGCGACGTGCTCGACGAGTTGTTGGGGATCTCCGGCGATAAGCTCGATGAGCTCCGCGAGAACGGGGTGATCTGATGGACCGTAGTTACTTGTTCGCTCCGGGTCACAATGCGAAACTTCTGAACCGGGTGTTCGGTGCCGGTGCCGATGCGGTGATGCTCGACCTGGAGGATGCGGTCCCGCCCGATGCGAAGGTGACGGCTCGTGCGATGGTCGCCGAGGCCCTGCTCGACCATCCCGCATGGGTCAGGGTGAATGCCGCCCAAACCGCTTGGTGTGAAGCGGATCTGGCCGCTGTGGCGGATCGCGCTTTTGGTATCCGGATCCCCAAGGTCGAATCTGCGGGCGATGTCGAGTGGGTGACGGCACGGGCGCCGGGTAAGCCCATCATCTGTGCTATCGAAAGCGCGCGCGGTGTGCTGGCGGCACAGCAGATCGCCGCGGTGCCCGGTGTTCGGTTTCTGGCGATGGGTGGTGTCGACCTGCAGCGCGACCTCAACACCTCCGGGGGGAACCTGCAAACCCTCTATGCGCGGTCACATCTGGTTGTGGCGTCGCGCGCGGCGGGGATCGAGCCGCCCATCGACAGCGTCTTCCCGCTGCTCGACGACACCGCCGGACTTCGCGACCAAGCCCAGTTCGCCCGCTCGTTGGGCTTTTTCGGTAAGTCGGCGATCCATCCGCGTCAGCTGGACACCCTCCATGAGGTTTTCACCCCTACCGAGGCCGAGATCCAGTGGGCCCAACAGGTACTTGCTGGGTTCGAGGCGGCCAGCGGCGGCGGCTTTGCCCTTCCCAGCGGCGAGTTCGTTGATCTGCCCGTCGCGGACCGAGCGCGGCGCCTGCTTGAGATCGCGGGTTGTGCGGTGACGGCCGCCACCACCCCCGCGCCTGCGACAGCAGCTGGATCAGATCAACCCGGGTGAACAGGGCTAGACCGTGATGCCGATATCAACGACCAGCCCTCAACTGGCTGTCGCAGGACGAGAAAACACCCTCAGCCGCCGCGATCTGGCGGATGACCACCGAGATGGAAAGCCGTGATATGACGAGTGCACCGTATGAGCTGGTATCCGAACCAGGTGGCGTGCTGGCGCGGATCAATGTCCGGGGTAGCGCTGTTCTGGCGTTACCCGCAATTAACCGCGGGACAGCGTTTTCCCTTGAGGAGCGGCAGGCCCTTGGTCTGGACGGTTTGCTGCCCAGTGGGGTGACCACTTTGGAAGGGCAGGTGCGCCGGGTCTACGCCCAATACCTCGAGCAGGCCAACCCGCTGAGGAAGTGGGTGTACCTGGCGAACCTTCGAGACCGCAACGAGGTGTTGTTTTACCGGATGCTGACCGAGCACATCTCCGAAATGTTGCCGGTGGTGTATACGCCCACGGTGGGATTGGCGATCGAACGGTTCAGTCATGAGTTCCGCCGGCCCCGCGGTGTCTACCTGTCCGTTGATCGACCCGAGGGCGTCGAGTCTGCCTTGCGCAACACCGGTCTGGGACCGGACGACGTGGACCTGCTGGTTGCCACTGACTCCGAAGGCATTCTGGGAATTGGGGATCAAGGCGTCGGCGGAATCGAAATCGCCATCGGCAAACTGGCCGTGTACACCGCGGCCGCCGGGATCCATCCACGACGGGTGCTGCCAGTCGTGCTGGATATGGGCACCGACAATCTGACATTGCTCAACGACGAGATGTATCTGGGTGTGCGGCATTCCCGTGTTCGCGACCAGCGCTACGACGACCTCATCGAGGCATATGTCAGCGCAGTCACCAAGCTTTTCCCGAACGCGATGCTGCACTGGGAGGACTTCGGTGCGACCAATGCCCGGCGCATCCTGATCAAGTACTCCGATCAGGTCTGTACCTTCAATGACGACATGCAGGGTACTGCCGCGACGGTGCTGGCGGCCGCGTTCTCGGCGGTGCGAGCCGCGGGATCGCGGATCCGTGATCAACGAGTCGCGATCTATGGCGCCGGCACGGCGGGGCTGGGCATTGCGGACATGATGCGTGAGCAGATGATCCGCGACGGCCTCTCACCTTCCGAGGCGACGAGCAGGTTCTACCCATTAACCAGCAAAGGGTTGTTGCTCGGCGACACCCCGGGTTTGCTGGATTTTCAGGAGCCCTACACGCGGTCGCGGGATGAGGTCAGCAGTTGGACTCATGGTGATGCCGCAGCACAGATCGGTCTGGCCGAAGTGGTAGCCCACGCCCATCCCACGATGTTGATCGGCACCTCCACGCACTCCGGCGCGTTCACCGAGGCCATCGTCAAGGACATGGCCGACCACACCGATCGGCCGATCATCATGGCGCTGTCAAACCCGACCTCCAAATGTGAGGCGTTACCAGAGGACCTAATCGCGTGGACCAACGGCCGTGTCCTAACAGCGACCGGCAGCCCCTTCCCACCGGTCGTTCACAACGGTCGGACCTACCAGATCGCACAGGCAAACAACGCCCTGATATTTCCCGGGCTCGGATTGGGTGTCACCGTCGCGAAGGCCCACCGGATCAGTGATCAAATGATCGCCGCCGCCGCCGACGCCGTCGCCCGTATCTCCGACGCGTCCGCACCCGGGGCGCCACTGCTTCCCTCGATGACTGACCTGCGGGCAGTCTCTGCAGCGGTTGCAATCGCCGTCGCCACGGCCGCGGCCAAGGAAGGCCTGGCGCAAGTCGAGCTGTCCGACCCGATCCAGCAGGTCCACGACGCCATGTGGCGGCCCGTTTACCCGCGCATCGGACTTGAAAAGAAAGATTGAGCGATGCAGCCAACGCCTCATAGGGAGTGCGTCTGGCATCCCTGACACTCTTCTGACCGTTATTCCGGTGAGTCAGGAAATGCTGATTGGAATGCGGCTCGCGACGAGCGCCGGCAAAAAAGCGGTTTGCGAGAGCTGCCCTGCATTGATGGCCTGCCGTGCCCATGTCCTCAATACCCGGGAGCACTGCGGTATTTGTGGAGGGATCCGTGCGCGTCAAACGAAGAAGAAGGTGAGTCCGAGGACGATGTAGATGGCGAGTAGTTGCAGGCCTTCATACCAGGTGGACTCGCCGCGTTGGGTGACCTCGTTGGCGATGATGACCGCCAAAAACACCGCGCCGAGCTCGAACCCGTTGAACACCAGGGCCATCGGGAACGGGCCGATCACGAACGACGCCAGCACCAGCACCGGTGCGACGAACAGGGCGATCTGGGCGCCCGACCCGACCGCGATGTTGACCGAAATGTCCATCTTGTCGCGGGCGGCGAAATACACCGCGACCCAGTGTTCGGCGGCGTTGCCCACGATCGCCACGACGATCACGCCGACAAAGAACGGGGACAGCCCGATGGTCGCCGACGCCTCGGTGATGGAGTGGACCAGGATCTCCGACATCCAGCCCACCGCGGCACCCGCACCGGCCAGCATCAGCACGCTCTTGCGCACCGACCACGGCTCGCCGCCGTGCTCGTCTTCGTCGTGGGAGGGGTTGAACAGGTGCGCGTGGGTCTTCAGGGAGAACACCAAAGCGGCCGCGTAGGAGGCCAGCAGCACGATGGCCACCCCGACCGACAGGGCCTGCAGGTCGCTGGGGAATGCCACCGCCTTGGCCGTCGGGTCGGGCAGCCCGCCGCCGGCCACCAGCTGAAATATCGCCGGCATCACCAGCGCCACCGTCGCCAGCAGCAGCATCAGCGACTGGGCGGTGGCCGCCCGCAGCTCGAAGCGCTGCCGGTCCCGTTTGCGCCCGCCCACCAGCATCGACACCCCCAGGACCAGCAGGATGTTGCCCAGGATCGACCCGACCAGCGAGGCCTTGACCACCTCGTGCAGCCCGGCGCCCAGCGCGAACAGCGCGATGATCAACTCCGGGGCGTTACCGAACGTGACGTTGAGCAGACCACCAATGCCCGGACCCGACCGGGCCGCCAGCTCCTCGGTGGCCCGGCCCATCAGCGCCGCCGTCGGGATCACTCCCAGCGCCGACGCGGCGAACACCGCCACCGCGTCGGCGTGCATAAACTCCAGCACGATCGCCACCGGGATCAACGGCACCAGCAGATACGGCCAGCCCTCCCCCGTCAGCAGGAACGGCCGACCACGTTCGGCGGGCGGGGCCTCAGAAGTCGGGGTTGTGGACATCTCGCCCCCTTCAGTGCTCGCTCCCCGCGGTTCCCGAATCGCTCCGCCGGTCAGCACGGCTGCACGCATGACCAAGAGGGATGTTACAGAGGACTGAGCCGACCAGGGAGGCTTGACCACGTTCCTGTGTAGGCGCGTACACGTGCATGATGTGGGTCTACACAAGCCGGAAGATACGAAAGGTGTGTGGCGATGCCTTTATTGGCAGCCTTCGCTGACGAGCCGGCCCACATCAGAACGTCCGCGAACCACGTGGAGACGACCGGCGGCCTTAAGCCATTACGGCTGCCGTCGATCGGGCGGGACAAAGTCGACGGTCTCCGGCGAGTGGGGTCATGCAGTGGGCCGGACGTAACTACCCGGGGCTTCCTCGATGGGCGGATAGTCGTCGCTGCCCTCGTGATCGGGCGCGGGAATCATTTCCCCGCCACGTTCGGCGATCCACGCCGTCCAGTCCTGCCACCAGGTGGCTTCCACTAAATGCGCGTCCGCTTTCCATTCATGCGGGTCGGCGGGAAGACTGTCGTTTACCCAATGCTTGGCCTTGGGATTGGGAGGATTGACGATGCCGGCTATGTGGCCGGACGAACTCAGGACAAACCTGTTCTTGCCCCCAAGTAGCTGTGTGGTCTTGTAGCCCGATGTCCACGGCACCACGTGGTCGTCCACAGCCGCCAACACGTAAGCGTCGATGTCGACCAGGCCGGGGTCAAGACGGTTGCCGTCGATTTCGAATTCACCTCGGGCAAATTCGTTGCGCAGAAAACACGAGCGCAAATACTCCGAATGCATCCGGGCCGGCATACGGGTCGAGTCTTCGTTCCAGGCCAGCAGGTCGAACGACGGTGGCTTGTTGCCGAGCAGCCAATTGTTCACCACGTACTGGAAGATCAGGTCGTTCGGCCGCAACGCACTAAAGGTCCGTGCCATAGTCGCCGAGTCCAGGTACCCCTGCTTATGCATCTGCTTCTCAAGTCCCGCGACCGTTGCCTCATCGGTGAACGTGCCGAGCAGGCCGGGTTGGGTGAAATCGGTATGCGTATTGAGGAATGTCGCGGACTTGATGGAGTCGTCACCTCGTGCCGCGTTGTGGGCCAGCCCCAGCGCGGTCAGCGTTCCACCCAGGCACACCGACACTGTGTTCACCGCGGGTGCACCGGTGATCTCACGAACGACTCGCAGGGCGTCCAGCGGTCCTTGGAACAGGTAGTCGCGGAATCCGAGCTCGCTCATCGACTTATCTGGATTGCGGTAACTGATCGCAAAACATGTATGTCCGTGTTGGACGGCCCACTCGATAAGACTTTTTCCCGGTGCCAGATCCATGATGTAAAACTTGTTGATCCACGGCGGGCAAAACAGCAGCGGCACCGCGTAGGTATCCGGAGTCTGCGGCGAATATTGGATTAACTCGATGAGGTCGCTGCGGTAGACGACGCTTCCCGGCGTGGCAGCCATGTTGACCCCGACCTCGAATCCGGAGCTGTCGACCTGCGACGGCCACCCACCGTTGTGGCGAAGATCATGCACAAAGTTCTTGAGGCCCCTGACGATGCTCGTGCCGCCCGTCTCGAAGGCCGTCTTGATCGCCGCCGGGTTGCCGACCAACGTGTTCGTCGGGGACAGCGCGTCGACGAGAAACTTGGCGGCAAAATTCGCCTTCGCCGCGCGCGCGCCACTGACCCCCGCGCTCTCGAGCAGTTCGGAGACAAGCTGGTTGAACAACAAATACTGCTGAGCCAGCAGGAAGTACGCCGGGTTGTTCTGATACGCCGGATCGGCGAACCGTTTGTCGCCACGGGCGATCGCGATGGGACCGGGAGTGTCACGGCCGATCACGCGTTCGGCGGCAGCTCGAAACGCCCCCGCAGAACCCCAGAACAGACGCGCGTTGGCGGCGATGATCCCGCCCGGACTTTTCAGCGTCATCACGCTGGTGGCCAGCAGTTCCCGCATCAAAGCGGCCGGATCGACCCCCGTGGTGATGTTCTCGGCAATCCCGATCAGGTCCTGAACTGGACCCGAAGTGGAGTTTGCGGGCGCATCTGACGACGTCATGGGCCTCCTTCGGTTCGGCTGCAACAACCCTACCGGCTAGGTTTTGGACAGTATGCGGTCGCGAAGGTCCTCGCCCACATATGAACATCGAACACCACCGGGCCACCGTCGGCAGCGGCCGGATCCATTCCGCGAGGATTCGGGGGTCAATGGGCGTCCGGAACACCTGCGGTCGCGTTGGGGCCCACGGAGGGTGTCTTTGCGGTCATCGAAACTTCAGATATCCACCGCATCGTCCGCCGTCCCAGGATCGTTCGGTCCGATATAGCTGCGGTACACGGCGAGCAGCGCGCGCTTCTGCGGCTCGGTGAATCGGGGTCCATGCGTAGTGCGGTTTCGGTTGCATTGTCGTCGGGGTGGTCAACTCGGGCGCAAAACCATCCTGCGCGAACAGTGCTTCGGGTAAGAGGTTGAGTGCCTGGGCGATTGACTTCAGCACCCCGGCCGAGGGCTCGGTCGCTCGCACAGCGGCCGGATTTGCCCGCTCTTACCTGCATAAATCTCATCAACAGCAGGCACGCCGCACTGGGTTGCATAGATTGGCGGCATGCGCAGGTACCCCCTTCGCGCCGTGACCAAAGCGGCGGCCTTCGCGATCGCAGGCCTGGCGGCGCTTGCCGGGTGCTCCTCGGGCACCGAGAGCGGCACGTCGTCGCCCGCGGCGACCCCGACGACGTCGACGACCAGCTCCGAGACTCACACACCGGCCCCCGGTGCCGTGGAGGTCTCCCCCGACGGAGTCACCACAGGCGTCGGCGCTCCCGCCGAATCCACCGAGGAGGAGTACTCCAAGGCCTGCATCGCGGCCAAAACGTGGATGGAACAGCAGGGTGGCGATGCGAAGGCTCAGATCGAGCCCTATTTGAAAACCCTGCAGTCCTCCGATGCGCCCGGTCCGTCCACGTTCGACACCCCGTGGTCGCAGCTGTCCCCGGGGCGGCAGGCGGCGGTGATCGTCGCGGTCCAGGCCGCGGCCGACGCGCTATGCGGCTAGTCGACCTTTAAAAATGCACCGCGACAAACTCGTTTACTGCCGGGCGGCGATCCACTCCCGGCCCCGTTCGAGGGCGGTCGTCAGGGCTCCGAAGACAAGGTCGCCTGCCGGGACGATGCCGTCCTCGCCGAGCACGTCGATAAGGCCGCCGCGCTCGAGAACGCGAGCCGCTGCCGGTGTGACACCGGCGATGATGAGCCTGCCGTTGTGCTCCTTTAGTTCGCCGGCCCAGCGGCGCAGCGCCTTGATGGTCACCGACGACGGCACATCCGGCAGGGTTCGCAGGCCCAGGACGACGACTGCGTTGTGGCTACCCGACACTTCGGGCCAGTCCTCGTCGATTCGAGGCACTTCGGCGAACAGCCCGACGCCGAAATAGTTCAGCACCGTCACGTCGTTGCTGGGGCACTTGTCTGGCACGGCCGCGACCCGCCAGCCGCCGTCGTTGGTCTGTTGCAAAGCGACAAGTTGGGCGGCCTTCGCCGCTTTCACGCAGTACAACACCAGCGAGGTGATGACGCCGATCAGGATTGCGGTGTGCAGCGGCAATTGGGTGGTGGCCGCGAACGTGATCAGCATAGCCAGCGCTGACAGCGGCGCGACGCGAAGAACCAGCCGGATATCGGGCAGCCGGCCCATGACGAGCTCGATGCCGATCACGATGATCAGCCCGCCGATCACTGGCATCGGAATGATCTCCGCGGCCGAGCCGGCCACCAGCACCAGGGCTGCCAGCCAGATCCCGGCGAAGATGCCGGCCCAACCGGTCTGCGCCCCAGCCGATGTCGCAACCCCGGTTCGCGACAGTGAGCCGCCCGCCGGCAGCGCGCCGAAGAATCCACCGGCGAGGTTGCCCGCGCCCTGCGCGAAGAAGTCGCGGGACATGTTGGGCCGGCTGCCATCCGGGTTGGGGACGGCGGCCGAGATTCCGGCCGCCTGAGCCAGCGCCACGAGCGCCACCGCGACGCCGCCCACCAGCAGGTCGGGCATTGCCCCGAAGTTCGGAAGCGTCAGTGGTGGAAGCGAATTCGAGATCGAAGCGATGTCACCGACGGTCTCGACATTGATGTGCGCGACAGCGACCACCGCGGTGACCACCACCAGGGCGAGCAATGTGGCGAACGATTTTAGTGGCTTGATGAAGTGAAAGATCGCCCACACCGCGACGGTTCCGGCGGCGACGGCGACTGCGGCGGGAACCCAGGCGCCGATGTGGGTCAGCGAGTCGATGAACTTACCGATTGTGTTGCTGCTCTGCGGTTTATAGCCCGTCGCGTCTCCGAGCACCCCCGCGACAATCTGCAAGGCGATGCCGGTGGAAAAGCCCGTCATGACGGCGTTGCTGACGAAATTCATGATCGACCCGAAGCGCAGCAGCCCGAAGAGTGCCATCACCGCACCGACGACGAGAGCCAGTGCGGCGACGTTGGCGGGGTCACCCGGGTCAAGGCCGGCTTCGCCCAGTACGCTGCGCGATGACAGCGCGATCGCGCTGGTCAGCGTCGTCACCATCAGCACTGTGCGAGCTAAGAGCGACGCAATGATGCCGGGCACCATGCCCGAGTACAGGCCGACGACCGGGTCGAACCCGCCGATACTGGCGTAGGCCATACCCTCCGGAATGGAGAACAGCCCGGTCACCAGACCGGCCAGCACGTCACGTGGCTTGGGTCGACCGGGTCCGCGCACAGCCGGCGCCGTCAGTCTCTTGCCATGGCGGCCGCGAGATGCCGCTCCACATCGATGTAACAGTCGTCGGCGATGTCGAACACCACCTTGACCGGCTTGGCAGCGAACGCGCTCCAATGAGTGGAATCCCCTTTGAAACCGTCTATGGGTGCCATGGCCCCGATTGTGCCGAGCGGGCGAGGACGAAGTCGCCGGAATTGACGACACCGACAGAGCAGAATAGGAACATGGCCGACAAGCGAGTGGCTCTTGCACTCGGCAGCGGTGGGGCGCGGGGGTATGCCCATATCGGGGTGATCAACGAGCTCCGCGACCGCGGCTACGAGATCGTCGGGATCGCGGGTTCTTCGATGGGTGCGCTCGTTGGTGGCCTGCAGGCGGCGGGCAAGCTCGACGAGTTCACCGACTGGGCCAAGTCACTGACGCAGCGGGCGGTTCTGCGCCTGCTCGACCCAAAGATCACCGCGGCGGGGGTGCTGCGCGCCGAGAAGATCCTGGACGCGGTCCGCGACATCCTCGGCGAGGTCACGATCGAAGACCTGCCGATCCCGTACACCGCGGTCTCGACGGACCTGATCTCCGGGAAGTCGGTGTGGCTGCAGCGGGGTCCCGTCGACGCGGCGATCCGTGCGTCGATCGCGATCCCGGGGGTGATCACGCCGCATGTGCTCGACGGCCGTCTGCTGGCCGACGGCGGCATCCTCGACCCGTTGCCGATGGCACCCATCGCCGCGGTCAATGCCGATTTCACCATCGCGGTGAGCCTGAGCGGCAACGAGGCTGTAGGCCGCCACGCGCCAACCGACGCCGAGCCGAGGGCGACAACGGAATGGTTGAACCGGATGTGGCGCAGCACCACCGCGCTGTTCGACACCACCGCAACACGTTCAGGCGAGAGCGAGGAGGAGCTTGTCGACGCCTCCAAGGCGGTGTCGGTGCCGAAGCTGGGCAGCTTCGAGGTGATGAACCGCAC
This sequence comes from uncultured Actinomycetota bacterium, assembly GCA_963715885.1. Lineage (GTDB taxonomy): Bacteria > Actinomycetota > Actinomycetes > Mycobacteriales > Mycobacteriaceae > Mycobacterium. Next base: position 14,646 of record CAVQSK010000022.1, read on the forward strand.
CATCGACATCGCGCAGGCTGCCCTGGCGCGCCATACGCTCGCCGCCTATCCCCCGGACCTGCTGATCGAGGTGCCCCGCACCGCCTGCCGCAGCCTCGAGTTCCACCGCGCCGCCGAAGTCATCGACGTCGGTCACGAGTTGGCGGCTGCCACGCTGGATCTTCTCGATAAGCCCGAAATCCCGGCTCTGGAAAGCTGATTCAGCCGCAGAGGAAGTCGCGTCCGCAACCGCTAAGCCGCCGCTCCGACGCCAGGCGCTGCCCCGTAGCCGTAGGTTTCGGCGAGACGGGCGAGCAGGTGCCGCAGATTGCAGCGTCCGCGATGCAGCCGCGACATCACCGTCCCCAGCGGCAAGTTCAGGATTGATGCGATCTCCTTATACCGGAAGCCTTCAACGTCGGCGTAGTAGACGACCAGACGCTGACCCTCGGGAAGTGATTGCAGTGCATTCCTGACGTCGTCGTCACCCATCGACTCGAGGACGACGAGTTCGGCCGACTGCATCCCGACCGATGTGTGCTGAGCGGCCGCGGCCCACTGTGGGTCGGTGATGTCGTCGGCGAGCATCTCGTCGGGACGTCGCTGCGCCCTGCGGTAGGAATTCACCCAGGTGTTTGTCATGATGCGCAAGAGCCAGGCCCGGACGTTCGTTCCATCGGCGAACCGATGAAACCCCGCATACGCCTTGGTCATTGTCTCCTGCACGAGGTCTTCGGCGTCGGCGCGGTTGCCCGTGTACCGGCGTGCGACTCGGTAGAGCTGATCCACCAGTGGCAACACGTCGCGTAGGTAACGGGCACGCAGGTCTTCGATGGTGTCTTCGGCGCAACCATCCGATCTCGTCACACCAGCAGCGTGGCACCTTAAGTCCACTTGAGGTCAAGGCCCTAGTGACGGCTATCTCAATGTCCTTACCGGCAACCGCGACGAACGGCTCTCCGGCGTGCGTCTCAACAGGCCAGCACTATGCGCCGCACCGATTCTTCAACCAGTTCTTCGCTCGTACCGAAGTTCAGCCGCGCGAATCCCGCACCGGGTGATCCGTACTGAAGGCCCGGGCTGAGCGCCAGACGGCCACGGCGACGTATCACGTCGGCGGGATCGTCTCCGAGATGAAGTCCGCGGAAGTCCAGCCAAGCGAGGTAGGTTGCATCAGGCGGTCTAGAGCAGACCTCAGGCAATTGTCTGGTCAGTTCAGTGTGTAATAAGTTGCGATTGATCTCGAGCTGTGCCAGCACCGCATCGAGCCAAGCATCGCCCTGCTGAAACGCTGCTTCTGCCGCCAAGACTCCCAACAGGCCCGCACGTTCTCCCATGGGAGGCAGCCGCTTCATCGCCTCGCGTGCGCGGTCCGAGCCAGTGACGAGCAGTGCGGTTTTCAGGCCCGCGATGTTGAAGCACTTCGAGGCAGAAATCAATGACACGCCTCGTTCGCGCGCCGCCTCCGAGACGTTGAGCCATGGTGTGTGGATAGCGCCGCCCAGAACCAGCGGAGCGTGGATCTCATCGGCAATCACCCACGCGTCGTAGTCGTGACACATCTCGGCGATGCTCACGAGTTCTTGCAACGGCAGCACGCGACCGGTGGGGTTGTGCGGGTTGGCCAGCAGCACGACCCGCGTTCCTCGCGCGAGCGTCTGCTCGAGGTCGTCGAGTTCAATGGAGCCATCGAGGCGCAAACCGATCGGCTCCAGATGCATTCCGGCGTGCGGCAATTCAGAAAAGAACGGAGGATAGGCAGGCGTAGCGAATGCCACAGTCCTGCCCGGACCGGCGATCAGCCGTGCGACCTCAATGACTCCGGCCATGACGTCGGGAATCAGCGTGATCTGGTTGGCATCGACAGCCCACCCCAGTCGGCGCGCCGCGAAGCCGACGAACGCTTCCCGCAGCCGCCCAGTGGCTTCGTAGGCATACCCTAGGTCGCTGCGCGAAATCGCATCGTGTAGCACGCGTGCAATCGGCGTCGCCAGGTGATAGTCCATCTCGGCGACGGTCGACGAGATCACGTCGGATGGGCACTCATCCCATTTTTCGCTGCGCCGCCGTCGCAATTCGTCAAGAGAAGGCATTGAGAGTTCGCAAACCGGCCGTGTCATCGAACCGCGCCTCCAACGCATTGACCGCTAGGAAGAAGGTCGGACACCGCGTCGCCCAACAATGCCAGAAGGTGATCAACGTCGTCGGATGTGGTCTTCGGGCACATCAACGCCATGTTGTGAAAAGGAGTGATGAGTACACCGCGATTGAGCAGAAAGAGATGCAGATACTCGTCGAGGTCGCTATCGGTCACGGCGGCCGAAGCACCTCCGGTCGCCGGTGGCTCGGGGCAGAACCGGAACTCCGCGCGGGCCCCCAATTGCACGATGTGCCAGGGCAAATGCCGGTCTACGATGATCTGACGCATTCCTCTGGCGTAGCGGTCGGCGAGCCCGGTCATGTGCGCGAATGCGTCGTCGGTGAGGACATTCTCGAGTGTCGCGCGCGCGGCGGCCATGGAGAGCGCGTTGCCCGCAAGCGTTCCGCCGAGCATTCCGGTGTCTTCTTCGACGACGGATGATAGGCCGAGTCGTGCGGCGATCTCGGTTGTCACGCCGTACGCGCCGATCGGTATCCCGCCGGCGATGGCCTTGCCCACAGTGACGGCATCAGGCTCGAGTCCGTATGCCCCGGTGTATCCACCTGGACCTGTTGAGAACGTGTGGGTCTCATCGATGATGAGAAGGGTTCCCGTCAATCGGGTGATCCGGCGCATCGCGTCGTGAAAGCCCGGCTCCGGCAACACGATCCCGATGTTTGTCAGGGCCGGCTCTGCCAGGACGCATGCCACGTCGCCTGGGTGAAGGGCCTCTTCGAGTGCGTCGACGTCGTTCCACTCGACAACCTTGCTGGTGAGTCGAGGGTCTACCGGTGCGCCGATGTTGTTGTGGCGAGTTCGCGGTTGTCCCTCGTCTATCACGAGGTTCACCTCATCGACGGTGCCGTGATAGTTATGGCTGAACACCAGGATCTTGGGCCGTCTGGTGACGTGCCGAGCGATTCTCAGCATCCACCTATTGGCATCTGTTGCGCTCAGCGCAAACTGCCACATGTCCATGTGGAATCTTCGTCGTAACTCGTCGGCGACCCGTGTGGCGTCCGTCGTCGGGAGCATCGCAGTGGTTCCCATCCGGTACTGCTTGTTGACTGCCGCGGCCGTGGCCTCTGGTGCGTGACCGGCCATGGCGCCCGAATCGCCGAGGCAGAAGTCGATGTACTCATGACCGTCGATGTCGGTGAGTCTCGCGTCGTGCGCTTCGCGTAGCACCAGAGGAAATCCCCCTGCCCACATTCTCATCCACGTCATGGGAACTCCATCGATGAGCACCGCCTTGCAGTGGTTGAACTGAGCACTCGAGCGTGGGTTGCGGCCGCTGAACGAGGCGCGCTCACGCGCGATCAGACCCCGCAACCGTCCGCGATCGAGGGTTGCGTACTGAAAGGTCATTGCGCGCCCTGCCTTTCTCTCGCGACGACGACACCGGCGAAGGCGTGTCCCAGCGCGATGCCGTGCTCGGCCCGGTCCGCCCCCGTGCGCCGACCGACGTCGGTGACCTCCCGCACGTCGATGCTGGAGCCGATGTCATCTCGGTAGACCCTTAGCCAGTGCGTGGCAAGCTGCGCGTCGGCCTCGAGGTGGTACTGAAATCCCCATGCGCATGGGCCGGCCCGAAAAGCCTGAACTGCCTTGGTGGTTCCGGCCAGCAATGTCGCGGCCGGCGGCAAGTTGAAGCTGTATGAGTGCCATTCCAACGCCCGCAATGATGTAGGCCACGCGGACCGCAGCGGATCAGTAGCCACGTTGTGCGTCGTTGTCTGCTCGATCCAACCGATTCGGGCCCGAGGCATACGTCGAGCCGAAGAGCCGAGTGCTTGTGCGAGAAGTTGCGCACCGAGACAGATGGCAATGGTGGGCGTCCCACGATCCACGCACGCACGTAGAAGGGACCGCTCCGTCCGCAACCATTCATGTTTGTCGTCGTCGTCGGGATTTACGTTGCTTCCCATGACAACGACGGCTGCGTAATCGTCAGGATCGGACGGAATCTCCTCCGCGGTGGGGTCGCAAGAGATCAACGTCAATCCCGCGTTGATCAACGGCGGGCCGAGCACCCCGATCGGATCTGTCGTGGCGTTGATGATCACCAAGACGGGCCGGCGGTGATGGGCACCCCGCGTTGGCAGCTGTGCGGTGACTGACCGGTATATCTTATTAAACGATATATTACCGGTTACCATAGTCCAGATCATAAGAAACCGGAAAAATGGTGTCAAGCAGTTACATTTTGCGGTCTGCCGCCGACGTGGACGGTACACTCGAGACCATGACCGCCGACGTTCGCTCGACTACGCAGGATGCCACCCTTGACAGGCTTCCGGTGCTGGGCGGTCGCCTCTGCCTCGACTTCGTCAACACGATCGATCCGTGGTACGGCGACGACCGCATCGACTACCTCCCCGACTACTACGCGCTCTTGGAATGGGCGCACCGCAACGGCACTGTGAGGGCGCACGAGCAGACGCTGCTGCGCAAGTTGGCTGACGCTGCTCCCCTGGAGAGTGCGGCCGTACACCGACGGGCGATTGATCTGCGCGCAGACCTGCACGCCGTACTGCGGCCCGCGAGAGGGTCGGAGACCTCCCGGGCGTTACTAACGTTGAATGCCGAATTACGCCGTGCATCAAGGTATCTGCGACTCAACCAGGCCGGATCGACATTCGAACTCGACTACGAATTCGACGAAGAACTTGACGCGGTGCTCTGGCCTGTTGTGCGCTGCGCCGCAGACCTGCTCTCTTCCCCGCGCGACCTTTCCCGCGTGCGGGAGTGCGATGGCTTCAATTGTGGATGGTTGTTCATCGACACCAGCAAGGCCGGCCGTCGTCGCTGGTGCAGCATGGACATCTGTGGAAACCGGGCCAAGGTCGAGCGCCACCGAAATCGAGCCAAAGCAGGTCGATCCGCGCGCTGATCTCGGCCACTCGAGCGAGCTGGCGGCGCATGTCCGCGACGATCTCGCGGCCGGACTCCAGCGTGATTGCACCTGGACGTATCCCATATACCTAACCCTTGATTTAGTCTAAGCCGCCGAACTAGTATGCGGCCATAGCAACTGGTGAATCATTATTCAACAGTTACAGCGATGTGCGTGAGCGAATCGGCTTCGGGCAGTCCCAGCCGGTCATCCTGAGCATCAGCCAGGAAGTGCGCGATCACGCACTGATTCAGCCGCCGAGGAAGTCGGCGATGTCGCCGGCTACGCGCCTACCCTGCTCGCGACCGGCTAGCGCCGACGGTGCCCGGCACGCCGGGTCGAGCGGGTTCGCGCCGAACGCGGCTAGTGATTCGTCGTCGGCGAACACACCGAAAGCCGAGCCGCGAAATTTGTCGACCTCCTCGATTACGCCGCTACCGAACGGTGACGGCGACGATCGGTCTTGAGGCAGCAGCGCGACGACGACATCACAGTCGGCGGCCAGCGCCATGTTGACGGTGCTACCTACGCCGCCGCCCATGTATCGGCGGTCGCCGATCGTCACCGGCGGCCAGACGCCGGGAACGGCGCAGCTGGCGGCCACGGCGTCGACCAGGCCGACCCCCGAGTTCCGATCAAACATCACCAGTTCGCCTGTCGCGCTGTCGATCGCGCTGATCCGCAACACCCGTTCCGGCCAGTCATGCGACGGTAGGCGCTGGGCGATCACCTCACGCCGCACCGGTTCGGCGACCGTTTCCGTCGACAACGCGACCGCGCCGATCGTCTGTAACCTCTCGGCCTTGGTGGTGTTGGGCTGCATCATCGCGGTGAGGAACAGCTCCGTGAGCTCCTCGACGCCGACGTTCGGCTTCAGTTCCGCAGACGATGGCGCGGTCTGCCGGTCGAACAGGGCGTCGAGGCCGAGCCCGCTGCCGAGTTGCGCGGCCACGGTCGAGCCCGCCGATGTGCCGACCAGCACGTCGGAGTCGAGCAGCGCGTTCGCCGTTGCCGGTGACTCGTCGGCAATGCCCCGCAGGACGCCGGTTTCCCACGCGATTCCCGCTAACCCGCCGCCGGCGAGCACCAACGCTCGTTTCGTCGTCACCGCAGTGAGTGTGCCAGCATTGTGGATACCAGGGCTCGCTAAGGTCGAGCGATGATCCGCAGGGCTGGACTGCTACTGACCGCCGCGATCGCCGCAGTGCTCGTCACGCCGGTTGCGGCCGCCGAACCGCCGTTGCCGCCGGCGCCGATCATCCCGCCGCCGGTGCAGCCGGCCAACGTCGGCGATCTCAAGTTCGAGGCGATCCGGTACTACGAAGGCGGTGCGTACCTGACGGATCTGCAGCTGGCCGCTGCGCCGGCGGTCGCGTGGATCAACGAGCAGGCACCGCGTGTCTCTCGACCCGCGGTCGTATTCGACATCGATGAGACCGCCTTGTCGAACTGGGAAGCCATCAAGGCCAACGACTTTGGCCGTGTCATCGACGGACCCTGCAACGAATTGCCGCAGGGGCCATGCGGTTGGCGAGCATGGGACCTGCGGGCACAATCGACGGTGATCCCGCCGACGATGGGCATCTTCACGGCGGCCAAGGGTCGTGGCGCGGCGATCTTCTTCATCACCGGCCGCGACGAGACCCAACGCGTGGCCACCGAACGCAACTTGCACGACGCCGGATATGCGGGATTCACGCAGTTGATCATGGAACCGTCTGGCGCCCATTATGTGTCGGCCGCCGATTTCAAGGCTCCGCAGCGCGCACAGATCGAGCAGCAGGGCTACATCATCATCGCCAATGTCGGCGACCAGCCGTCCGACCTCGACCGCGGCTTCTCGCAGCGGACTTTCCTGCTGCCCAACCCCTTCTACCGCATTCCGTGAGGCGTCACGCCACCGAGGCATGCTGCGAGGCCGCCGCTTGCGACGTCAAATCCTCGTGGCGGAGCTGATGTTTGGGCGGATCGGGGAACGCCAGCTGCCGCGTTGGCCTGACATCGGCGTCGACGTGTACGAGCTCGCCCGGCGCAAGAAGCTGCCAGTCGTCGTCGTCCATCGGCTCGCTGGCGAAGACCACCGACGCATGTTCGCTGAGGTGCTCGGAATGCGCGGTGATGCGGCGGCTGTCCATCCGCAGGTGCCTGTCGGAGACGTCACGGCGGTCAAGCATGTACAGCTCGTGCGTCTCCGGGTAGCGCAGCGCCCACATGTCGGTCGCCGTACTCAGCAGCACGTTGAGCGCGAAAATCGGCACTGTCTCGGCCAGCCAGCCGACGGCGTCGACGATGCCCGCTCCCACGTCGCCGTCATGCATTCGGATGCACGCGGTGATCAACGCGAAGACCCGTTCGGAATCCGTCTCGCCCTGCACCAACTCCTCGACGCCCAGCTCACGCAGCCGGGTGTCCACCACGTCCAGACCCGTCACCACCCCGTTGTGGGCGAAGATCCGGTTGTCCTGCAGGAACGGATGGGTATTGCGCACTTCAAGGGCCGCGCTCGACGAGTAGCGCACATGGGCGATGAACGTCGTGCCGGTGAGTTCGTGTGCTTCCGTTGCGAATTCGCTGTCCTGCCACGCGGCCACCGGTTCCTTGAAGAGCACCGGCTTACCCCCCGCTTCGAAAACCCCTAATCCGGTTCCGTCCGGATTGCGCTTGCTCTGTTCGACGAGGTTGTCGGGCGCCTCCAGCAGCCAGAACGTCGCAGTCACTACGCGCCTGTCGGCGTGCAGACCGAACAACCGGCACATGTTGTCAGCGCACCAGTTGCTTCGACAGCTCTTCCAGCGCCTGCCGCGCGCAGTGCGTGGTCGGCGGGAAGGGCCCATACCATCGCCGGAAAACCGTCGGTGCATCCATCCAGATCGCACGGTCGAACGTCTTGTCGACCTCGACGGGGATTGCACGCGATTGCTCGACCACCAGCGGCTGCGACATGATCCGATGGTAGCGGCGCGGCGGAGGGAGCAACATGGCGGGCCGAGCGTTTCTACACAGACATTAAAACCATTGTGGTGTAGGCGTTCCGATCTCCGAACCCGGTTCCGGAAAGTCGACGTTCGAGCGGGCGCCCGACTGCGTGACGATCGGCGGCCACGACGGTCCAGATTGCAACCAGGGCTGCTGCTTCGCGAAGATCACAGCCCTCAGCGGAGTTTCGACGACGCGATCCCTAGCTAAGCCGCGGGGCGGCCTTGCCGCTGATCAATGGAAGGTCGAGATACGTCGCGATGCCCGGCTCCGCCGCGCAGACTGCAGGAATCGAGTTCACGCAGTGAGCTGCGGTACCGACGACGCCGTACTCCGGGCCCTTGCCGCCGATCTCCGATTGAAAACCCTTGACGCTGATGGAGATGTCCGGATTCCCCTTTACTTCCATCTCATAGCGCTGTCCCGCGGGCCCGAATGTCCATGCGGGATTGAGGTTTTCCTCACCCATCAACCAGTTCACCGTAATACGGACCACCACGTCGCCGTCCACCTGGGCTTCCCAATGAAACTTGCGGCCCGCCACCTGTCCAGGCTCGATGGCGCCCATCGGTGAGTCGATGGGGGCGGTGGCCACTGCGACCTCCTGAGACGCCCGAACTTTGGGGTCGGCGTTGAAGCCGATCTTGTCGACGATCATCCGGGTGGCCTGGATGAAGCCACTGTCGAGCATCTTCTGCATGGGCCCAGTGAGCGCCGCCTCCGGGGCCTCGCCGAAACCCATGACGTGGCGCAGCACGTCCGGCGCTTCATACGTGCGGAGGTCCGAAAACTCCTCGGCGCGAATGAACGTCACCCCTGTCGACATGATCGAGAACAGCAATGGAAACTTGTCGCTGATGCCACCCGGGGCGATACCGGTGCCGTGCAGCGTCGCATTTCCTTCGTTAGCCGCGTCGCGGACCGCTGCGCTACTTCTCTCGCTGGGATAGAGCCAGCCGACGGGGGTCACGACGTTCTTGCCGGACCGCAGCAGCGCCGCGACCTCATCCGGGTTGGCCATCAGCGGCGCGTAGATCACCGCATCGGCGTCTAGCGCCAGGATCTCGTCGACACTGTTCGTCGCCGTGATTCCCAGAGGTTCGGTGCCGATGATCTCGCCGACGTCCATGCCCGCCTTCTGCGCCGAGTGCACCCAGCAGCCCGCCAGGTCGAGTTCCGGATGTTCCAGCACGCCCTTGATCGCGGCGACCCCAACCCCTCCGGTTGCCCACTGCACGACCCGCAGGCCCATATCGCCTCCTCGAAAACTAGAACACGTTCTACTCCGGTCTACACCACTCCCCCGCGCCGGCGGGTGACAATTGGCTCGATGACCGAGAACAAGATCGGGTTCGGCGTGCTGGGGCCGTTGCAGATGACGGTCGCCGGCGCGCCGGTGACGCTGGGCACGCCCAAGCAACGTGCCGTGCTGGCAATGCTGGTGATGAACCGCAATCGACCGGTCTCGACAGATTCGTTGATCACGGCGGCCTGGGAAGAATGGCCGCCGGCGGAAGCTCGGGCCAGCCTGCACTCCTACGTCTCGAACCTCCGCAAGCTACTGAGCGGGGCGGGCGCCGACCCGAAGTCGGCATTGGTCAACGCGCCGCCGGGCTATCGCCTCAACCTCGCCGACACCGCCTGCGACATCGGCCGATTCGTCGCCGAGAAGGCCGCGGGTGTGCACGCCGCCGCGGCCGGGCGATTCGAAGAAGCCAGCCGCTACCTGACCGCCGCCTTGGCCGAATGGCGCGGACCCGTGCTCGACGACCTCCGCGACTTTCAGTTCGTCGACGCATTCGCCACCGCATTGACGGAGGACAAGGTGGTGGCGCACAGCGCCCACGCTGAAGCCGAAATCGCCTGCGGGCGTAGCTATGCCGTCATCGGTGAGCTCGAATCGCTGACGGTCGAACATCCTTACCGTGAGCCGCTGTGGGCGCAGCTGATCACCGCGTACTACGTGGCCGAGCGTCAGTCCGAGGCGCTCGAGGCCTACCAGCGGCTGAAGACCACGCTCGCCGACGACCTGGGCATCGATCCGGGGCCGACGGTGCGCGCCCTGCACGAGCGGATCCTCCGGCAGGAATCGTTGGACGTGAAGAAGGCCGCGAGGACGACGGCCGTACACACCGTTAACGACATCGACATGCGTACCTCGGTCACGGCGTCATCGGCGGTAGCCAGCCTGCGTTCGTCGTCCGGGCAGGTCCATCCGTTGCACGCCACCGCGATCAGGATCGGGCGGCTCTCCGACAACGACATCGTGCTCGACGACGCCAACGTCAGCCGCCACCACGCCGTCGTCATCGACACCGGTACCAGCTTCGTGATCACCGATCTGCGGTCGGCCAACGGGGTCGACGTGCGGGGCGAGCGGATTCGTGGCACCGCGACCCTGTCCGACGGTGACCGCATCCGCATCTGCGCCCACGAGTTCACGTTCGAGATAGAGCCGCGTCCGGCGTAGCGCGGCATTAGGGTGTGTTCGCTGGCAAATGCACCCCAAGGAGCACCCGATGAGCGACACCGGTGGGGAATCACGCGTTGGTACCCAGATCGGCCCTTATCGCCTGCGGCGACTGCTCGGCAAGGGCGGCATGGGCGAGGTGTACGAGGCCGAGGACACGGTCAAAGATCGCATCGTCGCGCTGAAACTGTTGCCCGAGTCGGCTTCCAACGATCCGGTGTTCCGCAAGCGGCTGCAACGAGAGGCGCACTCGGCCGGCCGCCTGCAGGAACCGCACGTGGTGCCGATCCACGACTACGGCGAGGTCAACGGGCTGCTGTACGTCGACATGCGGATGATCGACGGCACCGACCTTCGCAAGATGCTGAAGCGCTTTGGGCCGTTGACGCCTGCTCGGGCGGTGGCGATCGTGCGCCAGATGGCCTCGGCTCTCGACGCCGCCCACGAGAGCGGTGTCATGCACCGCGATGTGAAACCCGAGAACATCATCCTCACCCGCGACGACTTCGCCTATCTGGTCGACTTCGGCATCGCCAACGCCGCCACCGACGAGAAGCTCACCGAACTGGGTACCGCGGTGGGCACATACGCCTACATGGCACCGGAGCGGTTCACCAACGACGAGGTCACCTACCGCGCCGACATCTACGCACTGGCCTGCGTGCTGCACGAATGCCTCACCGGGTCGCAGCCGTATCCCGGCGACAGTGTCGGCGTCATGATCACCGCGCATCTGATGCAGCCCATCCCGAAACCCAGCGAGCAGCGGCCCGGGATTCCGGTCGCGTTCGATCAGGTGATTTCGCGCGGCATGGCCAAGAAGCCGCAGGACCGCTATGCCAGCGCCGGGGACCTGGCGATGGCGGCGAACGGCGCGCTGACCGACCGCGACCAGGACCAGGCCGCCACCATCCTGCGGCGCAGCACGGCGTCCACGCTGCCGGGCGCGTCGACCCCCGTCGAACCGCCCGCACGGCCGATGCACCAGACACCGCCACCCACGCCACCGCCAACGCCGCCGCCGACGCACTGGTCGACCCCGGCCCCGACCCCACCGCCGGGCGCCCGGCCGCTCGCGTTCCACACGCCGACCCCTCCGACGAGTGGTCCGCCGAGCGGGCCGATGCCAAGTGGTCCGCCAAGCGGACCGATGTGGACGGCACCGCCTGCGCCCCCACGTCCCCCCGGGCCGCCGCGCACGCGCAAGGGCATCCCGTGGATCCCGATCGCGGCCGCGGCAGCGGTATTCGTGCTCGTGCTGGGCGCGTTAGGGATCTGGTTCCTGGTCAAACCGGACGACACGTCGTCAATCGGCATGCCGACGACCACAACGACAACCGAGACCGAAACCACCCGTCGGACTCCGCGGACAACGACGCCTACCGTGGACCCTGACTCCTATGATGGGCAGCTGCTCGCCATGCTGCCGCGCGGCTACGACGAGGGCGTATGCCAACCGCTTGAAGCGCCTGCCACGGGCGCGTTGGCCACCGTCGACTGCGGCCAGGCCTCCCCGACCGGCGGGCCAATGAGCGCGCGGTACTCCCTGTTCGCCGATCAGCCGAGCCTTGACGCCCACTTCGACGAGTCCATCGCCCGGATCTCGGAGCTCCTGCAGTGCCCGGGCAGCGGCGTCGATTCCCCGACCACCTGGCATTACACCGACACTCCGGACAACGTGGAGGGCCGCATCGCCTGCGGCGCCTACAACGACCACAACGACGTGGTGTGGACCAAGAACGCCGATCTGCTGCTGGCCGACGCGCAGGGCGCCGATCTCGAGGACCTGCACAATTGGTGGTTGAAGTTCGGCTGATGTTCGGCTGAGTTTGAAGCCGCTGGGCAGGCCTTTCGGCCGCCAAGAATCCTTCAAGAATCCCCCAAGGGCACTGTCGGACGCTGATGTCAGCCCCGGAAAACCAACCGGAACGAACCCGACATCAAGGAGCCCCGTGTTCTCCCAGCATCGCTTCGCCAAGTTCGCCGGCACCGCGCTCGTCGCGGGCGGCCTCGGCCTCGCCGCCATCGCGACCGCCGGCACCGCCGGCGCCATCAGCTCGACGGACGACACCTTCCTGAAAGAGATCACCGCCGAAGGCATCGGCTACGACAGCCCGAAGGACGCCACCTATGCCGCGCACGACGTCTGCTCTGAGATTGACGAGGGCGCGGATCCGGTGGCCTCGGCATGGAGATCCTGGAGAACACCGACCTGACCACCGATCAGGCCGCCGCCTTCGTCGTCTCCTCGGTGAGCAATTACTGCCCCGAGTACGGCGTGCTCTTCGAATAAACCCCCTCCACGCGGGGGCCCCGCTGCGGCGGCGGGGCCCCCGCACCACCACTAGCGAAGCCCAACCGGCCATGAACACTTCACCCGACGACCCCACCGCCCCCGTGCCGGTGCCCCAGCCCACCGCGAGATCGTCGTATGCAGTGTCACCGGCCGCCGCGCCGGCGGGCATTCGGCCTGGCATCACCGCGCAACCTCCTGACAACGACTGCGCCCCGTTCACGCGCTGTATGTTGCTGTGAATACCGCAGCGCAGCGAAGGGGATGTGTCATGGCCAACAAGGTTTTCGTCGTCGGAGTCGGGATGACGAAGTTCGAGAAGCCCGGCCGCCGCGAGGGCTGGGACTACCCGCAGATGGCACGCGAATCCGGCACCAACGCCCTGGCCGACGCGGGCATCGACTACTCCGAAGTCCAGCAGGGCTTCGTCGGCTACGTCGCCGGAGACTCGACGTCGGGGAACCGGGCGCTCTACGAGCTCGGCATGACCGGCATCCCGATCGCCAACGTCAACAACAACTGCTCGACCGGTTCCACAGCACTATTCCTTGCGGCGCAATCCATCCGCGGCGGGCTGGCCGACTGCGCGATCGCGCTGGGCTTCGAGAAGATGCAGCCCGGCCCACTCCAAGGCGGCGCCGAGGACCGCGAATCCCCGATGGGCAAGCACGTCAAGGCGATGGCCGAGATCGACGAGTTCGCATTCCCCGTGGCTCCATGGATGTTCGGCGCCGCCGGACGCGAACACATGCGGCAATTCGGCACCACCGCAGAGCATTTCGCGAAGATCGGCTACAAGAACCACAAGCATTCGGTGAACAACCCGTACGCGCAGTTCCAGGAGGAGTACACGCTGGACGACATCCTCGCCGCGCGGATGATCTCCGATCCGCTGACCAAACTGCAGTGCTCCCCCACCTCGGACGGGTCAGGCGCGGCGATCGTGGCCAGCGAGGCGTTCGTCGACAAGCACGGCCTGGCCGCGCAGGCCGTCGAGATCGTCGGGCAGGCGATGACCACCGACTTCGGCAGCACCTTCGATGGCAGCGCCAAGAACCTCATCGGCTACGACATGAACGTCCAAGCCGCTCAACAGGTTTACGATCAATCCGGGCTCGGGCCGTCCGACTTCCAGGTGATCGAACTGCACGACTGCTTCTCGGCCAACGAACTGCTGCTCTATGAGGCGCTAGGCCTCTGTGGCGAGGGTGAAGCCCCGAAGCTGATCGACAACAACGACACCACCTACGGCGGCCGCTGGGTGGTGAACCCGTCCGGTGGGCTGATCTCCAAGGGCCATCCCCTGGGTGCGACGGGCTTAGCGCAATGCGCCGAGCTGACCTGGCAGTTGCGGGGCACGGCTGAGGCGCGTCAGGTCGGTAACGTCAGCGCGGCACTGCAGCACAACATCGGGCTCGGCGGAGCCGCGGTGGTCACCGCGTACCAACGCGCCGAACGCTAAGCGGTCACCGACTCGCGCCGACGGCCTCGCCGCCTGCCGAATCTACCGGCACCCTTGCGGTACTGGGTGTTTGGCGCGCGGCACGGGCCGGTGCGCAGGCGATCGAGTGAGACGCGTTCGGACGCTTCGGTTCCCACTAGGTCCAGTGGGCCGTCGGCGAGCGGGCGAAGCGGTGAGTCCAGGGCCGACGTCATCATCCGCAGGTAACGGTTGCGCTCGGGCGCCGGCAGCTGCAGCGGATCGCCGTGAGCGTCGTAGGCAGCGCCCAACAACGCCCGCACTGCGCGCCGCGGCGACCGGACGGGTTCACGGATAGTGTCATCGAACGGCGTGCCCGCGGCGGCGTCGAGCAGGACGGCCGCGAGAACGCGCTGCGGCGCGAAGGGCGCCAGCTGAATGATCATCCGCCCGCCCATCGAATGCCCCAAGAAGACGGCCATCTCGATGCCGAGCGCATCCAGGGTGCGCACGGTCAGGTCGACGCGGTGCGTCAGGTCGGCCGCGCTGCGGGGCAGTCTGGGTGTGCCGGCATGGCCGGCGGCGTCGAGCGCTACGACCAGGAACCCCATCCCCGCCAGCCGGCTGAGCAACCGCACGTACGCGCGGCCGCTGAGGCCGAGACCGTGCAGAAAGACCAAGGGAACCCCGTGACCGCCGACGGACACGCCGACCATGTGACCGTCTTCGAGTGTCACCACTTGGTGGGCCAGCCGGACGCGGGTAGCGGGGGCTTGCGCGGCTACCGATGTCTGACTCACACCGACATGGTTAACCGAGCGGCCGTCGATGCGCCATTTTGCCGGCCGTGTGCTTGGTTACCACCGGTGCTGCGTGTGATCTACACTGTTTCAGCACATCACAGCGATCGGTCGAGACGGCGGGCTACCTCGGCGATGGTTGCGCAACAATTCGGCCGCCTGCGACGATGTAGATGGTGGGATCACGGGGTAGTAACGGATAGGGGGCGCGGAATGCGTCCAACAGCAATATTCGCGGCGATTGCTGCGGCAGCGTGCGCAGCGATCATCGCACCGGCAGGCTTCGCCGCCGCCGAACCGTCGTCGCCTTACCAGACAATCAACGAGCTCGAGGCAGCGGGCTACACGGTCAACGTCGACCGAGTGGGCAATCTGCCGATCAATCAGTGCACAGTGACGAATGTCCGCAACCCACAGACCGTCACCGAACTGGTTCGCGTCGCCGACGGCAGGGATTGGGATGGCAGCATCGACTGGGACTGGATCGAGGTCGTCAAGAGCCGGTCGATTTCGGTGTCGCTGGACTGCACCCGCTGACCGCGGAACGAATATCGTGTGCCCGGCACTTTAAGTAGAGGATCATGGACTCTACGAAAGACGGGAGGTGCGGTCATGCGGACAACTTGGACGCTCGCCGCGGTGGCTGCGAGTGTGTTTGGGGTGATCGCAGCGCCGGCGGGCCTCGCGTCGGCCGAGAAATCAGCGCAGGAAGTGATCAGCGAGCTCCAGGATCAGGGCTACACGGTCAACATCGATCGCATCGGCACTGCGCCGATGAGCGATTGCGTGGTGACCAACGTGCGAAACCCGCAGCAGGTCACCCAGTGGGTGCCGTACACGGGTCCGGGCCGCGACGCGGACAATGCCTTGGTGCTCGCGGTCATCGCCCAGTCGATTTCAGTTACGTTGGACTGCTCACGCTGAGCAGATCGTCCAGACCGATCCGCTGAAAGGTTGATCCGCCGCGATTGTGTCGTCGGCGGCGCGTCCGGGCCCGGGCACCGTGTGGCCGGCGTTGTGGATGACGACGTCGCGGATGCCCGCGTACACACTGTGTTTCGGGTCGGCGAGCGCGCGCACCATGACACCCAATCCGGTCGACGCACCGTGACGGGAATGACTTGGGTAGCTGGTGTCAGACCACTCCTCCGTTGGTGTAGATGACTTGGCCGTTCACCCACCGCGCCGGCCCTGCCAGGAAGGCGACCGCCTCCGCAATGTCGGCGGGTTCGCCCAGGCGTTCCAGTGGCGGCATCGACTTCAGGTGGTCGATGACTTCTTGCGGCTTGCCGTCGAGGAAAAGCGGGGTGGCGGTGGGACCGGGCGCGACGGCGTTCACGGTCACGTCCCGGCCGCGCATCTCCTTGGCCAGGATCAGGGTCATCGCGTCGACCGCCCCCTTGGTCGCGGCATACGCGGTGTACCCGGTCAAGGCGATCTTGGTGACCGAAGTGGAGAAGTTGATGATGGCGCCGCCGTTTCGCACCCGCCGGGCGGCCTGCTGGCTGACGACGAAGGTGCCGCGCACGTTGGTGCGGTGCATCCGGTCGAAGTCGTCGAACTTCAGCTCCGTCAGCGGAGAGAGCAGCATGATGCCCGCGGTGTGCACCACCACGTCGATGCCGCCGAATTTCTTCTCCACCTGGTCGAACACGGCCGCGATCTGCTCTTCGTCGGCGACGTCGGCCGACACCACCATCGCACGGCCACCGGCTGCGGCCACCTCGTCGGCAACGGCCTGGGCGCGGTCGCGGTTGCCTGCGTAGTGCACGGCCACCGCCATGCCGGCCTGCCCGAGCCGGACGGCCACGGCATGGCCGATGCCGCCCGAGGCTCCTGTGACGATTGCGACGCGCTCGGTCATCTCCGCCTCCTCGTTGTGTACGCTGTGTCCATATAATCATTAAGTGGATACTGTGTCCATATATTCTCGGGAGATCCTGATGAGCACCGCCGATCGACCTCGTCGCGGGCGAGGACGGCGCCCCGCCGACGAGGTAAGGAGCGAGGTGCTCGAGGCCGCCGGCGAGTTGTTGTTCGAGGAGGGCATGGCCGGGTTCACCATCGACAAGGTCGCCAGCCGCTCGGGTGCCAGCAAGATGACGCTGTACAAGTGGTGGCCATCCAAGGGAGCACTGGCTCTCGACGGGTACTTCAAGAGGGTCGAGCCCGAACTGGTGTTTCCTGACACAGGCGACATCAGGACCGATCTGCGCGCCCAGCTGCACGCGTTCGTGCAGGTGATCGGCGACAGCCCGGCGGGCCCCGCGATATCGGAGTTGATCGGCCAGGCACAGACCGATCCCGAGCTGAAAACGGCCTATTTGCAGAGGTATTCGTCGCCGCGAAGGGCGCTAGTGGTCGAGGCGATGGAGCGAGCCAAGCAACGAGGGCAGCTGCGCGCCGACCTGGACCCGGAAACGGTCGTCGACCAACTGTGGGGTGCCTGCTACCACCGTCTGCTGCTTCCCGACCAGCCGCTCACCGAAGAGTTCGTTGATGCCTTGCTGGACAACTTGTTTGGCGGCATCGCACCCGCTCGCCGGTTGTAACGCAATGGCGCGCGATTTCCGCCGATTTCTCGCCATGGCGTTACACGCGGTGGGCCCCACAACGTGAAAAGACCCGGCCGGATGACTCCGGCCGGGTCCCTGCGGTGTGTGTCAGCGCCGCGAGCAGTTCACGGTGACGGTGATGTTGCGGTCGACCACGACGGGCACGACGCCGTCGTCGCCGAGCACCGGGACGAATTCGGTTCGCTCCCTTGGATTTCGCACATCGGTGACGACGCACTGGTCGAGCGGTGCGCTTCCGATGCGGTTGATCTTCACGTCGAACCCCTGCGCCTCGAGCTGGGCGATGGTCAAGTCCGCCGACTCAGCGGCCGACGCGATAGCTGCAGGCGCGGCAATGGCTCCGCAAGCTGCAGCGGCAATTCCGACCAGGATCAATAGCGTTGCGCGCATGGCCGCGCCTCCCTTCGTTTCGTGTAGACCTCTTTGGTCTTCAGCCGGTTCAACGGGCCATCCGCGAAGGGGGTTCAAAGGAATCTGAAAACTTCTCGAAGACTTCTCGGACGCAGAGAAAGACCCGGCCGCGAGGAGGGGTTCCGGCCGGGTCTTTCCTTCACGCGCCCTATGCCGTCACAGGGACCTTCTGCTGCGCCGGTTCTTCGGCGCGCGGGGCGTGGTCGTCGTCAATCATGGTCAGCTCGTCGAACGGGTCGTCGCCGCGCAGCACTGCGTCGACCTTGTCCTTGTCGATGGTCTTGGTCCACGAGCCCACCAGCACCGTCGCGACTGCGTTGCCCGAGAAGTTGGTCACCGCGCGGGCCTCTGACATGAACCGGTCGATACCGACGATCAGGCCGACGCCGTCCAGCAGGTCGGGGCGGTGGCTCTGCAGGCCGCCGGCCAGCACCGCCAAGCCCGCACCCGTCACACCCGCGGCGCCCTTGGACGCGATGATCATGAACACCAGCAGCGAGATCTGCTCACCGATCGACAGCGGGTCGCCCAGTGCATCAGCGATGAACAACGAAGCCATCGTCAGGTAGATCGCGGTGCCGTCGAGGTTGAACGAGTAACCCGTCGGCACCACCACACCGACCGTGCTTTGTTGAACGCCCAGGTGCTCCATCTTGGCGATCAGACGGGGCAGTGCCGACTCGGACGACGAGGTCGAGAAGATCAACAGATACTCGCGGGCCAGGTAGCGAACCAGCTTGAAGATCGACACCCCGGCTACAGCGCGCATCAGCGCGCCGAGCACGCCGAAGACGAATATCGCGCAGGTGATGTAGAAGCCCAGCATCAGCGTCAGCAGCTGTGTCACCGCCGCCCAGCCGGTCTGGCCGACGACGTTGGCGATCGCGCCGAACGCGCCGATCGGGGCCAGCCACAGGATCATCACGAGCACCTTGAACACCAGCTTCTGCAGGTGCTGGATGCCTCGCAAGACCGGCTCACCCGCCCTACCCATGGCCTGCAGCGCGAAGCCGACCAGCAGCGCGACGAACAGCGCCTGCAGCACGCTGCCTGCCGTCAGCGATGAGAACAGCGTGTCCGGGATGATGCCCTGGACGAAGTCCATCAGGCCGCCGGACTCGTGGGCCTTCTCGGCCAGTTCGGCACCCTTACCCGCCGTGCTTTCCGACACCTGCAAGCCGGCGCCGGGGTGCAGCAGGTTGCCGACCAACAGCCCGATCGCCAGCGCGAAGGTAGACATCACCAGGAAGTAGACGAAGGCGAGGCCACCGACCTTGCCGACAGTGGCCGCCTTGCGCACCGAGCCGATGCCGAGCACGATCGTGCAGAAGATGACCGGCGCGATCATCATCTTGATCAGGGCGACGAACATCGTGCCGAGCACGCCGATGCTCTTGCCGACCTCGGGGGCGAGGATGCCGACGCCAACGCCGGCAAATACCGCGACGACGACGGCGATGTAGAGCCAGTGCGTGCGGTCACGGCGACGCGGCGGCGCCGGCGGCTCCGGTGCCGGCGTCTTGTCGAGGTTGGTGGTCATAGAGAGATTCCTCTCGGTCGAGGTCCAATGTGGTCTGCAAGGATGTTCGGCGAAGACGTGAGCCAGGTCACGCTTTAGTTCATTACGTTCAGGAGGTTGCTCTTGAGCAAGTGGTGGCCCCGGTCGTTGGCCGGCCAGGCGATCGCGCTGCAGATCCTGGTGATCGCGGTGGTCGTGCTGGCCGGCAGCGCGCTGGCATTGCTCGACGCGCGGCGCGACGGCGACGCCGCCGCCCGCCAGCAGGTCATCGGCATCGCCACCGCGCTGGCCGACTCGCCGTCGACGGCTGCCGCGATCGAATCCGGAAGGGCCACCGAGATTTTGCAGCCAGTGACTGAGGCCGTGCGGACGAACACCGATATCGCGTTCATCACGATCATGGCGCCCGACCGGACCCGGTTCACGCATACCGATCCGAACCAGATCGGCGGCCAGTACATCGGCACCATCGGGCCGGCGTTGCAAGGGCAGACGTTCAGTGAGGAGTTCACGGGTACGCTCGGGCCGTCAATTCGGGCGGTCGCCCCGGTGCGGAGCGAATCCGGCCGGATCGTCGGCCTGGTGTCGGCCGGCATTCTGCAGACCAGTTTGGCCGATCGGTGGCGCTCGCAGTTTCCGACGATCGCCGCGGTCAGCCTCGCGGCCCTGGCTATTTCGCTGGTTGGCGTGTGGTTGATCCGGCGACGGCTGTTGCGGCAGACGCACGGCCTGCGCCCTGACGAACTGCGGGTGATGTACGAACATCACGACGCGATCCTGCATTCGGTGTCCGAGGGTCTGGTCGTGCTCGACCGTAACGGGGTGGCGCTCGCCAACGACGAGGCCCGCCGCTTGTTGGCGTTGCCGCCCGGCCCGGTCGACTCCTCGGATCTCCCGGAGTTCCTGCGCACCTACAACCCGGGTGCGCGCGACGAGGTGCACGTCACCGAAGACCGGGTGCTGGTGGTCAACCGCTCCTCAGTGGAGGACGCACCGCGGGATTCCGAAGTCGTCACGATCCGTGACCGCACCGAACTGCAGGGAGCTCTTGGCGAACTCAGCTCGCTGAAGGTGCTGACCGACACGCTGCGTTCGCAGGCGCACGAAGCCGCCAACAAGCTACACACGATCGTCACGATGGTGGAGATGGGCCGCGCTGACGAAGCGGTGCAGTTCGCCACCAACGAGCTCGAACTGTCCCAGCAGCTCGTCGACCGGCTGTCCGACGCGGTCAGTGAGCCCGCGCTCGTCGCGTTGCTGCTGGGCAAGGCCGCCCAGGCCGACGAGCGTGGCATCGAGTTGACCATCACCGAGGACACGCATCTGCCATCCAATGCCGACGACGTGCCGCTGTCGGGCCCAGAGATGGTGACCGTACTTGGGAACCTGATCGACAACGCGATGGACGCTTGCGACCGCGATGATCCGTGGGTCGAGGTCACCGTCAGCCAGGACAACGGCACGCTGCTGATTCGGGTGGCCGACAGCGGACCGGGCATGGACGCCGGCACATTCGAAAAGGCCATGGAGCGTGGCTATTCCACGAAAGGCGACTCGGACCACCACGGGCTGGGTCTGGCACTGGTCGCGCAGGTCGTCAAGCGGCACGACGGCACATTGACCGCCGACGTGACGTATGGCTCGGTGGTGACGGTGAAGGTGAACGGCTCATGATCAGCGTGCTGATCGTCGAGGACGAGCCGTTGATCGCCGAGGCGCACCGGACGTATCTCGGTCGACTATTGGGCTTTTCGGTGGCAGGCGTCGCGCACACGGCCCGCGATGCGATGCGCACTGCCTCGGAGGCCGCGGCGAGGGAAGCGCCAATTGACCTGGTGCTGTTGGACATTGGGCTGCCCGATGCCAGCGGAATCGCGCTGGCATCGAGTTTGTCGGGTCTGCGGCCGGCGCCGGACATCATCGCGATCACCTCCGAGCGCGACCTCGAGATGGTGCGCGCCGCGGTCGGCCACGGCGCGCTGGCCTATCTGCTCAAGCCGTTCACGTTCGCGGCGTTTCGGGATCGGCTGGAACGCTACCGTCGCTACCGCGAAGCGCTACCGGCCGGAACCGACGCGGCCAGTCAGGCGGAGGTCGACCGCGCGCTGGCCGAACTGCGGGTCAGCGGGGACAGGGCCGCGGCGCCCAAGGGCGCGGCGCCGGGCACCAACGACGAAATCGCCCGCGCGGTACGGGATTCCGTCGACGGCATCGCCGCCGACGAGGTCGCCAAGCAGGTTGGGGTGTCGCGGGTGACGGCATGGCGCTATCTCGAGCGCCTAGCCGAGGAGGGCACCGTCACCCGGCACACCGACTACGGCAAGGCCGGCCGCCCCAAAACCCGCTACCTGTGGCGCTAATCTGCGCGAACAGACGCAAAAGTGCCCAATTCCTCGGCGTGTCGGGGCCTTTTGCGTCTGTTCGCGCTAACGGGGTAACCCGCTATGCCGACGCGGGTTCCAGCTTCCGGGGCTGGGGCACAGCGATGGGATCGGTCGCCATGAACTGCGAAGACAGCAGCGGCAGGGTCGACGTGACAGCGAACACCGTCACGCCGCCGGCGTAGTCGGCGACATGCAGTCGATCGCCGTCGGGGCTCACTGCAACGCATGAGGGCCGGGCGTTGACGGTGACGAAGTTGACCACCTCGAGGTTCAGCGTGCACAGCACTACGACCTGGTCGTAGTCGACGATGTATGCGCGGGTCTTGTCCGGGCTCAGCGTCATCTGCGTCGGGGCGCCGCCGAGCTCGATGGTGTCGGTGATCCGGTTGGTCGATAGGTCGATCACGCTCACGCGCGCCGCCGCGGGTCCGGTCCGAGGTGAGGACATAGGCGGTGCCGTCGGCGAATGCCAGGTCGCGGATCGGCGAACCGACCCGCACCGTGCGCTCCACGCGGGTGGTCTCGGTGTCCACGACGACGAGTTGGCTGCCGCGGGCATCGGTAGTCGCGATGTACAGCCGCTTGCCGGATGGGTCGACGTCGAGGGCGTCAACCCCGATGCCCGCGCCGGTGGCGATGTCGATCGTGCCCACGCGCTCGGCGGTGGTGTCGATGACCGCGACGTCGACATGGTCGTGGCCGGTACGGCCGGCGTAGATTCGCTTGCCGTCGGGGCTGATCGCCAGGGCAGTGACGCCGAAGGCCAGCGGGTAGGTCGCGATGACGGTCTTGGTTTCGGTGTCGATCACCGAGACCCCGTCGAAGCTCGCCGACGAGGTACTGACGTAGACGCGGTCGTCGGTGACGACGGCCGCGAACGGCTCACCGTCGACGGCGATGGTGTCCTCCACCATCAGGGTGTCGACGTTCAGCAGCGAGATGCTGGCGTCGCCGTAGTTCGTCACCGCGATGGATACGGCACCGGCGGCGATGTCGCCGATGGGACCGCGGCGCACCGCGACGTCGCCCACGTAGGTGATGTCCGGATCCACATGCTCCTCTTCGGTCACTTCCGAAGCAGGAGTGCTCTTACGCATCAAAAAGTTAGCCATCTTCATCGACACCTCCGCCGGTATGGCGTGCACCGGCTCTAGATTTCCAAGTCTTCTGCGTCTAGTCGACGCGATCCCGATTGAGTGTAGCGACGGAAATTCATGCTCTGAGATGTCGCAATCGCGGATCGCCCGTAACGCGCGAAAACCTCTCAGGCACCCCTTAGACAATTATTCGTTACAGAGTCGTTATGTTAATTCAGCAATGGCTGCTCTGCAGTTTGAACTGGGTCTATATTCGATATGGCAATCGGGTCATGATCGCCCATCAGAAATGGATCAAACTGAAATTCTTAGCTTTCGAGTCGAAAGTGAGCGGTAAATCACACTGCGACACGCCAGCAAATTTTCAGGTCGGTGTCATGCCCGCGTCTCGCCCTCGCCACGGCAGCCCTTGAGCCGGCGCCGGAGCAGCGGCATCGAGGCCCGGGCGTTCGCTGGATCGCCGCGATGAGGGCGGCCTCGATGCCGGTGCCGAAGACCGCAGCGTTGCGACCCGCCTGCGGGGCGTGAACTGGGTTACCCGGCCCGTTACTCCAATGCGGCCACAAGTTTGCTGCAACCGGTTACGGTGCCGGGCTATCTGTGCCGGGTGTGGGAAAGTCTGACGGAAACCACAGAGGTTCAGCGGTGAGCAGCCCGTTGAGTCTTCTTCAGGCCGCGGTGGGCCGTCCCTTCGGCACTACTTGCAACCTCAGCGCGGCCGAGGTTGCCGGACCAACGATGCCGTCCACCCTGAGGCCACGGGTCCCGCGCTGGAACGCCCGGACGGCCGCTTCCGTCTTCGGGCCGAAGATGCCGTCGACCACCAGGTCTCGGGCGTACTCCTCGTCCTTGAGCCGGCGCTGGAGCGCGGCGACCTGAGGCCCTTCAGAGCCGCGGAACAACAAGATGTCTGCGTATTGACCGACGGGCACGGGCGGCCGTGGGGTCGGAGCCGGTTTGGGGACAGGGCCGATCACAGCCTGGATGTCACCGCGCAGGATGTCCATGTCGATGGCGCCCGGATCCCACTTGCCTTGCGCGCGGCCCGCGTACTCCTTGTGCCCGATGGTGCGCGCGGAGGTCTGGGCCAGCCGACGATTGATGGCCGCACAGCAACGTACCAGCGCGAAATACTGTGCGTCGGGCCAGTTCCTGCGGTGCGGCGCCGAAGGACTGGTTCCGCTGTTGGCGCATTCGATACCGACCAGATGCCAGTTGCCCATGTTGGTCGGCAACCACGGATACATGCCAACGCCGGCATGCCAAGCGACGCCGACCGCCACGATGGTCACCGTGCCGTCCCGTGCGATATGCAACTGCGACAGCGGCCCGCGAAGATCAGGGCGGCCCTCAGCGATCGAGGCTGCGCTCGTGTTGTCCGATCCGGTGTGGTGCACCATCACGCCGCGGATGTCCTTGAAGTCCCCATGACCACGGCTGCGCCAGCCCGGATACTCGACGAGGTCGACGCCCTCGGCGCGAAGGACGTCGGCCAGCCAGACCGGATCTCCGGTCCATGGTCCTGTCTGCGGCATCGAGGAGCCCCTTTCTCTTGCCGCAGCAAACTTGCGATTTGCACGCGGCCTTGCGGCGGGGATGAGATCGGCTATTCGCCAAGCCTTTCCCGAGCGTCATCCGTGTTACAGCGTCAGGTCTACGGCCGTCCACGATAGCGACGGCCGGTTGGGAGCATGGTTCTGGGAACTACTAACTCCATGGCTTCCGGCCGGCACGGCAAACCGCATGTTCTGAGCGGCAATCAGCCACTGACGTGTGACCCCGCATCGCCGGCCAGACGCAGTGTCTCGATCAGCGTGACGGCAAGCATCGCACCGAGCACCAGGTACGCGAGCGAATAGGAGGAGAGCACGCTGAGTAGTAGTGCACCGACCGCGATTCCGAGCCCGGCGGCGAGTTCCTGAACCGATGCGTTGAGCGTGTTGCCGTGGGTGAGGTCGTCGCCGTCGACGTCGGAGAACGCCAAGCTGTTGTACGCGGTGAAGCCGACGGAGCGCAACGCGCCGCTGACATAGAGGATGACCGCCATCACGACAACCGGAAGTCCCGGCCGCAGCAACGCGAGTAACCCGAAGCACCCGACCGAGGCGATGCCGTTGACCAGCAGCACGCGCCGGATGCCGAATCTGCGCATCAATGGGGTCGTCGCCGGTTTGATCGTGAGGTTGCCCACGAACAGCGCGGCGACCATGAGGCCCGAAGCGAACG
Source organism: uncultured Actinomycetota bacterium (assembly GCA_963715885.1). GTDB lineage: Bacteria > Actinomycetota > Actinomycetes > Mycobacteriales > Mycobacteriaceae > Mycobacterium. Next base: position 39,833 of record CAVQSK010000022.1, read on the forward strand.
GTGTCCAGCCGAACACCAGCTGGAACTGCAGCGGCAGCAGGAACGGGACCGCGGTGATCACCATTCGGTACAGAGACCCGGCCGTCACGGTGATCCGCAGCGTTTGGACGCGTAGGACCTTTGGTTGTACGAGCGGCGCGTCTGAGCGCAGCAGGTGCCGGACCGCCCAGCCCAGCAGCACCGCTGCGACCGCACCCCCGATCCCGACCAACAGCCAATCGGTCCCGCTGACGCGGATCTGCTCGAGCGCGATGAGTGCCGCTGAGATTCCAACGCCGATCAGCAACATGCCTTGCCAGTCCAGCGGGCGTACCGAGGGCGTCGGCTCGCCGTGTACCAGCTTGAGCGCCAGTAAGAATCCGACGATTCCGATCGGGATGTTGATCAGGAAGATCCACCGCCACGATCCGAACGTCGCGATCGCCCCACCCAATGCCGGAGCGATGACGGGTGCTGCCAGCGCCGGCCAGGTGAGCAGGGCGATGGCGCGGACAAGATCGGACTTGTCGGAGTACCGCAACACCGCCAGCCGCCCGACCGGCACCATCATCGCGCCGCCGATGCCTTGCAGAACACGCATGCCGACCAGCATCGGCAGCGACACACTCGCCGCACATCCGATCGAGGCGATCGTGAACACCGCGATCGCGGCAACGAACACCCGGCGGACACCGAATCGGTCGGCCATCCATCCGGTGGCGGGGATCAGCACCGCGACCGTCACCATGTAGGCGGAAATCGCGACGTTAACGTCGACCGCCTCGACGCCGAAGGAGCCGGCGATGAGCGGGATGGCGGGAGCGATGATCGTCGCGTCAAGAATCTCCATGAAGAACGCGCAGGCGACCAACAGAGCCATCCCGCGCGGAAACGACCACCCTTCAGGCTGGGCGGGCGTCGGCTGAGACATCGCCGTCAACCTAATGGGTCCGCCGCGCCCCGCTGAATCCGGCGCCCGCGATGCGTGCGACCCACCGTGGCCCAGTCGGACTCGAACCGACACGTGCTGGCTGGCCGGGGACGGCGGGGCGGGTAGCCGTAGCGCCGCAGCGCGCAGACCTGGCTGGACGCGCTCGTCCGGGTCCTCCTCGCGTTCGCCAGCTTGCGCGTGGGCCCTGTTCGCGCGGGTCAGCCGCGGACTGTTAGCCCGGCTTCGCCTCGACCAAACTGAACGGCGATGCCGTCGGCACCACCCGCGTCATCCTGAAGCCGGCGCGTCCAAGCAGCGCGCGGTACTCCGCCGCGGTGCGCTCGCGGCCGTTCGCACCCAGCAGCATCTCGAGATCGGCCCATTTGCCGATGAAATCGCGGCGGTGCTCGGGAATCACGAGTTCCACCAGCAATACGGTGGTGTTCGCCTCGCTGGCCACGCGAAGGTTGCGCAAGATCTGTACTGCCTCGTCATCTGGCCAGTCGTGGATGACGTGCTTGAGAACGTACGCATTTCCGCCTGCTGGAACGCTGTCAAAGAACGACCCGGTCTCTATCCGAACCCTTTCTGCTACACCGAGTTTCGCTAAAAGCGGTGGCGCCCCGACGGCGACATCCGATAGCTCATAGAGAACACCGCGTGTGGATGGCGCCGCCGCCAGAATCGTGGCTAGCAGGCGGCCGTGCCCGCCACCGACATCCACGACAACCGGGCATGCGTTGAAATCGAAGGCGGCGACAACGGCACGCTCGGCCATCTCGGAGATGCTGGTCATCGCATCGTTGAAGAGCTTTGCCAAATGGGCATCGTCACTCAGGTATTCGAAGAATCCCTTGCCACGCAGCACCGGAATGGTCGCCTTGCCAGACCTGACCGCCTCGGCCAGCGTGCTCCAGTGCTCGCGGTGCTGCGGCGACCCGTAGAACAGCGCTGCCCCCGCCATCGATGTCGGCGCGTCGGAACGCAGGGTGTCCGCGAGCGGGTTGAGCCCGTAGGTGCCGTCGCTATGTTGGCTGAACACTCCGCGGCTGATCAGCGCCCGCAGCAGACGGTCCAAGGCATCAGCGTCCGCGCCGATGCGGCGCGCCAAGTCGTCGGCCGTCAACGGGCCTGCCGCGAGCGCATCGGGGATGCCCAGTTCCGCAGCGGCTTCGATCGCCTGCGACATCCAGCCCGCCAGAATGAGCTCGGCCATTACGACCGGCGCCGGGGCCAGTCGTTGATGCGCGCGATAGAGACGGTGCCTGAGGCGTTCAGCGAGTCTCACCAACGGCACCGGCGGGAGAATGGTTGCCATGGCGACCTCCTGTAGTACATTTAGTTAGTAATCGCTATATTTAATATAGTTGACTATAAATAAGGTGGGCGATTCGTGTCAACCGCTCCGCGGCGCAGGTACGACAACAGTCGACGGCGAGCCGACGCCGAGATGCGTCAGCGCAGGATCGTCGACGCGGCAACGACATTGTTCGTCGACCAGGGTTTCGCTGGGACATCGATTGACCAGATCGCTGCCGCGGCCGATGTTTCACCGCAAACCGTGTACGCCACGTACGGCTCGAAAGCCGCGGTGCTATCCCGGGCGATCGACGTCGCAGTGGTGGGTGACTACGCGGCCGTGCCGTTGGCCGATCGGATGCCGGTGCTGGCCGACATGTCGAGCGGGCAGCATCGCATGTACTTCGCCGCCGCTGCACATTTCGTGCGGGAGCTGCACGAACGGGTGGCACCGTTGATGCGGGTGATGGAACAGGCCGCGGCCACCGATCCGGGCTTGGAAGATCTGCGCCTGAGGCTGACTCGAGAGATAAGAGCCGACTGTGCCTTATGGGTCACACAACTGGGGTCGTCTCTGCGCCCAGGCCTGACCAAGGCCCATGCCGCCGACGTGATGGTGACCGTCCAGTCGCCCTACGTCTATTCGATGCTCACCGTGGACCTGGGCTGGTCTCCGGCTCGATACGAGCAGTGGCTCGCCCACGCAATGCCCCACTTGCTGCTGCGGGCGGAACTCCTGTCGGACTCGTAGTCGACATCGCGCTCGCGGTGCTCGTCGAGGTGCATCGCGCAGGCGCTCCCGCTCGACGTCGTAATTGTGAACGAAACAGACGTAGCAGAAGACGACTGAGTTACGGCGAGCACGACAACCCGCCTCCGGGGCACATTACGAACACGACCCGGCTTAACCTTAACTGCCACGGCCTGCTTGGCGCCGAGGCCCCGCGCGGTCCAAGGCGTCGCGGATGCCTGCAACTCAACCGGATCGGTCACGTTGCCATCCAACGCGAAGCCAAGCAGCCGCTGAACCAGGGCGTCGGCGGCCTGTTGTAAGCGCCGTTGCGCCTTGGCCTTTACCTGTGGGGCGTCTCCGCCGTGGTGGTAGCACACGTTCCCGCCGAGCATGGCCGGTCGTTTACACGGCTCGCTCGTGCGAGTGCTTCGCGCAGTACACCGCGTCCCGCCGCTCGCGAACTCAGGGCGCGGGCGAAAACCACTCAGTTCCGCGGACGGCAGCGCTAAATCTGCAGTGCGCTCACGCTAATTGCTTTATTAAGGTTTCTTCTCGGTTTCACAGAGAACTCAGCGCACTCTTATTCGCACAAGGCGCGGGCGGCGTCGCAATGTGTCAGCATTAGACCGTGGGGAGATTCCGAATCGCTGGTTTGATTGGCGCAGCGGCAGTGGCGACTTCGTTGTTGCAGAGTACTCCCCTGCCGTCCGCGCGCGCGGCGCCGTGCCCAGACGCCGAGGTGATATTCGCCCGCGGCACTACCGAGCTGCCTGGTGTCGGCCCCACGGGACAGGCGTTCGTCGACTCGCTGCGATCTCAAGTCGGAGCGAAGTCGGTTGGGGTGTACGCGGTCGATTATCCCGCCACCACTGAGTTTCAAACCGCCATCGATGGAATCAGAGATGCGCGCGCACGCGTCCTTGCCACGGCCGCAGATTGTCCTCAGACCAAAATGGTGCTCGGTGGATTCTCCCAAGGCGCAGCGGTCATGGGCTTCGTCACCGCGAATGTTGTGCCCGACGGGGTTGCGGCTTTGGACGTGCCGGCGCCGATGCCGCTCGACGTCGCCGACCACGTCGCTGCGGTTGCTCTCTTCGGGAAGCCATCGGCGCGCTTCATGCGCGTGATCAATGACCCGCAGATCGTGATCGGCCCGAACTATGCGGGCAAGACCATCGACTTGTGTGTCGACGACGACCTGGTTTGCGATCCTGACGGTACGAGCTTCGCCGTGCATAACCAGTACCCAGAGGCTGGGATGGCGAACCAGGGTGCGACTCTCGTCGCCCAGAAGCTTCAGGCGAGTTGGGCGGCGAATGCTGCTGCGGCCACGCCGTCTATACCTGCTCCGGCACCGTCATCACCCACACCCGCGCCGCTATCTGAGCCCGTTGCAGGTGGAATGCCGCCAGAGCATCTCGGGTCGACGCCGCAGACACTTCCGGGGCCGCCACCAGTGCCCGGCCCGGCGGATCGAGTAGCACCGCCGGTGCCTGTTGCGCCATTGGCTTAATTTGCACAGGCGGTAGCGACTAGATCCGCATCACGGTTTCGGCGTTGCGATGTGCGATCGCATGACCCGCGTCGTCGGTGAGGTCGGCGTGCTCTAGGAAGTCTGAGACGTTGTCGCGGACGACGTAGGGGAAGTCCTCGGAGTGGATGATTCGCTCGGCGCCGATTTCGGCGACGAATGAACCCCAGTGACCGGCTGACAGTTTCGACCGGGGGTGGCGATCCAACCGTTCGAAGAAGATGAGCCGCAGAACATGGATGCCGGTCTCGGCGTGCCAACCAAAGGCGGGCTGAAAACAAGAATTGCACCGCGACCGGCCAGTTTCCTGCGTAGTAGGCAGTCGACACCGGGCTTTCCGGCACTCCCGGGGTGAACGTAAATCGGCAGGTCCACCTCCTCGGTTGCGGCCAGTACAGGATCGAGGGCTCATTGTCGAGAAACAATCCTGACAAAGGCTCCCATGACGAAGGTTCCGACGAATGCCAGCTGGTTGACGCATCGGCGCATCTCGTCAGCCGCCGCGGCTGGGTCGTGCAACGGAATGGTGGCAAATCCTCGGAATCGGGTCGGATGCTGCGAAATCTGCTCTGCGAGAGCAACATTCACCTTGCCACACAGCTCGACGGCCTCTGGGTGGCGCCCTTGCCGGCGCCCAAGTACTTCGCTGACAATTTGGACACCTACGACGGCCTCTACGAGGCAAAGCTCGACGCGATCAACCGCACGTACGCGCTGTCACTGTTCCCGCGGCTGGCGCGAAGACGGTTAGGCTCACTCGTCCTTATCGGGCGGCGGCGGGGGGTTGGCGACGACCGGGAACTGGCCGGTGAAGCCCTCGCGTTCCTGCGCCATGGCCAGCACCCGCCCGCGGACCGCATACCAACCGATGATGAGCGCCGGAATGATGACCACCAGCGTGGCGACGGTCCAGGTGCCGATCGGCGGGTCGAGCGCCATCAGCACGATGACGCCGAACAGGAACGCCAAGGTGAGATAGCCGGTGTACGGCGTGCCCCACATCCGGAATGACGGCCGCTCCAGGATGCCGCGTTGCGACCAGCGGTAGAGCTGGAGCTGGCAGATGACGATCGTGGCCCAGGACGCGATGATCCCGAGAGCCGCCATATTCAGCACGATCTCGAACGCCTCGCCGGGGAAGAGAAGGTTGAGGATGACGCCGAACAGCCCGATGCCCGCGGTCAGGAAGATTCCGCCGTACGGCACGCCTCGGCTGGACATCACCGCCGTGAACTTCGGTGCGCTGCCGTTCATTGCCATCGACCGCAGGATCCGGCCGGTCGAGTACAACCCGGCGTTGAGGCTGGAGAATGCGGCGGTCAGCACGACGATGTTCATGACCGTGCCCGCGCCCTCGACCCCGATCTTGGAGAAGAACGTAACGAACGGGCTCTCCCCGGCCTTATAGGTGGTGTACGGGAAGAAGAAGGGCCAGGAGGAACAGTGAGCCGACGTAGAAGACCGCGATACGTGCGATCACCGAGTTGATCGCACGCGGCATGATCTTATGCGGGTGGGCGGTCTCACCGGCCGCGGTTCCGACGAGTTCGACTGCGGCGTAAGCGAACACGACGCCGGACATGACAATCACCAGCGGGAAGAGGCCGGCGGGGAAAAGCCCGCCGTTGTCGGCGATCACGCTGAAACCGGTTGGCTGCCCTTGAATTTGGTAGCGGCCGGCAAGGAAGATGGTGCCCGCAACCAGAAATGTCATCAGCGCAACGACTTTGATGAGCGCAGCCCAGAACTCGAGCTCCCCGAACACGGTTACGGAGATCATGTTCAGGCTCACCACGGCCGCGAGCGCGAGCAGTGCCAGCACCCACTGCGGGACGCTCGTGAACCCCGACCAGTAGTGGAAGTAGGTGGCGATCGCGGTGCAGTCGACGATGGCCGTCATCGCCCAGTTCAGCCAGTACATCCAGCCGGCGACGAAGGCCGCCTTCTCGCCGAGGAATTCGCGCGCATACGACACGAAGGACCCCGACGACGGCCGGTGCAGCACGAGTTCGCCCAGCGCCCGCAGGATCAGGAAGACGAAGATGCCGCAGAACGCGTAGCTCAAGAACAGGCCCGGTCCGGCGTTGTGTAGTCGGCCGCCGGCACCGAGGAACAGTCCGGTGCCGATGGCACCGCCGATCGCGATCATCTGCAGCTGCCGGGGCTTGAGGCCCTTGTGGTAGCCCTCGTCCTCCGCCAGCAGCGCGGAGTTGTCATACACATGTTCCTGGGGTGCGGTGGTCATCGAACCGGTCCTCGCTCTAGTCAGTTTCGGGGTGACGCAGGATCAATGGGGGTACCGCGGACATCCCACTGCTCCGGGGGTCCTGGCGTATCGTGAATGTCACGAAACGTCATGACAAAACCTGCCACGGCGACGACCGCCGCGATTGCGTAGCCGATGATCGAATACCAACCGAGATGAAGGTACGCGGTGACCGCGACGATGAACATCGCCAGGAACACCAGGGACATCCCGATCAATGGAATCTTCGCAAACAAATCAATGCGTGCCATGAGACCCACCTCGATAGACCGAATGACGGTGGTACCAGTGAACACCTTCCGGCGTTCTCGCGGTGGCGAAATGGAACTACGCGCTGCTCGGGGTGGGCGGTGATCCAGTCGAGCAACAGGTCTGCCACCGCGTAGGGCTTCTCCTCGAGCATCCAGTGGCTGACGCCGTGCAGGGTTTCGAAACGGTATTCGCCGGTGACGTAGCGACCGCACTGCTGAACACTCTGTTGCACGATCGGGACGTCGCCGTCGCCCCAGACGAACATCGTTGGGACGGTGATCTTCTCGCCAACTCGGCCCCGTTGCAGCTGCGGTAGCGGTTAACGGGCACCCCTAGGACATCGCCGGGGCGGAAGAGAATTTGCAGTCACCCGCGGTGGCGCCGCCGCTAAAGGCAAGGCTGCCAAGCGCAAGTAGCCCGTTCGGCGGGTTTGCTACCGCGCGCTGTGTACGCTCCACACGCAGGCGCGACCGCCCTACTTAGCCGAGCTAAACACTAGAAATCGCGCCTACCCGGCCATTTTCCGTGCCCTAGTCGGACTCGAACCGACACTTGACGGATATCAAGCAAGGTCGTGCGAGTATCTGTGACCAGCGGGGACACTTAGCTGATTTGGCCACATATTGCCTGCGAGACAAGCCAGTGTGGATCCAGATCATCGGCCCAGCAACATTTTTCGCTGACCCGACGAGGTTAACCGGCGAGCGTGAAGGAGGTGCCGACGGCGTTTGGCACGAACGCCGCGGGCAGGGCGGCAGCAAGCCGGTGCTGTGCCTTCCAACCGGTGCAATGCGCTGGTACCAGCACATCGGGCGCCATGTCGGCGAAGGCCGCCACGGTGGGTTCGATGATCGGTTCGAACGCCGGTCCGGTGAGGTGAAAGCCGCCGAGCAGGGCGTGCAATCTGTCGACCCCGGTCAGCCGCATCGCGTGTCGGGCGATGTTCACCGCACCGGCGTGACCACACCCGGTGAGCACCACCAGTCCACGACTGCGGACGTGGACCACCAGCGCCTGCTCGTCGAGGATAAGTGGGTCGGGTTCCCACCGGCCGTCGCGCCAGGCCTCGTGGGAGGGCAGGCCGTGTTCGAAATCGGTGGTTCGGTCGACCTCACCGGTGATGAGTAACGAGCCGTCCAGGAGCAGCGAGGGCTGGCGCCGCTCGATGACCTCGAGTCCTTCCGCCTCCAGTGCGGAACGGCTGAGTGTCGGGAGCTCCCAGGGTGCGCGGTCGGGAATGGCGAATCGGCGACGGCTGAAGACCAGCGGATGCACGGTGAGCGGCAGCCCGCTGCGACGCCGCAACCGGGCCAGCCCCGGGAACCCACCGTCGTGATCCAGATGGCCGTGGCTGAGCACCACGACTTCGATCTGGCCCACGTCCACGCCGAGCTGCTCCATGTTGACCGCCATACCGTCCGGGGACAACCCGGTATCGAACAACACGGTGTGCGTAGCCGCGCCGCGGCGAACGGTCACTAGCGCGGAAAAGCCGTGCTCGGCGATCAGTCCCGCAATCGTGCGGCCGTTCTCGAACTGCGGCGCGGGCACCTCCGGCATACCGGCGAGCGGCGCACGCCTGGCCGGTCCGGTGTCGCCCATCAGTGCGTCGTAGCTGTTGTCCACCAGCGTCGTGATGACGACCTCGTCGACCGGCGTGAGTGGGATCGGATCGATCGCCGAGCCCTGGGCGGGACGTGGAGCCGACGCAGCCGCCTCGGTGAAGGTGCCGTGGCTTACGCACATGAGCTCATGATTTACCTCGCCGGCACCGAGGGCAAGGATCAGTGAGGACACAACTGCCTCGGCTCACTGGAAGTTGCACCCCGGGTTCGGTGCGCTTTCGGACGTGGGCCCACCGGCGGGATTCACATAGGTCACTTGAAGGACCACGGGTGTAACACCGAGATTGCGGGCGATGTGGACATGATTGGCACCCGAGGGATCGGTGATCGCTTGCCCGACCCCGTACTGACCGTCCTGTCGGCAATCCGACCCGTAGTGAGTCAGCACTCCTTGTTTCACAAGGCCGTAGACCTCACCCTGGTGCGTGTGCCAACCCGTGCATCCACCTGGCGCGATGGTGATCTCGCTGACGATGTAGTCCATACCGTCGACGGATTGCCTCGCCATCACCTTCGCACTGGTATCGACAGGCGGAGTCGCGTGCGCCACTGCGTCCGTTGCGATAAACGCCGAAACGGCTAAGCCCGCCGCGAGACACGATGCAGCCTTCATGTGCCATCCTTCACTGCTGATCTTCTTTCCGGCTCGTGGTCAGGTCGATGTCGCGGGCGGGATATTGTGATTGGTCCGAAACCTGTTGAACGGGTCATACTTCGACTTGACCGCTTGCAATTTCTCGTACGTAGCGCGGTCATAGGCTCGGCGAGTAGCCGACTCGGTTGCATCAGCCGGACCCTGAAAGCTTGGATGCGCCATGCGGTGGAGCCAGGGCGAAAGAGCTTCGGTGAGTTCTCGGCCAGAATCGCGATAGTCGGCGACCTCGCGGCCCGGCGGCACCACGGTCAGAGCGAAGAACGCGAAGGCCGCGTCACGCGCACCGATGGCGTTGGAGAACGTCGGCGGCCTACTGAAAGCCCCCTGGAGGTGGCGGATGTCGACGATGTTGATGTGTCGGCTTCAGGTCCGGCGACTTCGACGATGGCGTCAACCGCGTCCTCGGTCAGCTCGCGAAGCAGTCCGAAGTGCTCGACCGCAACTGCGGGGTCGGTCGGATCACCGCTGATGGACGCGAACTGCGCGTAAGGGATGTCCGCGACGGTATCCATCAGAACCGGCGCAGCCCGACGCAGCGGTTCGATCAAGCGCTCCCCCGCACCCGCGTCCCCGACATACGACACCCGCAGTGATACCGCCAACCTCCCCCGCATGAACGGCGGAACGTCCTGCAGTGGAGGAAGATTGAAGAGCGCCAGCCCAGTGCTGACGTCCTCGGGTGCAGTCGCGGTCAAGCGGCGGTATGCATTCAGGACGTTCCGGGTGTGCTCGCCCGAATAAAACAGTGCGCCCGCATACAGTCTGGTCACCGGGAAGAGCGCGAACTCCATCGCGGTGACAACTCCGAAATTGCCTCTCCCGCCGAGCATGGCGCTGAACAAGTCGGCGTCCGACCAGGCGGAGACTCGACGCAAGCGCCCGTCTGCGGTCACCACGTCAAAGGCGCTGACATGGTCGGCCGCCCAACCGTATCGCCGGCCCATCGTGGAACTGGCTCCACCGGCTACTTCGGCAGACAGTCGCGGCGGGTCGCTAAGCGAATCGCTGACGAATTGTCCACGCCGCGGTAGCTTCACGATTCGGCCTGCCCGGGCAGAAACTCGCGGCAGGTCAACGCGTCTATCACAGGCTGAAACGATGGTGCCCCCAGTCGGTCGAACCACTCCCATTGCGCCACAACGATTCCCGCCTACAGGCGATCAGCGAGATGTGGGCGGTTTGGGTTAGGCCTCGAGGTGTCGGTTAAGCGCGACGCTATCCGTCGATCTCGCCGGCGATGCCGCGCTCGATCGCGGCCCGGGTAATGTCGGGCAACACGATCAGACCGTCGAGCTCTCTGCGCGCCACCTCGTAGGCGTGGCCGCGTTCCTGCGGCGTCGCGGCGGTGTCGGATGCTATGCGCAGGAGACTTTGGGCACGCGATAACCGCTGCTGTTGCTCCCGTGAAAAGTCGTTGCGGCGTGTGCGGATCGCCTCCGCTTCCGCGGCGTTGAATGCCGTCACGTATTGCTCGACCGCGCCGAGGTATTCGCGGGCTGCATCCCAGTTATCGACAAGGTCCTCGGCCGTGTTTGGCCGCAGCAGGTCGGCCCGGAGTTTGGCCCTGTGGAAGCGCATCGTGAGTGGGTCGCGCATATCGGTTATGAGGGGGAAGTCGAGAAGTTTGGCGGCGTCGAGCTCATAACTCAACCAGCGGGCATCCGTTCGGTTGTGCTCATCGAGTACGCGTGTGATCGTGCGCCAGTGGGCGGCTGGGTTGCCGGCGTTTTGTCCGCGAGGCTGGGTGATCGTGATGTCGCGGGGGGAGGGGGCATCGAGCCGTTCGGCTTGGCGTCCACGCGCGACTGAGATTGCTCTGATGATCGCAATGACCACGCCGACCAACGGCACCAGCACGAGCAGGAACTCCACAAGACGAAACACCAAGCCCACGAGGTCAGGATGCCATCACCACTGCGCGCGGCAGCGCTCGGTCGCGTTTCCCACCGGATGCCATCTCAGGCTGCTGAGCCTGGGACGTCAACCCGAAGAGCCAACGACTAACGGTCCCCGCAGATGCTGCGCTCGTATCGCTCCGAGAACCTCGACGTGCGCCAAAACTCCGACATGTACGCGATGTCAGGTTTTGGTCGTTCAGGAGGCGCCGAAATCGTGCGCCTCGTCGTATCCATAGTCCCCGCCGGCGCCGAGGTTCATCTCTGGCGGATCGACACGATGTGGCGCAGGAGTTTCTCGCAGCGGCCCAGCCGGCACGTCGTGTGCTTCGTCGTACTGATAGTCGTCGCCCGAGGCGATGTTCGCGTTCGCGGCACCGAGGTCGCGAGCGGGCGGGTTCTGTTCCACGTCCAGCCTCCGTTGATGGGTGCTCGACTGGCTGCCGAGCGGTCACCGTAGCTCATTATCCGCCGCGAATTGAAGCCTGGTGCCAGGACGGAGCGGCCAGCATCGATGAGGGCGAAAAGGTAAGAGTTCATAGGCAGGTAACCGAGGCGCTGATCAACCGCTGCCGTCTTCTTATTATGGGTCCTACGCTGTCTACGTGCGCTTGACGTGGCCCCTGACCGGCCGCTTAGAGGAAATGCGGCTCATCGAGACCGCCATTTCCGAGCCGGACACTTCGGGGATCATCGTTTCCGGTGCCGCGGGCGTCGGCAAGAGCCGCATCGCCCGCGAAGCCCTCTCCTCGGCTGCGCGGAAGAAATGCGAAGAGCGCTGGGTGATTGGCACGTCCTCGGCCCGGACGCTGCCGCTGGGCGCCCTCGCCTCGTGGGCGGGATCGGAGGGTGGGGAGAGCGTTCACTTGGTCAGTGCTGTGATCGAATCGCTGACGTCCGCGACCCCAGGCATGCAGCTGGTGATCGGCGTTGATGACGTCCCTCTGCTCGATGACCTGTCGACGTTTGTCGTGCACCAGATCGTGCAGCGCGGCGCCGCCAAAGTGGTGCTCACCATTCGCGACGGCGAGCCGGTTCCGGCCGGGACACAGGAGCTGTGGAAGGTTGGCCAGTTCGACCGGCTCGACCTGCAACCGCTGTCACGCGACGAAACCACGGCCCTGGTCTCGGCGGCGCTGGGCGCTCCCTTGAAGCCGGATGCCGCCGGGCGCTTGTGGGAGCTGACCCGCGGCAACCCGCTGTATCTGCATAACATTGTCGAGCAAGAAGTCGCCGACGGCCGGCTCGCGCAGCAGCACGGTTACTGGGGATGGATTGGCGATCCGGTCGTCGCCCCCAGCTTGGTCGAGCTCGTCGAATCGCGGATAGGAGTGCTTCGGCCGCCGGTGAGCGACGTGATCGACGTGCTGGCTGTCGGTGAGCCGATCGAATTGGCGTCGCTGAGGACGATCACCGACCCGGCGGCGATCGAGGAGGCCGATATGCGTGGCCTCATTACCGTCGAACCCGTCGACGGTGGCATGGAAGTGCGCGTGGCGCATCCGCTCTATGGTGAGGTGCGCCGCAACCGCGCGCCACCACTGCGTCTGCGGCGTCTGCGGGGACTGGTCGCGGCTGAGCTCGCCGTGTCCGGAGACCGTGAAGACGTCCGGGTCGTGATGCGCCGCGCCACCTTGAGTCTGGACTCCGACCTCGAGCCACATCCGGACCTGTTCATCCGGGCCGCCCAGGGTGCCGCGTGGTACTCGGATATGCCGCTGGCCGAGCGCCTGGCCGATGCGGCCGTCCGGGCGGGGGGCGGAGCGGAGGCAAGTTTCGCGCGGGCATACGCATTGATGTGCTCAACCGTGGCCAGCAGGCCGACGTGGTGCTCGCCGACCTCCCCGGCGCCGCCTTGACGGACGCCGACCGTGCCAGGCTCGCCTTCATGCGGGCCACCAACAGGCTGTGGGCGCTCGGCGACCCCGATGGAGCGAAGCGGCTCATCGACGAGGCATCGCAGTCGATTCCGGCACAGGCCCACGGCTGCATTGATGTCTTTCACATGATGTATTGGGCGGCAATGGGCAAACCGGCAGTCGCCATGGAATTTTCGAAGAACCATGCGCCGGGTGAGCTACCGCAATTTGTTGCGGCTACGGCCGCCCGGGCGATCACCATGGCGGCCGGAGACGCTGGCAACATCGCCGAGGCCATGGCCGCCGCCGACGTCGGATACGCTCTCGCCGCCCGATCTTTCGAGACGGCGATTATGCGGTTCCTAATCGGCGAGAGCCACGTGGCTGCACTACTGCAATCGGGTCGGATCGCAGAAGCCTTATCTAAGGCCGACGAGTTGCGCCAGCAAGCGGCCGATCTACCCGGCGATGCTGCGCTACTCAGTACCGCCATCAGGGGCCTCGCCGCGCTTGGCGCTGGCCGCGTCGCTAGCGCGTGTGCTCTTCTGGATCCTCTCATCGAGCTGCTGTCGGGCTCGGGTGAGAGCATCGGGTGGGAATACCGCTTCCAGCTCCCGCGCACGATTGCGCTCGCCATGCGCGGATTAGCCGACGAGGCGGCCGCCTCGCTAGCCGAACCTGAGAATAAGCGCCATCCGAGTTGGCGATGGCTGGACCCCGAGCACAAAACGGCGAGGGCGTGGGTCACCGCGTGCCAGGGCGCCGTGAGTGAGGCGATCAAGATGGTGTTGTCGGCGGCCGAAAATGCCAGATTCAATGGGCAATTCGCGGTGGAAGTGATGTGCCTTCAGACCGCCACGCAGTTCGGCGACCGTTCCTGTGCGCCCCGTTTGTGTTAACTCCAAACCACCGTCGAAGGGCCTCGTGTCGGTGTTGCAGTCCGGTTCGCCGCTGCGCTGCAAGCTGGCGATGGGGCCGAATTGACCTGTGTGTCACAGGAATTCGAGTCGATCGGCGACTTGATGGGCGCTATCGACGCGGCGGCACACGCGGCCCTGGCGTATCGCGGTAGGGATCTACGTGGATCGGCATTGGGATGCTCGACGCGCGCACAAATGCTGGCAGAACAGTGCGGTGCCAGTACGCCCGCGCTGCGTCAGGCCAGCGAGCGGTTGCCACTGACCGATCGCGAACGCGAGGTCGTGATGCTGCTGGGAGAGGGGCTGTCCAACCCCGCCATTGCCCAGCGCCTGACGCTATCTCGACGCACCGTCGAGGGCCACATCTACCGGGCGATGACCAAGACCGGCGCGGCCACCCGCGAGGACCTCGCGGCGTTGCTGCCCGGGCATCCGCGGAGATCCCACGACTAGGTTGCGTTGGGGTAGCCGCGGTCGACGTCAGCGGTGACGGCGAGTACTGCCATGCCCGGTCCGGGGGCCCCGACCCTATTGCTTGGCATTGAGACTCCGCGATGCCGGGACGGCGGACGACCAGTCGGTGCTAGGGCGCGGCTGAGTCTGTAGCACGCCTCGATGCCTTGTGTCGCCTGACGAGTATCGGATCTGCGACCCATCGTCGCGGAGAACAGATCCCCGGGAAGTGGTGCTGAATCAGTCGGCGAAAGCACGGACCGGGAGACAGGTAATGCCGCGTCGCAACGAGGAGAGATTCGAGTAACCGGTTACTCAACTCGACCCGCCGAGCGCGAGCAACAATGTCGTCACGGCACGAAATCGCCCTTTGGGACGTCTATAGCCCGCAGATGAACCGAGGAGGAATCATCATGGGCAACACCAAGTACATCGGCCGCGTTGGTGGGTTAGCTGTCGCGTTGGGGGTCGGGATCGCAGTTGCCACCACGCCCGGGATTGCGCTCGCCGACGATACCGCGTCCACGAATTCGGCGGGGAACACCGAAACGGCGGGCGCCACCGGCAAAACACCCGAATCCGAGGGCACCTCGACCACCACCGGAACCGCCACTGGAACCACCGGCACGTCCGACACCGCGGATTCGCAGACGGACGGCGCCTCCCGGCCGGGGCTGGATGCGGTGGACACCTCCACGTCAGGAACCTCCGCGTCGACGGACGCATCGGTGCGGCAGGCGCCGCCGGGGATGGTGAATGCCACGGGTGGCGCGCAGTTGTCAAGAAAGTCGAGCAGCGACACGTCAACGGGCGATGAGGCGGCGGAGGTGACCACCGACGACTCGACCCGGCCGAAAGGCGTCGCGGACTCCAAGCCGACAAGCCCCGAGGCGCCGGCCGCCGCGGAGGCACCCGTGGGCGTCCCGAGGGCCTCGGATAACAGCCGGCGGCCGGTGGATAGGCCGACCGGTGCCCCGCGCGTGGATGTCGACACGGTCACGGCTACGGCGGGCGCGACACCCTCACGGCCGGAAGACACTGAGCTTGCTCGCACGGTCGTTGATGGTGCGCTGGATGAGCATGTTGCACCGTCGGCCATCACGGCGTTGACGGGGAGCAGCCCATCGCCGCCGCAGACCACGCCCGTTGCCCGCCAAGTCATCTCGGCTGCCCCCGAGGAACCAACGCCCCCTCGGTCCGAGGCAAGGGAGATTGTGTTGGGCCTGCTGGCGTCGTTGGGTCCGTTGGCCACCGGCGGTCCGCTGACACCGGTCGATTCGCCGCTGGGGTTGGCGTTGGCGGCCTGGGGGAGTCGCCTCCGCCAGTTCGGGCAGGCGGTAGGCGAGGAAGCGCGAAGCCTGCCCGTTAGCTCGACGCTGACCAGCCAAGATCTCGACACGAGCATCGGCGAGCAACGCCTCGCGACCGCCGCGATGACCGCCGACACGACCATGATGACAACGGCGGCGGCTTCGGCGCCGTTGCCTTCGGTGACGCAAAGTGCCCCCGATCATGCCAAGGGCGGCGCGGTGAGCGGCTCATTGATTGCGGACAACCTGGACGGCGACTTGTCGACCACGTCGACCTATTCCGTGACTGGCCAGCCGGCCAAGGGCAGCGTGACCATCCAGCCGGACGGCGCTTTCACCTACACGCCGACCCAGACCGCGCGGCTGGCGGCCGACCAGACACAGGGTGGGGACACCGACACGTTCACCGTCACCGTCCAGGACGGCCTGCAGACGACGGATGTCGCAGTGACGGTGCCGGTCTCCTCGGCGAAACCTCAGACCGGCACGACGATCAATACCGCGGCCACCCCCTCGGGTGCGGCGGTCACTCCTGACGGCAAGCGCACCTATGTTGCCAATCAAAGCAATGGCACGGTGTCGGTGATCAATACCGATCCGGCCAGCGGAGCCGCGTACAACACGGTGGTCAAGACCATCACGGTGGGCGGTCAGCCGAGCGGTGTGGCGATCAGCCTCGACGGCAAGCGCGCCTACGTGTCGAAGGCCAATGGCACTGTGGCGGTGATCAATACCGATCCGGCCAGCGGAGCCGCGTACAACACGGTGGTCAAGACCGTTACGGTGGGTGGTCAGCCGTCCAGCGTGGCGATCACTCCGGACAGCAAGCGCGTCTACGTCACCAAGACCGGTAGCAGCACCGTGTCGATGATCGACACCACCAACTATCAGGTCACCAATGTCACCGTCGGCTTCACGCCCACCAGCATGGCGTTCGCCCCCGATGGGAGCCGCGCGTACATGACCAACCGCACTGGTGGGACCGTGGCGGTGCTGGACACCAAACCGGGAAGTGCCACCTACAACAAGGTGGTCAAGACGATCACGGTGGGCACTCAGCCGACCAGCGTGGCGGTCACCCCCGACGGCAAGAAGGCCTATGCATCAAACAGCAATGGCACCGTGTCGATCATCAACACTGACCCGAGCAGCGGACCCACGTACAACACGGTGACCAACACCATCGGCGTGGGCCCCTCACCGACCTCGGTGCAAATCACCCACGACGGCAGCCTGGCCTACGTCGCCAACAGCAACGACACCATCTCGGTGATCGACACCAAGACCAACACCGTCAAGAGCACCGTCACAATCGAATTGGTGCCCGACCAGACCGGCGGCCACGTGATCGCGCTAACCTCCGACGGGCGCGCCTACGTCACTGATGCCGTCGACAACAACGTGCGCAGCCTACTGATGGTGCACGTCAATACCGCACCGCAGGTTGATGGTCCTCCAACCGTGCTGAGCACTAACGAAACCGACGGGTCCGTGACCGGCTTGGTCAACATGAAACCCGACATCGACGGCGACAAGCTGACCTTCAGCACCGCTGCGGGAAGTGGGCCGGCCAGTGGCACCGTCACCTACGACGCGGCCGCGGGCACCTACACCTACACCCCCACGCAGGCCGCTCGCGAAGAAGCCGCGCAGCCCGACGGAGAAAAGTTTGACCGCTTCACCGTCAACGTCAGCGACGGCCAAGGCGGCATCACCACCGTCCCAGTCACCGTCACCATCTCGCCGAAGGCGGCGACGCCCGCACCCGGGCTCTCGGCAACGACGACACCGATCGGCGTTGGTGCGGATCCGTATGCGGTGGCCGTCAACGGCAATCGCGCCTACGTCGCCAACATCTCGGACAGCACCGTCTCGGTGATCGACACGGACACCAACCGGGTCGTCGGCACCATCCCGGTGGGGTCCGGACCGACAGCTGTGGCGGTCAAGCCCGACGGAACACGTGTATATGTCGCCAACTACTACGAGGGCACCGTCTCGGTGATCGACACCAACCCGCAGAGTGCCAACTACAACAAGGTAATCAAGACAATTGCTATCCCGTGGGGGGAGACGGGCTCCGTAAGCGGTGTAAACCTCCTTGCGGTCAGTCCGGACGACACCAAGGTCTACGTCAGCGGCATCGACAACACGGTTTCGGTGATCGACACGGCCACGAATACGATCAGCGAGCCCTATGACGTTGCCTTCGAAATCTCCGACATGGCGGTCAGTCCGGACAGCAGTCGGCTGTACATCGACGACTACGGGATTATCAGTATCAGGGATGCCAAGACCATGCAGAATATGGGCAGTATTTATCTCGGGGGCAACGTAAATGCACAGGATATTGTGGTCAGCCCCAACGGAAAGCGACTCTACGCACTCACGGCTGTTTATGAGTCCTACACCATCCACCACACGGTGTCCGTGATCGATACCGATCCAACAAGCCCCACCTACAAGCAAGTCATGAAGACGATACCGGTTGCGGACAACGCAGATCACCTGGCGCTCAGCGCAAATGGCAGCCGTGCCTACGTCACTCATGGTTCGGGCACGATCACGGTGATCGATACCAGTACCGGCACCGTGATCGGGACCATCGTCGAAGACAACGACGGTTTGACGTCCGACTCAGCTATCGTCGTCGGGCCGAACGGCCGGCTCTACGTAATAGATTCGAGTGAAAACACCCTATATGTGGTCACTGTCGATGAGGGGACCACTGCAGTGTGAACGGCTTGCCTGCTTGCGCGCCACTACAGCAATATCTCTGAGCAGCATTCAAAATCAACACCAGCGCTTGCCAGCGAGCTCGAAGATCTGCATAGTCCGGCAGGTCGATAGCGTCGGCGGCGGTGAAGAAGTTCTCTTCGCGATGAGTCGAACGGCCAGCGTTGCATCCACAATTGTTCGGCCAGCCAATATGCCAGTGCGCGGGTCCGCGACGCCGCACCAGCGACATCCGCGGCGGCCCCATCACGTCCTGCCGCAGTCGGTTGTCGTCGTCGAGCGTCTTCATCGTCGCCGCCCGACGCCGCACGTCCGCCGACACGAAGACCCGGTATCGGTCATACCGAGTGGCCCGAAAATGCGCTCGGCAAGGCCTCGCGCAGACTTTTGCCTTCGATGCGCGCCCAGCAGGAAGCCCAGCACGTCGGTGGCATGGCTGAAATCGACCAGGTGAACACCGTCTCGAAAGAGACGACATATGAGGGTCTCGAAACACCGTCTCGAAACACCACTCCGAAATCGCCCAGCGCGAAAGCGTGGTGGCGCAAATCAAGTGTGCCTGCTGCCCGACGTGGCCGGGTATAGGCCATCGAGGGATGCCGCATTTCTACCGCTGGCGCCGACGACGGTTTCACCGGCGACAGCCTGCCGGCCTTCAATCCGGATCGCGCTTCTCCAGGAAGCCATCTCGGCCCTCGCACCGCGACCACCAACCGCCTGATGTGGCGCATCCACGAGACTCCACCATGGTCACATTCGCCTACGACCAAATCGACCAGGTCCGAGCAGAACTGAACGCCGTCTCGAAATAGACGACAAACGAGGGTCGGAGATGGCATGGTGATATGACGGACATTACCGACCAGCGGTGAAACGATACTGACGTGGATCCCAGCGGGGATGGTGGCGGTGGACTGACCGCGATGGGGCTGTTTTGTGGTTCCTGCGGCGCGCAGTCAAGCCCGACGGCCAAGTTCTGCGGCGAGTGCGGTACGCGACTCACGCAGGCCACCCAGTCGGCCGAGTACAAGCACGTCACCGTCCTCTTCGCCGACGTGGTGCATTCGATGGACATCGCAGCGGCGGTCGGTTCGGAGCGGTGGCGCGAGATCATGACCGATCTGGTCAACCGCGCGGCAGTGGTGGTTCAGCGGTACGGCGGCACAGTCGGCGGTTTCACCGGCGACGGCGTCATGGCTGTCTTCGGCGCGCCAGTGGCGTTGGAGGACCACGCTATTCGTGCCTGCCTGGCGGCCCTCGGTGTCCAGGACGAGGCGAAGCGGCTTGCGGCCGAGGTCCAAGACCGCGACGGTGTGGACCTGCGGCTGCGCGTGGGCCTGAACTCCGGTCAGGTGATCGCCGGTGAGATCGGTGTTGGGTCTTTCGGATACACCGCCATCGGTGAGCAGGTCGGAATGGCGCAGCGGATGGAGTCGGTGGCTCCCGCGGGTGACGTGATGCTCAGCGCGACCACCGCTCACTTGGTCGAGCACTGCGCCATCCTGGGCGAACCGGAGATGGTCCGCATCAAAGGCACCGACAAACCGGTCGTCGCCTACCGACTACTGGGGGTGTCGGTGCAGCAGTGGCCGACGGGAAGGCCTGACACCGGCCTAATTGGTCGCTCATACGAAATGCGCGCCCTCAAAGCCCTTTTGGAGACTTCGCTCAGCGGCCGCGGGAGCGTGGCGAGCGTGGTCGGACCAGCCGGCATCGGCAAGACACGCCTCGTTCGCGAGGCTGCGGCGATCGCGCGCAGTCGTGGCGTCGATGTGGTCACCACGTTTTGCGAGTCACACGCCCGTGATGTTCCGTTTCATGCAGTGGCGCAGCTGCTGCGCGCCCGCACTGGAGTGAATCATCTCGACGACGCAGCCGCCCGGGCGAAGGTGAACGCACTGGTTCCCGATGCCGACGATGACGATCTCGTCCTGCTCTATGACGTGATAGGCGTTCGTGACCCAGATATGCCGTTGCCGAATATCGACCCGGACGCGCGGCGGCGAC
This sequence comes from uncultured Actinomycetota bacterium, assembly GCA_963715885.1. GTDB lineage: Bacteria > Actinomycetota > Actinomycetes > Mycobacteriales > Mycobacteriaceae > Mycobacterium. Next base: position 60,284 of record CAVQSK010000022.1, read on the forward strand.
GGTTCAGTTCGCTGATCACCGCGCTGTCACTGGCTCGCGAGCCAGCCCTCTACGTCATCGAAGACGCGCACTGGATCGACGAAGTCAGCGAGTCGTTGTTGGCCGAATTCCTCACTCTCATTCCGAGAACCTCGTCCACAGTGTTGATCACCTGTCGAAGCGAGTACAGGGGAGTACTGGCGACTGGACGCGACGCTCTCGCGATTTCCCTTGTACCACTTAGTGATTCGGAAACAACGCAGCTGTTGCTTGAACTGCTGGGCGCTGATTCGTCAGTCTCTGGTATAAACGCGCTCATTTGCGAACGCGCCGCCGGTAACCCGTTTTTCGCCGAGGAAATGGTACGTGACTTGGCCGAACGAGGCGTGTTGCAGGGCCAGCTAGGCGAGTACCTTCTACGCAGTGATCTGTCCGAAATCACGGTGCCAGCCACCCTGCAGGCAACCATCGGCGCGCGCATCGACCGGCTAGGCTCGACGGCGAAACGCACATTGACCGCCGCCGCGGTCGTCGGCGCACGATTCGGCACTGATCTGCTCGGTGCCCTGGTTGACAACGCGGACTTAGGCGCCCTGATCAAGGCCGAACTCATCGAACAGCTGAGCCTGACCCAACGAGCCGAATACGCATTCCGCCACCCCATGATCCGTGCGGTCGCATACGAATCGCAGCTCAAGTCCGACCGCGCGCGGCTCCACCGACGCCTAGCCGGCGCAATAGAAGACCGCGACCCTGCCGCGGCCGACGCGAACGCGGCACTTATCGCTGAGCACATGGAGGCCGCGGGCGACCTGCGTAGCGCTTACACCTGGCACATGCGCGCGGGAGAATGGTCGGCGCACCGGGATATCCGCGCTGCACGGTTGAGCTGGGGCCGTGCATGCCACGTCGCCGACGCGCTGACAGCTGATGACCCCGGTCGGACCGCGATGGGTATTGCCCCGCGGACACTGCTGTGTGGCAGCGCCTGGCGAGTCAACGCGAGCATTTCGGAGGAGTTCGACCAGCTGCAGAAGCTATGCGCTCTGACAGACGATAAAGCTTCACTCGTCATGGGCATGGCCGGGTTGGCGATGGATCATCTATTGCACGCCCGCGCCCGCGAGGCGTCGCAGTTGGTGTCGGAGTACATGAATCTTCTTGAATCGATTGGCGATCCGACTCTCACTGCGCGGCTAACCCCCGCCGCGCTCTACATCAAATTTGAAACCGGCGAGATAGCCGACGGACTGCGCTGGGCACAAGCAGTCATCGAAATTCTCGAGGGAGACGTCACAGGAGCTACTTCCAGCATGGCTTCGACGTTGGCGGCAGTGTTGGTATCGCGTGGCTGTGCCCGATTCAGCCTAGGCCTTGGCGGGTGGCGTGCGGACTTCGACCGAGCCGTCAACATGTCCCGTGGGACCGGCCCAATGCAACGCGCAGCCGTGGTCGCCATCGCGTACGCCTCAGCGATATCGGCGGGAGTGCTTCTCCCGGACGACGACGCTCTGGCCGAGATCGAGCAAGCCCTAGAGATCGCCGAGCGATCGGCAGACGATATCGGGCTGGGTGGTTGTCGATTTGCTCTCGGTGTCGCTCTGGTGCATCGCGGCGAACCAGATTGTGAGCGCGGATTTGAGCTGCTCGCCCAGGTACGGGACATGTGCCTGCAACAGCGGTTCCTCATGACCGAGATACCTGAACTCGATGTGTACTTCGCACGTCAGCTGGCCAATCGCGGGGATCATGCAGCCGCCATACCGCGACTGCAAGCGGCCGCAGACGAACTCCTCGATCGTGGACATCCCGGTTGCCTCGTGGCTACTCAGGTGCTGGTGCAGGTGCTGCTGGTCCGTGCCACCGAGGCCGATGTAGTGCAAGCCCGGGCCGCGATCGACCGATTTGCCGGCTCACCTGCGGGTGGTCGGGCTGTCGGCCAGGTCTTGTTGTTGCTGCTGCGCGCCCTATTGGCCAGGGTTCTCGGCGACGAGACCGGCTATCGGAGCTATCGGGATCGCTACCGCAGCACAGCGAAAACCCTTGAGTTCGAGGGCCATATTTCCTGGGCTGAGGCTATGCCATGACGGCGATCGGTCGGGAGGCATGCCGAGCAGGGCGCTGCTTCCTCAAACTGTCGGAGATGCTCTGGCCGTTGTGCGATAGCTGTTTTCCGGAGGCGTCGACACTGGCGCTGGGGTCGGGCATAATCACAGTTACTTCCTTCACGACGGGACCCGTTCTCTCTCACCAAAATTGAGCGGGTCACGTTGTCTCAATGGAGCACTCAGGCAAGCTTCTCGCCGGCCAGACAGGATTCAACATCGCTGCGGGCGTGGTAAATCCGGCCCTGAACCTTGGTTCGCTTCAGTGGTCTGTCGCAGTGATATGCGGCCGCATTCACAGAGCGCGGTCGTAGAAAGTATTGGAGTACAACGCTATTCGTGCCATACTACGACACGTCCGCGACTTAGCGGCTGTATTGCGTTGTCTCGCTATATATTCCTGTACGGCGGCACCGCGTTATCGGCGCCGTAACGCTGCCAATTGCCGAAATCCCGGTTGTATCGACCGTGCCGCGCTATACGACAGAAACGCCGCGACGGCCCATTGAGCCCGTAAACGCTGCGGCTAGACATCCCAGGTGCTTAAGTGTCAAGCGGCCTTATTGACGGGGTTGTTTTGGCGGTGTGCCCAGGCTTTGTGTTCGTCGTAGTGGGTTCGGTGACGTAGGCAGCCGTGCAGGATGCCGACGAGGCGGTTGCCGAGGGCTCGGAGCGCTTGGTGGTGAAGGTCGCCGGCGGTGCGGCGTTGGTCGTAAAAAGCGCGGGCGCCGGGGCTGGAGTTCAGGGCGCAGAAGGCCCATTGGTCGATCGCGTCGTAGAGCCGGCGATTGCGGACGTGGCGAGCCAACACGGCGCGTTTCTTGCCCGACGCGACCGTCAGCGGTGAGGTTCCGGCGTAGTTTTTGCGACACTTACCATCGGTGTAGCGGTTCGGGTCGTCCCCGAACTCACCGAGCACCCGGGCGCCGAGGATGACACCAAGTCCTGGCAGGGAGCGGTAGATGTCGGCGTCCGGGTGTGTCTCAAAATGTGTCGCCAGCTCAGCCTCGAGGTCGATGATCTGGCGGTTCAGTTCGGCGATGATGCCGACCATGGCGCGGGTGCTGGCCGCGAACGCCGCAGTGACCGCAGCAGGCGCGGCGAGCTGTTCGGTGCGTAACGAGGTCTGAATTGCCAGCGCCCGGGCATCGAGGTTGCGTTGTCGCCCAGCGGCTTTGAGTGCCGACCGGATCTTCGACACACTCAAGCCAGCAGCCTGGATCGGGGTCGGTGCCCGTCCTAAGATTGCGAGCGCATCACGGTCGTGCAGATCATCGAACACCTCCAACGCACCCGGGTAGTACTCCCTTAGCGCCGAGCGCAGCGCGTTGGTGTGCTGATTGCGGGTCCAGATCAAATTCTGGTGCGCTCGAGCCAAGACCTTGACCGCCGCGACATCGGCGGAGTCGCCGGCGACCCGGCGGTGATTATGTCGATCGGTGCGCACGAGATCGGCCAACAATTTGGCGTCGCCGGCATCGGACTTGGCTCCCGAGACATGGTGGCGGTCGCGGTAGCGGGCGGCCGCCATCGGGTTGATGGCATACACCTGGTAGCCGGCCGCCAGGAGCGCGGTAACCCACAAGCCGCGGTCGGTTTCGATACCAATCATGACCTGATCGGGTTCGTCGGCGTGGCGGGCCAGGAGCTGATGAAACTCACCCATGCCGACAAGTCCCTCGGGTAATCGACGCGAGGCGAGCCGCGCCCCGGTCTCATCCATCAGGTGGACGTCGTGGTGGACCTCCGACCAATCGTCGCCGACAAAGATCATGCAGACGCCTCCTTCTTGGTTCGATCGAACACGTTCGAGCCCAAGGGCGCCCAGCGACGAGCTAATGGATCAGTGCTCACTGGCACGACATCCCATCGGTGCTACAGGAACCCTCACCAACCGGCCGGGGCGTGATCTAGCCGTAGAAGTCGACCATCGCTTCAGCTCCCAACGACGCTCACCGACCGGCGGCTCGGTACACAGCGTCCCTCTATCGAGAACTCATCCAGCGGAGGCACGCTGTCAGTCCCCATTAGCTCCACGCACACCGGAACCGCTGACGACTCTGGTGCACTGCCCAAACCACCCGACCAACGACACCCGGCCTGCAGCGAGCATGCGAGCGAACGCCAGCGGTGGATCAAGCCACCCGGCGGGATCTCTTGGACTCCGTCTGGGCTGTTGAGCTCGTCGAACTCGGCCGCAGCTCGCCGTAGCGCTGCTCGGGCTCAGTCAATACCTCGGCGAGTGCTTGGGACTGTCAGCCCGGGACCCTGGCCGAATGCCAGTCGTGGGGTGGCGTCGCGGGTGTTGCGGGCACCACCAAGCAGGCGGCGTGGTCGAGGTGGCACCACTAGTCGCAGTGCCCGCGTGACGGCGGTGGTGGCCCTGTCTCGGACGGGGCCGACAAACGGGCCGAAATGGGCAAATACCCATGTCAAACCACATGCAAAATCTATTCCGTCGGTCACGACATCTGAGTAGCGTGACCCAGATCACAGTCTGGGTGCCGCGGGACCGCACTCTTTCGCGGACGAGAGGTACTGACCATGACGACGACTGAACACGCCGATCAGCCCGCCGACGCACCGGCCGCCGCGACGGCAAAAGGCGGCTTGGTTTACCCGGGGATGGGGGTGCTGTTCGTCGTCCTCATCTGTTGCTTCACCGCATGGGGCGTCGCCGCCGACCTGACCACGCCGATGGTCGCGGGCTTCAAGGCGATCTTCGACATGAACACGTTCCAGGCTTCTCTGGTGCAATTGGCGTACTTCGGCGCGTACTTCCTGCTGGCGATCCCGGCGGCGTTCATCAATGAGCGATTCGGGTACAAGGCCGGGCTTCTCTCCGGTGTGCTGCTCGCCGCAGCTGGCGCGATTGCGTTCTATCCGGCCAGCAAGATCATGACCTACGAGGCGTTCCTGGTCGCTCTGTTCGCGATCGCCGCCGGCTGCTCGATTCTCGAGACGTCCGCCAATCCCTACGTGCTTTCGCTGGGGCCGGAGGAAACCGCCACCCGGCGGCTCAACTTCGCGCAGGCCTTCAACCCTGTCGGCACCAACATCGGTGTGCTCTTGGCTGCCACCCTCATCCTGCCGAAGCTGGACGAACCGGTGAACATGGCGAATCTGTCTCCCGCCGAGGAGCAGGCGATCCGCGCCGGTCAGCTGGGCGCGGTGATGGGCCCCTACCTCGGGCTGGGATTCGTCCTGATCGCCATCGGGTTGGTGATCGCCATCAAGAAGTCGCCGCCGATCGTCGAAGAATTCGAGTCAGGAGATCTGGAGGGCGAGCGACCGCTGAAGATCCTCCTGTCGAACAAGCGCTACGTGTACGGAGTCATCGCTCAGTTCTTCAACGTGGCGGCCCAGGTGTGCACATGGACCTTCCTGATCCAGTATTCGCAGCAGGCGCTCGGCGGATCGCTCCAACTGGGTGGCTTCCTCCTGCAGGTCAGCCTGATCGTGTTCCTGATCTCCCGCTTCATCATGACCTGGCTGATCGGGCGGATCCGCGCCACGAAAGTCCTTTTGGTGCTCGGTGCACTCGCGGTCGTGCTGTGTGTCTTCGCGATGTTCTCACCGAACATCGCGGGTGTGGCCGCCGTCGTCGCGTTGTCCTTCTGCCTGTCCCTGATGTTCCCGACGATCTACGGCGTCGCCCTCCAGGGACTGGGTCCCGCAACGAAATTCGGTGCCGCCGGCCTCGTGATGGCGATCGTCGGCGGTGCGATAATGCCGCTGATCCAGGGACGCCTCCTCGACGCGACCAGTCCGGCGATCTCGTTCATCGTGCCAGCCGTGTGCTTCGCCGTCGTTACCAGTTTCGCCGTCTTCGACCTGAAGGCGACGCCCCACAAGGTTGGAGAACGAACAGCATGAGGCGTTATTGGATCATCGCGCTGGCATTCGTCCTCGCGGCGTGCGGTGGCGGCGGGCAGAAGGCCAACTTCTCCGAACCGACCAAGCGACTCGAAGTGATCTCGTGGTGGGTGTCACCTTCGGAACATCCGGCTTTCGAGGTGCTGCTCAACGCGTTCAAGGCAGGGAATCCCGACGTGGAGGTGATCGACGGCAGCATCGCGGGGGGTGGTGGCAGCAACGTTCAGGTTGCGCTTGCCGCGCGCCTGCGGGCCGGTGATCCGCCCGACGTGTGGCAGACGTTCCTAGGCAGTTCACTGCGCGGATGGGTCGACGCCAAGCGCATCGCCGATGTGTCCGGAGTCTACGAAAGCTCGGGTTTGGATAGCACGATGCCGCAGGCACTGCTCGACGCGGCGACCTATCGGGTCAAAGCCTGGGGCGTGCCGACCGGGTCCCATCGCGGAAATGTGTTGTGGTTCAACCAGCGGATGCTGCGGGACGCCGGCGTAAGGGCGCCTGGGCCCGGCTACACGACCGAGGCTTTCGAAGCAGATCTGGCGAAGGTGGCGGCAAGCGGCAAGACCGCGTTGTGCCTTGGCGGCAAGGACAGGTTCACCGCGACCGAACTGTTCGAGAACACACTGCTCGGGGTGATCGGCACCGATGGGTGGGCCAGGATTCGGGACGATTCGTTCGACTGGAGGGGATCTCAACTCAGGCAGGCGCTTTCGCAGTTCGCACAGATCGTCTCTCGCGCAGATCCGAACGCCGGCGGCCTGACGTGGGATCAGGCGGCGAAGAAGCTGGCCACCGGTCAGTGCGCTTTCCTGTCGATGAACGATTCCGTCTACGGCGAACTCGTCGCGAACAAGTCGGTCGAAGGCAAGGACTTCGGGTATGTGCCGTATCCCGGGACCACGGGCGCGTACCTGGCGATCGTCGACACGTTCGTGGTGTCGTCCGACGCCACAGACGGCGTGAATGCCATGAAGTTCATGGCGACCATCGCGGATCCGAAGACATCACTGGAGTTCAACAAGGTGAAGGGGTCCGTCCCGATTCGGAATGACGTCGACGTGTCATCACTGCCCGCCTATCAGCGACAGGCTTCGGAGTCGTTGTGGAAGGACAAGGTTCTGCTGTCTATCACCCACGGCGAGTTGATGTCGACGGACTTCCAGCAGGCTGTTTACGACGCGGTCTCCGCCTTCGTCCAGAGCAAGAACACGGACGCATTCATCGACACGCTGCAGAACTCGATCGAGGTGCCAATTGTCGGACGATGACCGCGACGAGCACGACGGACCGCTGTTTCTAGTTGTTACCATCAAGCCCCGCCTCGACCGTCTCCAAGAGGCCGAGGCACAGCTCCAGTCGATGCGCCAGAACACCCTGACCGAGCCGGGCTGTGTGTTCATGCATTTCCTGCAGCCTCAAGATGATTCGGATACCTGGGTGATGATCGAGATGTTCCGTTCGCGCACCGCGTGGGACGAGCACATGCGTCAGCCCTACAACACCGAAGGCAACAAGCTTCTCGAAGACCTCTTGCGCGAACCTTCGGACCTTCGGCTGCTCCGCGCAAAGTAAGCACTTTCTGTTTGGAGGGTCAACCATGACCGAACTCAACGAATCAACGCTTGCGACATTGCCACCGAGCGTCGCGACGCCTGCCTATGACCGAACCCACCTCAAGCGCGGTATCGCCCATTTCGGCGTGGGCAACTTCCACCGCGCGCATCAGGCCTTCTATATCGATCGCTGTCTGGCGTTACCCGACCAACAGGATTGGGGCATTGTGGGTATCGGCTTGTCCGGCGGCGCGCGAGGCCGGAGGAAGGCCGACCAATTCCGGTCCCAGAATTGTCTTTATTCGCTCACCATTGCGCCGGCCAAGGGCGATACGAGTGTGCGCGTCATCGGCGCCCAACTTGACTATCTGCTCGCACCCGACCAGCCGGCCGAGGTGCTGGAGTTGTTGACCGACCCGGCCCTGCGCATCGTGACGTTGACCATCACCGAGGGCGGTTATCACGTCGATCCGGCGTCGGGCGCCTTCGTCACCGACCACCCCGACGTGGCACACGACCTGGCCAAAGAAGGCGCTCCCCGCACGGTGTTCGGCTTCGTCACCGAGGCGCTCGCACGGCGACGGTCAGCGGGGGAAAAACCGTTCACTGTGGTCTCGTGTGACAACCTGCGTCACAACGGGGTAGTGGCGCGTGCCGCCTTCGTCGGCTTCGCCAGCGCACTGGACCAGGAACTCGGCGCATGGGTCGACTCCAATGTGTCCTTTCCGAACTCCCTCGTCGACCGCATTACGCCGTCGGTATCGGCGGAAGACGCAGCGCGTCTCAACGCAGCGAGCGGTCTGGCCGACCAGATCCCGCTCGTTGCCGAGGATTTCAGCCAGTGGGTCATCGAGGACCGCTTTACCGACGGCCGCCCGGATCTCCAAGAAGTCGGCGTTCAGTTCAGTGACCAGGTGAAGCTGTGGGAGCAGGTGAAGGTACGTGTGCTCAATGCAGGGCACCTCACCCTGACGTATCCCGCCCTGCTGCTCGGCTACCACGAGGTGGCCGAGGCCATGCGCGACCCACAGGTACCTCTGCTGCTGGACCGCTTTCTGGACAAGGTCGTTCTGCCGTTGCTCGAGGCGCCGCGCGGTGTGAACCTGGTGGACTACAAGAACACCGTGCTCGACCGCTTCTCCAACGAAGCCATGCACGATCAATTGACCCGTATCGCCTCCGACAGCGCATCCAAGGTGACGGTGTTCTTGACCAACACCATTCAGCAGGTTCTGGCGCGCGGCACAGACCACCAGATCCCGGCATTCATCCTCGCTGCCTGGAGCCGCGTGCTGCAGGGCAAGGATGACAACGGCAAGACCTTCGATGTGACCGAGCCACGCCTCGAAGAAACCGCCCGTCGGCTTCTGATATCGGGCGATCCACGCGAGGCGCTGAGGGTCGAGCCGCTGCTGGCGAGCGGCGCCTCCGAGCACGCTGACTTCGTCGACACCTTCGGGCGCTACCGCAATGCCCTTGCAGAGCAAGGTGCCAAAGCGACGCTCAGGGCTGTACTGGAAGCCACAGCAGGCTGACGCGCGGCTTGCCGGGCCGCGTACACCGATGGCGCTCGCGCGACCGCCCGGCTAAGGCGGTACCACCATCTAGCAGCGCATATCCGTGCCCCCACTGGGACTCGAACCCAGACTGCGCGGATTTTAAGGACGGCAGTGTGGCTTTCTGTGACCAGCGGAAACAGGTAGCTAAGCGCGCATTTCGCCTTTAAGGCCAGCAGAATAGCTGGTTGCCGGTACGGTCGCGATACGGCTCCGGTGCGGCCCCCAGAACGCCCCCGGTCGCCGGGTGACGCCGGGGCGAACCGGGCTGGCCAGCTCTTCGCCACGTACCTGTAGAAGTTCTCGGCGGACACCGTCACCTCGTCGATCGATGGGCAATAGGATCGATCGATGGGCAATGGGACAGTCCTCTTCGACGTTACGCCCGGCTAGAACATCGCCAACGGGGTGACAACGCCGCCCGTCGCCCCCTTCATCCGCCACGGTGCCGCAGTCACGAAGAATTCCCAACGTCGTTCCTCGGCGCACGCAACGGCCACCGCGTCCAACTCGGCCTGGTCGAGCAGCGTCAGACCCATATACGGAATCCCCACCATGTGAACGGGTTCCGGCCATTTCTCGAAGCCGGGTGCCGCTGGATGAACGTCGCTGTCGGAGTCGCTGCTCAACACCGCCACGCTGCGATCGCGAAGCCATGGCAGACATGACGCGTGCAGACCCGAGGCCTGCCGATACGTGTTCTGCGGTCCTGCGCCGGTCCGCACGAACACGATGTCACCCTCCCCTGCCGTGACACCATGCAAGGCGGCAGCCGCATCCAGATCCTCCGGCATGATGGCAGTGCCCAACGGCAATGGTCCGCCTCTGAGTTCGGCGATGTCGAGCAGCACTCCACGTCCGACGATGCCGGTGGCCGCGACATGTTCGATGCCCAACTTCGACGTCCCCGTATCCGTCACGCTGGATATCGAAAAGCCGTTGTACATACCATGTTTGCCCGCTGGGGTGTAGACGTGGCACAGCGCGTCCACGTGTGTGACTGCGAAGCCGTGACAGGTCATGCCGACGACGTCGAAGGAGCCGGCCTCTTCGGGCAACGGGTCGTCATAACTGCGCATCTCGTAGCTGAACTCACGCAGCTCTGGAGTTAACGGAGCGAACTCCCTGCCGAGCGGGACTACTCGCCCGGTGCGAATCAACGCAGCCGCGGCCAGCCGTGTCTGGGCGGAGATGAAGTTGAGCGTGCCGAGTTGATCGTCGGGGCCCCACCGGCCCCAGTTCGACAATGCCGGCAGCGCTCGTTCCAACGCTTCGTCGTCGTCGATCCTCCTCGGCATCGGGTCGGCGGAACTCCTTGGCGACCAACGGACGGCCGCGCCCGCCACGAGTGCGGCGGCACCGGCCACGTGAAGCACCCTCCGGCGGGAGATGTCTAGTCCCGGCTGGCGGGACTCGTTCTGGCCGGCCATGCGGTCTCCATCGTCGATCCAGACGGTCGAGATGACAGTAACCGGTGCGAACGATGGCGTCAGCGGGTGAACGTCACGATGTTCTGGTCGAGGATCATCTGGTCGGTGTGGTCGGATGAAGTCTGGCCAGGCATGAGAACCAGCGGAACCCCCTTGCCCTCTGCCGCATCGAAGTCGGCGGTGCTGGCCACCTGACCGGTGACCGTGAACCGGTCGTAGAGCGCGGGCAGACCTTGCGACGCGAGCGGTGACGGGCCGTTCATGACGTGCAGATGCAGATGCGGCGCAACGGAATTGCCGGTGTTGCCGACCAACCCGAGCACCGCGCCCTTGGCGACCCGATCGCCGACCTTTGGGCGGACGCTGCCCGGTTGCATGTGGGCGTAGTTGACGTAGAACCCGTTGCCGATGTCGAGGACGACGTAGTTGCCGTCGGCCTCGTCGATCGCGATGCCCGCCGGAAAGGTGCCTGGCACCTGTTCGGGCAGATCGTTTCGGGTGCCGACGACGGTGCCGTCGCCGACGGCCAGCACCTCTTTGCCGAAGATGGCGTAATTCTTTGGGTCGCGCGGATCGCCGGTGAAGATGCGGTTCTGGTCGTCGGCCTGTTCGTAGTCGATGGCGTAGCGCTGCGAGACGAAGGTCTGTCCGTTGATCGGAAGAATGGCGCGGGTGTGCCTCACGGCATCGCAGCATCCGTCGGCGGCGATGTAGCGCTCGCCCGCCAACGGCGCCGAGAGCACGGGCAGCTTGCGCAGGTCGACCTTCGTGGCGGCGAGGCGGATCGTCGGATTGTTCTGGCCGGGGGGCATGGCGTCGGCGGTGATCGTGACCTCGTGAACGAGCGTGTCAGGGACCGGAGCGCCGGGCTCGATCGTCAGGTGAATGAATATCGTGCCCGACTGGCCTGCGACGAGGCGGTCGGTGCCATCCCGGCTCCCTGCTGGTTGCAGACGTCCGCGTACTGCCGCGGCGTCGAGGTCGCCGACCACCCGATCGGAGCCGTCGTGGACCTGCACCCGATCGACAATCATCGGCGCGCCGGTGAAGTTCGTGACGGATAATTCGTACACGAGGTGGTTCTTGTCGTCCGAGCCCACGAACGGGATGGGCGCGAAGGGCACCGAGCCCACTAGCGGGGTCACCTCGTCGGGCCCTTGCGTGGTCGCGGCGGCTGCCGTCGAACTGTTGGAAGACGTTGGCGTCGCCTCGGTACTGCAACTCGTAAGCGCAAGCGTCACAACGAGACTGGTTATGCCGACCACCGTCCGGAGGTACCTCACGCTGCCCGGTATGCCGTTGCGCTCGATCCTCACGAACGGATCCTAGCTGGCTCATCGAGGGGATGGTTGGCGTAGACACTTCCCGCTCCCGCAACGGCATCTCGGTGCGCCCAAGCCGAAGCCGCCGGCTCCAAGTGGCGATGTCAGGCTCAGTGCCCCCACTGGGACTCGAACCCAGACTGTGCGGATTTTAAGTCCGCTGCCTCTGCCAATTGGGCTATGGGGGCCTTGCAGATCAGAGCGTACTTTAGGCCGATTCGACCTCATCTAGTTGTTCTGAATACCGCAGCGATACCGCAGTGCTGTCGATCGCTTTACCCAACGCATCGGCGACACCGCTCAAATCGTCATTGAGGAGATGGCCGTATCGATCGAGCGTCATCGCAGCTGTCGCGTGCCCCAGGAGTCTCTGCACGACCTTGACGTTAGCGCCTGCACTGATCGCCAATGACGCCGTGGTATGTCTCAGGCCGTGTGGTACCAGCCCTTCGATCCCTACGTCTTCGCACGCGTTGTCGAATGCCCAGCGGTATTCACCGAGAGGCAGGAATCCGTTCTTACGACTGGGGAACACTAGTGCATTCGGTTCGGTAGGCAACTCAGCATGGAGCCTCTGCCAAACAGGCTCAGGCACTGGCACGTGACGATCCCGCTTTGTCTTGGTCGTCGACTCAACAATTCCCTTGCCGGTAACCGCTGTCGCGGACGATCTGACAGTCAGCACTCGGTCCCCCACGTGCTTACGCCTGAGTGCAACAGCCTCACCAAAACGCAAGCCGCAGTAGCCCAGCACCAACGTGAGCGTTTCAAACCGGTCCGTAGCCCTGGCAAGCATCAACAGTTCTGCATGGGTTAGGTAGCGACGCTCACGCTCGGCCTGTTCGGGCAGATCCTCGTCCCGCTTGATTTCGAGGGCTACGTTCTTCGCGACTCTGCCGGTACGTTGCGCGTACTTGAGGACAGCTCCGACCAGCTGGTGCGCCTGAGTGATCCGGCTTGCCGACAGGCCTGTTCCTCGCTGGGACCCGTCCACCGACAATCCGCCCAGCCACGTCGAATACGACTCATAGTCAATACGCTTGAGTGAAATGTCTGCCCAAGTGGGAAGGACCACGGTGTCAAGCAGGGAGCGATAGCCCGCAACGGTCTTGGGCTTGCGGTGCTGTTTCGTTGCGAACCATTGTTCGGCCACTGATCCGAATGTCTCGGCGCTCCTGCGTGGATCGACATATTCGCCGCGCTGTAGATCGGCAGTCAGTCCGTTGAGGTAGACCTGCGCGTCAGGTTTGCGCTGAAAGCTCTTGGTGCGCTCTTCTCCGCCGCCATCAACCCACCTGACACGCCAGCGCGAAACCTTGCCGTAGACAGCAGACCGCTCGGTTCGCATTTTGCCGTCCGGTCCCTTGACCCGCTTGTGCCAGCGGTCGTCAATCCCCGCTCGCTGATGCCTGGTGGTCACATCAATGACGGTACCGCAGCGATCCGCTGCGCCCATCCGCCTGCGGCCCGGGCGCGGAGTTACTCACCCCATACGCGCTCGATGGCGTGCGACGCAGCAAGGCCACGATCGTCATCAAGATCAACCGTGTTCCATCACCTTGTGACCAATGAGAGTTGCCGCGGTCGTCACTGCGCTCCTTCGAGCAATTGAGCCCGAAAGTGGCTGAAACGACTAGATGAGAGCAGTTTCGGCATGGATCGGCCTGTGGTGGTGGACAAAATGCTAACGCCATCACCACTGTTAGTTCCGTACGGAAAAGCATGAACTAGGAGGACTCACATGGAACTGCTAGGCGCGAAACAAGTCTCGGAGATGATCGGCGTCCCCGTCGGAACTCTGCGCTACTGGCGTCATTCGGATATCGGACCGGCGAGCTTCACCTTGGGACGCCGCGTCGTGTACCGGCGCGACGAGGTGTTGCGCTGGATCTCGGAGCGGGAGAGCGCAACCCGCCGCGGAGGCGGCGACGCCGCGTGAGGCCCGCCCACGAAAAAGACCTCGGGGTCTAGCCGAGGTCTTTCGTTCGAACCACCCGATCACTCACAACGGAAGTTCTTCATGAGAATAGCCCGTCAGCGCCGACTGCAAAAGCACCATGGGCAGGAAAACCTATGAGCGCCAACGGAGAGACCGAAAAGAAGTCGGTAGCCGCACGCTTGGTCGGCATGGCACAGGAGCGCTATCTCCTCGGAGTATCCGAAGACGGTGAGCCATTCGGCGCCGACCGCACCCGGCCACACCTAGCGATGCTCCTACGAGGCGGGCGCACCGGACTACGCGCCGACCTCGCCGCCCGCTACTTCACCGAAACTGGCGCCGCCGCTGGAGGTCAGGCACTCACCGACTCCACGCTGATCCTCGAGGGGCTGGCGGCCACGCAGACGCCCGAAAGACTGCACCTGCGGGTGGCCGACCACCAAGGGACGATCTACATCGACACCGGACGTCAAGATGGACAGGTCATTCGCATTGGCAACGGGCAATGGACGATGACCGAGCGCGGCGCCGGTGCGCTTCCTCCGAACCAAGCTGACCGGAGCGATGCCGTTGCCACCCCCTGATGGCGACTTGGCAAGGCTCTGGGATTTTATAAATGTCGCCGCCGAGGATCGGGCAGTGCTCCTCGCGGTACTTGTCGCAGCGCTGGTTCAGTGCGACGTACCGCACCCAGTGCTGGCACTCTTCGCCGAGCAAGGCAGCGCGAAGAGTACGACCACGCACATGCTGGTCGATCTCATTGATCCTTCGACGGTCGCACTTCGACAGGCTCCGCGCGACACCGAACAATGGGTAACCGCCGCGTCTGGGTCGTGGGTGGTTGCGCTCGACAACTTGTCAGCAATCCCGCCGTGGCTGTCGGACTCGTTGTGCCGTGCCGCCACTGGCGACGGCAACGTGAAACGAGCGCTGTACACGGATGCCGATCTGGCGGTGGTCAAGTTTCGGAGGTGCGTCATAGTCAACGGGATCGACGTCGGTGCGGTTCGCCCCGACCTGGCAGAGCGGTTAGCGGCAGTAGAACTTCGGCGCATCGACCGCCACCGCCGCCGGCCCGAGGCCACGATGCGACAGGAATGGGAATTAGCCCTACCAGGGATTCTCGGTGGACTCCTCGACCTGGCCGCCACCGTCCATCGGCGACTGGAAACGATCTCGGTCATCGAGCCGCCACGGATGGCGGACTTTGGCCGCACGCTGGCGGCCGTGGACGAAGCTTTGGCGACGGATGGCATGCGACGCTACATGTCGCGGGCGGACCAGCTCTCCGAAGACAGCCTATCCGCCGACCCCTTCATCGAACGACTGCGCCTGCAGACGCGAGAGCCGATCATCGACCAATCCGGTGGCGACCTGCTGGCCATAACCACGCCAGTCGGCGACCACTGGCGGCGCCCCAAAGAATGGCCGAAGAACGGCCGGGATGTCACGGCGATTCTGCGGCGGCATGCGCCGGCGCTTCGAAGCCTGGGGTGGGTCATCGAGGACGATGGCGCTCGGAACCACCGGAACGTGCTCCTGTGGACGATCTATCCGCCGCAGCAAGATTCGACGGCGGAACGAGCCTCGCAATCCTCGCGCCCCTCGCTCTCGCGCCTCGACGGCGGCACATCCGCCGCGGAGGGAAATGAGTTGACGGCGGTTTCCGACGTGTCTATTAATAACGAACTCAGGGCCGAAGCCTCGTAGGCCCGCCCGCCGGCGGACCCTTGCAGACGATTTTGCCGCTCGCCTGGCTCGCCGAGCGCATTGCCGACCATCCCGCGCCGCGCGGAGCCATCGTGATCGTCGACGATGCCGCTGCCGCCGACCCCCGCGCACTCGCGGCCGTGGCCATCGCCCTGGTACCCGCCCCACGGCCGACTTCTACTCATCGTCACCGGAGAGCCCGGGTCCACCCGACGACTCCTCGACGGCCTCACCCTGCCGTGGAGCCAAAACATCGCCCCACAAAGCATATTGAAGCTCCTGACCTGGCAGGCACCGTCAGAACGCCACGGGAACACCACCGCCCCGCAGTTGGCGCATCCTCACCGAGCCGCCAACACGCAACCAGGGGTGAGACTCAGACCGAGGACACGGCCTCGACATTGACTAGGCCGAGCTAATGGTCGGTCAATGTTGTCGGCTGCCACCACGAGCGGGCGGAGCGGCAATGTGCTACCGCTTCGGGGAACGCCTCTTCGAGGCTGCACAACACCGATTCGCAATCAGCGTTGTCGAAGCCCACGTCGGTCAGTGCCCGCATCCAGGCGATGAGCCATCTGGGATCATCTGGACCGCAGTGTGTCGCCCACGCGCGGCCGTATGTGGCTGCAACCGCATCGGCGTAGGCTCCGCGCGCCGCCGCGAAAGCGTCATCGAGAAGATCCTGAACCACAGTGGCATACCAGCTCAGCCCTTCAGTGCTGACTCCCACCTCGGGCAGGTAGTCCCACGCGTGCTCGACCGCTGAGCGCCAAAGGTCCTGGTAGGTAACATGATAACGACTTCGCGGCTGCAACCACAGAACGTAATTGCCGCCCTGGAGGTAGGTTACGGGCTCGCCGGGCATGTCGGATTCTAGTGCGGGAGCCGCCAGCCCATCGTTTTCCCACCCACCATGCGAGGAAGGGTCCAGCGACGCCGCCAACTCCGTGACCGCCCTCGCAAGTCGTACGTGAATTGCGTCCAGCGCAACGGCATATGGCTTCAATGGGTGTGAAATAAACCTTGACTCATCAGTGAGAACGTACGGAGTTCTCACGTCGAAGGCGCGCGCCCACCGAGCTGTCCGGGCGATGATGTCAGCCAAGTCGGCATGCCGCAGACCAAGCTCTAACCCCTGGTATTCCGCATCCGCATCCGAGCGATCACCGGCCGTCATGGTTGCTCGGCCAGGTCCTCTTCGACGCTGACGAGCGCCTCGACGATCAGGTCCCGAATGTGCATGTTTCCGGTGGCGGCCGCGGCGTAGCACATATCGGGAAGGGGAAGCGGGCGCGTAGCCCAACCGCCGATGTGTTCGGCAGTACGCGCAACCAGCCAATGAGCCCGGTACCTCGTCAGCTCCTGGATCATTTCACTGGGATCGGCCGTGGCACCGCCCACGAACGCCGGCCGGTAGATCGCGGTGAGCCCGTTAAATTCTTTGGCCGCCGCGTCGTACTCAGCCCACTGTTGCGGGCTGGGATCGCGGTCACCGCCGCGGGTCATCCAGATCCGCCGGATGGGGTCGGGAATGCCGCCATCAACGGCCTGAGCCTGGGTGGTCGCAGAGTTCATCAACGAAGCGCTCGCTGCCGCGACGATTCTGTCCTGGAATATCGCCTCGGCTTCCATGACCCGCAGCAGCCGCGGATACACGTCAGGCCACAACACGGCCAGGCGGTGCACGTGCATGCCGTCCAGGGCGGGAGCAGGGATCTGCTGGCCGGGCTGCAGCCGTGGCGAGGACTGCCGTGTGCACGACGGTGGGTGTTCCACTCCGGCATCGCGCAGCACACTCACCGGGCCCGTGGTCGCTGCCGCGACCAGACGCCAGCCCATCTCCGACCGCAGCTGCGCGTACTCGATGAGCACTCGCGCCGGATCGGCCCAGCCAAACCACAGCTGCCGAAAATGGTCGTCTACCAACGGATCTGTGGCCAGGACACGAACCGAGCGGGGAATGAAAACACCGGCAGGGATAAAGCTGGCACCGTCATTGGAGGTGACCACGGTCTCTGTCCCGCTAGGTGAGCGGAATACTCCCACTGCCCACTCCGCGGGATAACCGACTGTTTGAGCGGCGTGTTGCAGCTTCCACGCCAGCTCCTTAGCGGCCGCTGCATCCGCTGATTCCCGGCGCTCGCGGGCCGCAGCGGTCTGCCCGGCGGCCACCACGCTTGCCGGAATCAGCGTGGCACCCGCGCCCGCGGTCGACGGAGGCGTCGTCGACGAAGGTGCATTACTGCCACCACCCATCGTTCCCGCTGGGCATAGTCGCTGCCGGCGGGGGAACCGCTGCCGCAGGAGGCCCCATCGAGCCAGGCGGCAGCATCATCGGTGCACTGCTTGCCATTCCAGCACCACCTGCCGGGGCCGCCGCCGCAGGAGACGCCGGAGCGACCATGCCTGGCTGCGCCGCCGCCGGGGGCGGGACAGAACCCCCGCCAGCCGCCGCAGGCGCCGCAGCGCCGGGTGACAGCGTCGGTGACGGACTGGCCGGAGCGACTGGGTTTACAGCGCTGCCGATCGCTGAGCCCGTCGACCAGCTCCGCGAGAACGCGGCCACGGGCGAACCCGCGCCACTCGAGGCCGGAACCCCGCCAGTAGCGTTCACTCCACTCGCGGCCGCAGGCATATCATCAAGCCCCGTAAGCGGATTCGAGGATAAACCCGGCATACCGCCGCCGCCCAAGCCGCCCGGCATTCTCGGCATCCCGCCCGCGCCGACCCCGCCCATACCAGACGTCGACGGCACACCACCGCCCAGCGGCGAAGCCTGACGCGGAGTGCTCACCGCAGGCGGCGCCTGCGTGATCGGGCCGGCCCCGGTGTTTATCCCTTCGTTCCCTGCGCCCGCTTGAGCCGCAGGGCCCGTCCCAGGCTGGGTAGCGGGTGTGCCCATCGGATCCGTTGGTGGCTCTGCCGTTGGCTTTTTGTTGCTGCCCCCGTCTAGGGGCTTCTTCCGTGGGTCGTCGTCCTCCTGGGCGATGCCCGGTGACGTGTTGTCGAGCGGCTGCGCCGGTGGCGTGGCAGGAACGTCGCCCCACTTCGTCAAGAGGCCTAAGGCCCTTGTGCTTTCGGGGCTCTGCTGGAACGAGGCGTGGTAAGCCATCGCTGCGGCGACTCCCGCTTCAGTCTGGTAACGGGCTAGACCGTGGTAGGTCGTCACCACCGCTTCCACTTCGCCCGGGAGCTTCGCGCTAGCGATCTTGGCATCAGCGTCACGGACGAGCTGCTCTTGCCCCGCGCGCGTGTCGCGCAGCACCGTCGCAATATCAGCGCACTTGTTCGCGGCTTTGGCGTGCCATTCGGCGATCGTCTTGGCCTCCTCGGCCAACACCGCTCCCGCGCGGTGAGCTTCATCAAATCCGCGGGATTGGGCGGCATCGCGGAACGCCGCTTGATCGACCACGATCTGCTGATGGATGCCGTCCCACACAGTGGCACCCGACCGATAGACCTGCTCCTGGTCATCCCAGTGAGCAGCATCCGGCGGCACCATATCCGGCGTAACAATCAGCCGCCCATACGATCCCGCCGACCCGCCTACGGCCGGCATCAGCGCAGCCCGCATTCAGCCACAATCACGTCGACCAGCTCGTTTCCGCGGTTGGTCGCGACGTTGGTTGCGCTCCAATCCCGCACATTTACTCCATGCATGCTGTCGATCTGGGTTGCGATCCAATCTGCAACCGGTGCCCGCACTGCAGGGGGTGTCGCAGGCCCGACCTTGGTTCTTAGGAACGTTATCTGCGCGACCGTTGTGCGCTTCTCGGCCGCGCGCGCTTCTTCGGTTTCGGCACTCGAACCACCCGTTGTGTCCGCCAGCGATGCGCGCTGCTTTCCGACCGAAGCAATTGCTCGTGAGGCCTGATCCCACGCGTCGCAGGTGGTGTATTTCGCGGCTTGCGTGTCGGTGACGCTATAGGTGACCGGTGCAGGCGGAACTACTTGGACGGTGTCCCGGGCCGGTTCGACAGGATGAGCGAGCGCCAACGCGCTAGTCACCGACGCACCCATTGCGACCATAAACGCCGCCGCAGCAACGGCGAGCCCGGTGCGCTGATGCCGCCGCCGGCCTCTCACGGTCATGCAACGACCGTATCGCGAGGAGGACGGACCAGCCACCAGCGCGAGCACATTCACCGCAACGAAATCGGCGCACGTCATGTCGCCTATAGACAACATCGAGAAAGACGAGTACGGCGAGCACGAGTCGGTCGACGACGACCCGTGGGCCGGATACCCCGGTCCCGGGCCCGGCGAGGAGGTGGAGGAGCCACCGTTCTGACACCTGCAGCCCCTACGACGTTCCGCACCGCGCTGTATTCTGGCAAACGCCGATACATATCTAGCGCCACCCGGCGTCTGGGTCGAAACCCGCCTGGCTAAGGGGCGGTAGGGCGGAGCACTCCCCGGTCGAGTGCCGTGAAGTCCGATAGGCGGTTATTGCGCACCTACAAGCGCAGCGTCTGTGCAAACGGGACACAGGCGGTTCGACGAAAGAAGCCCGCCGTGAACGGCTACTTCGTTTTCGTTTCTATCCTGGCTGCGTTCGTGGCACTGATCGCACTCCGGCTGTGGTTGAAGGCCAGCGTCGAGATCACGCGGCTCGACCCGAAGAACGCCCACAAGACCATCGGTGCGATCGGTCAGCACTTCCCGCTTCGGCGGTGGTGGCGCGGGCGTTAGCGGCGCAGTCGGATTACGTTGTCGCCCTGGGGTATGGCAATCCGGCCATCGCCCCGAGGGCGACCATGCTCGCGCTGTGGTCGTCGTGCAACAGGTGCGCATAAACGGTCTCGGTCGTGCTCGGCTTCGCATGCGCCATAAACCGCGAGATCTCGAACATCGGGATACCGGCGGCGACCACAAGCTCCCGTAGGTGTGCCGCAGGGTGTGCGGGTGCGTGGCCGCACCGTTGTTCCCCGCGATGCGACTGTCGACACCCCGGCCGACCGGCAGGGCGTGCTGTCGGGCACAGCGCCGACCGGCAGCTCGCAGCCGCCCCGAGGACGTCCTCGCGCCGGATGTTGTCGATCGCTATCGCGCCATCGTATGAAGACTGCTGGCAAGGATCGGTGTCTTTTGCGAGAACGTGCGCCTGACGCACTAAACCCATCCGGAATGCATTGCAGTGCTGATCACTTCGTGCGCAATCTGTCGCAGCAAGGCTAGGTGACCGTTCGTTGCGTAATGCGTGACGCCCTGCTCGTATGGCGGGGGTCCGTCGAAGGTGAGTTCGCCGGTCAGCCCGATCCCATATTCACCGCGCGCTAGCTCCTCGTAAAAGCGCTCCAGCTTCGGGTCGACATGTGCCGCGCCGTCCTGATCAGCAGCGCCGAGCACAATGCGCCGCCGTGTTACCGATGTGCCGTCGGCGTTCGTAATCGACTCGTTCTCCCACCAGTCGTCGAATGCAGTCGAGGCGAAGCCGGTTTCCAGCCTCGGGACGAAGGAGACGGGACCGCGACCCGCCTTACCGTTCGGATCGAGCACAACACTTAGGAAGCACCGCCAGTCGGTGAACTTCGTCCGGGGCGTTGCAAGCATGCTTGCGTCTCGCATGCCTAGCTGGCCGAGAAGCGACTTGTTACGTCCCTTGTCGTGGAACAGGACGCGCATAACCCCGGCGAGCCGAATGGCTTCTTCTTCGTGCCCCTCGTCGTAGTCGCGCGCCGATCTTTCGAGGAATCCGAGCTGTTCCCGTAGCTTCAGCCGCAGTCGGTCTTCTGGCGCTTCCGTCACGAGTCTTCCTCGGCGTCTCCAGCGCGCTCGTCGAGCAGTGCGTCGACCGGCTCGATCGACGGCACCGCACCATGCTCGCTCGCGACCCGTCGGACGGCAGCGAGCAAGCGCAGCTCGGCGTCGGTGTCGTCTCGGGTGCGCATGCTTCGAGCCTATGAGCCGCGCTGCGCGACTCTCTATACATTTTCGACGCGTGGACCGTCGTACCTTGCAGGCTGCCGTGATCAAAGGTGACATCGCTGGGTGGGCGAGACCAAGACCGGGCAAGCCGCGCTGGTTCGTCTACGAAGATTCCCTATCCGTCGCGCCCGCGCGGTCCTTATACCTCAGAAACCCGTCGACCGCCTGTGGGGTCACACCCAGTCGCGCGGCGATCCACGAGGTACCGCGCCCCAGCTCGACAAGCTGACGCGCCGCGGCGCGCCGCCGCTCTCGTGCATCAGCAAGCTCGACGGTTAATCGCGCCATGTCAGCATGCGCTGTAAGCAGCGCATCGACCGCGTCGTCCTCATTCACTTCAGCGCCCGCCCTTACGTTCGGAAGGACGCCCCAGCTCAACGACCCGCGCATCCCGTGGGTACCAACTCCACCGGATTCTTCCAGGCTGCCTTGAATACTTTCAACCTGCCAAGGGCGATCGCTCGGCCCCGACAGCGAGATCCACCGCTCTGCAGAGCGTGGCATTGATCAGAGACTCCAGAACTTCGCAGGTTAAACCGACTGTAGCTTCGGACACCAGCCGCAGCGCCACCAATCGGCCATACCGATCGACCGACACCACCACCTCACCCTCGGCGCT
This sequence comes from uncultured Actinomycetota bacterium, assembly GCA_963715885.1. Lineage (GTDB taxonomy): Bacteria > Actinomycetota > Actinomycetes > Mycobacteriales > Mycobacteriaceae > Mycobacterium. The sequence goes on from CAVQSK010000022.1 coordinate 82,301, forward strand.
CGACACCCACACATCCGTACCGGGTAATTGCCGCTGAAGTCTGTCCACCGCCGCCTGAATGCATCCGATGCGGGCCGCGACCGACGCGGCCAGAGTTGCCGCCTCATCGTCCATAGCTACATGCCCCTCAGAAATCGATGGTCCGCGCATAGGCCGCAACTTGCGCTGCTGACCGTCGAGCTCCCTGGTCGACAGCCAACTGGCAGTGCAGACGAGCCAGCGTGTTGAGTCGCACGATCCGCGACGCCAACTCTTCGGCAGGCAGATCCATCACTGCCGGACTCAGCCGCACCCCAAGCGGAATCCCATCGCCAGCGACCGCAACCACCAACTCGCCATGACCACTCGTCGCCTTGTAACCGTCCACGCTCGGACCCTCCCAAATCCATCTTTCAAGACAGTCTTGATACTAAGGCAGTAGCGAACCATCTTCAAGACTGCCTTGATACGTTGTCGGTGGCGTCGAGTCGGGCTGTACGAACGGCGGTCCCCGAGTTGGCGTGCGGATTGGCTCAGGCATTCAACCCAGCTCGCTGACGCGCTCCAACTCTCCTTGACGGTGCTCGACGTCTACGACCAAGACCGCGACCATGCCGACAGTGTCGACGCAGCAGTCTCGTCCATGTTTGTGGCTGCAGACGCATTCGTCGCTGCGGCCTGCCACCCGCCATCGGCGCGGAGATCGTTTGGCCCGAACGTCCGACCTTCGGGGATCTCAGACTCCGACTCTGCGATCGACTCCATGATCCGCGGGACCGAACGCCAGAAGCTGTTCTCGTCAGCTGCGGTCACGATCAAATAGTCCGCCTGAGCCGTCCTAACGGAAGTGAGCAGATTGACCAACCGTGGTCCGTGTGAGGGATGCAAACGTGTCGGTCTGCGGTACGTCGTCGAGATTGTGGTTGACCCCTAGGTACCCGCTTCTTGTCGATGACAACGTAGATGCCATCACCAGCTGCGGTGGGGGTGAACCGCTTTGGCGAGTTCTCTCGCCGCGGTCAAGGTTGCACGGTCGAGCTTCTTGAGTCGAGCCTGTTCGGTCACTCGGGCGAGCAGCGCTTGCAGCGCCTCATCGTCGCGAAGGGTGATGTCTGCGGCATCAAGCGGAGTGACAGCCAAAGGGATCTGCGACACCGCCCTGTCCGCGTTCCGCTCCACGCAGGAGCCGGCTCTCGGCACCTCAACGACTCGAATGGGCGCCCCGTATCGCTCTGCGGCTTTACGCGCCGACGAAGCATCCCGTCGGCATGTGTCTGAGCAGTACAAGCGGCGGCGTCCGCGCCGAGGCGCGTCGTCGGCGTCAAGCATCACCGCATCACAGCGGATACACCGCGTTGAGTCGTGACTGTCGGCGCGTGTAGCGCCGCCATTGGCACCCGCATCGGCACTGTCGACCGACCGAACTTGATCGCCCGTTGTCATATCTGGTGCGTCGGAGCAAGGTGGCCTTGAACCAGCGCCGGGCTTGCCTACTGAGCCCAGTCCTCCTGTGTCCCCAGTACGACCCCTACGCAACGCGTATCGAATCTCGCGGACGTCGACTTCGACGAGCGTCGCGATCGCCGCCAGCGTCTGGTCACGCTCCCTCATCCGATCGACGGCGGCTTGAATGCCGGCGAAGTAACCTGCCCTCCGTTTGACCGCATCTGCGCGGACGAGCTCCGCTGCCTGGTCGAGACGCTTGCGTTCCCAAGCATCTGCTGCACCAACTCGGTGCAGAATTGTCCGGATCGTTGCGGCATCGTCGGCGTTGGCCTTATCCCGGCGGTACCTTTTCTCGTTCGCCCTCGCTTGAGCTTCACGCGCGCGATGTCGCGCCGCGATCTTCGTATTCGCGTTCATACCGGCAACGTAGGAAGCGACGGTTGTGTAGGTCCACGACCACAGCCACATTCGCGCTGACAATCTCGCCGTTCGACATCGCACTGCGATTCAAACTGCCGTAGGTGACTTCGTCCATCAGCCCTTCGGTCGACTACGCGTCGTTGCCATGCCTCAATCGGCTACTTGTCCGTGCCTGCCTGCCTCCTTTCTTCATTGTCTCGTCCAGTTGAACATTGCGAGGGATGCCCCCCGCTTGCTGGGGCTCGTAATCTAGGTCTGGACGATCCTCGCGAGTTCGTCCAGATTCACATTGCAATTTCGGCGACCGGAGCATCCGGGCCTGCCGAGCGACTGCAGCAACGCAGCGCAAGTCCCGCAAGCGGGCCGTACCGGCGCCACGGCACTGTTCGGCACCCACGTCCCGGCCAGGCCAATCCCGCTGATGTGACAGGACAGTCGGCGACGGGTGTCGATGGGCCTCGGACAACTGCCGCCGCAATCGGCCGCGCCGGTGGTGATGAACGTGGCCGGGGGTTGCGGGTCGGGGTTTTCCTCGGCCTCGAGTTCTGTGGATATTTCGCAGATATCCGCGTGGCTGAGGTCAGCCCCTCGAATCATGGTCTAGCTGCAAAACACATCACAGTACTTCACGGGAGCTATCTGTAACTCGTGGCCAAGTGTGGCCAAAACGTGGCCACGGCGGCCCGCTCTCTGGGTTGTGAGACCTCGGCTGCACAAGTTGAACAGGCGCGCCTCTACCGTCGAGCAACGTCCAGGGGAAAGAACTCCGGACAACGGGGGCCAACCGGGGTCTACCGTCGAAGTGGGAGTCCGGAGATGAGGCCAAGTGAGTAGAGCTGACAACGAGCGACGAGACGTTTTCGACGAGCGCGCTATACATTTGGGTGCGGGTTTTAAAGAGCAGGAGCGCCCGCACGTTTTGGAGACGTTGGCGGCGCTCGGGGCGCACCTGAAAAGGTGGAATCCCGATGAGGTGGACGTCGAAGTCTCGGTACAGGATCGCGGCGGTAAGGAGCAGCGCGTGACGCTCCGTACGACCCTGCCCGGTCTTCCACCGCTAGTAGCGGTCGCCGACGACCGGGACCTGACGCGAGCCCTCCGTGAAGCGAAGCGCGAGCTGATCCGTCAGGTTGACCACCACAAGTCGGCGCGCGAACCCATGAACAGCCATCAGCTCCGAAGCGAGACGATCCGGCATCCGAAACAACAAGGCGAGTCGCCCTAATCGCGCGGTTCCGTCTCGTACGCGACCCTGTACTTCCTCATGCCTGGAGTGTTTTCCACTGCGTGGCCACCCCCCGGATCCCAGTCCACCACGCGCAGGAGCCGCCTATCGGTGGGAAGTTGCCTTCTTACTTCCTCCTCAAGAGCCTCACGCAGTCGTTCCCGCTCGAATGGCGTGATGTCCTCCGTTACCGACGCCTCCGTAAGCTCCATGCGAATCTCCATGCGGCGCATTGTGCTCCGCTCTTGACCCTCCGGGGTCACAGCGTGCAGCGACGCCAGTTGATAGCCACCTGGTCGATGGGCGTACCGGTACTGAGCGCGATGTACTCGCGTGCCATTGGCTCGACCTCGCTGGGATAGCGAGCTTGCGTCCGCCCGCCAAGCTTAGGAATGTGGACCATCCACCAGCCACCGTCGCGGGTGACGTCGATGTCGAAGTTGGACATTGGTCCCTCTCTGACGAGGCGGTCGAGGTCTTCACTCACGAGCAAGAGATCGGCAACGCGCCGTTTCAACGATCGTCCGGTCATGATGCGATCGTGGCCGCCGCGGTCGACGCCAGCCTGTGGCTCGGAAAGCCGGCCTGTCTGGGGATGGTATTTGCAGTGAAATGGGTATCGAGATCTACTTCTCGATACTTACGGCGGCGGCGGCTTTCACGGCGGCGGCTGGGCGGTGACCGCGGCGGCTGGCACAGCGATCGCGGCTGGGGTAACTGGTTCGGCTGGCGCCGGTGACGGTCAATGACCGTGCGCTGAAGGCTGCATTAGCCAGACACCGCTGCTCGAAAGTGAAGAATCGCCCTTTTGGCCGATCCCGCGCCGGCTCAGCCGGCAACGATCGCCACCACGCCTTGCAGCGAAAAGCCATCGCCCCAACGACTCACCAAACCTCGGCCAACTCTCCGAACGCATCATCGGCTTTCAGGACCGCTACAACACCACCAGTGGTGACATCACACCGCATCGGATCGAATAGTGCTGTGCTAGCAACGGTTCTCGGCGTTCGAATCCCATTGCAGCACAACGGGATAGAAATGTTTTCCGACTGAGGAGTCTGGTTGTCTCAAAATGGTTCTAGGCGGCGAATGGCCCCCCTACCTGCGGTGATGCTCGTCGTCGTCGTCTTGGGCCATGTGTACGGCTACGCGCTGCAGGCCTGCGATGCCTGCTGGGCTGGCGAGTGCGTAGGGGGATTGGAAGGCGAGGTCGATGGCGGCAAGGACTAGGGCCGAGCAGCGTTGGCGGTTGTCGGCGTCGGCCAGGATGGTGTTGACGCCGGCGTGGTCGTGGTGGCGGCGGCGCAGGAAGAGCGCGGCTGCGCGGCGGAATCGGCGCAGGTCGGTGTCTGGTCGTCGTGGTCGGTCATGGTTGTTGTTCCTTCCTGCAGGCGCTGCTGATGATAATGCGCCCGGCGGCTACGCCGCGTGGACGCCCCGCGGCGGAAGATTGTCGAGCCATGCAAGTGCACGCTTCGAGCGGCGCGGCGCTGCGCGCGGTTCACGCGACACCGCCGGCCTGGCGCTGCTGCTTGACGGTGCAGAAGTCGCACATGCCGGTGTCGGTGCGAGCTAGGGCGCGCTCGCATACCTCGCAGATATTGCGGCCGGTCCGGGGGCGCGCCGCGCCGTTAGTGCCAGCTTTATCACTATCTAGAAAGAAGGGAAACCATGTGACTTTCGACGTCACCGCCGCCAATACAATCCGTGCGCAGCGCCTTCGTGCCGTGGCCCTCCACTCCGATCAGCGAGGAACTGGTCGATCGCGTCCGGCGGGCTAACTGACACAAGCTTTCCGGCGGGGTGCGATCGGCGGCGCTGTCGAGGTTAGGTACCGGTACAACGTCGGGCGTGCATATCAAGGCGGTGGCCCGACCTGCTCGGGCATTCGTCGATCGCGATCACCGGCGACGTCTACGGGCACACCAGCGACGACACGGCACGCGCGGCGGTCGACGGCCCCGCGGGACGGCTCGGGCTGTGAATACCCAATGACGAGACCTCGCTTCTAA
>CAVQSK010000023.1:0-238123 GCA_963715885.1 uncultured Actinomycetota bacterium
CCCCATCGGCCAGCTGCCCTACCTGCTGACCCTGCCCGGTCACGGGTTCTACTGGTTCCAGCTGCGGGCTCCCAGCTCAGAGTCTGAGGAGCAGTAATGAACCATCTGTTTGACGAGTGGTTACCACAGCAGCGGTGGTACGCCGGACGCAGTCGGGAGTTGTCCTCTGCCGAACCCGGCGTCGTCATTTCGCTCGCGACGACCTCGATCTCGTGCTGCTCGACGTCGCCTACACCGACGGCTCGTCGGAGCGCTATCAGGTGATCGTGCGCTGGGACAGCGGAGCCGAGGACGCGGCGACGTCCAGCGGAGGTCCGATCGCCGAATTTCTCCAGGTCGCCACGATCGGCACGGACGGGGACCGCACCGCCTACGACGCGCTCTACAACCCCGCGGATGCGAAATTTCTTCTGTCGCTGATCGATTCGTCGGCGACGGTCGGCGACGTGCGGTTCAGCAAGGAGCCCGAAGCCACTCTGCCGCTGGGTGCCGCGCCGCGCGTGTCGAGCGCGGAGCAGAGCAACACCAGCGTGATCTTCGAAGAGGACGCCGTCTTCAAGGTCTTCCGACGGATCACGCCCGGCATCAATCCGGACATCGAACTCAACCGGGTGCTGGCGCGGGCGGGCAACCCGCACGTCGCCCGGCTATTGGGATCCGTGGAAGCGATGTGCGACGGCGAACCGTGCGCGCTCGGCATGGTCACCGAATTCGCAGCCAACTCTGCGGAGGGTTGGGACATGGCCACGGCCAGCACCCGCGACCTCTTCGCCGAGGGAGACCTCTATGCCGACGAGGTGGGTGGTGACTTCGCCGGTGAGTCGTACCGGCTCGGCGAGGCGGTCGCCTCGGTGCATGCCGCACTCGCGGAGCACATGGGCACGTCCGCCATCCTGTTCCCCACCGTCGCGGTGCTGGAGCGGTTGTCGTCGGCGGCGACGGCGGTACCCGAGTTGAAGCAGTACGCCCCGCTGATCGAGGAGCGCTACCGCAAGCTCGCCGAGGAGACGATCACGGTTCAGCGGATCCATGGGGACCTGCATCTCGGGCAGGTGCTGCGCACGCCGGAGAGCTGGCTGCTGATCGACTTCGAGGGCGAGCCGGGCCAGCCACTCGACGAACGGCGACGGCCGGATTCGCCGCTGCGGGATGTCGCCGGTGTGCTGCGGTCCTTCGAGTACGCGGCCTACCAACGGCTCATTGAGCAGGCCTCAGACTCTGGAGCCGACGATCGCGATCGCCAACTCGCCGCCCGGGCGCGGGAATGGGTGGACCGCAACAGCGGCTCGTTCTGCGAAGGCTATGCGGTGGTGGCCGGCGCCGACCCGCGCGACTCCGGACACCTGCTTGCGGCATACGAGTTGGACAAGGCGGTGTACGAGGCCGCCTACGAGGCCCGGCACCGACCGAGCTGGCTGCCCATTCCGCTCAAGTCGATCGCCCGCATCGTGGGCTGACGGCGCCGGCGTAACGGTGGCCGCCGTTCGCGGCACTACGTGAACATGACCACTTACTCGATCAGCTCCACCAGACAGAAGACCCTCGATACCGTCGCCGGCTTGGTCGCGCGCTACGGCCTGGCCATCGTGCTGGTGTGGTACGGCGGGCTGAAGTTCATGAACTACGAAGCGCAGGGCATCCAGCCGCTGGTGTCTGAAAGCCCGTTCATGAGCTGGCTTTACGAAATCTTCTCCGTCTACACGTTCTCGGCGTTGTTGGGCGTCCTCGAAATCGCGGCCGCGGTGCTACTGGTCGTCAAGCCGTGGTGGCCGAAGGTGTCGATCTTCGGCAGCCTGCTGGCGATCGGGTTGTTCGTCGCGACTATCAGCTTCATGTTCACCACACCGGGGGTTTTCGACGCGTCTCAGGGCGGGTTCCCGGCGCTCTCACTCGAGGGCGGGTTCCTCATGAAGGACATCGCACTGCTTGGCATCTCGGTGTGGACGCTGGCCGATGCCCTGCGGGCAACCCGCGGCACTCTCGCCGGGCGGGACAACCACCGGCGAATCAACACGCCGGTAGCCGACAATGGGCGCTATGGCCAAGTACCTGCTCAACGAAGCCGCGGTGTCCAAGGCACGCAAGCTGATCGATGCCCGCCAATACGTCCTCGACAGTGACTGGGGAGAGGCGCAGCCGCGTGCCGAGGCGCAGAACGACTACCTCGAATCGCACTCCTGGGACGAGTACGCGGAGTGGCATCTCGGGCTGACCGAGGGCGCGACGGACCAAACCAAGGGGCGGTACGCGTTCGTGTACGGCGACTTTCGGCGCCTCCACCGGACCGGCCTGATCGCCTGCGTGTACCGGGCGTCCGAATGGCGGCACAAAGACATCGAGCTGGCCGCTCATGACCTGCTGCAGTATCTCGACCGCAAGACGGGTCTGAAGCCCACTCAGAAGAGGGCAACGTCCTAGCCAAGCCTATCGACGCAGGATGAAGTCCAGGAATTGCTCTCGCAGCTCGACGGGTGCGGCCTTGCTTGAGCCTGCGGCGGTCAAGAAACCCAAACCCGCTGCGAACAGGACGGCCGACCGCAAACCGGCCTCCTCCGGCTCGAACCCGCCGTCGACAAATGCCTGCCGGACCGCTTGCAGTATTCGGCCGTCACTTCGCTGGACACTGGCCAGCACCGCTTCGTCGGTCAACGCCCACGCCCGCATCGCACGTTCCAGTTCCCAGTGCTTCGGAGCGACCAACGTCTGCATCATGATCGCCAAACGTTTACGGGTATCAACACCGGGCATGTTCTCGAACGGGCGCCTGCGCTCGTCTTGGAGGCTGCCCCACGCGTCGGCAAGAGCGTCGCGATAGGCCTGCATATCGGTGAAGTGCCAGTAAAAGCTGCCCTTGGTGACGTTCAGCCGGGCGCAAAGCCGCTCGATTCGCAGCGAGTTCGGGCCGGTATCCGCGAGAAGTGCGAATCCGGCCTGGATCCAATCGTCGGCCGACAATCGGCGGCCAGCCTCGCGCACCGACGCCATGCTGGGCAGCATACGGTGAGCGCCGACGACTGCCAATGACACTCGCGAAAATTAAGGATGGCAAAGAAACGGTTGATTGCCGATAGGCCAGGGTGTCCGCACATAAGCGGCAACCGTGGCCGCCAGGTAGGGCGCCGCCGCTCATCGGCTCCTACTCCGGCCCGCCCGGCCGGCGGCACTGCAGAGAAAACTCGGGTGCCATGCGCGGCGGCCACGGTTGCTACAGCGGCTAACCGTACCATACGGCCTGGTACGGACAGTGGAACTCAGGCGGTAAGCATGCTGGCGCGCAACACTTCTGAGATCAGCCGCGGCCGAGCGGCCGGCTGGCCGTCGGCGCCGATCGCGGCCGCGTTGCCCCGCCGCTGAAACGTTTAGCCGCGCCGTGTGTCGGGCAACATGGCTGCATGGCCGGTGACGAGTTCGACGACAACCCGCTGGAGCCCGCCGAGGCGCTCGACTCCGACGAGGTGCGCAATGACGACGGTGACCAGGTGGTCGATCCACCGGATGAGTGGATCGAGGTCGAGGACCACGAATCGCTCGACGAGCGGTTGTCGGAGGAGACCCCGGACGTGTCCCCCGATAACATCGACCCTGACGACGCCGAGGATGCCGACGACGAGCCGATCGTGCTGACTTCCGACGACGAACTAGACCGCCTCGATCCGGAGCAGCACGGGCGCGCACGTGGCCAGATTGACGGGACGCCGGAGGACGGCGATTCGTTCTTCGACGTCGTCGAGTGAGCTATTCGTCCGCCGCCTGCAGCACCATCACCGCGCGGGATTCAACCGTCACCTTCGTGCCGGCCGTGATCGGGGCGGGTTCCTCGTCTGCGCCCGTATCGGCACCGGTGTAGATCACCTGGACCCACGACTTGCCGAAATCCGCGGGCGGCAGCGTGAACTCGATCGGTTCGTGGTGAGCGTTGAAGCACAGCACGAACGAGTCGTCGGTGACGCGTTGACCGCGCACGTCGAGATCTGGGATGCCCTGGCCGTTGAGGTACACCGCCACCGATTTGGCGTAGCCGGTCTCCCAATCCTCGTCGCTCATCTCCGAACCGTCGGGAGCGAACCAGGCGATGTCGGGCATCCCGGAAACGCCGCGCTGCCGGACCGGACGGCCACTGAAGAAGCGGCGTCGCCGGAAGACCGGATGCCCGGCGCGCAGCGCTGAAACCGATCGAGTGAACTCCATCAGCTCGGTGTCGGCGTTCGCCCAGTCGATCCAGGAAAGCTCGTTGTCCTGGCAGTACACGTTGTTGTTGCCATTCTGGGTGCGGCCCTGTTCGTCGCCGTGCGAGATCATCGGCACGCCCTGTGAAAGCAGCAGTGTGGTGATGAAATTACGCTGTTGGCGGGTCCGCAGAGCATCGACCGCCGGGTCGTCGGTCGGACCCTCGACGCCGCAGTTCCACGACCGGTTGTGGCTCTCCCCGTCGCGGTTGCCCTCTTGGTTGGCCTCGTTGTGCTTCTCGTTGTAGGACACCAGATCCCGAAGCGTGAAACCGTCGTGGGCGGTGACGAAGTTGATCGAGGCCACCGGCCTGCGGGCGGTGTTCTCGTAGAGATCGGCCGATCCCGTGAGCCGGTAGGCGAACTCGTCGAGGGTGGCCGCCTCGCCCCGCCAGTAGTCGCGCACGGTGTCGCGGTACTTGCCGTTCCACTCGGTCCACTGCGGCGGGAAGTTGCCCACCTGATACCCGCCGGGGCCGACGTCCCACGGCTCGGCGATCAGCTTGACCTGGCTGACCGTCGGATCCTGTTGCACGAGTTCGAAAAACGCAGACAGTCGGTCGACGTCGTAGAACTCTCGGGCCAGTGTCGAGGCCAGGTCGAACCGGAACCCGTCGACGTGCATCTCGGTCACCCAGTACCGCAGCGAGTCCATGATCAGCTGCAGGCTGTGCGGATGGCCCACGTTGAGGCTGTTGCCGGTGCCCGTGTAGTCCATGTAGTAGCGCTTGTCGTCCTCGACCACGCGGTAGTACGCCGCGTTGTCGATCCCACGCATGGACAGCGTCGGCCCGAGGTGGTTGCCCTCCGCCGTGTGGTTGTAGACGACGTCGAGGATCACTTCGATGCCGGCCTCGTGCAGCGCACGGACCATGGCCTTGAACTCCTGGACCTGGCCGCCCGGCGTGGCGCTGCTGCTGTACTTGGGATCGGGCGCGAGGAAGCCGATGGTGTTGTAGCCCCAGTAGTTGCTCAACCCCTTTTCGATGAGCGTCGAGTCGTTGACGAAGTGGTGCACCGGCATCAGCTCGATTGCATTGACGCCCAACGACTTCAAGTGTCCGATGATGACCGGGTGAGCGACGGCGGCGTAGGTGCCACGGATCTGTTCGGGAATTTCGGGGTGCGTCTGCGTCAGCCCCTTGACATGCGCCTCGTAGATGACGGTGTCGGCGTACTCGTGGCCAGGCGGCCGGTCCACGCCCCAGTCGAAGAACGGGTTGATGACGACCGACTTGGGCATGCTGGCCGCCGAGTCATCGTCGTTACGGCTGTCGGGGTCGCCGAAGTTGTAGCCGAACAGCGACTGGTTCCACTCGAAGGTGCCGTCAATGGCCTTGGCGTAGGGGTCCAGCAGCAATTTGTTGGGGTTGCAGCGTTGCCCGGCCCGGGGGTCGTAGGGGCCATGCACCCGATAGCCGTAGCGTTGGCCCGGCTCGATGTTCGGGATGAAGCCGTGCCAGACGAATCCGTCGACCTCGGGCAGCGTCACCCTGGTCTCGGTGCCGTTGTCGAACAGGCACAACTCGACCCGCTCCGCGGCCTCGCTGAATACCGCGAAATTGGTGCCCGAACCGTCGTACGTCGCGCCCAGCGGGTAGGCCTTGCCGGGCCAGATCTCCATTGTCGCCGCGGCATCATTCATCAACGCGACATTACGGGGCGGCCGATGCGGGAGCATCACACCCAACCACCTGATCCCGATCAACCGGAGGGAGACCGCGTGTCCACCCGTCCCGACCTGCCTAGTTACGGTGGGATGCGTGAGGAACCGGCGAGACTAGGCGACCTCGACGCCTGCGGCCCGAAGGTCCTCGACGGCCTTCGTCGCCGACTCGGGCGCGACGCCGGCGGTCAATTCGAGCAGCACCCGGGTGGAAAATCCTGCCTTGGCAGCGTCGGCGGCGGTGGCCTTCACGCAGTAGTCGGTCGCGATGCCGACGATGTCGACCTCGTCGACCCCGCGTTGCCGCAACCAATCGGCCAGCGGTGTGCCCGCCTCGTCGGTGCCCTCGAAGCCGCTGTAGGCCGCCGAGTAGTGGCCCTTCATGAACACCGCTTCGACCGCGCCGGGGTCGAACAGGGGATGAAAATCGGCGCCCGACGTCCCCACCACGCAGTGCCGCGGCCAGGACACCGTGTAGTCGGGATTGTCGGAGAAGTGCTCGCCCGGATCGATGTGGAAGTCCTTGGTGGCCACGACGTGCGCGTATCCGGGCTGGGTCGCAAGCAGTTCGCTGATCGCGCGGACCACTGCCGATCCGCCGGTCACCGCCAGGGAACCGCCCTCACAGAAGTCGTTCTGAACGTCGACGATGATGAGCGCTCGCATGAGTCAACGTTAGGAGCCGGGGCCCGCGGCGTCGACCCGTCGGCCAGGATGCCCAACAAGACGTTGGCGTCCTGAGAGCGTCAATTCGCCCACCGTTATCCACCGAACAGGAGATATCACCCGGTGAACGTGTAGCCGACCATCACCAGCATCATCGCCAACTGTCCGGTCAGCTGGTGACCAGCCGGCAGCAGCCGCAGTGCCCGGTCGTGCGCGGCGATGACGCCCGCGACGTGTCCGGCCACCACACAGCCGACCTTGAGGGTGGCCAGCACCGACGTGTGCATCGACAGCACGTAGTTCACCTCCGCGTCGAGGCCGAGCAGCAGGATGCCGGTCTGCTGTCCGCGCTCGATGAGATACGTCAGGGAGTGGGCGAACACATAGCCGATGACGATCGGGATGAGCGAGTGTGCCATCAACCCCGGTAGCTCGCGGCGTCGTTGCGCGTCGACGCCACCGGTGCTACGGGCCGCGAGCCAGAACGTGCCGGCGACTACCCCGGCGAACACCAGCAGCCCGCAGGTCCGCACCAGGGTCGCGGTGACGGCGGACGCGGTGTGCGCATCGACGAAGTCGCGCCACTGCGGCATCGCCGAAAAACTGTCGAACGCTGTGGATCCCAGCAGCACGGCCAGCACCGCGACGGTGCCGGGCCGCACCGGCAGCGACGGCAGGTGATCGAACGGGTTGCCGATCGCGATGAGGGCGTCGGGGTTGCGACGCAGTGGTGACAGCCGCGACGCCACGACGCTGTACACCTCGAACGGGTCGGCGCGGGAGCACCAGCGTTCACCGCACACAGTGCACCCGCGAGCAGGCCCAGCACCGCCGGCCAGTACCCGCACGCTTCGGGCACCCATCCGCAGCTGAATCTGCTTGTCGAACAACGTCATCATGTTGATCGGGTCGCCAGCACCGCCGTACACGCCAGACAGTGAGATCGTGCCGCCGCGGCGCACCAGCGAGATCGCCGAGTTCAGCGCGGCGAGCCGGTCGACCCCCGCGAGCTTCATCACGACACGGCCCACCGGGGAGGGCGAGAAGCCGCTGGCGGTCTGGGCGGCCTCGGCGACCGGCGACCCGTGGGCCTCCATCCCGACCGCATCGATCACCGCGTCGACCCCACGCCCGTCCGTGTAGCTAATCACGATCTCGTCGGCGTCTTCTTTGCGAAGATCGACGACGTCGTCGCAGTACTCTCGCGCCCGGCTCAGCCGCTCCTCTCGTCGGGCACCTTGATGTGGGTGTACTGCGCCTGCGGCACGCGCAGGTACTCGGCCTGGCCGCCGGCCACCTCGCCGTACAGCTTCGATTAACCGAACAAGGCGGCGCCAGTGCCCTGGTCGCGGTTCTGCGTCGTGTCACATTGGCTCTGCAGCCCGTGGTCGCAAATGAAGCAATGCCCGCACGCGATGTTGAACGGAATCACCACCCGGTCACCGGGGTTGAGGTCGTCGACCTCCTGGCCGACCTCCTCGACGATCCCCATCGCTTCGTGGCCGAGGATGTCGCCCTGGCTCATGAACGCCCCGAGCACCTCGTAGAGATGCAGATCCGATCGACAGATGTTGGTGCTCGTCACACGAATGATCGCGTCGGTCGGTTCCTTGAATCACCAAACCTGTTCTGATTCGCGCGTACCGCCGCGAAGTTCACGCGAGGATGTTCTGCATGGCTGACACGGGGGGCACGGTTGTCGAGCTACGCGTGCACGGGGTGTCGGGCACGCCGCCGGAGGCGCTGCTGGGCTGCCCAACGGAATTCATCGAGCAGGTGGCAGGCGACAAATCCGCCGGCTTCTGGCGCAGGCGAAAGTGGATCGACGACGCGAGCAATGCCGATACCGACGACGATCTCGCTGCGCCGGACACGCTGAGATGGCGAAGGGTCATGGAGGCGTACTCGTGGGGCGGGCTGACGTCGCGGCGGGCGAACCGGGCGGTGTGGCTGCTGTTCCTGCCATTCATCTTCATCAACCTCGCGCACTGGATGTTGCCGCCCGCTGCAAAGGAGAGGCGCTCCGCAGGATCGATTGCGGTGGCGCTGCTTCGGCTGCTCGCGTTGTCGTTCACGCTGACATTGATGCTCGCCGGTGCGCTGGCGGTGATGGACGTAATGGTTTGGCAGTGTATGTCTTTGGACCACTGTGGTTCCCGACTCGGTCCGTTGTCGCGCCTGATGTCGATTTCGCGCGGCCAGCAGGTGGCCATCAGCGCAGTGCCGCTGGTTGTGGTGATCGCAGTGCTGTGGTTCTTGGGCCGGGAGAGCACGTGGGACGACAAAGGTGACGACGACGAGGATGATGCGGACACTGCAGTGCCGCCGCCGCATCCCGCGGTGATGGAGAACGAAGTTCCGTTGGAAAAGAAGACGTTCTGGCACGCCGACGAGTCGGTCCTGCGAATGCGCGCCTGCCATGTCATGGCGTGGAACGCATGCCTTGCCGCGCTGGCTCTAGCGGCGCCCCTCCACTACACCGAGTCGTCCACCGTGCGGTCGATGAGCGTCGCACTGTTGGTCGCCAACGGCTTGATTCTGACCGTCGCCGTCGTGGCCACGGCGTGGAACAAGGCGACCGCGCGCGGAGGTAGCAGTGCCGACCGCCTGACGAAGCCATTGGTGAACGTGCGGCGGTTGTCGCTGGCTCTACTCATCGCGTCGTTGATTTGGGTCGGGGCGGCCCATGCGAAGTATCCGGGATCGCTCACACCTTTTCCGGGGTTGGCCTCAGCGATCTATGTCCTGCTCGGTGTACAAGTCGTGTTGCTCATCGCGGTGTTCGTGTTCACCGCGGTCTCGCTGCGCCAGCGGCGTGACGCTGCGCGGACTGCCGACGAAGGCGACGCTTGGGCGCCCACCTTGGGCGGGTTCACGGCGCCGTTCGTCGCGTTGATCGCTTGGCTGCTCGGCAGCGGATTCAGTGTCGGAGTCGGTCTCGGCGTGGCGGAGCAGCTTGGCGAGGTGGTGGTCACCACCTCGGTCGCCCACGCCGAAATCGGTCAGAGAAAGTTCACCCTCAAGAGTTCGCTCGCCTCCTTCGAGGAGAAAGTCGCCGCGCTCAACACCGAACCCCGACTGGTTGTGCCCCCGCCCTATCTGTGGGGGGCCATGGCGGTCGTCGTCGCCATCGCCGTCGCGATCCTGGCCGGACTGTGCGTGTGGTGGTGGACCATGCGCACGCGGACGAAGTACGAACTGGACTCCGGGGACAAGGGTCGACCCGGCTCGGTGCTCTCCGACTATTCCGGCTGTCCCGGAGCTGACGCCGAGAACGAGCGCATCTTGCAGTTGGCCAGGTCGCGGGCGTGGGCGTACCTGACCGATCTCGGCCCGCGAATCGTGGCCAGTCTTGCCGTGTTCACGGTGGTGGCCACCGGCTTGCTGGCCGTCGCGTACCTGACCGACTTCGCCAAGTTCGGGACATTTACTCGGTACCAAACCGTCCTCGCCAACGGCAGCGTTTTCGTCGCGGTGGCGCTGCCGGCGGGATTGTTGCTGGTGACCGTGCAGGCGTATCGGAACCGGCAGTTGCGCCGGGTGGTCGGGGTGCTGTGGGACATCGTCACGTTCTGGCCGCGGGCGAACCACCCGCTGACTCCGCCCTGCTATGCCGAGCGCACGGTGCCCGAACTGCTCAAGCGAATCAGGGTGCTGGTGGAGCAGGGCGACATCGTGATCGTCGCGGCACACAGCCAGGGCACCGTCATCGCCGCGGCCACCCTGCTGCGGGCCAATAGCGATGACGCACGCGTCGGCTTGTTGACCTTCGGTTCTCCGCTGCGCCGCCTGTACGCACGCAACTTCCCCGCCTACTTCGGAACCGGCGCGTTGCCAGAGCTGTGTCGGCGGCAGAGGCCGCGGTGGATCAACTTGTGGGCACTGAGCGATCCGATCGGATCGTGGGTAAATGACGATGGAAACCTTGAAACCGACGAGCGGGACGTTGATCCGTACGACAGGGAACGTCGAATTAGGCAAGCGCTACCGGATGTCGACTTTCGACTCCGTGACGTGGAGGGCCTCGAGAAGAAGCCCGACCGCACGTATCCACCCATCTGCGGGCACTCAGGGTTCTGGAACCGCCGCGAATACTATGAAGCGGTGGACGTGCTGGACTCCAAGCTGACGCCGACGGAGGTCAAGACCGACAGCAGTGCGATCGCCCCGCCGACCGCGCAGTACATGTGAGATTCGACGGGCGCACCGCGGTCATCACCGGCGGGGCCATCGGCTTCGGACGGGCGTTCGCACGTGCCCTGGTGGCTGAGGGGGCCGGCGTGGTGCTAGCCGACATCGATGCCGATACGGCCGAACAAACTGCCGCCGAATTGGTTTCGTCAGGTGGACTGGCGATCGCGGTCGAGTGCGACGTCGCCGACGCCGATCAGGTGGACGCCGCCGTCGCGACGACGGTCGACCGCTTCGGCGGCATCGACATAGTGATCAACAACGCCGGTCTGCACCTGACCAGGTACAACCGGCCGTTCGGGGCGCTCTCGCGCGACGAGGTCCGCGGCTTGTTCGACGTCAACGTCATGGGCGTGATCAATGTGACGCTGGCGTGCCGGGATTCGATGCGCAAGCGGGGCGGCGGGGTCGTGCTGAACATCTCGTCGATGGCCGGCTACATGAGCGCCACGCCATACGCGGTGTCCAAGCTTGCGGTTCGTGGCCTGACCGTCGCGTTCGCCACCGAGCTTGCACCCGATCGCATCCGGGTCAACGCTCTTGCACCCGGGTTGATGAACACGGAGAACGCGTTGGCTGATCTGCCCCGGCCGCTGATCGACGAGATCGTCAATCAACGTCAGCTGGTGAATCGGCTCGGCACGATGGGCGACGTGGTTTCGGCGATGCTGTTTCTGTGTTCCGACGAGGCGTCCTTCATCACCGGCGAGACCCTGAAGGTCAGCGGCGGCTACCCGCTCAACTTCTGACTGGCATAGCGCAGAAGCCGGGCCTGCATGTCGGGATAGGCGGCGGCCGCGGGGATTTCGGTCGCATCGCGAACGGCGACGGCGGTCTGGGCAGCAGCATGGATCGCGGCGCGGTAGGGCAGCGAGCCGGTGGACACCCGGCGCACGCCGAGCCCTGCCAGGTCGGCCAGCGAAAGACCTGGAATGGCAAGCACGTTGACGGGCCGCTCGATTGCCGCGGTGAACTCCCGCAACACTGCAGGCTCGGCAGCCCCTGGGACGAAGATGCCGTCCGCACCGGCGTCGACGTAGTGGGCGGCCCGCTCGAGGGTGGCCGAAACGGTCGCGTCCTGGCCGAGCCAGTACGTGTCGATCCGTGCGTTGACGAAGATGTCGGCCGAACGAGCTTTGATGGCACGGACTTTCGCGGCGTGGTCGCTGGGTGCGATAAGCCGTTCGGTGGTGCTGTCCTCGATGTTGATCCCGTCGACAGGAAGCGCAGCGACATAGTTTGCGACCTCGTCCGGATCGTCGGCGTAACCGTCTTCGATGTCCATGCTGACGTAGCAGTCGAGGGGTCGCAGCGCGGCGGCCAGCTCGACGTTGGCGTCCTTGGTGGAGCGCCCGCCGTCTGGCGTGCCCCGGCTCGATGCCACACCGAAGCTGGTTGTACCGATCGCGGTGAAGCCGCAGTCCAGCAGCGCCAGCGCCGACGGAACGTCCCATGCGTTGGGTAGCAGCAGCGGCAGCTCGCCGTAGTGAAGGTCAGCGAACGTCACTCGTCGCTCCATGGTGTGACGGGCCGGTCTCGCCGCTCGCCGTCCACGATCACGTCGAGCCGTTCGTCGAAGAAGCAGATGCGGTCGCGAACCTGTTCGGCGTCGTGCAGCGGCTCGTGATAGGTCCACGCCACGTCCCGTGGGCCGTCGGGCACCGAATAGTAGGTGGCGCGGCCCTTGTACGCGCAGTATGTCACCGTGTCGCTGTGGTCGAGCCGGACGACGACGTCCTCGCGCGGCAGGTAGTAGCGCACCGGCAGAAGGGTCTCGAACAGCAGCATCGGGCGCGACGACTCGGCAAGTAAGCGGCCGTCTGCTTCGACGCGGATGTGCCTGCTGCTGCGCAGCACATCTATCCGACCGAACGGATCGTGCGGATGGCTGACGATCGGCTCGTCCTCCTCCCGCCACTCGAAGGCGTTGAACTCGAGGATGACGTAGTCGGCCAGGTCGGGGTCGTCGGGTCGGAACGCGGCGGCGGCGCCTGTTTCGTCGCCGGCGAGCACGTCGAACGCGGTGCCCGCGCAGGAGTGCGCGTCGAACGGCACCGTCGGGTCGAGGATCGGACGCGAACTGATGGCTGGCAGCCGCACGCCGACGTCCTCGTCGGCACCCGATTCGGCGCCGGCGGGCACCAGCTGCCCGGACAACGCCGCCAGCGGCACCGCGTACGTCGGGACGACGCGCCGCGGCTCCCACACCAGCCTTGCGTCGCGGGTGTCGGCGACCGGTTCCCCGCCAAGGGAAACGCGAATCCGTTTCGCCGTCGGCTCATAGCGCAGCGCGTCGAGATTGCCGCTGAGCAGGTCCATCATCCTGACGCCCATCGCGGACCTCTTTCACTTGCGGGGCGGACGCACACATTCATTGCCAGTCGCATTATCGGACTGGGGACGCGGTCCTTTGCGTTCAGGGCGGCGTTGGCTACCTGGGTGCGGATGAGTGTGCCGCGGCCGAACATCCGGTTCAGCGATCCACCGAAGCGGTGGTTGTCCTTCGGCGGCGCCCAATGCGTTGGAGATGACGATGCGCTGGATCTCACTGGTGCCTTCGAAGATGTTGTACAGCTTCGCCATCCATGACGCCCGCCAGGTCAGCAACCGTGCGCCGTCAATTTCGGTGGCGAGGTCGTCACCGTCGCGGCGGGCCAGGGTGCGCAATTGCGCACGTCGCTGCCGCCCTCGGGTTCGGAGATCGCCGGCGCAGCGAGCTTGAGATCGCCTGGTGTGCCGAAACATTCAGGGGCCCACTCCAACATCTGCTCAGGTGACGCCGCCTGGCCGATCGCGGACACCGCAAACGCGGGCATACCACCGCCAGGCCGATACACGCTCGGCCGCTTCCTCCAGCACCGGCCACGGGAACTCTTGGCGTTGGTCGTAATCGGACGCGCGGGTTCGAGTACCCACTAGCGTGAAGATGCATGAAACTCGCGGCTCTTCGCCTTCGGCAGCGCGACGGCGTGACGTGTGGTCCGACCGTCGCGGTGGTGGCCGGTGCGCTGCTCGACCCGGACTACCGGGCAGCGCTGTTGGAATCGGATGCGCACGCCGTCGACGAGCAGGCTCGGGTGCACGCCGAGGTGAACCGGGTCTGGCCGCGCAGGCTGGGCACGACGCCGAGGGGCATGGTTCGCGCGCTGAACGCGCACAGCTCCGCGAGGGGTGTCCGATACCGCTGGCGTCTGTTTCGCGGTCGGCGCGACAAGTTGTCGGACGTGGCGTCCGCCGTCGATTCCGGTTGGCCCGTGGCCATGCTCATCGGACGGCTCGTACCCCGGCACTGGGTACTGATCGTGGACGCGGCCGGGCATCAGTGGCAATGCTATGAACCATCGTCGGGTGAGAGGCGGCCGGTGGATGTGGCCGCTATCCGGCGCGCCCGGTTGAGCGGTCTGGGTTATCCCCGGCCGTTCGCGTTCGTGTTGCCGAGGAGATCGACGCGCTCGGCGACGACGTGATCGGCGGGTGCGCTGGATTCCTTTAGGCCGGCGACGACGCCCTTCTGGTTCCGCTCGGGCTGGTTCTGCGACATCTTGGCCTTGCCTTCGACGCGGGAGATGACGAGTTCAACCCCGACGATCGCCTTCAGCTGCGAGCGCGTGAAGGTCTCAGGCGCATCGGTGACCTGCCACGGCATGGCACGGCTGGACTCGTGGTGGTTCGTCAGCATGGTCACGAGATCATGCACCCAATCTGGGTCGTCGTGCGCGACGAGTCGGCCGTACACATTCAGCACTTCGTAGTTCCACGTAGGCACGACCTTGCCCGTTTCGGCCTTGGTCGGATAAAAGCTGGGCGAGATGTAGGTCTGCGGACCGGCAAAGATGGCGACTGACTCGCCTCCGGTCGCGCGCCAATGCGGGTTGGGCCTAGCGACATGGCCGACCAGCGAATGCCGCGATTCGTCGTAGAGCATCGGCAGCGGGGTGACCATCATGCCCGCCTCGTCATGGGTGACCAGCAGCGCGAACCCGGCCTCGGCGAGGGCCGCCTTGGTCTCGTCGTCGGACAGCGCGAATTTGCGCGGGATGTACATGGTCAGTCCAGCCTAGAACTTCCCAATTGTTCGAACGTACGTACTGCTTATCTGCTTTAGCGGACTAATTCTTTAGAACTCACCAAATGTGTTGCTGGGCAACGGGTCTACGTCCAGCTCTTCCGTTCGCTGGTTCGCCGCTATGCCGCCGATGAGCTCAGCGAGCGGGTGGGGATCGGTGTTGACGCTCTGTTGCAGCAGGCGGTAGAAGAGCATTCCGCGGGCCTTTGACCTGCGTCGATTGAACCGGAACGTCAACTCGTCGAGGTAGTACTGCAGGTGCTCGCGTTCCACGCGATAGTGATGGGTGCCCGCGTTCCACCGTTTGAGCAGCGATGCCACTCGGTGAGGCCCAGGCAGGGTGACATGTCCCGGTTCGGATGAGCTGTATCCAGACACGTACTGGTGGGTGTAGCCCTCCTGGCCCAGAACGCGGAACATGCGTGCGCCGTCGGTGCGGATCAGTGAGCCCGGTGCGGCGGTGGCCCGGGCGAAGTCGACAAGCTGCTTCGAGCCAGGCGCATCGGCCACCGCCAGACGTACCCGGCCAAGTCGAAGCTTACGATCCACTTGTGTCCCAAGGTTTTCCACCGCAATCATGACGGGAACCTTCTCCGTTGAGGCGCCCTGCCTGCCAGTGGCGCGGCCCCCGATGAACGCCTCATCGACCTCAACCACCCCCGCGAGCAGCTCGCGGTCCGGGCGCACCATCGCCCGCCGCAGCTTGTGCAGCCACGCCCAGGCGGTCTCATACGATCCCAGGCCCAGCATGTCGTGCAGGTTCTGCGCCGACGCACCGTTCTTCTGCGTGGTCACCAACCAGATCGCGGCAAACCACGTGCTCAACGGCGTACGCGTGCGGTGAAAGATCGTCCCCGCTGTCACCGAGGTCTTGCGCCCCACAACCGGGCACCGGAAACCCTCCGGCCAGCGCAAACGCGCAGATCACAGCCACGACGCATCGTCAGGAAACCACGCCCGAAACTCTTGATAGGTCCGCGGATAGTCCACCCCGCCCACTGGGAGCCCATCTGTAAAGTCCACCTGACCAGCATGGGTCCAATTAAGCAGATAAGCAGTACGTACGTATGTTCTCCAGGGCTCTCTTGACCGTGAGGTCCACACGTCCGCTGCGGCGGAGACAGCACTGCTACTGGAACTCGTCGCCATCATCGCGGCACCTTGCTCGGTGATGCATGGCGCCGTCCAGTTTTTGATGCATGGTCAGGCGAGGTCGGGCGGAAGCGCCCATGCCACGGCGAACCCGTCCCGATCGACCTTCGGTTCCAGCTTCACCAGGCCACCCATCTGGAAGCCGACCACCTGGGCCTGCTCGTCGCCTACGACCAGCAACGAGGCAAGCCTGCCGAGGAAAGGCATGTGGCCGACGAGCGCAAGCGACTGGTGCTCTGTCTGCGCTCGAAGCCACTGCGCGACCGGTACCACCGGGTCATTGGGCGCAAGACCCGGTCGGGCCTCGACGCTCGGCTCCCCGCCGATCTCCCTCACAAGCAGCTGCGCAGTCTGCTCTGCGCGCAGTTTTCCGCTGTGCAGGCAGCCGCTGACCCGAACGTCGGCAGCCCGGGCTCTCTCAGCGACACGCTGCACCGCCGCTCGACCGGCGTCCGTGAGGGGTCGCTCGGGATCCTCTGTTTCGGTCGTCGCCTGACCGTGCTGCATCAAGTACATGTCCATGTCGGTCACCTCCGATGGTTCCACCATCATCCCGCGGACGCTTAGTCGTGAAGAGTGCGAAGCATCGGGCGTTGCGCACCGAAGACCGTGGTCTGCGACAGCCGTGACTTCGGCATCGGCCGGCGGGCCACCACGGCATAACCCCAAACTTGGTCTGACCGTGAACTTCACCCCGACCAAGCGGCTACGCCGCGGCCGGGACTTCGCCCGGCGGCGGTGGCCCTTCGGGCAGTTTCACCTCACCCGGGCGGGTGGTTTCGTAGGTTCGGCTGGGTGTCCAGCGACGAGTTCAGCCTGCGGTATTCGGATCTGTTGACGGGCAGTTATGACTGCGTGGATCGGATCGTGCTCAACGCGTTCTTTCCGCTCGGGCACAACCCGGGCGGGTTCCGCACCTGGTGGCGGCGCTGGCACGGCGACGGCGACGCCGAACTGGACAACACCCACCTGATGCGGCTGGCTGGGCGGTTCGCGCGGCGGGTCAAGGCGTGGGGGGCGGCCAACCGGGTGCCGGTGATCTTTTGCACGGCCGGGCAGCGCAAGCATCGCGTCGCCGAGGAGTACCTGGCCACTCACGAGGTCGGCGTCGGGGTGTTTTTGGTGCTGGCGGCCAAGGCGCCGGCGCCGGTGTGGAAGGTGAAGCGGTCGGCGGCGGGCCGGATCGTCAACATCGAGAGGAGACGCGAATACGTCAACCACTATTCGTTTCACATCATCGATCCCGAGTGGGGGCATGTCACCATCAAGATGTCGGGGCATCCGCCGTTCGGGGCGCAGATCATTCTCAACGGCCACGAGTACGTGGCCCGGCAGGCCGGAAGGGCGGGGATAGCATTCAGCAAGGCCGGTAACTGCTTCACCGCGGTCGCCGACCCCGCAGGCCTGGCTCGGATCGCAGATGCCTTGTCGCAGGATGCGGCTGTAGGGCGGCTGAGCCAGGTCTGCCAACGATGGATCTACACCGCGTGCCTGTGTTTCGGGCTTGACCTCGACGAGCAACACCGCAGTGGATTCGGCTACGGGTTGGCCGTCTATCAGCTCGAGTACAGCCGCAACCTGATCTTCGCCGACGGACACCGGATGCAGCGGCTCTTCGACGCGGTGGTGGACCGGACCCGGTCCCGGCTGGATGTGCCCAAGATCCGCACCGTCTTCGGCGCCGCGCGACGTCCCTGCCGCACCCGCAAACACTCATCCACGATCGAGGCCGCGATCGAGACACCTACGTATGACCTGACCGTGTTCAAGCTGAACTTCGGGCGGCTGACCGGCAAGGCCTACACCAAAGGCGAACGCGTGCTTCGGTTCGAGGCGATCGCACATAACACCGCGGAGTTGCGCTGCGGGCGCATGATCGAGAAGTTTCCCGAGATCGTCACCCAACTCGCCGGCATCGCCGAACGGTTCGCCACCGCCCTGGACTGCGTGGATACCGGATTCCTCGGCGACGGCACCCTCGACTGGCTGCCCGCCGGCTCGACGTTGGGCGCCACCCGCATCGGCGGTGTCGACCTGAACAAACAGCGCATGCGTGACGCCCTGTCGGCCGTGCTCGCCCTGGCCCCAGCCCCGCACGGGTTCACCGTCGGCGAGTTCGCCGCCAAGGTGCACGCCATAACCGGCACCTGCGACGCCGACTACAGCATCCGCCAAGCCGCATACGATCTGCGCAAACTACGCGGCAAACAGCTCATCGACAAACCCGCACGCACCCGCCGCTACCGCGTTCCGGCGCTGGCCGCGCGCACCATCGCCGCCCTGCTCACCCTGCGCGACCAGGTCATCGCCCCGATCCTCGCCGCGGTGCGCAGCCCGCGCATGGGACGCAAACCCGCGCACTGGACCCGCGTCGACCGCCACTACGAACGAATCCGCATCGACATGCAAACGCTGTTCACCGATCTCGCCCTCGAAACCCCGCTAGCCGCTTGAGGATTCGGCACCAGCCAACCATTCCACATCACCAACAAATTGTCGGAAGTCGATCCTCAAGCGGCTAGCGCGCCCTACTGGCAAGAGACTTCGATCTCGTCGCAATACTCGGGGCATTGTTGGCCCACCGTGGTCTAGTAGCCGTTGACGTACGAACCGGGGGCACACGGGCGTTGGAATTGACCGGTGACGACGGTCCGGTGCTGGAGACACACAAGCCCATCTTTTCCGAGCGGAAGTTCGCAATCTCCCGCACGGCTCACGGTATGACGATCGCGCACTCTGGTGATCCTGAAGACCTTGTCGCCGACTTTCAGCCAAGAACCATCCATGGCGAACTAGCCGACGGCACCGCTGTTTCGGTCGTCGACGCGCAAGGCGGCAGCACGCGCTTCGGGTTGTTCGACTCGCCGCTCGACGCTCGCCAGGAATTCGGCGCCGGGCATGTCGTGGTCGGCGAATTCGTCACCGCAGGAAAGGCTTTCTACGCCATCCGGTTTCAGGTGCTCGGACCAACCTGGTTTGGTGCGCACGAGGACCACGCGCGGACCGCTGACGGCGGTCAGCTGCGAATGTATCGGGACGACGAAGACGTTCGCTGGTTCGAGTTCACAGGCGCCAACCCGATGCCGCTAAACACCTTGGACACCGGTGTACTCAACGCGGTTACGACACTGACACGGTTGGCCACCCGCAACGACGCTATGGATGCGGGTATTCGAGTCAAACTTGGCCCGGAGTCGCCATGGCGGGAAGTTCACAGGGCGTCAAATGCCGTGAACGCCGGTAGAGGCCGACTACTGGATACGACCCATCTGATGGCGGCAAGATTCGCGCGATGGATCGACTTCAGAAAACACAGCGACGGGCTCGATGCTGCAGCCCTAGACGAGCTCGAGGGCGCCGCGGTACACACGCAAGTACTCGCGCTGGTAGCTATCGCGGAGGGCCTCCACCGAAGGCTATTTGGTGAGGCCAAGAGGCGCGTAAAAGTTCTGTCGAACAACAAGATTGAGAAGATGCGACGCGCAGCACGAGACGCCGCTCTACCGCTGATGACTGATCCACCGTTCACGGATGACGACCGCAGCGAATTCGACAACGCCATCCGCGAGGCATTCGGCCACATCAACGATCAGACATTCCGCAGCAGAATGGCGGACCTGATGGACGATGCGCGACGATCGATACCCGAGATCGGGGCAGCGTTCGCCGATTGGCCCGCTGCGGTGTCAACGGCACGCAACCTCCTCGCGCACCAGCCGCCGTTGGAAGGCAATACGTCCACCGATGAGTTTCTGGACCTGCTTATCGCGTTGAGTTACTCGATCGCCTGGGTGCTGCGAACGAATCTGCTCAACAAGGCGGGATTCGATCCGCAGACGCTGCAAGAGGCGTATCGCTACTCGTCGGCCTACGGCCACCATCTCGCCAACACACGCACTCTGCTTGTCAGCGGTCCGTATGCCGCCAGACCGGAGTTGCCCCTAGCGATCGAGGATGATTCTCAGTGAAGCGTGTTCGCCAAGTGACCGGGGGTGGGGCACCCTCAAGAAAAGAGACGGGGTGCCATCACCACCGCCATGGCATCAGCAGCTTCTCTGCTTCCGCTCTCGCCGATGCATGGCGTTGCCCGGCACCTTGACGCGGCCAAGTGGTCATTGCC
Organism: uncultured Actinomycetota bacterium; assembly: GCA_963715885.1. GTDB lineage: Bacteria > Actinomycetota > Actinomycetes > Mycobacteriales > Mycobacteriaceae > Mycobacterium. The sequence continues at coordinate 20,088 of CAVQSK010000023.1, forward strand.
CCCGCTCCGCGCTGGATGTTGTGCACAGCGTCAGTCAGGCGTTCCGCCGACAACTCGCCGACCGGCCACTCACCCGGAAGGCCACAGAGCAGCCCGGCGTTCCAGACCTGTGCACGAGTTCCAGCGCCGAGTTCTGATCAGGAATCGTCCAGTGCCCTACGAAGCTATTAGGTTCTGATCATTGCTCGCTGTCCATTTCGATCAGAGCTACGACAACCGCTGAATCCCGGAGATGAACAGCGACAAGGGAACAGACCGGCGCTCGATGCAGCGATAGCGGCTCTTCGATTTTGACCGGGCAATCAGCACGAAGTCCGGGTTGCGGCCCGCTGTTTGCGGGTGCAGTGGAATCGTATCCGTCGGCCCGAGTTCTCTCGATTGCGGAACCCGCAGCCGCTGCGCTTGACCTGTTTGACGAGCCGGTTGTAGCCCTCGGTGCGGGCGTTGGTGATGCCGGTCTGGACGAACGCGTTGATTTCGGGCCACCAGGTGTCGATGGTGGCGGCCAGGGTGAGCAGCTCGGGGATCTGGGAGGCGATGCACCAGGACAGGAACCGGTGTAGCCGATGCCGAGTGAGGTGCGGATCGCCGCCGACGCGCACTGTGGAGAGCAGGGTGCGCAGTTCTTCCTTGGCGATCCACGCCGACAGGATCTGGCTGGTGTCGTCCTGGGACACGATGGCGTTCCACATCTTGGCGAAACTCTTGTCCGACAAGCGTTCCCGAGCGCAGAGCAGCCGGCGGCGGTTGGCCCACTCCGGGTCAATGCGGCGGCCGCGGCGATCCCGCAGGTCCCAGGTGACGCGGCGACGCACTCGGGTCAGCGCATCGTTGGCGAGCTTAACCAGATGGAAGTGGTCGACCACGATCGTCGCGTTCGGCAGCAGCCCGGGTGTGCGGATCGCCGAGGCGTAGGCGGCCGCGGGATCGATCGCGACGTACTCGATGCCCTCGCGGAACTGCGGGATGCGTTCGGATAGCCACCCGACGACCGCGGCGCCGGTGCGGCCTTCGCGTTGCCCGAGCAGGCCCTGATCGCCGGCCAGATCGACGAATCCGGTGTCCCAGGGGTCGACTCGCACCCACCGCCCGGTCGCCGCACACCGTTCCCACCTGGGCTTTCCGCGGCGGGTCTCGTCGATGCCGAGCACCGGGGTGGGTTGCGGCTCGCCCAGCACCGCTTCGGCGTGGGCGACGAAGGCGCGGTGTGCGGTCGGCCACGACACCCCGTGGCCAGCGGCGACCTCGGCCACCGAGCGGGCCTCGTCCCCGATCGCCGCGCCGATCTGGGTGCGCAACCGTCGGGTGGTCCGCGCCCGCGCTGGTACCTGCGCGATGGCCTCCGTGAACGAGGACCGCTCGCAGTAGTCCTCCCGACACCGCCAGCGTGTCTTGTTCCACCGCACCACAATCCGGTCCTCACCATAAGGGATGTCGCGCGGCGAGGTGGTCACCCGCCCCTTCACCGACGTGGAGAACACCCCACATGACGGGCACACCGCCGCCGTTTCCTGCGCCGTCGCCACATGAACCACACGAGTTCGGTCGGCGAGCCGCTCGACACGCTCGACCCGTACTCCTGGCAGCCCGAACAACAATGTCGTACCGTCAGACACAGCCCTTGGTTCCTTCCTTCCGCCTGAAATCCGCAACTTCAGACTTCGGAAGGCCAAGGGCCTCCTCATGCAACGACACGCCCTATGAGAGCGAAATCACAACTGCCCCTTTAAAATTGAAGAGCCGCGATAGCGGATATCATGGCCACCGAAAAGGTCCGGCTCTGGATTACCACGATAAAGCCCAACGCGACGGGGCAAAAGCGGTCCCCCCATTCCTACGAGTGAGGTATATCGATGCGAAAAGTCGTCGTCATCGGTTCCGGAAATATGGGGGTAGGCATCGCCGCGATCTCTCTGGCGTCGGACTACGAGGTCGTCGTCCTTGGCCGCGACCGACCGAAAGTCGAGGCCAGATTTGCCGACATCCGATCCCTCTCCTCGTCGATCAACGCGAAACATGGCTCGGGCAACTGATTGCCGGAACCGTTAATGACTGGAACGATTGGCGAGATACCGACCTCGTGATCGAAACGATCACCGAACAGCTTGCGATCAAGCAAGCACTGTTTACCGAACTCGACAGGCGCGTCCCAGAGACCATTCCCATCGGGACCAACAGTTCCGGCTTCGGAGTCGACGAAATCAGCGCAGGGTTGAAGACGGCCGACCGCATGCTCAACATTCATTACTCGATGCCGGCGCACCTCGTGCCCATGGTCGAAGTGGCGCTTGGTGCGCGGACCGAGCTTGCGCTGGGCCAGAAAGTCTGCCGGTTGATCGAAGCCACCGGCAAGAAGACGACGTTGATCAGGAAGTACATTCCCGGGCTGCTCATCAGCAGATTGCAGCACGCGCTGATGCGTGAGGTGTTGTCTCTGATCGATCAGGGTATCGTCACGCCGGAGGACATCGATGCGGCAGTTCGGTATGGTTTCGGCTTTAGGTATGCCGCCCTCGGACCTATTGCCCAGAAGGAAATGTCGGGTTGGGACACGCACCTAGCATCGGGCATGTCGGTCTATCCCACTTTGTCCAATGTCACCACACCTCCCAAGTGCGTCACAGAGCTGGTGAAGGCGGGGCGGATCGGTATGAATAAGGGCGCAGGCTTCGAAAGCTGGACAGAGGATGAGGTCGCGGATTTCAAGCGAAAGTACAACGAGAGACTGATAGCCGCCCTCCACGTTCTGACCGTAGCGCCGGATTAACAACGCACGGTGGATCGTCCGGGTTTCCTCGACGGACCGTAAAGACGTTGTGGCGCGGCGTGACCGGGCTTTGTGAGCGTGTTCTCGCCGCGGCCTCGCTATGACATTCCACGGGGACACGTGGGTGACGTAACGCATTGCGGTGTCGGGCAGCCCAGCCAACGTGTGTGGATCGCGCTCGCCGGCTGCTCGATTTGCAGTGACGAGCGCTCACCACCGCCGGCGTCTACTTGCCAACGCGTGCAGCGGCGTCGCTCATAGTCATGCCTCGTGGCCGGGCTCCAGATCGCGGACATCGGTGAACGTGACGAGCTGTTCGAACTTGTCTGGCGCATGCCCCGCGACGGGCTCCAGCAGGAAGCCGACGTGATCGCCGACGTCGAAGCGGTTCAGTACGTCGCCGACGAACCACCCCGCCGCGTCATCCAGAATCGGAAGCCCGTGCGGTCCCGGCCGCCAGCTGCACCGGGCGAACTTGTCGGTCTTGTCACCCGTCTCGCTGCCGAACAGTCTCGTGAGCGCGCTGTGCCGCCGCGGCACGAGATGCACCGCGAGATGCTCCGCGTGCTGCGCCACCCGATAGGTGTGATTGCGCTTCGACAGCCCCACCAGGAAGCGCGGCGGACCGATACTCACCTGACTGGTGAAGCCGACCAGACAGCCGGCCGCCTGCCCGTCGGCGCGCGTGGTCACGACGTACATCGGATAGTCGAGCAGCGCGACCAATTTCTCGAAGGCATCGGTGCTGGGCATGGGTTCCATCATTGCGCCGTCGCTAGGGTTGGTTCATGGCCAGAAAGTTCGCGACCGCCGACGTTGTTTCGCGCGCCGAGCTGCTTGACTTCATCAGGCCGCGACATCACATGGTGCTCACCACGTTTCGCGCCGACGGCTCGCTGCAGAGCTCGCCGGTCACCGGCGGAGTCGACGAAGCCGGACGGATTGTGATCGCCAGCTATCCGGTGCGAGCCAAGTCGGCGAACATCCGGCGCCGTGGGCGCGCGAGCATCACGGTTCTCTCGGATGAGTTCAACGGCCCCTACGTTCAGGTCGACGGTGGCGGCGAGGTGATCGACCTGCCCGACGCCGTCGACCCGTTGGTCGACTACTACCGGTCCATCGCAGGCGAGCATTCCGACTGGGCGGAGTATCGCCGAGCGATGGTCGATCAGGGCAAGTGCCTGATCCGCGTCACCCCGCACCGGTGGGGACCGGTGGCCACCGGCGGCTTCCCTCCGCAATAGCTCAGACGCCGTCGAGAACGAGCGTGATCGATCCGGCGGGGTCGGCGCGGAACTTGCCGGTGCCGCCCGCGTTGGACAATTCGTCGGTGCCCGACGCGATCCGCAGGTCAGCGCTGGCAACGCCGTCCTGGAAGGACCCGTCGTGGAGCAACACGAGGGTGCCATTTCTGCCACCGACCGTGCCCTTGATCCGCTCGATGCCGACGTAGAGCGCCGTCTGATCCGGTGCGTAGGCCATCAGCCATTTCGTCGTCGACGTGCCTGTGATGTCCCCGCTGTACTTCTTCGCCACCAGGGCCTCGGTCAGCTTGGCGGTCTCGTCGCTGTCGTCGAACGGCGTCTCGTCCCAGCTGGCGACCTCGAACGTGGCCTCGATGTGTCTGCTCATGCCAGCCGAATACCCGCGGCGAGCAGTTGGGAATCGAGAGGCCGGACAGGACGGCCAGGCCTGACTGTGATAGTCAGAGCAGTACGGACGCGTTGCGTCCGCTAGCACGTCAAACTATAGTCTGGACACATGTCCAGAGGGTTCGGAGTCGTTGCGTGACGGGATTTGGCCAGCTCACCGAGGCTTTGGCCACCGACCCTGGACATCTTCACTCGTGCGCGTCGTCGTGAGCTGAGCATGCGCATCGCTTTGTTGTCCTACCGGAGCAAGACCCATTGCGGCGGGCAAGGGGTTTATGTCCGTCACCTGTCCCGTGGGCTGGTCGAGCTCGGCCACGACGTGGAGGTCTTCTCCGGGCAGCCCTACCCCGAGGGGCTCGACCCGCGGGTGCGGCTGACCAAGGTGCCCAGCCTTGACCTCTACCGCGAGCCGGACCCATTTCGGATTCCGTGGCCCAGTGAGATCAAGACCGGGATCGACCTGCTTGAACTGCTGACGACGTGGACGGCCGGTTTCCCGGAGCCCCGGACGTTCAGCCTGCGCGCGGCCCGGATTCTGGCCGAGCGCCGCGCCGACTTCGACGTCGTGCACGACAACCAATGCCTGGGCAGCGGCCTGCTGAAGATCGCCGAACTCGGCCTGCCGGTGGTGGCGACTGTGCACCACCCGATCACCCGCGACCGCATCCTCGACGTCGCCGCCGCGCGGTGGTGGAGAAAGCCCTTGGTGCGCAGGTGGTATGGCTTCGCGGAGATGCAGAAGCAGGTTGCTCGCGAGATCCGTGAGCTGCTCACTGTGTCATCGACCTCCGCCGCCGACATTGCAGAGGACTTCGCGGTGTCGCCCAGCCAGCTGCACGTCGTGCCGCTGGGTGTGGACACCGAGCTGTTCAAGCCCGCCGAGCGACGGGTGCGTAACCGGATCATCGCGATCGCCAGCGCGGACGTGCCGCTCAAGGGCGTCAGCCACCTGCTGCACGCCGTCGCGCGGCTGCGTGTCGAACGCGACCTGGAACTGCAGCTCGTTGCCAAGCTTGAACCCAACGGGCCCACCGAGAAGCTCATCGCCGAGTTGGGCATCTCCGACATCGTGCACAGCTCCAGCGGACTCTTGGACTCAGAACTCGCCGACTTGTTGGCATCGGCCGAAATCGCCTGCATCCCATCGCTCTACGAGGGTTTCTCGTTGCCTGCGGTGGAGGCGATGGCCAGCGGCACGCCGATCGTCGCCAGCCGTGCCGGTGCGCTGCCGGAGGTGGTCGGGGCCGACGGTGAATGTGCGCGGCTGGTCCGTCCCGCCGATGTCGACGAGCTGACGAAGGTGCTCGGCGAACTGCTGGACTCGCCACGGGAACTGCAACGCCTCGGCGCCGCGGGCCGCCGTCGTGCGCTCGAGGTGTTCAGCTGGGAATCCGTTGCGGCGCAGACCGTCGCCGTCTACGAACGGGTCACGTCGTGCTGACCGTCGACTTCGACCGGCTCGGTGTCGGTGCCGGCACAAGGGTGATCGACGTCGGCTGCGGAGCCGGCCGCCACACCTTCGAGGCGTACCGTCGCGGCGCCGACGTCATCGGCTTCGACCAGAACGCGGCCGACCTGAACGACGTCGACGAGATCCTGCAGGCAATGAAGGCACAGGGCGAGGTGCCCGAGTCGGCCAGGGCCGAGGCGGTCAAAGGCGACGCGCTCGAGTTGCCCTACGCCGACGGCGTTTTCGACTGCGTGATCGCATCGGAAATCCTCGAGCACGTCCCCGAGGACGACCGGGCGATCTCCGAACTTGTCCGGGTGCTCAAACCCGGTGGCTCGCTGGCGATCACCGTCCCACGGTGGCTGCCCGAAAAGGTGTGCTGGGTGCTCTCCGACGAATACCACGCCAACGAGGGCGGGCACATCCGCATCTATCGAGCCGACGCGCTGCGCGATAAGGTGTTCGGCCATGGCCTCCGCCCCACCCATCGGCATCACGCGCATGCACTGCATTCGCCGTTCTGGTGGCTGAAATGCCTTGTCGGGACGTCGAAGTCCGATCATCCCGCTGTGGCGGCGTATCACAAGCTGCTGGTGTGGGACATGGTGAGCCAACCGTGGGTCACCCGCACTGCTGAGTCGTTGTTGAATCCGCTGATCGGCAAGAGCGTGGCGCTGTACTTCCGGAAGCCGGAGGTGCCGGTTGCCACGGAATGACCTGGATGACGTTCCGCAAGTATTAGGAGTGCTCACCCCGGCGCAATGCCGCCAGACCGCGCAGTCGATCGCCGCGACACAGGAGTCCTCAGGCGCCATCCCGTGGTTCGACGGTGGCCACACCGATCCGTGGGACCACGTGGAGAACGCGATGGCGCTCACCGCTGCGGGCCTGCTGGAACCGGCGCGTGCCGCGTTCGAGTGGTGCCGGACGATGCAGCGAGCCGACGGCTCATGGGCGATCCAGCTGCGCGAGGGTGTCGTCGAAGACGCCAACAGCGACAGCAACTTCTGCGCGTACGTCGCCACCGGCGTCTGGCATCACGTGCTGATCACCGGCGACCGCCGGTTCGCCGAGACCATGTGGCCCGTCGTCGCCAAGGCGATTGACTTCGTGCTCGACTTGCAGCAGGCGGATGGCGAAATCTCTTGGGCCAGAAGCGCTTCGGGTCCCGAGCCTGATGCGCTGCTGACCGGATGCGCCAGCATCTACCACAGCATCCGGTGTGCCTTGGCGCTCGCGGACTACTTCGACGACCCTCAGCCGGAGTGGGAGGTCGCAGTCGGACAATTGGGCCACGCGATCACTCACCACCCCGAGGCGTTCGTCGCGAAAGACCGTTGGTCGATGGAGTGGTACTACCCGGTGCTGGGCGGCGCACTTCATGGCGCAATGGCCAGGGAGCGGATCGACGGCCGGTGGGACGACTTCGTCGTGCCCGGTCTCGGTATCCGCTGCGTCGACGATCGGCCCTGGGTGACCGGTGCCGAAACCTGTGAACTGGTAATGGCATTGGACGCCATCGGCGACTCGGCGCGCGCGCATGAGCAGTTCGCGGCGATGCACCACCTGCGCGCAGACGATGGATCCTATTGGACCGGTTTGGTGTTCGCCGACGGCAAGCGGTGGCCTGAGGAGCGCACCACTTGGACCGGCGCGGCGGTCATCCTCGCCGCCGACGCGCTCTCGTCGACGACCGCGGCCAGTGGCATCTTCCGCGGCGCGGACCTGCCGCGCGGCCTGGAGGGCGAGTACGACTGCGCCTGTGCTACCAGCGACCGATAGCGAGCCGCTGACGGTTCAGAACGCCTCGCCGGGCACGCCGGACGTCCGCTCGAGCACTCGCATCGACCCGGTGGCAGACGCCTCACGGAAGTCGCCGGTATCCAGCGCCCGGCGGTAGATGTGATAGGGCGCCTGGCCGCCTTCATCGGGATCCGGGAACACATCGTGGATGATCAGCGCACCGCCGACGTCGACCCACTTGGCCCAGCCGTCGAAGTCCCGCTGGGCTGCTTCTTCGGTGTGGCCACCGTCAATGAACAACAGCCGCAACGGCATTCGCCAGCCTCGTGCCACGACCGTGGACTTCCCGACGATGGCGACGATGTGGTCGTCGAGTTGTGCCGCATCGAGGGTGTGGCGCATCGTCGGCAAGGTGTCGAACAGTCCGGTGACCGCGTCGACCATGGATTTGTCGTGGTACTCCCAGCCCGGCTGATGCTCTTCCGACCCGTGATGGTGGTCGATCGTGTAGACGACCCCGCCGGTCTGTTGCGCCGCAGCGCCCAGCAGCACCGTCGATTTCCCGCAGTATGTTCCGATTTCCACACTGACGCCGCAACCCAGGTACCGCACCGCCGCGTCGTAGAGCGCGCGCCCTTCGTCGGCCGGCATGAATCCGATGGTCTGCTCGGCGAGGGCGAACAGGGAGGCGGTGTGGGTGTGGCTCATCGCCGTACAACTTACCGTTGCTGGTGAAACCCCGTTGTAGTAGCGTCCGGACATGTGTCCGATCCGGCTCTGGAGTCGACTCGGCGCCGTCTGACCGCCAAGCAGGCCGGCACCGTTGATCGCCTGGGCCGCGCCGCGATTGAGCTCTTGGGCCGAGAGGGCTTTGCCGGCCTGACGGTGCGCCGCGTGGCCGCCGAGGCCGGTGTCGGCGCGGCCACCGCCTACACTTACTTCTCCTCCAAGGAACATCTTGTCGCCGAGGTGTTTTGGCGTCGGCTGGCTTCGTCGCCACCCGCGGCACACGAATCAGATGATCCCGCCGCACGCGTCATCGAGGTGCTTAGGCATATCGCGCTGTTGGTCGCTGACGAACCGGAGTTCGCCGGCGCGGTCACCACCGCGCTATTGGGCAAGGACCCCGATGTCGAGGTGCTGCGGTTGCGCATCGGGCGCGAGATCCGTGATCGGCTAGCCGCCGCGCTGGGACCCGGCACCGATGCGGACGTCATTGACTCGCTGGAGATGCTCTACTCCGGCGCGCTGGTACGCGCCGGGATGGGTTACGCGGCGTACGGGGATATCGCCCAGCGGCTGGAGCGCTCGGCGCGGCTACTTCTGAGTTGACTGCGGCCCGAAGAGCGCCGTCGCGGCCTTGATGGCGGGCTCGAGGATGCCGCGCACGTCGCGCCCGTCCTCCACGAACAGCGCGGTCAGCTCGCGTAACCCGCCCAGCAGGATGAGCGACTGCGGCCGGGATATCGGCGGCAGTTGCGCGCGCCGGAACCCGGGGCTGTCGCTGAGGTCGACCAGCATGTCGGTGAGGTGCTCCATCGCCAGGCGATGCAACGGAACGGCCGCCGCGCCGAGCGCCGGCGCCTCACGGATCCAGCTGAGTGTGATCGCCGGCCGCGATGCGATGTGATCGACATAGGCGCCTGCGGCCTGGCGGATCTGAGCCCGCCAGTCCGCCTCGGGGTCGACGGTCGCCCGGATGCTCGCGATCAGGTTCTCGTTGTTCCTTCGCAGCAGTTCGATTAGGCACTCTTCCTTGCTCGCGAACTGCTCATAGAAGGTGCGCTTGGAGGTCCGGGCGTGCCGAACGATGTCCGCGACGGTGGTGTCGCGGTAGCCATGCTCGCCGATCGAGGTGCCCAGCCCGTCGAGCAGCCGGTTTCGGAACGGGACGTCGGCGGCTACGTGTGCGCCGTTGCCGAGCGCTGTCGTCATTTCGCCTCCTGAGAGCCCTTGCGCACTGCTGGTACTAAGCGGTACCGTACTCCTCACATCTACGGTACATCGTAGTACCATCCAAACGGCTGGGAGTGGTCATGAGCGATGGGCCCACGGGCGGAGCGCAGGGGACAACCATTGTCGGTTCGGAGGGCAGGAGGACGACCCGGGAATCGGCACCGGCTGCCCCAACGTCCCGCGCGGTGAAACTGCCACCCGGGCCGCCGCTGCCCATGGTGGCGCAGGGCGTCGTTTACGCCATCTCGCGGACGTGGACGTACAGGCAGTTGGCCCGCCGCTACGGCGACGTGTTCACGATGAACATCCCGCTGTTCGGCCGGACCGTCATTGTCGCGGACCCGCAGCTGGCCAAGCGACTGTTCATGGCCAACACCGACGATGTGGGCAACATCCAGCCCAACCTGTCCCGAATGCTCGGCTCGGGTTCGGTATTCGCCCTCGACGGTGCCGACCATCGCCTCAGGCGCAGGCTGCTGACGCCGCCGTTCCACGGCAAGAGCATCAAGAACTACGAGAAGATCTTCGAACAGGAGACGCTGCGCGAATCGGCGAACTGGCCCGAGGGCCAGGCGTTCGAGACCGTCCAGCCGATGATGCGGATCACGCTCAACGCGATCCTGCGCGCCGTGTTCGGTGCCGACGGCGAACAGCTCGACGAGCTTCGGCGCATCATCCCGCCGTGGGTCACCCTGGGCTCCCGGTTGGCGGTGCTGCCGACTCCGACGCGAACATACGGCCGCTTCAGCCCGTGGGGCAGGCTCGCCGAATACCGACGGCGATACGACGAAGTGATCGCGCGGCTCATCGACCGCGTCAAGGCCGACCCGGGTTTCGATAGCCGCGCCGACGTGCTCTCGCTCTTGCTGCGCAGCACCTACGAGGACGGTTCGGCCATGTCACGCCAGGACATCGGCGACGAGCTGTTGACGCTGCTGGCAGCCGGGCACGAGACGACAGCATCCACGCTGGGCTGGGCTTTCGAGCGGATCACCCGTCATCCGCAGGTGCTGTCGAGGCTGGTCGAGGAGGCCGGTACCGACGACAACGAGTACCGCCAGGCCACCATCCTGGAGGTTCAGCGGGCCCGCACCGTCATCGACTTCGCGGGCAGGCATGTCTACGCGCCGGTGTTCGAGCTCGGCGAATGGGTTATCCCGCAGGGCTATTCAATCGTCGTGGCGATCTCGCGGCTACACGACCGCGCCGACGACTTTCCCGAGCCCGAGCGGTTCGACCCGCATCGCTACATCGGCAACCGGCCGCCGACGTTCGCCCACATCCCGTTCGGCGGTGGCACCCGGCGCTGCGTCGGCGCCGCGTTCGCCAACGTGGAAATGGACGTGGTGCTGCGAACGGTGTTGCGGCACTTCATCATCGACACGACGACGGCACCGGACGAGAAGGTGCATTCGCGAGGCGTGGCGTACACGCCGAAGGACGGCGGCCGCATCGTCGTGCACCGTCGCGAGACACCGCTCGGTTAGACTCCCCTGCTTACGCGTGGGCCCAGCGCGCGCTTGGGCAGCTTCCAGCCGGGCCGCGGGAAGTGGCAGGTGTACCCGTTCGGGTAGCGCGCCAGGTAGTCCTGGTGCTCGGGCTCGGCCTGCCAGAAGTCGCTCGCAGGCGTCACCTCGGTGACCGCCCTGCCCGGCCATAGCCCTGACGCGTCGACATCGGCGATAGTGTCGAGCGCGACGCGCTTCTGGTCGTCGTCGACGTAGAAGATCGCCGACCGGTAGCTGGTTCCGACGTCGTTGCCCTGGCGGTTCTTGGTCGTCGGATCGTGAATCTGGAAGAAGAACTCCAGCAGCGCGCGGAAGTCCGTCTGCGACGGGTCGTAGACGATCTCGATCGCCTCGGCGTGGCCCGGGTGGTTGCGGTAGGTGGCGTTGGCGTTCTGGCCTCCGGTGTAGCCGACGCGGGTTGTCACCACGCCGGGCTGCCTACGGATCAGGTCCTGCATGCCCCAGAAGCAGCCGCCGGCCAGGATCGCTTTCTTGTAGTCGCTCACGCTTTCCTCCTTTGAGGCCGACTTGATGAACAAAGTCTTGTAATCTCCGTATCCTTGCGCCTCGAGGTCGTCGAGGTGGATGAACCGCAGCGCGGCGGAGTTGATGCAGTATCGCAGTCCGCCATCGGCGCGGGGGCCGTCGTGGAACATGTGGCCCAGATGGCTGTCGCCGTGCGCGGAGCGCACCTCTGTGCGGATCATCAGATGGCTGAAGTCGCGCTTCTGAACGACGTTGGCGGTCTCGATCGGCTTGGTGAAGCTCGGCCAGCCGGTACCGCTGTCGAACTTGTTGACCGACGCGAACAGCGGCTCGCCGGAGACCACGTCGACGTAAATGCCGGGCTCGTGGTTGTCCCAGTACTCTCCGGTGAACGGACGCTCGGTGCCGTTCTTCTGGGTTACGTGGTACTGCTCCGGCGACAACGCGTCGACGGCTGCGGGGTTCTTGTGATACTCGTGTGCCATAGTGCCTTTATAACCGTCTGCGCCTGTCAGTTAATCCGTGCGCGACGGCTCTGCGAGTCTGCCGTGGCCCGCGCGGGTATGCGTGGCGGTACGTTTCCGGCTGCCTATCCCGAAGCACTGGCTTTGATCGCCGTTACCGTGGAGTGGTGCGCCTAATCACGATGGCCCTCACAACCGGTCTCGCGCTTGCAGCATGGACCGCCCCGGCGGCAGCGGCCGAGCCAACGACGACAGCTGCACCACCCGAGGTGCCGCCCGATCCCGGTGTCGTCTTCACCAACGATCCGTCGATCGTCGACCCGCACCCGATGCCCGTCGAGTCCTGGAGCCGCATCGGCTCCGGCGATGTGCTGGCCCTGAATTTCACCACCGGTACGCCCGAGTGCTACGGCGTGAACGCGCTTGTGCAGGAGACGGCCGAGAACGTCACCGTCGAGCTGCGCGGCGGTACGCGACCCGAGGCGCTCGGGCGGGCATGCATCGCGATCGCGCTGTTCGGCACGCTGGAAGTGCCGCTGCAGAGTCCCGTCGGCGACCGACAAGTGCTCAGCGTCTACTGAAGCCACCCTCGACAAACCCAGGTAGAACGTGTTCTAGTTTCCGGGTGACGAGCAAGACGTTCACGCGCGACGAACTGGCCGCGGCGTTCGAGAGCTTCGAGGCGACGGTGAATCGCGCCGCTCAGACCCGCGACTGGGATCCCTGGGTCGAGCAGTACGCACCCGACATCGAATACGTCGAGCACGCGGCGGGCACCATGAGGGGCCGCGAAGAGGTGCGCGCCTGGATCTGGAAGACCATGGAGAGCTTTCCGGGCAGCCATATGACCTCGTTCCCGTCGCTGTGGACGGTGATCGACGAGCCGACCAGCCGCATCATCTGCGAGCTGGACAACCCGATGCGCGACCCCGGCGACGGCACGATCATCAGCGCCACCAACATCTCGATCGCCACCTACGCCGGCGACGGGCTGTGGCGCCGCCAGGAGGACATCTACAACCCCCTGCGCTTCGTCAAGGCAACGATGAAGTGGTGCCGCAAGGCCCAGGAGCTGGGCACGCTGCCCGACGAAGCGGCAGCGTGGATGCGCCGGTACGGACGCCAGAAGTGAGCGCACAACCGAAGCTGGTCATCGGCGCCAACGGCTTTCTCGGCTCGCATGTGACACGACAGCTGGTAGCCGACGGTCATCAGGTCCGGGCGATGGTGCGGCCCAACGCCAACACGATCGGCATCGACGACCTGTCCGTCACCCGGTTCGTCGGCGACATTTGGGACAACGACACGCTGCGCAAGGCGATGGCCGGTGTCGACGACGTCTACTACTGCGTCGTCGACGCCCGCGGCTGGCTGCGTGATCCGGCGCCGCTGTTTCACACCAACGTCGAGGGCACCCGCAACGTGCTCGAGGTCGCCAAAGATGCCGGCCTTCGGAAGTTTGTCTTCACCAGTAGTTACGTGACGGTGGGGCGGCGGCGTGGGCATCGCGCGTCCGAAGACGACGTCATCGCTGGCGAGCGCGGGCTGACGCCGTACGTGCGCTCCCGGCTAGAGGCCGAGAACATCGTGCTGCAGCACGCGAAGGAGCATGGCCTGCCCGCCGTCGCGATGTGCGTGTCCACCACCTACGGCGGCGGCGACTGGGGCCGCACCCCGCACGGCGCGATCATCGCCGGTGCCGCGCTCGGCAAGCTGCCGTTCGTGATGAGGGGCATCGAGCTGGAGGCCGTCGGCGTCGACGACGCCGCCCGTGCCATGATTCTGGCCGCCGAGCACGGCCGTGTCGGGGAGCGCTACCTGATCTCGGAGAAGATGATCAGCAACGCCGAGGTGGTCCGTATCGCGGCCGAGGCGGCGGGAACCCGGCCGCCGGCGAAAGTCGATTCCGCTGCCGGTGTCCTATGCGTTGGCCATCGCAGGCAGCGTCAAGGCGAAGCTGCGTGGCACCGACGAGCGGCTCTCGCTGGGCTCGCTGCGGCTGATGCGTGCGGAGGCCGAGGTCGACCACAGCAAGGCCAGTCGTGAATTGGCTTGGAAGCCAAAGCCTGTCGAGGAGTCCATCCGCGAGGCCGCCCGGTTCTGGGTGGGGCTGCGCGAGGCCAAGCGAAAGAGCAAGACAGGCTAGCTGAGCCTGAACAGCGCCATGGCGTTGGCATCCAGGATCGCGTGCGCTTCCGCAGGATCGGTGGCGTCGATGATGTAGTCGACGGCCCGGACGAAGGTCTCGCCGTCCTCGTAGGGGAAGTCGGTGCCCAGTAGCAGCCGGTCGGCGCCGAACGAGTCGATGGCGCACCGCAACGCCGGGACATGGCAATGGCTGACGGTGTCGTACCACAACCGGTGCACTGCTTGGCTCGGCTCTTCGGGAGTGTCGGGGGCCTCCCATGCGATGTGGTCATCGGCCCGTCGGGTGATCATCGGCAGCGCACCGCCGAGGTGGCTGCAGATGATCTTGACCGCGGGATACCGCTGCAGGTGTCCCGAGGTGATCAGCTGCATTGCCGCGATGGTGTCCTCGAACGGCGCGCCCACCATCCACGTGATCCGATGCTCGCTGACAAGCGGTGAGCAGGCCCCGTTGCCGACGGGATGCAGGTACAGAATCGCCGCGCGGCGATCGAGTTCAGCGAATATGGGTTCGAAGTCGGGATCGGTGATCGCGCGGCCCAAGACGCTGGTGTTCATGGTCAGCCCGACCATCCCCAATTCATCCATGGCACGCGACATTTCGGCGATGGCGGCGCCGATGTGCGGCATCGGGGTGGCGGCGAACGCACGGAATCGATCCGGATGCGCGGCAACCAGCGCGGCGTACTCGTCGTTGACATAGCGCGCCGCGGCAATGGCGCGGTCGGTGTCGCCGGCGTAGGGCAGCTGCGGTGCGGCCGACAGCACCTGCATGTCGATGCCGGCGCGATCCATCAATTTCAACCGCGCATCAAGCTCGGCGCCGTCGGCCGCACCGATCCCGCGCTGGGCGGCGGTGTCGGTCCTGCCCAGCTCGACGAGCATGTCGAGGTAGGCGTTTGTCCAGTAGTGCGCGTGCACGTCGATCCGCATGCACACCAACGGTATTCGATTGAACGCCACGCCGTAGCTGTTTAGTCGCTAGCGTGCACGATCGAACCGGGACTAGCCTCGGAAACCGTGACCGAGAAACTGCACGTCGACCTCAGCGGCGCCCCGCAGACCATGCTCGCGACCTTCTACGCCAAGGCACTGGACGCCGATCTCCCGAAGCCGATCCTGGGCGATCGGTTCGCGAAGGAGATCGTCGAACGGATCGACTACGACTGGAAGAAGACCGCGATCACACCTGCCAACTCGCCGTCGGTGACGACACGGTCCGCGCATTTCGACAACTGGGCCCGCCAGTTCCTCGCGGTCAATCCCGAGGCCGTCGTGCTGCATCTGGGCTGCGGGCTGGACGCTCGCGCCTTCAGGCTGGATCCCGGCCCTGGCGTCGAGTGGTATGACGTCGACTATCCCGACGTCGCCCATCTGCGCGAGCAGCTCTACCCGACGCGCGACCAGTACCACGTCATCGCCGCGTCGGTCACCGACCCGGGCTGGTTCGCCGAGATTCCGCGAGACCGCCCGACGCTGATGGTGGGCGAGGGTCTGACCATGTACCTCACCCCGGAGGACGGTAGAGCGCTGCTGCGCCGGGTCGTCGAGCACGCCCCGTCCGGCGAGTTGCAGTTCGACGCCTTCAACCGGCTGGGCATCAAGTCGCAGTGGATGAACTCGGTTGTGCGCCGCTCGGGAGCGACGCTCTATTGGGGCATCGACGGCCCCGAGGACGTCATCAAGGCGGTGCCCGGCGTGCGGCTGCTCTCCTGGGTGTCCCCGTTCGACGACGCTACGTTCGCCGATGTTGCGTGGTATTACCGCGTGATGGCCGCGTTGATGAAACCGGTGCCGTCGCTGCGCTATATGGCGCAATACCACCGCTACGCGTTCTAGAGGGCTTGCCGGCCATCCCGAGGGCGGCGCCACCGATGATCCCGGCGGAGACGACAGGCAGGGCGATGTAGCGGGTGAAGGTGCGTGCGAAGGTGGCCATTTTTTGAGTTCTCCTGTGCTGCTTGCGTTTTCGTTCTGTGCGCCGGTGTTATTCGGCGATGACTCAAGAATGCCGTGGCAGGAGCGCCGCGTATGTAGGGCGATCCGACCATCAACCGGTCGAATCGCACGTCCCCCGATAGGGGGAACGGATTGCGCCTGTCAGGCGGCCCGGCGTCGGTACCCGAGCACGGGTTGCCTCGTGCGGCCGTCGCAGAATCCGGGAGCCCACGGCCAGCGGCCACGGCCGTCGGCCCACACCAACTGCATAGCACGAACGTCCGGACCGCCAAACGCGACGGCGAAGTTCAGGTGCGCGTCGGGGTGGTTGACCTCCACGATCTCGACGAGCGGCCCGGTAGGTACCGAAATCTGCTGGCCCGGCTCCAACGTCGTGCCGCGCAGGGTGTCACGAGCCAACTTGTTCAGCAGCCGCGTTGCGCGCTGCGGGGAGACACCGGTGACCAATAGTTCGGGCAGCCCCCAGTCGTGCAGCCCGATCGTGTAAGCGTATGGCGTTCGGTCACTTTCGACGTACTGCACGACCCAGCCCTGCGTGCGGATCGTTGCCCGCAGCTCGTCGAAGTACTCCTCGATGGTGCCGTTCGGGTTGTCGCACTGCCAGCACATAGCCGCACCTTCCTGTCGAAGTTAGGTGACAGCCTGCGCAAGGGGTCCGACAAGTCCGCTCAGGGAACGGTGAGCTCGGCGATCACCTCGGCATAGAGGCGGGCCTTGATCGCGCCGAACACGGCGCCCGCCTTCGCGGCGCGCTCCTCCGCCAGGGCGACGGCCAGATCGAGCACCTCGCCCTCGCCCGCTGTGGCGGCGACGATGCCGGCCTCCTTCGCGTCCACGCCGCCGTAGCGGCGGGCCGTCGTCATCGCCTCGTGCGCGGTCGCGATCGGCAGCCGCGACCGGATCAACGCGTTCATGCCCGCGGTGAACGGGATCCCGAGGTCGACCTCGGGAAGACAGAAGTAGCCGCGATCGCCGCGCATGACGATGAGGTCGTGGGCCAGCGCCAGCATCGCCCCGGCGGCGAACGCGTGGCCACCCACCGCGGCGACGATCGGTGCGGGAAACGCCAAGACCCGGGCGAACAGCGCGTGCACGTCGCGCAGATTCGTTTCGGAGGCGTCCGGGTGGGACGCCATGAAGTCGAGGTCGAGGCCGTTGGAGTAGAACTTGCCCGCGCCGGTCGTGACGACCGCCTTCGGGCCCTCCGCGGCGTCGACTTCGTCGAGGGCGGCAGTGATCGCCGCCAATCGGTCGGGGTGGAAGCGGTTCTCGTCGTCGCCGAGGGTCAGAACGAACACCGCCCCACGGCGGTCCAGGGTGGTCATCTGGCGATTACACCATCGCTGCGAGAATCGGACGGTGCCCACAGCAGGTCCGGTCAACGGTCGCATCTCGAACTGGTTCACCAAATATCCGCCGCTACGACCGCCGTTGCCCGGCAACCGTGACGCCGACGTCTGCATCGTCGGCGCCGGATACACCGGGTTGTGGACGGCCTACTACCTGAAGCGGGCCGACCCGTCGCTGCGCATCGTCGTGCTGGAGGGGCGGTTCGCCGGGTTCGGCGCATCGGGACGCAACGGCGGTTGGCTGTCTGGGCTGGTGCCGGGCGACCGCAACCGGATGGCCGAGTTGTACGGCCGCGACCGAGTGCTGGCCTGGCAACAGGCCCTCAACGATTCCGTCGACGAGGTGATCGACGTCGCGGAGTCAGAAGGCATCGACGCGGGCATCGTGAAGGGCGGCACACTGCGGGTGGCGCGCAACCCCGCGCAGGCGTCGAGGCTGGCCGCCGAGATCGACGAGGATCTCGGCTGGAAGGTCGACGGTATCGCGCCGCTGTCGAAAGCCGAAGCAGCGGAACGCATTCGGTTGAATGGAGTCGTGTCGGCCTACCACAATCCGCATTGTGCGCGCGTGCAGCCCGCTCGGCTGGTCCGCGGCCTGGCCGACGCCGCCGAACGCCTCGGCGTGGACGTCTACGAAATGTCACCGGCCACCAAGATCGAGGCGGGACGGGTGACGACGCCCTTCGGCGTCGTCAAAGCGCCGATCGTGCTGCGGGCGACTGAGGGCTACACCGCCGCGTTGCCCCGGCTGCGGCGGCACTGGCTGCCGATGAACAGCTCGATGATCGCCACCGATCCGATCCCCGACGACATCTGGGACTCGATCGGCTGGCGCGGCTGCGAAACCCTCGGGGACACCGCGCACGGTTTCTTCTACGCACAGCGCACCCACGACAACCGCATCGCGATCGGCGGCCGCAGCGTTCCGTACCGCTACGGTTCCCGCACCGACCTCGACGGCCAGGTGCCACAGCGCACCATCAGGGACCTGACCGCGACGCTGCACACGGTGCTGCCGCAGACCCGCGACATCCCGATCGCGCATGGCTGGTGCGGCGTGCTGGCCGTCCCGCGTGACTGGGAGGCCAGCATCGTCCTCGATAAGGCGACGGGTCTGGGGTGGGCCGGTGGATACGTCGGACACGGCGTCACCGCCACAAACCTGGCCGGCCGCACGCTGACGGACCTGGTGCTGGGTCGGCGCAGTCCGCTCACCGAGTTGCCGTGGGTCGGGCACGAGTCACGCAACTGGGAGCCCGAGCCGCTGCGCTGGCTGGGCGTGCGCGGCATGTACCTCGCGTACAAGGCGGCCGACTGGCACGAGGGCAGGACTGGGACATCCAAGACGTCGCCGATCGCGGTCGTCGCCGACAAGATCGCGGGACGTCCCTAGGAGGCTTCGGCTTTCTGCTTCAGCCGCTGCAGCGTGACCTTGATGTGCTCGGCGTTCGCAGCGGTGCGGTCTCGGACGCCGGTGCCGATCCACGCCGTCTTGCCGAACCAGCCGGGACGGCGGTCCCACGTCCCCTCGGTGACGCGACAGCCTCCGCCCTGGGCGGCGATGTCGTAACGCCAACTCGCGACCGGCACCCCGAAGTACCGGACATCGAACGCGAACAAGCGACCCGGCTCGGCGTCGGTGACGGTGCACGTGGTGGACCAGCGGAAGATGCCGTTGCGGTTGTGTCCTTTGAACACCGCACCGGGCCGCACCGCGTCGCCCTTGCACCAGTCCATCGCGGCGGCCTCCTCGGCCAGCGTTGCCAACGTCGGCAGATCGGTGATGAGGGCGTACACGGTGTCAGGGTCGGCGTCGATGTTCACCTCGGCCTGCGCCGAGGCCGTGCCCGGATCGGTCATGCGGTGATCGTAAACACGCGGTCAGGAATCATGGGCCGGACCGGCGGTGTTGTCATATTCATGACCGACCGACCGGTACTCCAGCCCACCGCCGAACATCCCATCACCATCGAACCGACAGGCAAGCACGTCACGGTGCGGGTCAACGGCGAGCTCGTCGCCGACACCCGGGACGCCCTGACGCTGCAGGAGTCCACCTATCCCGCAGTGCAGTACATCCCGCTTGGCGATGTCGTGGCAGACAAGCTGAAGCCCAGTGACACGGAAACGTACTGCCCGTTCAAGGGTGATGCCAGCTACTACCACGTCGTCACCTCGGCCGGCGGCACCGTCGACGATGCGATCTGGACCTACGAGAAGCCGTATCCGGCGGTGGCCGACATCGCCGGACACGTCGCGTTCTATCCGGACAAGGCTGACATCTCCGTCGCATAGCCTGAAGCGGTGCACCGCTCGGTCAGCGTCGTCAGCAGCGTTGTCCTAGCCGGGCCGGCCAGTCCCGGCCTGACCCTGTCGCCGCTGCGACGCGGCCGCGGCGATCCGTGCTATCACGATGCGCCCGACGGCGCGATCTGGCGCACCAGCCTGATGCGCAGTGGACCGGTGACCGCGCGGATCACGAGGTCGTCGCCCAACACCATCGACTGCGAGGCGTGGGGTAGTGGCGCAAGCGAATTCACCGACACGCTGCCCACGCTTCTCGGCGCCGACGACGACGCGTCCGGGTTCAGTCCCGACGAACCGACGATCGCCGAACTGCACCGGCGGGTCCCGCATCTGCGGCTGGGCCGGACCGATCGCGTGCTGGAGTCGCTCATCCCGGCCGTCCTCGAACAGCGGGTGTACGGCACGGACGCGCGCCGCGCATGGCGCAAGCTGGTGACCACGTTCGGGGCGCCCGCGCCCGGCCCCGCGCCGGCCCATATGCGGGTGCCGCCGCCCGGCGACGTGTGGCGGCGCATCCCGTCGTGGGAGTTTCACCGAGCCAACGTCGACCCCGGCCGAGCACGCACCATCGTCGGCTGCGCGCAGCGCGCGGACTCGCTGGAGCGGCTGTGTAGCCGTCCGGCCGAGGCGGCCCGCGCGGCGCTGACGTCGCTTCCCGGTGTCGGCGAGTGGACCGCCGCCGAGACGGCCCAGCGCGCATTCGGAGCTGCCGACGCGGTCTCGGTCGGCGACTTCCACCTGGCGAAGATGGTGGGGTGGCGGCTTCTCGGCCGCGAAATCGACGACGCGGCGATGGTGGAGTTGCTAGAACCGCTGAGGCCCCATCGCCACCGTGCGGTTCGGCTCCTCGAGGTCACTGGGCCGGCGCATGCGCCGCGCGTCTCGGCCCGGCAGCCGATTCCGAATCTGCGCGCGATCTAGCTGACACCCGGGATTACCGGTCATGCCGCACGGGTACACGTCGCGGGAAGTCGATCATGCGAAGGAGCTGTTGATGCCTGAATTCACAATCCCCGGCCTATCGGACGAGGCAGGTAGCGAGGTAGCCGACATTCTGCAGAAGTCGCTGAGCACATACAACGACCTGCACCTGACGCTCAAGCACGTGCACTGGAACGTCGTCGGCCCCAATTTCATCGGCGTGCACGAGATGATCGACCCCCAGGTCGAACTCGTGCGCGGGTACGCCGACGACGTGGCCGAGCGCATTGCGGCGCTGGGTAAATCACCGCAGGGCACGCCAGGCGCAATCATCAAGGACCGCACGTGGGACGACTACTCCGTCGGCCGCGACACCGTGCAGGCGCACCTGGCGGCCCTCGACTTGGTCTACACCGGCGTCATCGAGGATCTCCGCAAGAGCATCGACCGCCTCGAGGATCTCGACCTGGTGTCCCAGGACCTGTTCATCGGCCAGGCCGGCGAGCTGGAGAAGTTCCAGTGGTTCGTGCGCGCGCACTTGGAGAACTCCGGCGGCCAGCTGGCCAACCGCGGTGCCCGGACCGAAAAGGGCGCGGCCCGCAGCGCCAAGAAGAAGGCACCGGTCAAATAGGCCTTGACCTGAACTGAAGTTGAGGTGCCACGCTCGGCGACATGACGACGTGGATCTGTGACGGATGTGGTGTCGAGCATGCGGACTCCGAGGTTCGGCCGCCAGCGAACGGTTGTGTGTTCACCTCCGCAGTGGTGTCCATCGAGGAGCGCGGCGACCTGCCGCCGCACGGCAGCTGGACCACACTGGCCGAACTGGCCGCCCAGCCACATCGCACCGAGCACGTCGACCACGGCCGCGGTGTACACAGCCTCAGACGGGCGCCCCGATTCGCCATCGGGCACCGGTCGTTCGTCGCGCAGACCGGCCAAGGAAACCTGCTGTGGGATGCGCCGAGCTACCTCGACGACGACATCGTGAGCCTGGTGCGCGGCCTCGGTGGCGTGGCGGTGATCGCTGCCAGCCATCCGCACATGTTTGGAGCGCAACTGAGCTGGAGCAAGGAGTTCGGTGATGTGCCGGTCTATGTCAACGCCCTTGACCAGGAGTGGTTACCCCGGACAGGCCCGGTGATCGAGCTCTGGAAAGAGCAGATCGAACCGCTGCCCGGTGTCCAGCTGCTGCACGTCGGCGGGCATATGCGCGGTAGCTGTGTGGCGTTGACCGCCGACGGGACGCTGCTCGTCGGCGACACCATCAGCGGCGGTCTGGCCCGCGACTGGGTCTCGTTTCAACGCAACTTTCCCAAGCATGTGCCGCTGTCACCTGCGGTGGTACGCCGCATCGTCGATCGGCTCGAACGGTTCGACTATGACCGGCTTTACACCCTCGGCGGCGACGAGATCGACCACGACGCCAAGGACGTCGTGCGACGGTCAGCCGAGACCCACATCGGCTGGGCCAGTGGGGAATTCGACCACCTGACCTGACGTTCGGGGCTATGCGGCTCCGGAGTCCTCGAGCGCGTCGTCGCGCACGGGGCGGTCCGCCAGTTCTTCCTTCCGGCCGAACAGGTACGGGTAGGCGACGCCGGCGATCGCCGCGCCGATCAGGGGTGCCAACCAGAACACCCACAGCTGAGCCGGTGCACCGTCGCCGTTGAAGAGCGCGACGCCGGTGGATCGGGCCGGGTTGACCGAGGTGTTGGAGATGGGGATCGAGATCAGGTGGATCAGTGTCAAGGTGAGCCCAATTGACAAGCCCGCGAAGCCCTTTGGCGCGCGGTCGTCGGTGGAGCCGAGGATGACCAGAAGGAACACACCGGTCAGGACCACCTCGGCGATGACCACCGCCCACAGCGAATAGCCTCCGGGGGAGTGTTCGCCGAAGCCGTTGGCGGCCATGTTGCCCGTCGCGGTCCAGCCGTCTCGGCCCTTGGCAATCACGTAGATAATCAGGCCGGCCACGATCCCGCCCATCACCTGCGTGAACCAGTAGGCGGGCAACACCTTCCATTCCACGCGGCGGGCCAGCGCCGCGCCCAGCGTCACAGCGGGGTTGAAGTGACCGCCGGAGATGGTGCCGAAGGCGTACACGCCGGTGAGCACGGTAAGCCCGAACGCCAGCGAGACACCGAGGAAACCGATTCCGACCGACAACCCGTCCGACACGAACTTCGCGGCGAACACTGCGCTGCCGCAGCCGCCGAAGACCAACCAGAACGTTCCGATGAACTCCGCTGCCAGTCGGTGCAGCATTGTCGGCTCGCGCATGCGTACCCCTCGTTTGAATGTGACGCTGTGCGCCGAGGGTGACACGCGCGCTGCGACGGCGTGCCGGTCGTATCCGAATCGTTCCCCGATAGAAATGGTCGCGACGGCGCCTGACCTCGCGCCCTACCGTTCGCCCATGGCGTGTTCGTCGACGGGGTTGTTACGGCTGACGATGAGCGGGTCGGTCTTGGTGAACGGGAAATTCGGCAGGTCGTCGACGTGCATGTTGAACGTCGCGGCCAGCACCTCGCGCGAATACGCGCTGGCCGACGCGCGGTAGCCGATGTCCCCGGGCATCGGCTGGTCGAAAAAGATCGCGAAGTGGATGTCGGGGGCGTCGACGACCTCGATGTGATGCGGATAGGCGCGCGGAATGAAGTAGACGTCGCCCTCCTCGAGGTAGTAGGTGTCCAGTGAGCCGTCGGGGTCCATCACCGTCATGCGCCCGGAACCCTTGTGCACATAGCCCATTTCGGCGGTGATCGGATGCCAGTGCGGCTCGCGCATGCCGTCTTCCCGGATCCGCAGCGAGTACATGGAAAGATCTTTCAGCGCCGGCCAGTACTGCGCCCGCGCCAGCCGTGCCGACCCGACCGCGACACCGATCGCCGGACTCTGCGCCTCGACCGCGAACTTGTGCGAATCGTCGAAGTACGCGGTTGACGGGACGACGGCGTCGGCTCTGCGCGCCGCTAGGCGGCGGTCGTTGGTGTCGCGGCGGATCTTGGCGAAGTCCGACGCCGGCAGGTCGTAGGTGTTGCCGAGCACCGCGTCCGTCATGGCGCCGAACGACGCGGCAAGCCCGAAATCCTCTGGGCGTTCGCTGCGGAACGCCAGGATGAACTCGGCGGCGTCCTCACCGAGGTTCTCGATGTGGTGCAGCGAGCCGGAGTCGATGTGGAACATCTCGCCTGCGCTGACCGTGAAACTGGCGAACCTGCTGTAGCTGTCGAGCACCGACACGAACGAGGTGCCGGATACGCAGTACGTCAATTCGTTGGCGTTGGCGTGCCAATGCGGGGTCCGCATCGCGCCGGGGTTGAGCACGATCCGCTTGATCGACATTCCGTTCAGGATCGGAAACGTGTCGGCGGTGACCCTGGTGATCGTGCCCAGGTCGCTCTGCTCAACGATTTCACCGTCGGACAGGGAGGTGGCGTGCGGGCTGGTTGTGGCTGTCATGGCGGTGCCCTTCTTTCGGCTTCGGCGGTTTCGCGGTTGAGGCGCTGTGCCCGATAGATCGACACGGAGGTGCGGGTGATCAACAAGTAGGCGATGCCGACCGCGACCATCGCGCCGGGGATGACGGCGAACGAGCCGGTCATCTCCGCCACCATGATCATCACGGCCAGCGGGGCATGCGCGACGCTGCCGAAACAGGCCATCATTCCGGCGACAACGAAAACGCCTGGGCTGTCAGGGATTCCGGGAGCATCTGCCAGATCGGCGAGGCGCCAGATGGCGGCGCCGACGAACGCGCCGATGACGATGCCCGGGCCGAAGATGCCGCCCGACCCGCCGGTGCCGATCGACAGAGAGGTGGCGACGATCTTGGCGATCGGCAGGATCAGCACGATCCAGAGCGGTATCGCCAGCAGTGTCTCGGTAGCGGCCGCCTTCTGTGCCCAGCCGTAGCCACTCGACAGGATCTGCGGAATCAACAGCGCCAGCAGGCCGACGAGCAGACCGCCGATCGCCGGCTTGAGCACCGAGCCGCCGGGCAGGCGATGGGTCAGCGTGACGGTGGCGTAAAACGTGCGTGCGTAGAGGTATCCAATTGCAGCAGCGATGATTCCGATTACCAGGAACCAGACGAGCTGCCGCGGATCGAATTTGTAGTCCGGCGCGATGAAGCCGAACAACGGCTCGAAACCCAGGATCGATCCGTAGACCGCGTACGCGGTGCCCGACGTGATGAAACCGGGAACCAGAGACCGGTAGTCAAAGTCTTCGCGGTAGACGATCGACGCCGCCAGCACGGCACCGCCCAGCGGCGCGCCGAAGATCGCACCGATGCCCGAACCGATGCCGAGCGACACCGCGACGCGGCCATCCTCGTCGGACAGGTCGAGCCGGCGGGCCAACAGTGAACCGAAGCCCGCAGAGATCTGAGCGGCCGGTCCCTCGCGGCCGCCCGACCCGCCCGAGCCGATGGTCACCGCGCTCGTGATGGTCTTCACCACGATCGCCCGGCCCCGGATCGCCCGCGGGTCGGTGTGCACAGCCTCGATCGCGCTGTCGGTGCCGTGCCCCTCGGCCTCCGGCGCGAACTTGGCGACCAGCCATGCCGACAGCAGTGCGCCGCCGAATGCCACCAACGGGATCGCCCATGGCCGGTCGAATCCGGGTGAGCCGGCGTCGCCGCCGTCACCGACTGGTTTGGGGATGTCATAGCCGGCCAAGTAGCCGAGCAGGAACCGGCCCGCATAGTCGAGCGCGAGGTAGAAGACGACCGCGCCGAGGCCGGCGATGATGCCGATCGAGATGCCGAGGATCAGCCACTTGCGTAGGTATCCCGAGCGCCGGATGAAGCCGCCTAATCCGCCGCGGGATTTACGAGCCTCGGGCATGCAGCGGATGCTAGCGGGAAATCCGCCATTACTCAGCGCAATCGGCCTCAGCGGTAGGCGGTGAGGCGGCCATGATGTCCACCTCACCGTTATCACCGATTGCCTTCGCATCGGCGACGCCGGTGTTGCGCCGACCCGCAAAGCGGTTCCGACGTAACGGGATTCGGTTGCGCTGAAGAACCGGCGCACGAAGTCGATCCGACGCCGCGTGTAGGGGACGTCGAGACCGTCGTTGACCGCAGCCGAGGCCACCAACTCGAGGGCGGGCGGCCGACACCCCGCCGTGCGGTGGGTGAGTTCGCGCAATCCCAGCGGGGCGGCGCCCTCAGTACCGAATGACTGGCTATATACCCCCAGGGGGTATATAG
Source organism: uncultured Actinomycetota bacterium (assembly GCA_963715885.1). Taxonomy (GTDB): domain Bacteria; phylum Actinomycetota; class Actinomycetes; order Mycobacteriales; family Mycobacteriaceae; genus Mycobacterium. Next base: position 46,019 of record CAVQSK010000023.1, read on the forward strand.
TGACGGACATGACTGAGGTTGACCGCACGCAACATCAGACGCAGGCCGAGCACGGGGGCCACGGGGGCCACGGCGGACACGAAGGTCACGGCGACCATGTCGCCGTAGTTCCGACGGCTGTTCTGGACCATGTTGGTGCTCGCCATCCCCACAGTGGCGCTGTCCGGCATGTTCGCGATGATCCTCGGCTACACCGTGCCGGACTTTCCGGGCGCGCGCTGGGTGTCGCCGGTGCTCGGCACCCTGATGTACCTCTGGGGCGGCCGACCGTTTCTGACCGGCGCAATAAGTGAAATTCGTTCTCGCGCACCGGGAATGATGCTGCTGATCGGTCTTGCCATCACTGTCGCCTTCATCGCCTCGTCGGGCGCCAGCCTTGGCGTGCTGCCGCACGATCTGGACTTCTGGTGGGAGCTGGCGCTGCTGATCGTGATCATGCTGCTCGGCCACTGGATCGAAATGAGGTCGCTGGCGCAGACCACCTCGGCACTGGACTCGCTGGCGGCGCTGCTGCCCGACGAGGCCGAGCGGGTCGTGGGCGACAGCACCGAGACCGTTTCACCCTCCGAGCTGCGGGTGGGCGACATCGTGATCGTGCGGCCCGGCGGCAGCGTGCCCGCCGACGGCCAGATCGTCGATGGCGCCGCCGAAATCGACGAGTCGATGGTGACCGGCGAATCGCGCCCGGTGCGCCGCAGCGTCGGCGATCAGGTCGTGGCCGGCACCGTCGCCACCGACTCCGGGTTGCGGGTCAAGGTGAGCGCCGTCGGCGACGACACCGCGCTGGCGGGTATCCAGCGGCTGGTCACCGAGGCCCAGAACTCGTCGTCGCGGGCGCAACGGCTCGCCGACAGGGCCGCCGGCTGGCTGTTCTGGTTCGCGCTGGGATCGGCCATCGTCACCGCGGTGGTCTGGAGCTTCATCGGCCAGCCTCAGGAGGCCGTTATCCGCACGATCACGGTGCTGGTGATTGCCTGCCCGCACGCACTCGGTCTGGCGATTCCGCTGGTGGTCTCGATCGCGACCGAGCGGGCCGCCCGTGGCGGGGTGCTGATCAAGGACCGGCTCGCGCTCGAGAGCATGCGCACCGTCGGCGCCGTGCTGTTCGACAAGACGGGCACCCTCACCAAGGGCGAGCCCACGGTGACCACGATCGCCACCGCGGGCGGCTTCGCCGAGGACACGGTGCTGGCGCTGGCGGCGGCCGCCGAGTCTGATTCCGAGCACCCGTTGGCCCGGGCCATCGTCGACGCCGCCCGGCGCCGCAAGCTGTCGATTCCGGCGTCGTCGGACTTCAGCTCGTCGCCCGCGGTCGGCGTGACCGCGACCGTCGAAGGGAAGACCGTGCGGGTCGGTGGTCCACGCCTGCTCGAGGAGGCTGCGCAGGCGGAGCTGCCGGAGGCGGGCGCCTGGCGCGACGAGGGCGCCATCATCCTGCACGTGCTTATCGAGACGGACGGAGCCGGCCCCGTCGTCATCGGCGCGCTGGCGCTGGCCGACGAGGTGCGCGAGGAGTCCCGGCAGGCCGTCGACGCGCTTCACAAGCTGGGCATCGAAGTGGTGATGATCACCGGAGACGCGCGTGCGGTGGCCGAGTCGGTGGCCGCCCAGCTCGGCATCGGCCGGGTGTTCGCCGGGGTGCGCCCCGAGGACAAGGCGGCCAAGGTGGCGTCGCTGCAGGACGAGGGGCTCAAGGTCGCCATGGTCGGCGACGGCGTCAACGACGCGCCCGCGCTGGCCCAGGCCGACGTCGGAATCGCGATCGGGGCGGGCACCGATGTGGCGATCGCATCGGCCGGGGTCATCCTGGCCAGCTCCGACCCCCGCTCAGTGCTGTCGGTCATTGCGCTGTCGAAGGCGTCATACCGCAAGATGAAGCAAAACCTTTGGTGGGCAGCGGGATACAACCTCATCTCGGTGCCGTTGGCGGCGGGTGTACTCGCGCCAGTCGGCTTCGTGATGCCGATGTCGGTCGGTGCGATCTTGATGTCGGTTTCGACGGTGGTGGTGGCTCTGAACGCCCAGCTGCTGCGGCGCCTGGACCTGCGTCCGGACGCCAGCATGCAGGCCATTCTCTAAGAATCTGGCTAGGCTTTGCGCAAACTGATGCCACTCAGTCGCCGCAGCGTACATCCTTGGCGATACATCACAGCAAACATCATGCAGGATTGGGCAAGGAGTGAGATCTACCCCGCATCAGGTCGCCCGCGTATTAACCGGGCCCAAAGATTAACCGTTGCAATGGTATTCGCTTCGAATCACCGCGCCGATCGTCACCGCCGCCGGCCGGCCGGCTCAGTATAGTTAGGCATGACTAAGTTGGCATGTCAGGCCTCGTTTGTCATATCGTTTTCTCCACTTGTGGCGAGTGGGATAGGGGCCGTCGTTCAGTGCTGCACGAAGGCACCTCCATCGCAGAGCCGGTTGACGCCTCAAAAGGGCCAGTAGAGGGCTGCCACGCAGACTTCGCGAAGGCGTGCGGGACAAAGGTAGGTGGGAATGGCGCCCAGTAGTCAAGGGCTGTACAACCCCGCGTTCGAACACGACGCGTGCGGCGTGGCGATGGTGGCCGACATGCACGGCCGTCGCAGCCGCGACATCGTCGACAAGGCCATCACCGCCCTGGTGAACCTGGAGCACCGCGGTGCCCAGGGCGCAGAACCGCACACCGGCGACGGTGCAGGCATCCTGCTGCAGGTCCCCGACGAGTTCCTGCGCGCGGTGGTCGAATTCGATTTGCCCGAATACGGCAGCTACGCGACGGGCATCGCATTCCTCCCGCAGTCCTCGAAGGACGCCGCAGCAGCCTGCGAGGCGGTGGAGAAGATCGCCGAGGCCGAGGGTCTCGAGGTGCTCGGCTGGCGTGACGTGCCCACCGACGAGTCGTCTCTAGGGGCGCTGGCGCGCGACGCGATGCCGACCTTCCGCCAGGTCTTCATCGCCGGGGCCTCCGGCATGGACCTGGAGCGGCGCGCCTACGTCGTGCGCAAGCGCGCCGAACATGAACTCGGGACGAAAGGCCCGGGCCAGGACGGCCCGGGACGCGAAACCGTTTACTTCCCAAGCCTTTCCGGTCAGACCTTCGTCTACAAGGGCATGCTGACGACACCGCAGCTCAAGGCGTTCTACCTTGACCTGCAGGACGATCGCCTGACCAGCGCGCTGGGCATCGTGCACTCGCGGTTTTCCACCAACACGTTCCCGTCGTGGCCACTGGCCCACCCGTTCCGGCGGATCGCTCACAACGGCGAGATCAACACCGTCACCGGCAACGAAAACTGGATGCGTGCCCGCGAGGCGCTGATCAGGACTGACGCCTTCGGCACCGCGGCGAGCCGCGAAAACGTCACCGGCCAGGACCTCGACAAGATCTCCCCGATCTGCACACCTGGCGCCTCCGACACCGCGCGGTTCGACGAGGTTCTCGAGCTGCTGCACCTCGGGGGCCGCAGCCTGCCTCATGCCGTGCTGATGATGATCCCAGAAGCGTGGGAACGCCACCCGTCGATGGATCCGGCCCGCCGCGCGTTCTACCAGTACCACGCCTCGTTGATGGAGCCGTGGGACGGCCCGGCGTCGATGACGTTCACCGACGGCACCGTGATCGGCGCGGTGCTGGACCGCAACGGCCTTCGCCCGTCCCGCATTTGGGTCACCGACGACGGTTTGGTCGTGATGGCGTCCGAGGCCGGTGTGCTCAACCTCGACCCGTCCACCGTGGTCAAGAAGATGCGCTTGCAACCCGGCCGGATGTTCCTCGTCGACACCGCGCAGGGCCGCATCGTCGACGACGAGGAGATCAAGGCCGAGCTGGCCGCCGAGCACCCGTATCAGGAGTGGCTCGATGCCGGCCTGTTCCACCTCGACGAGCTGCCGCAGGGCGAATACGTCCGCATGCCGCACCACCGGGTCGTGTTGCGCCAGCAGGCGTTCGGCTACACCTATGAGGAGCTCAACCTGCTGGTGGCGCCGATGGCCCGCACCGGCGCCGAGCCGCTCGGCTCGATGGGCACCGACACCCCGGTCGCCGTGCTGTCGCAGCGGCCGCGGATGCTGTTCGACTACTTCCAGCAGCTGTTCGCCCAGGTGACCAACCCGCCGTTGGACGCGATCCGCGAAGAGGTGGTGACCAGCCTGCAGGGCACCGTCGGGCCGGAGGGCGACCTGCTCAACCCGACGCCGGAGTCGTGCCGGCAGATCGTGCTGCCGCAGCCGATCCTGCGCAACCACGAGCTGGCCAAGCTGGTCAACCTCGATCCCGATCAGCAGGTCGACGGCCGCCGCCACGGCCTCAGCACCGCCGTCATCCGCTGCCTGTATCCGGTGAACCGGGGCGGCCAGGGTCTGAGGGAGGCGCTCGACAACGTCCGCGCCAAGGTGTCGGCCGCGATCCGGGACGGTGCGCGCATCATCGTGCTGTCCGATCGTGAATCGAACGAGCAGATGGCACCGATCCCGTCGCTGCTTGCTGTCTCGGCGGTACACCATCACCTGGTCCGCGATCGCACGCGCACGCAGGTCGGCCTGGTCGTCGAGGCAGGTGATGCCCGCGAGGTGCACCACATGGCGTGCCTGGTCGGCTTCGGCGCCGCCGCGATCAATCCCTACATGGCGTTCGAGTCGGTGGAGGACATGATCGATCGTGGTGCTCTCAACGGCCTCGACCGCGACAAGGCCAAGGCCAACTACGTCAAGGCCGCCGGCAAGGGCGTGCTGAAGGTGATGTCCAAGATGGGCATCTCGACGCTGGCGTCCTACACCGGTGCGCAGCTGTTCCAGGCCATCGGCATCAACCAGCAGGTGCTCGACGAATACTTCACCGGGCTGAGCTGCCCCACCGGCGGCATCGACCTCGACGACATCGCCGACGACGTCGCCGCCCGCCACGCACTGGCCTACCTGGACCGGCCCGACGAGTGGGCGCACCGCGAGCTCGAGGTCGGCGGCGAGTATCAGTGGCGCCGCGAGGGCGAGTACCACCTGTTCAACCCGGACACAGTCTTCAAGCTGCAGCACTCCACGCGCACCGGGCAGTACCCGATCTTCAAGGAGTACACCCAGCTGGTCGACGACCAGAGCCAACGGATGGCCTCGCTGCGTGGCCTGCTGAAGTTCAAGGACGGCGTGCGCCAGCCGGTTCCGCTCGACGAGGTGGAGCCCGCCGGCGAGATCGTCAAGCGGTTCTCCACCGGCGCGATGAGCTACGGCTCGATCTCCGCCGAGGCCCACGAGACGCTGGCGATCGCCATGAACCGCCTTGGTGGCCGGTCCAATTCGGGTGAGGGCGGCGAACACGTCAGCCGGTTCGACCGCGACGAGAACGGTGATTGGCGCCGCAGTGCCATCAAGCAGGTGGCCTCGGCGAGGTTCGGCGTCACCAGCCACTACCTGACCAACTGCACGGACATCCAGATCAAGATGGCCCAGGGCGCGAAACCCGGCGAGGGTGGCCAGCTTCCGGGTAACAAGGTGTATCCGTGGGTCGCCGAGGTGCGGCACTCCACACCTGGTGTCGGCCTGATCTCACCGCCACCGCACCACGACATCTACTCCATCGAGGACCTGGCGCAGCTGATCCACGACCTGAAGAACGCCAACCCGCATGCCCGCGTGCACGTCAAGCTGGTCAGCGAGAACGGCGTCGGCACGGTTGCCGCAGGTGTCTCGAAGGCACACGCCGACGTCGTGCTCATCTCGGGTCATGACGGCGGCACCGGCGCTACGCCGCTGACGTCACAGAAGCATGCCGGCGCACCGTGGGAGCTCGGCCTGGCCGAGACGCAGCAGACGTTGCTGCTCAACGGGTTACGCGATCGGATCGTCGTGCAGGTCGACGGCCAGCTCAAGACCGGCCGCGACGTGGTGATCGCCGCACTGCTCGGAGCCGAGGAGTTCGGCTTCGCCACCGCGCCGCTGGTGGTATCCGGCTGCATCATGATGCGGGTGTGCCACCTCGACACCTGTCCGGTCGGCGTGGCCACCCAGAACCCGGTGCTGCGACAGCGGTTCGCCGGCAAGCCGGAGTTCGTCGAGAACTTCTTCATGTTCATCGCCGAGGAAGTCCGGGAGATGATGGCCCAGTTGGGCTTCCGGACCGTCAACGAGATGGTCGGCCAGGTCGGCGCGCTGGACACCACGCGCGCGGCCGAGCACTGGAAGGCCTACAAGCTCGATCTCGCCCCGGTGCTGCACGAGCCGGAGTCGGCGTTCATGAACCAGGACTACTACTGCAGCTCGCGTCAGGACCACGGCCTGGACAAGGCGCTGGACCAGCAGCTCATCGTGATGTGTCGCGAGGCCTTAGATGCCGGTTCGCCCGTTCGATTTTCGACGACGATCGCCAACACCAACCGCACGGTGGGCACGATGTTGGGCCATGAGGTCACCAAAGCCTATGGCGGCCAGGGACTTCCCGACGGCACGATCGACATCACGTTCGACGGGTCGGCGGGCAACAGTTTTGGCGCGTTCGTGCCCAAGGGCATCACGCTGCGCGTGTACGGCGACGCCAACGACTATGTCGGCAAGGGATTGTCGGGCGGCCGGATCGTGGTGCGGCCGTCGGACAACGCGCCCGCCGACTATGTCGCCGAGCAGAACATCATCGCCGGCAACGTGATCCTGTTCGGCGCGACCAGCGGCCAGGTGTTCCTGCGCGGGGTGGTAGGGGAGCGGTTCGCCGTTCGTAACTCCGGCGCGCACGCGGTGGTGGAAGGCGTCGGCGATCACGGCTGCGAGTACATGACCGGCGGCAAGGTCGTGATCCTCGGGCCGACCGGACGCAACTTCGCGGCGGGCATGTCGGGCGGCGTGGCGTACGTCTACAACCCCGATGGCGCGTTCGGTGAGAACCTCAACGCCGAGATGGTGGACCTCGATGCCCTCGACGACGATGACAGTGAGGATGTGGCCTGGTTGCGCGACACAATCCAAGCCCACGTCGATGCCACGGATTCAGCCGTGGGGCGACGTGTTCTGGCCGATTGGGACGGGCAACTGAAGCACTTCGTCAAGGTCATGCCGCGCGATTTCAAGCGCGTGCTGCAGGCGATCGCCCAGGCCGAGAGCACCGGCGAGGACGTCGACAAGGCGATCATGGCGGCGGCGAATGCCTGATCCAAGCGGCTTTCTCAAGTACACACAGCGCGAGACCCCGCAACGGCGGCCGGTCGACCTGCGGCTGCGTGACTGGAAAGAGGTCTACGAGGACTTCTCGCACGACGTGTTGCGCGAGCAGGCGACGCGGTGCATGGATTGCGGCATTCCGTTCTGCCACAACGGCTGTCCATTGGGCAACCTCATCCCCGAGTGGAACGACCTGGTGCGCGCCGACCGCTGGCGGGACGCGATCGAGCGGCTGCACGCCACCAACAACTTTCCGGAGTTCACCGGTCGGCTGTGCCCGGCGCCGTGTGAAGGTTCGTGTGTGCTCGGCATCAACCAGGATCCGGTGACGATCAAGCAGGTCGAGGTCGAGATCATCGACAACGCCTTCGATGAGGGCTGGGTCGTCCCTCTGCCGCCAGACACGCTGACCGGCAAGACCGTGGCCGTCGTCGGGTCCGGCCCGGCCGGCCTGGCCGCGGCACAGCAGCTGACCCGCGCCGGGCATTCGGTGACCGTGTTCGAACGCGACGACCGCATCGGCGGCCTGCTGCGCTACGGCATCCCGGAATTCAAGATGGAGAAGCGCCACATCGACCGGCGGCTAGAGCAGATGGAGGCCGAGGGCACCCGTTTTCGGGCCGGCGTGAACGTCGGCGTCGACATCACGGCCAAGCAGCTGCGGGCCGAGTTCGACGCGGTCGTGCTGTCCGGTGGCGCCACCGCGTCGCGAGATCTCCCGATCCCGGGCCGCGACCTGGACGGGATCCACCAGGCCATGGAGTTCCTGCCGTGGGCCAACCGGGTGCAGCAGGGCGACCCGGTGCTCGGTGACGACGGCGAGCCGCCGATCACGGCCAAGGCCAAGAAGGTCATCATCATCGGTGGCGGTGACACCGGCGCCGACTGCCTGGGCACCGTGCACCGCCAGGGTGCGGCCAGCGTGCACCAGTTCGAGATCATGCCCCGCCCACCGGAGACCCGCGCGGACTCCACGCCGTGGCCGGTCTACCCGCTGATGTTCCGGGTGTCCTCGGCGCACGAGGAAGGCGGCGAGCGGGTCTACTCCGTGAACACCGAGCAGTTTGTCGGCGAGGACGGACACGTCACCGGGCTGCGCGGACACGAGGTGCGTATGGAGGGTGGCAAGTTCGTCAAGGTCGACGGCTCCGACTTCGAGATGGAAGCCGACCTGGTGCTGCTCGCCATGGGCTTCGTCGGCCCGGAGCGTGAGGGGCTGCTGACCGACCTGAGTGTCGAGTTCACTGATCGCGGCAACGTCACGCGCGATGCCTCGTATGCCACCTCGGTCCCCGGTGTGTTCGTCGCCGGCGACATGGGCCGCGGCCAGTCACTGATCGTGTGGGCGATCGCCGAGGGCCGTGCAGCAGCGGCCGGCGTCGACCGGTATCTGATGGGCCGAACCGCACTTCCCGCGCCCATCAAGCCCACCGCCGTACCGCAGCGGTAACCCCGCGACAAGACGCGAAGCCGCCGACACGTCGAGCAAGCGAGTCACATCTGCCACTTCTACCTCATCAAAAACATCGGATGATTTGTGCGGCGTGCCTAGTTCCGTTTGCCAGATAATAGGTATCTAATGACTTGATGAGGGTCATGCGGTAACGTGAGGGCCCGATTCAGCTATTGGTATAACGCAGGAGAGATCGACGTGTACATCAACCCACTGTCGCGTACTCGGATGAGTCGAATCGCCTGGTCGCTGCTCCGCCACCCGCTGAGGAGCCGAGAGTTCCCCGCCAAAGCCGAGCGGTTGATCACCGCCGACGAGCTACTTCGTTACGGGGTCTAGTCAACCCGTACGACCCTGGTTACGCCGATTCGGCGGCGCGTGACCGTTCCTTTGCCTAACCGTTATATTTTCGTTATCGTCAGTCGACTTTGCTGGTGAGCAGGCCGGAATCCCGGATCGCCTCCGCCAGCGGTTCGAGCACGGCAGGGGTGTGCGGCGTCGGCAGGTACACGATCGCGAGATCCAGGCCCTCCTTGCCGAGGGCGGCGGCCTCATCGATCGCCTGGCTGTAGTTGATTTCCTGACCGGCGTTGTGGTCGGGAGTGAGCCGGACGTGCGCCGACAGCATAATCTCCTTCGGATCGCGGCCGATGTCGGCGCAATGCGACGCCAGCACGTCGCGCTTGCGGGCGAATTCCTCGGGCGGGCCGCCGACGAAATTCCAGTGGTCGGCGTATTTCGCGGTGATTCGGAGCGTGCGTTTCTCGCCACTGCCGCCGATGCAGATCGGCGGGTGCGGCTTCTGCGGACCTTTCGGTTCGTTGCGCGCGTCCTTGAGATGGTAGAACTTGCCGTCGAACGTCGTCTTCTCCTGTGAGAGCAGGCCTTTGAGCACTTCGCAGGCTTCCTCGAAGCGATCGAAGCGTTCCTTGATGCTGCCCAGCTCGATGCCGTAGGCGCCGGATTCCTCCTCGTTCCAGCCGGCGCCGATGCCCAGCTCGAGGCGGCCGCCGGAAATGATGTCCACGGCCGCGGCCATGTTGGCCAGAACGGCGGGATGGCGGTAGTGAACTCCGGTGACCAGCGTGCCCAGCCGCAGTCGCGTGGTGGCCTGGGCTAGCGCGGTGAGCGTGCTCCAGCCCTCCAAACACGGGCCGCTGGAGTCGGAGAAGATCGGATAGAAGTGATCGAAGGTCCAGCCGGACTCATAGACCTCGATGTCGTCAGCGGCTTGCCAAACCGCAAGCATGTCGGACCAAGTGGTGTTTTGCGGGGAGGTTTTGAACGCGAATCGCACTTAGCCGAGGGTAGTCCCACTTTCCCGATTACCAGTCGGGAGCGGCGGCTCAGCCCGGCGCGAGGTCAATCTGCTTCGCCGTACTCGTCGAACCAGTACGCGAGCTTGCCCCGGCGACTAACCGCGCGGAGCCTCCGCTCGGCTGCCGCGCGCGTCTTGGTGGTGGTGACGATGAGCAGTTCGTCGCCGATCGCTATGTGGGTGTCGGGCTGGGGGACGAACGTGTGGCCGTCCCGGATGATCAGGGTGATAACGCTGGGATCGGGTAGCCGCAGTTCGCGGACTGTGACGTTGTGCAACCGGGACGGCGCCTGCACGGTCATCGTCAGCAGCTCGGCCTCCAGGACGTCAAGGGGCGCCGATTCCACCTGGATCTCGTGGGTGGCCTCCTTCGGAATCAGTCCCAACCGGTGAGCGAGCGGGCGCAGGCTCGGACCCTGAACCAGGGTGAACACCACCACCAGGATGAACACGATATTGAGTATGCGGAGGCTGTCGGGGACCCCCTCGACGATCGGGAAGGTCGCCAGCACGATCGGGACGGCGCCCCGCAGACCGGCCCACGACAGGAAAACCTGCTCGCGCCAGGGCACCCGGAATCCGGCAAGGGCGATGACGACGGACAGCGGCCTGGCGACCAACAGCAGGACGAGCCCGATGACGATCGCCGGAACCAGTTCGGCAGCCAGATCGCTGGGATCGACGAGCAGGCCGAGGAGTACGAACAGGCCGATCTGTGCCAGCCAACCGAGCCCTTCGGCGAAGGACCGGGTGGCCGAGCGGTGAGGTAGTCCGGAATTGGCGAGCACGACCGCGGCCAGATACGCGGCGAGGAACCCACTGGCGTGGGCGCTGCCTGCCGCGGCAAACGCGACCATGCCGAACCCGAAGGTCGCGAGGGGATACAGGCCGGAGGCCGGAAGGGCGATGCGGCGCAGGGCGATTGAGCCGAGAAATCCGCAACCCAACCCGATGGCGGCGCCGACTCCCAACTCGTAGACCAGCTCGGCTACCGCGTGTACCGGGGACAGCTCCAGCGGCGTCGCGCTGAACATCAGGACGAGGATGACGGCCGGGGCGTCGTTGAATCCGGACTCGGCCTCCAGCAGGCCCGCAACGCGGCGGGGCAAGGGCACGACGCGCAGCACCGAAAACACCGCAGCGGCGTCGGTGGAAGAGACGACGGCGCCGAGCAGCAATGCCAGTTGCCAGTCGATCCCGAGCAGCAGGTGTGCCCCCGCGGCCGTGACCGCCATGCTGACCGCGATGCCCACGGTGGCCAACACCGCTGCCGGCGCCAACACCTTTCGCACGTCGCCGAACCGCGTCGTGAGGCCGCCTTCGATGAGGATGATCGCCAACGCCACCGTGCCGAGGTGATCGGCGAGCAGGTAGTTGTCGAACTGCAGTCCCAGCCCGTCTTCGCCGACGATGACACCGACGCCGAGGAACAGCAGCAGGCTCGGCAGGCCGACTCGGGTGGCCGCCCGGGTGGCGATGATGCTGGCCAGTAGCACGAGCCCACCGGCCAGCAGCACCAGATACAGCTGCTGCAAGCTCATTTCATCCCCGTTCGGGACTGCATGGGTGGTGTGACGTGCAGTAAACCAGTACAACGGCGGCCGAGTGCGGTGATCCTGCTGGTAGCAGCACAGGACGCCGCCACATGGGTCAGGATGAATGCGTGTTCCGAGTCAGAAGGCGATCCGCCGATGCGGACGCGAAGCGCGCTGACGAGCGGCAGATGATGCGCGTCGGCATCGCCGGTGCCGGGGCGGTCGGTCGGTCCGTCGCTCAGGAACTACTCGACTATGGCCACAAGGTCTTGCTGATCGAGCACAACGTCCGTCACTACGAACCGCACACGGTTCCCGGTGCCGAGTGGTTGTGGGCCGACGCGTGCGAGCTCTCCTCGCTCGAAGAGTCCGGAATTCAGATGTGCGACGTGGTGATCGCCGCGACCGGTGATGACAAGGTGAACCTCACGGCGGCGCTGTTGGCCAAGACCGAGTTCGGGGTGGCCAGGGTGGTGGCACGGGTCAACGATTTGCGCAATGAATGGTTGTTCACCGAGGCCTGGGGCGTCGATGTCGCGGTCTCTGCGCCGAGCGCGTTGGTCGCGGCGATCGAGGGCGCTATCGATATCGGGCATCTGGTGCGGTTGATGGAACTGCGGCAGGGCCAAGTGAGCTTGGCCAAACTGACGCTGCCCGACGACGATCCATTCGTCGGTCAGCGGATGCGCGACCTACCCCTGCCGGAGAACACCGCACTGGCCGTCGTCATTCGCGAGAGCGGGATCGTTCTGCCGCAGCCCGACGACGTGCTCGAGGCCGGCGACGAGATGTTGTTCTTCACCGGCGGTGCTGCGGAGAACCAAGTCCGGGCCCTTGTCCGCGGCGCCATCTCGCCGCTCGCCATCTCGCCGCTCGGTGATCGGCGATGAGATTTCGCTCCGAAGATGGTCAGTACCGACATGATCGATATGACCCCCGCGTGCCAACGCACGGCCGACGTGCTGGCCAATGTCACCGACGACCAGCTCTCCGCCGCGACGCCGTGTGAACAGATGCGACTGAGTGAGCTGGTGGCGCACATCGGCGGGCTGGCGCTGGCCTTCAGCGCCGCGGCGCGCAAGGACTTCGGACCGCTGACCGACACGCCTCCGTCCGACCCGGGGGAGTTGGAGGACGACTGGCGCAACAGCTTTCCGGCGCGGCTCGCTGAGCTCGCCCGCGCATGGCAGGCCCCGGCAGCGTGGGAAGGCATGACGCGCGCCGGCGGCGTCGACTTCCCGGCCGAGGTGGGTGGATTGGTCGCCGTGACGGAAGTTGTGATCCACGGCTGGGACGTGGCCCGCGCGACCGGCCAGTCCTACGACACCGACCCGAGCGCCGTTCGCGCGATCCTGCCGCAGGTCACCGAGACCGCCGCTGAAGGACCCGTCGAGGGATTGTTCGGCCCGGCCGTCCCTGTCGCCGACGACGCGCCGGTGCTCGACCGTGTCATCGCGCTCAGCGGCCGCGACCCCACGTGGCGTGCGCCCTGACCGGGCACACTGGAGTCATGGATCCGGTCATCGCGTTGCGCCAAATTGCCTACTACAAGGACCGGGCGCGCGAAGACCCACGGCGGGTGATGGCATACCGCAATGCCGCCGACATCGTCGAAGCGCTGAGTGAGGCCGACCGCGAACGCCACGGCGCCGCGAACTCCTGGCAATCGCTGCCGGGCATCGGGCCGAAGACCGCGAAGGTGATCGCCCAGGCATGGGCGGGTCATGAGCCGGATGCACTTGTCGAGCTCCGTTCAGCGGCAAAGGATCTCGGCGGCGGCGACATCCGCGCCGCGCTGCGCGGCGACTTACACGTGCACTCCAACTGGTCAGACGGGTCGGCTCCGATCGAGGAGATGATGCTGGCCGCAGGGGAGTTGGGCCACGAATACTGCGCGCTGACCGACCACTCCCCACGGCTGACGATCGCCAACGGTCTGTCGCCCGAGCGGCTGCGCAAGCAGCTGGATGTGATCGACGAGCTGCGCGACACCGTTGCCCCGATGCGGATCCTCACCGGTATCGAGGTCGACATCCTCGAGGACGGGTCGCTCGACCAGGAGCCCGAACTGCTGGAGCGGCTCGACGTCGTCGTAGCCAGCGTGCATTCCAAGCTGTCGATGGATGCACCGTCGATGACGCGGCGAATGATCAACGCGGTCGAGAACCCTCACGCCGATGTGCTGGGCCATTGCACCGGCCGACTCGTGAGTGGAAACCGCGGCATCCGACCGGAATCGAAGTTCGACGCCGAGAAGGTCTTCACGGCCTGCCTCGATAGCGGCACCGCGGTGGAGATCAACTCGCGGCCAGAGCGGCGCGACCCGCCCACCCGGCTGCTGAACCTGGCGCTCGAGATCGGTTGTCTGTTCTCCATCGACACCGATTCACATGCGCCGGGCCAACTGGAATTTCTCGGCTATGGCGCCCAGCGCGCGCTGGACGCGGGAGTGCCGGTGGAGCGGATCGTCAACACGTGGCCGGCCGAAGAGCTGCTGGAGTGGACGGCTTCCTAGTCGGGCAGGTGCGGCATCTCGAGACCGGGATCGCGGCCGAGAAGCACACCGCGAGTGAGCGATGCGTTGCCATACCGGCGACGGACCATGTCGACCGCCTGGTCGATGGCCGTGGTGTCAGCGTGTTCCTCGAACGGCAGCTCCAGCTGCTGGGCGCCAAACCGGTCGATATTGGACACCGCGAAGCCGACGAGTGTCAGTCCGCGCTCGGCGATCAGCGGAGCGGCCGCGGCGACCAGACCGCGTGCGGTGTCGAGAATGGCGTCGGTCGAGGCGGTCCCACGGGGCATGGTGCGCGACCGGGTCGCCCGGCCGAAGTCGTCAAACCGCAGGCGTAGCACCACAGTTCGGCCCGTGCGGCCGGCCTTACGCATCCGGCGGGTTATCCGGTCGATGAGGTTGACCACCACCGCGTCGACCTCGGCTGCCGACATCGTGTTGCCGCGCCGGCCCAAAGCGCGCTGCGCACCGACCGAGCGGCGGCGCACGCCCGTCACCACACGGCGTCGATCGATGTTGCGGGACAACGCAAACAGCCGATGGCCCATCGCCCCGCCGACCAATGACCCGAGCGTCGACTCGCTGAGTTCGGCGACGTCGGCGACGGTTTCGATGCCGTGTGCGTGCAGCTTCTCGGCGGTCTTGACGCCGACGCCCCAAAGCCGTCGCACCGGCAGCGGATGCAGGAAAGCGAGTTCACGGTCGGGTGGCACCAGCAGCAGCCCGTCGGGTTTGGCCTCCTGGCTGGCGACCTTCGCGAGGAATTTGGTGCGGGCGATGCCCACGGTGATGGGCAGCCCAACGTGGTCGCGAACCTGCGCGCGCAGCCGCGCGGCGATCTCGACCGGGGTGCCCGACACCCGCCACAGACCGGACACGTCGAGGAACGCCTCGTCCACCGACAGCGGCTCCACGATGGGGCTGATGTCGTGGAACACCTCAAACACCGCGTCACTGGCCTGTGAGTACGCCGACATCCGCGGCGGAACGACGATGGCGTGCGGGCACAACCCTCGGGCCTGGCGGCCGCCCATCGCGGTGCGCACCCCGTACGCCTTGGCCTCATAGCTGGCGGCGAGCACGACGCCGCCACCGACAATGACGGGCCGTCCGCGCAGCGCGGGATCGTCACGCTGCTCAACAGATGCGTAGAACGAATCCAGGTCAGCGTGCAGGATGGTGGCCGCGCCTGACACGAACATATGTTCGCATCGGCTGCCGACAAACTAGGGCGCCTCGTTGTAGACGGCGGCCATCCAGATGTGCACCAGGTTGTCCAGCACGCGCTCGTCGGACAGTGCCGGCTTCTGGCCGGCAAAAGACGCGGTCATCACGGCTTCGTTCAGCAGGTTCAGCGACGTCGAGAGTTCATGCGCGGGCATGTTGTCGGGCAGTTCGCCACGATCCCGAAGCGCTTCGATGACTCCGGTCGTGTGGTCGATAGACCTCTGCATGAAAGCGGCCCACAGGTCGCGGACCTCGGGGTTGGTGTACTTGCCGGCCGCCGCGGGCGCAACCAGCGCGCGGTGGGCGCGAAACGTCGCGTAGAACACGCCGATCCCGGCCCGCCAGAACTCGTTGCGCTCCTTCGGCGGATTCTCCATCAGGGCTTCGAGCGCGGTGTTGGCCTCGCCGATGACGCGGTCCAGCAGCGTCAACAGCACCGCATCCTTGGAGGGGAAGTAGAAGTAGAAGGTTGGCCGGGATATCCCTGCGCCCTTGGCCAGGTCGTCGACAGAGATATCCGCAAGCGGGCGTTCTTCGAGCAGGCGTTCGGCTGTTTCCAGGATCGCCAGCTCACGGTCGTCGCCGGAGGGCCGGGTGCCGCGGCGGCCGCGGGCGGGACGGGCATGGCTGGCGGTGGTCACCGCGTTGACTTTACACGGTGTCCAATTTCTCAACACACCGTTGACTCACTCGACACGGTGTTGATAGCTTTACATCATGGCCGAATTTGTCGACGTCGTCATCGTGGGAGCCGGTATCTCCGGCATCAGCGCCGCCTGGCACCTCCAGGACCGCTGCCCCGGCAAGAGCTACCTCGTCCTGGAGCGCCGGGACAACCTCGGCGGCACCTGGGACCTCTTCAAGTATCCGGGCATCCGCTCGGACTCCGACATGTTCACCCTCGGGTTCCGGTTCAAACCGTGGACGTCGGAGAAGGCCATCGCCGACGGCCCGTCGATCATGTCCTACCTGGAGGAAACGGTCGCCGAGTCCGGCATCGACAAGCACATCCGGTACGGCCAGAAGGTGGTCGCCGCCGACTGGTCAGACGCCGAGAACAACTGGACGGTGCGTGTCGAACGCGATGGTGGGGAAGTCGAGATCAAGAGTTCCTTCCTGTTCGCCGCCAGCGGCTACTACAACTACGACGAGGGGTATACGCCGGAGTTTCCCGGCGCCGACGACTTCGGCGGCACGATCATCCATCCGCAGCACTGGCCGGAGGGCCTGGACTACGCCGGCAAGAGGATCGTCGTCATCGGCAGCGGCGCTACCGCCGTGACTTTGATTCCCGCCCTTGCTGATTCGGGTGCGGGTCATGTGACGATGCTGCAGCGCTCGCCGACCTACATCGGTGCGCTGCCTGACGTGGACCCGTTCACCGTTCGGACGAACAAGTCGTTGCCCGCCAAGCCGGCCTACGTGCTGAACCGGTGGAAGAGCATCCTCTTCCAGTTCGCGCAATACGGGATCAGCAGGCGCTTCCCCAACTTCATGCGCAAGGCCCTGATGACGATGGCGCAGCGGCGCCTACCGGAGGGCTACGACGTACAGAAGCACTTCGGACCGAAATACAACCCGTGGGATCAGAGGCTATGCCTGGCGCCAAACGGCGATCTCTTCAAGACGATTCGCGACGGCAAGGCCGACGTCGTCACCGACACCATCGAGCGGTTCACCAAGACGGGCATCAAGCTGGCGTCCGGCGAGGTACTGCAGGCCGACATCATCGTCACTGCAACGGGTTTGAACCTGCAGCTGTTCGGCGGTGCCGCGATCATGCGCAACGGAGTGCCGATCGAACTCAACGACACCATGGCCTACAAGGGCATGATGTTGACGCACATGCCCAACATGGCGTTCACCATCGGTTACACCAACGCGTCATGGACGTTGAAGGCCGATCTGGTGTCGGAGTTCGTCTGCCGCGTGCTCAATTACATGGACGCCAACGGCTTTGACACCGTCGAGCCGCAGCATCCGGGCAACAGCGTCGACGAGCGCCCGCTGATGGACTTCACCCCCGGCTACGTGTTGCGGGCGCTGGAATACCTGCCCAAGGCCGGCTCTGTTGCGCCATGGCGGCTCAAGCAGAACTACCTGCTGGACCTGCGCCTCATCCGACGCGGCAAGGTCGACGACGAGGCCCTGGCGTTCAGCAAACACGATGTGGCGGTGCCCGTTTCGGCGTAGTCGCTGTCTGCTGCGGTCGGCGTTCCTACCATTCGGCACCGACAACTTGCTGCCCCGTCACACATCGGGGTCACCACCTGGACCTGCCGCACATACGAGCAGACGGTGTGCGGATGCTACGGGCCTCATGATCGGTGGGGTACTAGGGGGCCCGAAAGGCGCTGTACGCCACATTGCCGGCGCCCCAACCTCCATCGTTCAACCACGTTCACAGTGACGATTTAGCATCAAGTCGTCGGCTGCGTCGCCTCGCAACCTAAGTTCGACACGCCCATTCCTTCGTGACTGTCACGCTGCTTGGGGCTGGCTTTCCATCCTGTATCCCAGGCTGATGGCGGTGGGCACGATGGATTGGACAGCGCGTTTGGACCTATGCATCACTGGTACAGGCTTGCCCGCACGGCGGCACAGATGACGGCCGTCGGGCGTTCGGCGCGGCCGTCCTCGCTAGCTGCCCGCGGCGTCTCCTCGCGGGAGTTGATCCGCGACGACCCGACTCCACCGCCGCGGCAGGTGCTCGCTGCTAGTCGCCCGACTCGTACTTGAACGAGATCGCCAGCCGCACCCGAAAACCGGTCACCCGCCCGTTCTCGATCACGACGTCCTGCCGCACCACCTCGGCCACGCGCAAGTCACGAACGGTGTTGGCCGCGGTCTCGACGGCATTTCGAGCCGCCGCATCCCACGACTTCTCGCTGACACCGATCACCTCGGTCACCCGGTACACACGGTCCGGCATGGCTACCTCCTCTGTTCCGCCGTCTACGGCACTGCCCGGCGGACGCCCGAGCCTTCCACGCCTGGAGCCGCTCGCCGCTACACCGAAGTTACCGCGCCTGGGGGCGTGCCACCGGCATAAACGGTAGATCCTTCTCGAGTCTCGGTCTACCTCGATAAAACCGAGACACCTACCGAGAACCGTCCGGGCTGCTGTGAGGACCGCCAAAGGCCCATGTCGATGCCACCCGCGGCGCCGTCGTATGGCTCGCCCTTGCCACGGGGGGTGATCGCAACCAATGGGATGGCGATCACAACGACCGCCTGTCCGGCCGAGCTCTGTCGGGCTGTGCTTCATCAGAGCACCACCAAGACGGTCATTCCCGCGACGGCGGCTGCACCACCCGACGTGCTGCTGCGCGGCGACCCAGACCCACCTGCTGACCCGAGTGGTAAGACGCCGAGTGCCCTAGCGGTCGACGACGACGATGCCGTCGTCGTCGCTGTAGGCGACCTCGCCCGGCACGAATACCACTCCGCCGAACTCGACGGCCACGTCTCGCAGGCCGTCGCCGGTCTTGCTGCTCTTGCGCGGATTGGTGCCCAGCGCCTTGATACCGATGTCGAGGGTTCGCAGCGTAGCCGCATCACGCACCGCGCCGTTGATGATCAGGCCGGCCCAGCCGTTGTCGAGCCCGAGGCCCGCGATGACGTCGCCCACGAGTGCGGCGTGCAGCGAGCCGTCCCCATCGATCACCAGAACACCGCCGTCGCCCGGCTCGGACAGCACCGATTTGAGCAGCGCGTTGTCCTCGAAGCACCGGACGGTGGTGATCGGGCCCGCGAACTGCGTCCGCCCGCCGTATTGGCCGAGTTGCAGGTCGCAGCTGCGGACGTCGGGGCCGATCTCGTCGACCAGGTCAGCGGTGGGGCGAGGCTCGATGGTCACCGGTAGATGTTAGCGATCGGTCCGGTGAGCAGTTTCGGGTGCCGTTCCTGATCGCTTTTCGCCGCCGGCGTCGGAAGCTGCGCGCCCGAACGTGGCGTACGCGGCACCGCGCAGGCACCGTCGCGGAAGGAACTGACTTGCGCAGGCAGGTTCCCGGGGAACGAATCCAAGCTCCGCAGTGGCGGGAAGTCTTCGCGGAGGTCGGTCGGGCTGAGCTGGAAAACCTGCAGGGGACGGCCTAGGTCACGCAGACGGTGTTCACCCAGATCGACCAACCCGACACCGTCGGGTAACTGATCGCACACGAGCGACTCGGTGGCGCCGGAGATGACGATCTGTCCACCATGAGCGGCAGTCATCAACCGGGCGCATCGGTTGATCGGCAGCCTTGCGTAGCCGCCGTCGTCGACGATGACGACTTCCGCCGTGTGCAGTCCGATCCGCGCCCTCAACGGTGCTGCGCTGCGCCAATTCTCTTTCGCCAGAGCACTTTTGATCGCGACGGCTGCGGTGACCGCGTCGCCTGCCGTCGAGAACGAGGCGGCCATTCCGTCACCCATCCGTGCGAACACATAACCGCGATGCGCTGAGATAGCCTTCTCGGGTTATAGGACGCCAAGCGTAACTACGGCGCAGTCCTTGCGGGCCCGATCAACGATGGATGCTAGCCACCACGATGTCGTGGACGAATTGCGCGAGCCCGGGCTCGACGTCGTCGTAGTACCGGGTGAATCGCTCGTCGGCCAGATACATCTCCACCAGGTTGCGGTGCATCTCGCCGCCGCAGTCGTAGAACCGCTCGATGGACGCGCGGTGCCGGGCCGCAAGCTCGTCGGCCTGCGCGGACCCGGGTTCGACACCCCCACGCTTGCCTTGTGCCAACGCCGCGAGTAATGCGTCGCCCTCCGCCTTGATGCACAGCCAGTCCTGCTTGGTGAACTTCGAAACCCGTTGCTGCGACTGCTTCCACGCGTCGGTGTCACTCCAACGCTCTTCGGCTTCTGTAGCGCATTGCTCGCTGAACGCCGTGGTTCCGAAGATCTCCACCTGTTCCTCCGCGGTCAGCTGGATGCCGCTGCGGTGTGCATTCATCAGTTCCTCCACTGCCTTGATGGTGTGCTGTAGCCGGTCGGCCTGGTCCAGCAGCAACTCGTGCTGCCGCTGCAGATGCGCCAGCACGTCGGCGTCTGCGTCGTCGAGCAGGGTGCGGATGTCATCGAGCGGCAGGCCGACGGACCGGTACACCAGCACCAGATGCAACCGCTCGATGTCGGCGTCGGTGTAGCCGCGGTAACCCGCGGGGGTGCGGACGCTGGGCACCACGAGACCGATGTGGTCGTAGTGGTGCAACGTGCGCACGGAGACACCGGTAAGGGTGGCTACCGCGCCGACGGTGATGGCGTTCATGGCGCCACTATCGGCCCTGACGTCGCGTGAGGGTCAAGCCCCCAATGTCAGGCGTCGCCGGAGTGGCGCCGCGCGAGCAGCACCACCAGAATCGCCAGCACACCTGCGGCAATGGCCGCGGCCAGCGGCAACCGCGACGGCTCCGGGCCGATAAACGGCACCGGGGCCGGACCGGCGACGGGGTTCGGGGCGCTTGCCACAGTCGACTTAGCTTGCGCCGCAGTCTCTTTCGCCGCCGATGCGAGGTCGCCGTTGGTGTCCGCCAGTTTGGCAGGCGCCTTCTTGGGTGGGGCCTTCTTCGCCGCAGCCTTCTTCGCGGCCTTCTTGGCGGGCGCGGCTTTCTTGGCGGCCTTGGCCGGTGCGCTCTTCGCGGCCTTCTTGGCAGGCGCGTTCTTCGCAGCCTTGGCCGGCGGTGTCTGCGCCGGAGGTAGGGGTGGTTCGGGGACAGGTGGGGCGGCATCCGCACCAGGTGCCGACCAGCCCGATCCAGCGGCCGGAGATGCCGCGTCAGGCTTTTCGTCGGGTCGATCCTGCTGGTCTGCCATGTGGCTGCTCCTTTGCGCCTAGCTCGTCCTGCCGGCAGTGGGTCCCATCATGCCAGGTGGCATATGGCGCTAACCGGTGACGGCCAGTGCGGCCGCCAGCGCCAGCGCCACGGCCATGATTGCCAGCTCGGTGCGCGACCGCGATCGCGACACCACCGCGGTGGCGCGGTGAGAACGCGCAGCGGGCAGCCACATCGTGCGGTTGCGCCATGCCAGCACGATCAGCACCGCTGTGACCGCGACCTTGGCCGACACCACCCGGCCGTACCCGGTTGCGTACAACTGGGCCGGCGACGCGAGCGTCACCGCCGCGCCGACCACACCCCCCGCCAGCAGCGTCGCCACGCACAGCAGCGACAGCTGGGAGAACCGCGGCAGCACGCGGGCCCACTGTCCGCGGTGCTCGACGGTGAGCACCAGCCCGGCCAGCGCACCGCACCACAGCGCCGCAGCCAGCGTATGAAGTGCGACGGCAAGGCCGCCCAGCGCGCTCTCCGAAAAGTGGCCGGTGAGCGGGCGGGCCGCCACGCCTACGGCGGCGAACCCGGCGACGGCGATATTCATGGGCACGCTT
Organism: uncultured Actinomycetota bacterium; assembly: GCA_963715885.1. Classification (GTDB taxonomy): domain Bacteria; phylum Actinomycetota; class Actinomycetes; order Mycobacteriales; family Mycobacteriaceae; genus Mycobacterium. Next base: position 67,577 of record CAVQSK010000023.1, read on the forward strand.
CGTGGCGCGGCCGCGGCGGACAGACAGACCAGCGCTGCGGCCGCGAAACTGAACAGCCCGGCCCGTCCGGCCGCCGTGTGCAATGCGAAATCGACCGACGTCTGCACACCGAGCCGGACGACCGGTACCGCGGCGGCCTGGGCTGCCGCCACGATGAGCCGGGCCAGCTCCGCGAGCAGCCAGACCGCGCTGGCGGCGGCCAACGGCGCGGTGGCGCGACTGATCAATTCGCCACGGTACCGCTCGTGGTCGAGCATCGGCACCACTGCCAGGCCGAGTGCGGTGACAGCCGCGCAATCGGCGACCGCCCGCACCAACGTGGCGCTCAACGAACCGTGCGGGTAGACCAGCGACCATGCCGCCACCGACGCGCCCCCCACGATCAGTGCACCGCCGGCAACCGCCCGATGGCGTTTCACGTCTGCCGTCGCACCGCCCACAACGCCCCGGCGCCGACCATCACGACGGCGGCCACGATGAACGGCCACACCGGGATCTCGTCATCCGGCGTGTCGGTCGCCGCGCTGGCCGACGGACCCGGAGTGCCCGTGCCCGCTGCGGTGAGCGAGAACGACCAGGAACCTGTCACCGCGTGCCCGTCGGCCGACGTCACCCGGTAGTTCACCGTGTAGGTACCCGCGGGCCCGAGCGGCCGGACGCCGACGCTGATCACGGCACCGTCCACGTGTGGGTCGCCCGTCGACCACAGGTTTCCGTCGGGGCCGACCACCGTCATCGCCGCAAACTCCGGCTGCAGCGCCTCGTTGAACACCGCGCTGACCTTGGCTGGCGCCTCGGTCAGTTCGGTGTTCTCCACGGGGTCGGTGGCGATGCGGGTCGCGTGCGCCGACGCCGCGCCCGCCCCGGCGAGCGCCGCCATCGCGAGTGCGACTGCGAAAACCACCGCGGCGACAAGGCGGTTCATGACCGCCGCCGTGCGAGGACCGCGGCCGCCACCGCACCCGCTGCGACCACCAACGCACCGCCTGCGAGCCAGCGCGCCGAATTGTCGGCCGTCGCCGACGCCACCGCTGGAGTGGGATGATCGTCGACGGCGACGGCGTCCGTCCCGGTCAATGTCAGCTCCGGTGCCGGGTACTCGGGCTCGCCGCCGCCGGGCTGCGACGCCTGATCCCAGCGCACCACCGTTCCGTCGGAATAGGTTTGGGTGGCGGGGAAACTGACGGTTTCGGTGTCTGGCAGCTTCACCGAGATCCGGAACAGCGCGAACTGATCCGACGATATGCCGGTTCCTGGTGCGGCCGACCAGGTGACCGACTGGACGGTTCCCGCGGCGGCGTCTCGGTCCAGCCGGGCGGTCCAGCCCGCCATCATCTCGGTGCGCGCCGACGCCACGTTGGGCAGCTCGACGCTCAATTGCGTTGTCAGAGCGCCGGTTTCGGATTCGCCCGGCACACGGAACGTCAGCACCGAGGTGGTGCCCGGTGCGGGGTTGTCGGCGTCCACGCGAACGTGCGCCCCAGCTGGCGCAGTGCCGGCCAGCAGGCCGATAGAGATCGCCGCACCCGCGGCGGCAACCTTGCTCAGGGCGCGCGACGTCGCCCTGCTAATGAATCGCATTCTGATTGTGGCTTTCTCGTGTCGTTGGGATGGCCGGTCAGGGAGCGAGGCTGACCGGCGGACCCCGATGTGACACCGAAGCCGCAAGCAGAAGCGCCGAACGCAGCGGCTGATCGGCGGAACCCGTAGCGGAGACGGGGGCATCCGGCACCGGCGGGCAGACGATTCGCACGACGGCCCGTACCGCACGCGCCACCGCGCGGCACAGTCGATCGACGGCCGCAATGAGCACCGCACCGGCAGCGATCGCCACCAGGTGGGCGGCCAGCATCGCCGCACCGGGCGGCGCCGCGGCGGGTGCGTGGCTGTGGCCGACCGCACTGAGCAGCAGGTGCCCGAGCAGCTGACCGGCGGCCAGCAGACCCAGCAGCACCCGCGTGTCGGTGGCGTGACGGATGGTCCCCGCGAGCGTGCCCACCGTCGCCGCCAGCACCGCAAGTTGCGCCGTGGCCGCTCCCGTTGGCGGTGCGCCGCTACCCACCCCGTGCGCGGCGACGGCCAGCGCGGCGGTCAGCAGTCCCGTCGCCGTACCCCGCAGCCGGCCAGCGGGATTGGGTAGGACGCGAGACACGGGGATCAGACCAGGCCGAGGCGCGCCATCAGGTCGGCGTCGATGCCGTCGAGTTGTTCGGCAATCGCCGCGTGCGCGGCGCGGCGACGCGTAACGGGCATGTTCTCGGCCGCAGTGACCGCCGCCGACAGATCGCTGAGCCGCTCGGTCATCGCGGCGACGAACTGCTTGGTCTCGGCGTCCTTCGGCTTCTTCTCGGCGACCAGCCGCAGTGACTGCTCCGCACCGGCGATCCGCGCCGACAGCTGAGCCCCGTGCCCGGAGAACTGGCCGATCTGGCTGAGCGGAACACCCAGCCGGTCCGCGCGCCGTTCGTCCACGAAGCCACGTGCGGCGATGGCGGCCCGATACACGAGCGGGACCACGACTGGGGCCAGCAGTCGGGTTACGGTCAGCACCCGCCGAATTCGGGCGGGGGAGAACAGCTTGCCCTCGCGGGCGGCCTTTAATTGCGTCTCAGCAACCCTCAGCGCGGCCCTGTCGCTATCGCGCTGCGCCTTCAGTTGCGCCTTGAGCGCGTTGGTTTCGGCTTTGTGCGCGGCCTTTATGCGACGGGCTTCGTTCTTCGCGGCGAGCTTGGCCTCGAGTTTCGCCTTGGCCTTGATCGCACGGGCCTCGGCTCTGCGGGTGGCGCGGGTTTTGCGTCGCTTGAACAGGCTCATCCCGACTGCCTCCCGGTGATTTCGTCGACGAGTCCACGTCGTTGGCTGCGAAGCTGCAGCCCAACACTATCGTCCGAGGCACTTGCCATACGGTGCGCCCCAAGTGCGAGTAGTTTGATATCCACAGCAAACCACCGAGAGGGTTTGTGGAACAATCGTCTGATTCAATGAACAGCGCCTACGGGCATTGCCGTGAGGGGTGGTGACGAGTGGGTACGCGTGTGCAAGTCGCAGCGTCGGCCTGCTTCGTGGTCTCCGGCCTGTTCATGTGCGGTCTCGGCGGCGCTTTGGCCCTTGCCGAGCCCCCGCCTCCCCCGGACAATCCCGGTGCCACCCAGTCGAATGAGGTGGTAGGCGGCTCTAGTCGCGACCCTCATCACCTCGGCCGCGGTGACAAAACCAGAGACGGTTCCGGTGAAGGGCCGAAGGCCGGTTCCGATGGCGACGACGGCAAGAAGGACGAAGACGGCAAGAAGGACGACGAGCAGGGCGAGGGCCAGCAGGGCGAGGGCCAGCAGGGCGAGCGGCCAGCAGGGCGAGGGCCAGCAGGGCGAGGGCCAGACAGCACGGGCGAGGGCCAGCAGGGCGAGGGCCAGCAGGGCGAGGGCCAGCAGGGCGAGCCAGCACGAGCCAGCAGGGCGAGGCCAGCAGGGCGAAGGCCAGCAGGGCGAAGGCCAGCAGGGCGAGGGCCAGCAGGGCGAGGGCCAGCAGGGCGAGGGCCAGCAGGGCGAAGGCCAGCAGGGCGAGGGCCAGCAGGGCGAGGCCAGCAGGGCGAAGGCCAGCAGGGCGAAGGCCAGCAGCGAGGCCAGCAGGCGAGGCCAGCAGGGCGAGGCCAGCAGGGCGAAGGCCAGCAGGGCGAAGGCCAGCAGGGCGAAGGCCAGCAGGGCGAAGGCCAGCAGGGCGAAGACTGCGCCGACGGGAGCGCCGAAGACTGCGGCGGCGGCAACTCGAGCACGCCGTCGTCGCCCACCAAGCCCGAATATCCTTGCGAAGAAGAAGGCAGCAATCGCGATGATTGCGAGCCGATCCCGCCCGGCAATTCCGGACCCGGCGGTGGCGACGGTGGCGGCGGCCCGGGCGAGGGCGGGTTGCCATCCGGTCTTCCCGAACCCCCGCAGATGCAATTGCCGCCGGAAGCACCGACCGTCGTCAGCGCTGCGCCCGGTTTGGCCGTCGCGGCGGGTCAACTTCCGCTCGCACCGATCACGCTGCCGGTCATCGTGGCCCCGGTGGTCGTGGCCCCGGCCGTGGCACCGGGCGTCGGCGGAGCAGGCGGCGGACCGGCGGCACCGGCGAATCCGGCGTTGCCCCGACCGCCACGCGCCGTCGCGGCAGACCCGCCGGCGGGCCGCGACCCGCTGCCGGCCAACGCGGGCAGCAACGCCGTCGTTCCTGCTTCGTCGTACCGGGTCGGTTACAGCGAATATTTGCGGAATGCCGGAATCTCGCAGGTAGCGGCCTTGGCAGTGCCTGGGGTTGCGGGCATTCTGGTACTCACAGGTGCCGGTGGTCTGGTTGGATATCGCCAGGCCAAGGCGGGCCTCGCAGTGCGCACCGGCGGCGCTGCGCGGTTCGTCAACTAACAAACTGCCCGCCCTCGCTGGGCGGACAGCGCATAGTGGACTCGTCGAATAGGGGTTTGTATGCCTGCCAGCCGCAGCGTCACCCGCGCCGTCAGTGCGGTGCTGGATCTCGCCCCGCGCCGCGGGGAGGTCTCGCTGTCCCGCCTCGTCGACGCCGTCAGCGAAGATCGCCATCGCCCGATCGAACTCAAGATGGCCGAGCTGCCGCCAGGGGTCTGCGGACAGTGGCGCCAGTACGTCGATCGTGACGTGTTCTTGATCCAGAAGGGCCTGCCCGCTTGGGACCGCACACTGGCCCACGAGCTCGGGCATCTGGTCCTCGGCCACGAGGGCATTCCCGTCGTCCAGGCGGCCCGCGAAGAAACCGAGGTGGCCAGCTTCGACCTGATCGGATACATGCTCAATCAGCGAACCGGTTGCATGGGCCCCGCCGGTGAGGACGCCGAGCAGGAAGCCGAGGATTTCGCGGCGCTGCTCATCTACCGTCTCGGTCGGCTGCCATCCGACCGCTCCTCTATCGTCCAGGTCCGACTCGGAGAGGCATTTGGTTGATCATCTGGGTGATCGCCGGTCTGCTCGGATTGGCCACCGGCCTCCGAATTGGCTGGGCTCTGGTCAACAAGCAATCCCTGGTGAGCACCGCGATGATCCTCGCGTTGGGCAGTCTTGGTTTGGTGGCCGCGCTCAACTGGCAGCCGTTGACGCTGTTGATCGACGATCTGGTGGGCTGGAACAACATTTCGATGGGCCTGACTCAGGTGGCGTTGATCGTGTGCGCGGCAGGCAGCTGCGTGATGATCACGACCGTCGCTTCTGGACGTAAACAGGCCACGATTCGCAAAATCGCGATCGCGCAATACTGCGTTGCCGGTGTCATCGCGGTTGTGAGCTTGGTGACCTTCTTCCGCGCCGGCGAGCAACCCGAGATGTCGCCTGACGCGTACCTCAAGCACACGCTCAGTTCCGATGGCAATTCGTTGCCGTGGCTGCTGCCGCTGCTGTACGTGCTACTGGCAATGACCTTGGTGGCGTGGGCCGGGATGCGGTATTCCAACCGCAGCCGGCGAGGCCGCGCGCTGTTCGTCTTCACCATCGGCATCGTGCTGCTCGCGCTGTCCTCGGCGTCCTTCTTCCTGCAGGCGGTGCGCGCGACCGAGTTGGTGGGGGTCGGCGTTGCGGCGACCCTGCTCGGCTGCGCAATGCTGGTCGTGGCTACCGGTTCACTGCTGCCCAGCGTCGAAGATTGGTTCGGCGCGCGCCGCGAACTGCGCATCATCCAGCCGCTACTTACCGAACTCGGCCGTCGGCACCCGGACATCGGCATCGGAGTGCGTCCCCGCGGCCCGCTGGTCTTCCGGGTGGCCGAACGGATGTCGCTGATTTCAGACGCGCTGTTCCTTGAGGCGACCGCCGCCGACACCGCCCGGAAACGACGGGTCGACGCAACCGGCTCACTACCCAGCCGCGACGTCGACGAGGACGACGGGCCCGAACTCGAGTTCCCGCCGGTGCCGCCGCGAGCCCAGGCGCGAGCGATCGCGGAGTGGATATACGCCGGCCGTGAGGGCGCGCCGAAGGACACGCACGCGGCGTTCCCGGGACTTGGCTGGCTGCGCCAACCAACGTCGTTTTCGGACCGCGAATGGATCCTCGAAATCGCGCAGGAGTACCGCCAGCTGGTACGCAGCGCTGGTGCGACGGGCTAAGCGCGCTCAGCCCCCAAGCTTCGCCGGACGCCGCATTGCGGCGAGCAGCGGGCTAATCGTCCAGGTTCTCCTGGCGACGAAGCTCGTCAACCTTCAGGGCGATGTCCTGCTGAGCCTCCACGGACAACCCGACGGTGCGCGCCGCAATACGACGAACGCCCTCATCGCGCATATTCGCGAGCCAGGTCAATTCCTTGTCGAGCTTCTCGTAGTACTCGTCGTCGGTGAAGTAGGCCGGCTTGATACGGAAGAAGTTGGCAAGAGCGGCCATGGTCGCTGCGGAGGGGTTCGTGCGGTTGCCCGAACGGAGCTGAGACAGGTACGGAGCCGACATCGTGACGCCCTCTGCCTTGAGAGCGGCGATCACTTCAGCCGATGTGTGCGGGCCGCGACCGGGCGGGTAAACCGTGTCGAACAGGCGGTTTAGGCGGGCGGCGAACGTCTTGCTCATCGATTTGACCTCCACATGTGTTGTCGAGCGGCTAATAGGCGGCGTATTTGCTGATCATCGTAGCGAGAGTTGTGCCAACAACCAAGTGCAAACCGCGGAAAAGTTAACCCGCCTTTTCGATTGTCTCGACCGGTACTGTCGGTAACGGCCGTTCAGTGCATGACGTCTGTGCCATCGGATGGTGCGGGTAAGCAAATAATAACGACCCCGTCGGGGAGACTTTCCAGAGTGATTGACAGCGATCGTCGCAGGAATCGCGGCGGTTACGGCGGGCAACGCCCATCACGGGCCGCGAAGCGGAATCCGGCCTTTGCTAGTTGCATACACAGCTGGCGCGGTTCGCCCCCCGTTAGTGTGCTCTTCGCCACGTGACCGACGTTAGCGTCCGACTGGCGGCGGCCAACTCAGTCGTTTGACCGACAGTAGCCAGCCGCCGGTTAGGACGACTCGGGCGACGATTCAAGCAGTGGCTGTGCGAGCGGATGCTCCCCGCGCTTGCGGGCGAGGCGGAGGACCGCCGCCACTGCGGCGACGGCCGCGACCGATCCGATGAGCGCCAGCGCGACCCACCGAAGCCCGAGCGCACCATCGAACAGCAGCCAGAGACCGAACAGCAGGAACAAGACACTGGCCAGGCCGTGCAGAAAGCGCTCGGGCAACCGTTTGTGCGCCCACGCGCCGACGGCGATGGCCACACCGTCGGCCAGCACCATGCCTGCCGTGGCACCGATCCACACTCCTGCCCAGTTGTGATCGCTGGCCAGCGCGACGGTGGCAAGCATTGTCTTGTCGCCGAGTTCGGCCAGCACGAACGACGAGATGACGGCGAACAGGACGAACCTCGGTTCTGCGACCCGGACGCCTTCGTCGTCGTCGGGGCCGCCCTCTCGCCACGTCCACACCGCGAACAGGAAAAAGGCAAGCGCCCCGGCGAACGCGATCGGACGTTCGGGCAAACTCAGCCCGAGGAAATGGCCGATGGTCACCGACAGGCCGTGCACGAGCATCGAGGCGATACCGACGCCCGACAACACCACCCACCACCGGTGGCGAAGCGAATAGGTCATGGTGATCAGTTGCGACTTGTCGCCGAGTTCGGCGACGAACACCACGGCGACACTTACCAGAATGGCGGTGAGCATTGAAACGACCTTTCGACGCGTCGCCGACGGGTCGAATGCTCATCGCCCGTCAGGCTTCGGTCGAAGGTCTCGCCCACCGCTTCGCGGTTCGCCGGCCGGGCTTGCGCCAGTATGTCGACACGACGATTGGGGGCTACTCCCCTTCGCTGACTACACCGACCATAGCGCCGTTTCGAGGGGCACGCCAGCGCGCCGCGTGAGTTCGGGTACCCGAATCGAGTGTTCAGGGCATCGAATCAAATGCTTCGAAAACCCTTATGCGGCAAGGAGCATCGCCAAGATCGCGGTGTCGGGATGGCTGATCGGATCGACGCCGACCCGGCTCACCATCGAAGTGACGGTGCCGTCGGCTTCGGCCTCCACCCATGCGGCCCGATGCTCAAGACCCAGGTGCGGAAGCCCCGGCAGCAATACACAACCCGATGCGGCGCCGTTGCACTCCGGCAGCGACGGCATGGTTTCCGACGGCGGATGCAGCATCAGCAGCGCAGGGGGTTGGTGATCGGCGAAATACCCTGGCGGCACCGCCGATTCGCCGACAACCGTGCCTTCTGCAAGCACCAGCCCGACAGTCCCCGGCTCGGGTTCGTCCGGCAGCTCCTCTCGGGCACCGAAAATCGTTGTGGTGGAAAGCAATCCAGGCAGGGATGCTACGCGCACGGCGACCATCAACAACTGGGCCCACTCCTTGGTCGAGTCCGGCCAGCGGCCGGAGACCACGAATCCCTTCAGGGATCCGCGCGAATGAAACGGGGCGATCTCGATCGCCCGGCCGGATCCCATCTCCATCTCGCCTCCGCGCCCTCGGTGTTCGGGTAGCCCGACACGCCTGTGGGTCGATCTCCTCAGAATGCGCACGTTCTGACCAACGCGCAAGCGGACACGCAAAGGCCTGATCACCGTCGTTGGGGGACAGGCTCTTCCACCAGATGTGTGGTCAGCTCATCAGTCATCGCGGCTCTCGCGGCCACGCACGGTCCACACGACGCGGTAGGAGCCGGCCGCCGGCACCCACCCGAAATGTCGCGAGTCGACGACACCGGGCGCTTGGGGGTTGTCGGAGCGGGCCTCGAACGTCGCGCTGCGACCGGCGCCTCGCACGCCGCCGACGCGCTTGACCAGCCACCGCGAGGGCAGCGTCGGGTCGCGAAAGACACGCAGCTGGCCCCGCCGAGGGCCGCCGCCGCGCAGCGCCACGAGCCCATCTCCCGGGCTGAGTGCAGGCCGCATCGAGTCCTCGACAACGGCGAACCGGCGCAGCGGCCAGCGTCGCAGGGAATGGCTGCGGCCCACTTCCTGAGGGTAGGTTAGGACCATGCTGCATCGACTTTTCGCCAACGCCACCCCTGCCCATGCGCACTGCGACCTGTACTGCGGCGTCTATGACCCCGCGCAGGCCAAGATCGAGGCTCTCTCGTGCCTGAAGGCGCTCCAGAAGTTCCATGACACCGACGATGACCACTTCCGCACTCGCGCAATCATCATCAAGGAGCAGCGCGCCGAGGACGTCAAGCATCACCTGATGGTGCTGTGGGCGGACTTCTTCACCAAGGAGCACTTCGATCAGTTCCCCAATCTGCACCAGCTGTTCTGGGATGGGGTTCACGGCGCGGGTGATGTCAAGAAGTCAACCGATGTTGCCGTCGCCGAGAAGCTGCTCTCGACGATCGACGAGATCGCCGACATCTTCTGGCAGACCGAGAAGGCCAAGGGCATGGGGGTCTACCCGCCCGCCTGAGAACGTTCACGACATCCACGCGAAAGAGCCGCCGGGGCAAGCTGCCGGCGGCTCTTTCGCGTCAACTCAGATCAAGACGATCAGCACGAGAATGCCCAACAGCACCAGCGCGATCGCGCCGGCCCGAAGGCATGCCATCGGCTGACTGCCGGTGTAGGCGTGTGAGGAGGAGTGCCATTCGGACGGCGGCAGAGCGGACCCCGGGCCCATCGAAGGTGACGCCATCAAGAGCTCCTGACCTGCACTATCAATGTCTTCCCCAGTGAGATCTATCACAAACGTCTTGTGTGACGGTGATCATAGCCCCTCGTGTCGCCCGATGGGATTACACCAGGTGATCGATGGTTTCCCGGGGGTCTGGAAGCTTAGCGTGGCAATTCATTTCGCTCGGCGCCGCGACAGCTGTTGATCAGCGCCCGAATAAGCCCAAGGTTATCCACAGTAACCTCCAGGAATCGCACAGATTAACCGGCTCAAACCGGGTTTCGGCCGATGAGACCCTGTGGATGAACCTGTGGAAACTGTGGATAGCCGGTCATTGCTGTCACCGCTTGGACAAGGGCGTGTCAGCATGAAGGGCATGGACGAGGTCGATGTCGTGCAAGTCGAGATCGCCGAGGTTCCCTCGGCGTTCGATCAGTCGGCGGTGCTGCTCGACGTACGCGAGGACGACGAGTGGCAGCGGGGTCACGCGCCCGGCGCCCAGCACATCCCGATGGGGCAGATTCCGGCGCGTCTCGGCGAAATCGACCCAGACGCGAAGCTGTTCGTGGTGTGTCAGGCAGGCGGGCGGTCACAGCGGGTGTCGCAGTATCTGGCCCGGAACGGTTATGCACCGGTCAACGTCAGGGGCGGCATGCAGGCGTGGGCAGGCGCGGGGCGGTCGGTGATTACCGACGACGGCGGTGTCGGCGTCGTCTGAGAATCCGCCGCTAGGCTGGTCGGATGATCCAGGTGTGTTCTGCGTGCGGAACGCGGTGGAACGTGCGCGACCGCAGGCGGGTCTGGTGCCCGCGCTGCAACGGCACCTTGCTGGCCCCCTCGGCGCCCGTGCCCGGCTCCGAGTGGCGGCCCTCCGCGTCGCCGTTGCGGCCAAGTGCGGGACACACGCCACCACGGTTGCCGCCCGGCTATCGCTGGATCGCGGTGCGACCGGGAATGGCTCCGCCGCCGCGCCGAGGCCACCGCCCGCTCGGCCCGACGCCGCGCTACGCGGTGACTCCCCGGTGGGGGCTTGCGGAGTACTTCGATACCGCCGAACAGCAGCAGGCGCCGCCCCGCCTTGGCCCGTCGATCGCGGCGGTGCGGGCGACTCTGATCGCGACGATGGTGGCGCTCGGCGCCGCGGCACTGATCCACGTGGTGCGCTACGCACTGCTGATCGTCAATCGAACGGTGCTGTTGAACCCCTGGGTGGCGGGCGCAGCGACATGGCTGGGTGTCGCGATCAGCGTGATCGCGATGTTCATGGTGGTGGCCAGCGCGGTGGTGTTGACGAACTGGCTCATCGCCCGCCGGGCGGCGGCATTCGCGCATCGCGGTCACCAAGAACCCCGGTCGTTGTGGGGACTGCGGGCGGGCTGTTTGGTGCCACTGGTCAACCTTGCGTGGGCGCCTGTCTATGTCATCGAGTTGGCCGCTGTAGAGGACCGGCTGACCTGGCTGCGCCGCCCGATTGTGGTGTGGTCGCTGGTCTGGGTGGCCAGCACCGCGTTGTCGGTCTTCTCGATCGCGACCAGCTTCACCCAGGACGCGCAGGGCATCGCCGACAACACAGTGATCACGATCGTCGCCTATCTGCTGGCGCTGGCCGCCCTGCTACTGGCGATGAAGGTGTTCCTCGGCTTCGAGCGCCAACCTGTCGAGCGGCCGGCCAAGCGCTGGGTGATCGTCGCCGAGGAACTCCAACCGGCCGCTCCGGTTGAGTCCGAAGAGCAGAACCCGGCAGCATAGCCACTATGAAGTCCGGCGACGGCACGCTCGGCGGGCATCCGTTCGTCGTGGCGCATCGGGGCGCGTCGGCCGAGCGTCCGGAGCACACCCTGGCGGCGTACGAGCTAGCGCTCTCCGAAGGCGCCGACGGGGTGGAATGCGACGTGCGGCTGACGCGAGACGGGCATCTCGTCTGCGTACACGACCGGCGGGTGGACCGGACCTCCAATGGGACCGGGCTCGTCAGCGAGATGACGCTGGCGCACCTACGGGAACTGGACTTCGGATCGTGGCATCCGAGTTGGCGCGACGACGGTGACAACGGCAACACCGGTCTGCTCACGCTCGATGACTTGGTGAAGCTGGTTCTGGATTGGAGCCGTCCCGTCAAGATCTTCATCGAGACAAAACATCCGGTCCGATACGGCGCTCTGGTGGAGAGCAAGGTGCTGGCGCTGTTGCACCGGTACGGCATCGCCTCGCCGGCGTCGGCCGACTTGTCCCGTGCGGTGGTGATGTCGTTCTCGGCGGCCGCGGTGTGGCGGATCCGGCGGGCCGCGCCGATGCTGCCGACGGTCCTGCTCGGCGAGACGTCCCGCTATCTGGGCGGCAGTGCCGCCACCACCGTCGGCGCCACGGCAGTCGGGCCGTCGATCGCGACGTTGCGTGAACATCCCGAGCTGGTGGACCGGGCCGCCGCCCAGGGACGGGCGTTGTACTGCTGGACCGTCGACCACTACGAGGACGTCAGGTACTGCCGCGATGTCGGCGTGGCGTGGGTGGCGACGAACCACCCCGGGCGCACCAAAGGCTGGTTGCAGAACGGTTTGACCGGCGCGGGTCGCGACGGCTAGACGTTGCCACCCGCGGCTTTGGGAGCGGCGGGATCCGTGAATCATTCAGGTTCCCCGGCGTCGAGCACATCCTGCGGAACGGGTGAGTCCGACGCCAGCGCCTCGAAGAGCCGACCGGCGGGGTCGCTGTTCCACATCACGACCGAGCCCGAGTCGCTGCCCGTGAACTCGCCGATCGGCACGGTCGTGGTGGTGATGTCACCCCGCAGCGCCCACGCCAGCCGCGCCAGATCCCAGATGTGGGCACCCTGATCGACGGTGACCGCGCCGGTGGCCGCGTGCGCGATCGGATACCAGCGCAGCGGATTGAGCAGCACGGCGGGGCTGGCGGCACGGTGTAGGAGTGCGGACATGAACTGCCGCTGGTTGATCATTCGATCCAAGTCGGCCCGGGGGGTGGCGCGGGTGCGGACATACCCGAGCGCCGCGCGGCCGTCGAGCTTCTGGCAGCCGGCGGGCAGGTCGATGCCGGCGAGCGGATCGCTGATCGGTTCGGTGGGACACATGGTCACTCCGCCGATGGCATCGACCAGGACGGCGAATCCGTCGAACCCGATCTCGGCGTAGTGGTCGAGCCGCAGGCCGGTGGCCTGTTCGACGGTCTGCGCCAGCAGCGGGGCGCCGCCGACGGAGAACGCCGCGTTGATCTTGTCGCTGCCGTAGCCGGGAATCGGCACGTACGAGTCGCGCGGGATGGACACCATCGTGGTCGGCGTGCTGGAGCCGAAGGCCGGGACATGCACCAACAGGATGGTGTCGGTGCGGCCGTCGCCGATGTCCCCTCCGGTGGCCAGCTCGGCCTGCTGGTCGGGGGTCAGGTGCTGACGGCTGTCGGACCCCACGAGAAGCCAGGTGGTGCCCTTGCCCGCGGCGGGACGCTCGGGGTAGCCGGCCAGCGCGGGGATGCGGTGCAGCGACGAGTCCATCCAGCCACCCGTGGCCACCACCGCGACGATGAAGACGAGCAGGCACGCCAGCAGGATGCGGCCCCAACGACGTTTGCGGCGTGACTTTTTCGCCTTCGGCGGGGCCGGCGGCCGCGGAGGGGGTTGTTGCGGACGTGGCGGAGGTTGTTGCTGACGTGGGGGCCGAGGAGGCGGCGGCGGTCTGCGCTGCGGAGTCGGCGGGTTCGGTGGCCACGCCGGCCGGTAGTTGGGATCGCGACGGATCACCTGCGACGGCTCCTGACGTGCCCTGGGGTCGGGACCTCCAGGCGGTGGTCGGTTGCCGTTCATCCAAAGAATGTACGTGCACGACGGCCGCGGTCACTGCAGCCAGCTCAGGTGGCCGGCGGCCAGGGCATAACCTACGAACGCCACGGCGTCGATCAGCGTATGCGCGATGATCAGGGGCCAGAGCCGCCCGGTGCGCAGCCACACGTAGCCGAACACCAGGCCCATCGCCAGATTGCCCAGCCCCGCGCCGAAGCCCTGATACAGGTGGTACACGCCACGCAGCACGCTCGAGGCGATCACCGCCACGATCGGACTGACTCGCAGCTGGCGCAGTCGGGTGACCAGGTACCCGACTACGATCACTTCCTCCGCCCATCCGTTGGCGAAGGCGACAAGTAGCAAGACCGGTATCCGCCACCAGGTGTCGTAGAGCTCCGCGGGTTCGACGGCCGCGTTCATGCCCAACATGCGGGCAACCTGGTAGAGCGCCAGACCGGGCAGCCCAATCAGCGCGGCAAGCCCGAGACCACCGAGCGCATCGGGGTGCAGTCGCGGCCGGCCCAGTCCTACGTCGCTGGGTCCGAAACCGCTGCGCCACAACAGGTATAGGCCGAGAAATCCCCACGCCAGCAGTTGGAACACCCCGGCGAGGTTCAGGCCGAGGTCGATCAGGTCGAACGGCGAGCGACGCGGATTGAGCGCCACGATCTGACCGGCAAGCCCGAGCAGCACCGCCTCGATGAGGTTCAGCAGCGCGACGTAGGCAGACAGGCCGAACGTGACCGCGAGTACGACACCGATCTCGATACGCAGTCCACGCCGCTGCGGATCGGTCAGCTCGTCCGACGGCCCGGTCACCGAAGATACGGTAGCGGGGCCCGGCGTCTTTAGAGTCGGCGCGCGCGGAGGCCGTTGAGGAACGGGCAGCCCATCAGCACCCGGATGGCTTGGCTGAGCCCCGTCACGTCGTCGACCGGTTTGGCGAACGGCAGCCGGACATCGTGGTCGCCGTCGTCGGTTTCCACGCGCAGCTGCACGCCGTAGCGATCCAGGCCCAGCGGTCGCACCCGGCCGCGGCGCAGCGCCATCGGCAGGCGGGTCGCGAGCCTGTCGACCACCTCGCGGTGGGCCGACTCCATGTGCTGTAGCCAGCAGGACTCCATCGCACAGAACGGGTCCGGCCGCGCTCCGAGCAGGGTGCCGACACCGATCGACTCGGCGCCGGTGGAATCGGCGACGACCACCGACTCGATCTCCAGCCGCATCAGCGCGTAGCGGGTATCGCCCTCGGCGCACGACGGACAAGAATTCACCTGCAGCAGAGCCGGATTAGGATCCGCGGCGGCGATCAGGTCCAACAGCCCGGAGACCTCGCCGACGGGGACACCGTGCAGGCGGCCACGGATCCAGACCAGCGAGCGCACCGGCTCGCGTAGCGGCAGCGGCGCGTAGTCGGTCATCTCGAGCACCGCCTGGACTCCGCCGGCACCGGCGGCGACGACCATGCCCGCCAACACGCCGTCGACCGGGACGGTGATCGCGAACGAGCCGTCCTCGAGGAGGTGATGCACAGGCGTCGCGGTGGGTTCGACGCCTTCGACGGCCAGCATCGCGCCGCCGGCGCGCAGGCAGGCGCTGCGGATTCTCTCGGCCGTCGTCGGTGCCGGTGCTGCAATCATGTCGCCTCCTGATATAAGGTGAGCCTAACTTAACTAGGCGATCCGGATTCGCGCAAGGCTTACATGCAGCGGAACGGGATTACCCAGGTGAACCGATAGGGTTGGGGCCGTGACCCGCATCGCCTACCTCGGACCGGAAGGGACTTTCACCGAGGCGGCCTTGCTGAAGATGGCGGCCGCCGGACTGGTGCCAGGCAACCACGCCATCAGGCCGTTACCGGTCGAGAGCGCCGCCGCGGCGCTCACCGCGGTCCGGTCCCACGACGCCGACTACGCGTGCGTGCCGATCGAGAACTCGATCGAAGGGTCGGTGCTGCCGACGCTCGACCACCTGGCCACAGGCACACCGCTGCAGATCTTCGCCGAACTGACCCTCGACGTGTCGTTCACCATCGTCGTGCGAAGGGGCACGCCCGCCGCCGACGTCGAGACGGTGGCGGCCTTTCCCGTTGCGGCCGCACAGGTACGGCACTGGCTCGCGGCGCATTTATCCGACGCACAGGTGGTGCCGGCCAACTCGAATGCGGCCGCCGCGGACGACGTCGCGAACGGGCGGGCCGACGCGGGCGTGAGCACCGCGCTGGCGGCCGAACGCTACGGGCTGACGGCACTGGCCACCGACGTCGTCGACGAGCCCAACGCCCGGACGCGGTTCGTGCTCGCCGGGCCGCCCGCGCCGCCGCCGGAGCGCACCGGTGCCGACCGCACATCGGTGGTGTTGTGGCTGGACAACGTTCCCGGCGCGCTGGTGTCGGCGCTGACCGAGTTCGCGATCCGCGACATCGACTTGACCCGGATCGAGTCCCGGCCCACCCGAAAGGAATTGGGCACGTACTTCTTCTTTCTGGACTCTGTCGGCCACATCGACGACGAAGCGGTCGCCGAGGCACTCAAGGCGCTGCATCGTCGTTGTGTTGATGTGCGCTTCCTGGGTTCTTGGCCGACGGAATCGGCCGCCGGTGCGATACCGCCGCGGCTGGATGAGGCGTCGCGCTGGCTGACGCAACTACGGGACGGTAAGCCGTGAGCGGGCGTCTGGTGCTGGTCCGGCACGGACAATCGCACGGCAACGCCGAACGGCGGCTCGACACCCGGCCGCCTGGTGCGGCGCTGACCGACCTCGGCCGGGAGCAGGCCCGCGCATTCGCCCGCGGCCTGGCGCACCGACCAGCGATGATCGCGCACTCGGTTGCACTGCGGGCCGCCCAGACCGCCGTCGAGATCGGCGACGAACTCGGGCTTGCGCCCCACGAGTTCGAGGGCATTCACGAAGTTCAGGTCGGCGACCTCGAGGACCGCAATGACGACGCGGCCATCGAGGAGTTCAACGCGATCTACCAGCGCTGGCACGAGGGCGACATGGAATTGCCGCTGCCCGGCGGCGAGACCGCCGATCAGGTGCTAAACCGCTATCTGCCGGTCATCAAGCAGCTGCGGTTGCGCTACCTCGACGACGACGCATGGCACGGCGACATCGTGGTGGTCAGCCACGGCGCGGCCATCCGGCTGACGTCTGCCGTACTAGCCGGTGTCGACAGCAGTTTTGCCCTCGACCACCATCTGGCCAACACCGAATCCGTTGTGCTGACGCCGATCACCGACGGCCGGTGGAGCTGCGTGCAGTGGGGAGCGCTGACGCCGCCGTTCTATCCCGAGCCAGACGTCCACCCGGTGGAAGACGCTTTGCAGTCAGCCGACCCGATGGGCTGATACCGCGACGGGACAACTGCACCCGATCGCGTCACAGTCGATGCGCAGGGCGTGCACCGCCTCGGGGGTGACACAGCCCTCCTCGGTGCATTCGGACCGATATCCGGCGTGGAGAATGACGGCACCGTGGCAGTGCTCCAGCCCCGCCAGGCAGTCGCGGCATTCGCTGCTCATGGTCCGTTCATAGCACTGGAAGCCGACATGGCGTGGGTGCCGCGCGGCGGTGCCGGCGACTTATCCCCAACGTCTGGTCTTCGCGCAAGCGCTCATCCCCAGCCCAGTTCGTGTAGCCGGTCGTCGTCGATGCCGAAGTGATGGGCGATCTCGTGGATCACGGTGATGGCGACCTCGTCGACCACCTCGTCTTCGCTGTCGCAGACCTCGAGCAGCGCTTCTCGGTAGATCGTGATGGTGTCCGGCAGGGACCCGGCCGCATACCACGAATCGCGCTCGGTCAAGGCGATCCCGTGATACAGGCCGAGCAGGTCCGGTTCATCCGGATCGCGGTCCTCCACCAGAACGACGACGTTGTCGATCGCCGCCGCGAGCTCCTGAGGAATCAGGTCGAGTGCATCCGACACCAGTTCGTCAAACCGCTGCGGAGACATCCGCACGGCCACGCGGCTACGGCACCGGCAGTGGCGGCGGCGGCACCGTCGGCTCACCTGGCGGTGGGCCGAGCGGCGGCGGTGCGGGTTCTGCCGGTGGCGGTGGCGGTGGAGCGGGCGGCGGCAGTAGCCAAGGAGGGGGCGGCGGCAGTAGCCCAGGAGGGGGCGGTGGGGGCAGGGGTGGGCCCGGCGGCGGGGGCAGGGGTTCACCCGGCGGTGCCGCAGGGGGAGGCGGACCGTTGAGGAACGTGTTGCCCCCTTCGGCGGGCACTTCGGTCGTCGGGGCGGTCGAGGTCTGCGTCGTGCCCGTCGACTGCTGCGGCATGTGCTGCGTCTGCTGGCTCTCGTCGGCGGTCTGGGTGCTCGTCACCTGCGACGAGCTGTCATACGACTGGTCAGGCATCGTAATCGGCGGCAGATTCAGCCGCTCCTCCGGAACGTCCGGCGGGGCGATCGGCGGTTGGCCATTGATCATCAGCGGGCCCTTGGCGCTGTTGAGCAACGTCGACCAGCCGCCATTGCCGAGCGTCGCGCCGATGCTGCACGACACCTGGTGGCTTCCGGCCGACCAACTCGGCAGCGAAATGGTGCTGTAGATCAGCGTCAGCGTGGTGTTACGCAGCGCAATCGGTGCCAGATAGGCATCCGTCATCCGGGTGCACGCGTCCTTGATGAAGGAGTCCTGCTCGGGTTCGGGAGGCAGCCCGGCCGGGTACTTCTCGGCGAGATTGACCGCGCCGGTGACCTCCATGGCGTGGGGCGCCGCGCAGTCGACTGGTATGTCGGTCGGCTGATTGGTGGTCGGGTCGATACCCAGGCACGTGCCTACGGGCCACACCTTGGACTGGTCGACGTCGGCGACCTTGCCCGTGAACGCCAGCTGCTGATTGTTGGCCCCTGGCAGCTGCAGTCCGCACAGCATGCGGCGCTCACCCGACTGGCGCCACGCCTTATCGCCGGACCACAGCATGCTGGTGGTGAAGCGACTGTTGGGGTCGAAACGGGCGCCGAGGTAGCGCTTCACCGCGGCCGAGCACTGCTCCTGGCTGATCTGCTGAATGCGCGCGGCTGACGGCGGCGCGGCATCCAGCCCGTACTCGCTGCCCGGGAACGTGCGCATGTCCACCGACTCCGCGACCTCGAAGCGGTGCTCGTCGCGGCAATCGACGAGCTCCGCCGCATCGGGCGTGCGGTCGGGCCAGTTCAGGCAGTTGCCGCTCTTGGCATGGTCGAACGTGTCGTTGCCGCGCGGGCCAAGGGCGATCGAACTGGCCGTCAGGCCGTTGCCGCCCTCACCTTGCGGCAGCGCGGTGATCAGACCGGCGATGAGCAGACCGCCGAGCGCGGTCAACAACAGCGCGCGGCGCGTCGACGCGGCGTGCAGACTCTGCCACCACGCGACCCGCTCAGACGGCTGTTCAGCCCCCCCGTAGGTGAGCTTGTCGTTACGCTCAGGTGCCTCCAACATCCGCTCCATTGTGACAGGCGTGTCAGGCGCTGTGACAAGTGATGCAGTTGTAGCGTTATGGGGTTGTGCCGCAGGCCGCTGTCGTGCCAGTAGGGTAGCGGCCGTGATCGACCTCAAGTTGCTGCGCGAAAGCCCGGACCTGGTGCGCGCGTCGCAACGTGCCCGCGGAGAGGATCCTGGTCTCGTCGACACGCTGCTCGAAGCCGACGCCGCACGGCGGGCCGCGATCTCCAATGCCGACAACCTGCGCGCCGAGCAGAAGGCCGCCAGCAAGCGGGTGGGCTCCGCGAGCCCGGACGAGCGGCCCGCACTGCTGCAGCAGGCCAAGGAGCTCGCCGAGACGGTGAACGCAGCCGAAACCGAGCAGGCCGAGGCCGAAAAGACTTTCAGTGCAGCGTATATGGAGATCTCCAATGTCATCATCGACGGCGTTCCGGCCGGCGGTGAGGACGACTTCGCAGTGCTCGACACCGTCGGTGAGCCGCCGGCCAGCGAGAACCCGAAGGATCACCTCGAGCTGGGCGAGTCGCTGGGGCTGATCGACATGGAGCGCGGCGCCAAGGTGTCGGGTTCGCGGTTCTACTTCCTCACCGGCGCGGGAGCACTGCTGCAACTAGGGTTGATGCAGCTCGCGGTGCGGCTGGCGACCGAGAACGGCTTCACGCTCGTCATCCCTCCGGTGCTGGTGCGGTCCGAAGTGATGGCGGGCACCGGGTTCCTGGGCGCGCACGCCGACGAGGTGTACCGGATCGAGGCCGACGACCTCTATCTGGTCGGCACCTCCGAGGTGCCGCTGGCCGGATACCACGCCGACGAGATCCTCGACCTGTCCGACGGTCCGCTCCGTTACGCGGGCTGGTCATCGTGCTTCCGCCGGGAGGCGGGCAGCTATGGCAAGGACACCCGCGGCATCATTCGGGTGCATCAGTTCGACAAGGTCGAGGGCTTCGTGTACTGCAAGCCGGACGAGGCCGAAGCCGAGCACGACCGGTTGCTGGGTTGGCAACGCGAGATGCTGGCACACATTGACGTGCCGTACCGCGTAATCGACGTCGCGGCGGGTGATTTGGGCTCATCGGCGGCGCGCAAGTTCGACTGCGAGGCGTGGGTGCCGACGCAGCAGACCTACCGCGAGCTGACCTCGACATCGAACTGCACGACTTTCCAGGCCCGCCGGCTGGCGGTGCGCTACCGCGACGAGAACGGCAAGCCGCAGACTGCGGCCACGCTCAACGGGACGTTGGCGACCACCCGCTGGCTGGTGGCGATCTTGGAGAACCATCAGCAGCCCGATGGCAGCGTGCGCATTCCGGATGCCTTGGTGCCCTTCGTCGGAACGGATGTGCTGGAGCCGAAGACGTAGCGGGCGGCATGACTGCGGGACTAACCGTCCAGCAGTTCGTCGAGCATCGCGAGAAACTCCGTTGGATGCTGCGGTGTGAATGCGGGCTTGGGCCGCGCACCGGCGACGTCGAGTGTCACCAGGGTGGACCTGATCGGGCGCCACACATCCAGGGGTAGCCACCGGCGCAGATCCGCACAACCCCAGATGCGGAACCGATGGGTGAACAACCCCAGCGGTTCAGACTTGTATCCGCGCACATTGCGCAGCGGGATCACCTTCGAGGTGCCCGACGGAAAGTGGTAGCGCCGCAACGTGATGGCCTCGCGGTCCAGCTGGACAAGGCCGTCGTCGTAGTACTGATGTGGTGCGCTCATACTCGCTCGCAACGAAGCTCGTGTCCCTTGGTCGTCAGGCACCGGCCCGTCTCCAGGTTCCACTGCCAGCCGTGCAGATTGCAGGTCAGGGTGGTGCGCTCGACCACTCCGAAGTTCGAAAGGTCGGCCTTCAGATGCGGGCAGCGGCGCTGAATCTCCCATCCGTCCAACCTAATTGACGCGGTGTCGTCATGGGCCTCGGCGAACCAGCCGTCGGCGTAGGCGATCCGCTCATCGGTCAGGCACTTGAAGAAGGTGTAGAGGTACTCGTTGTAGCCACCGACCCGCCATGCCTTGAAACGAGTGGACAGGAAGATGGTGTTCACCCAGTCGGGCTCGTTGTCCCGCAACACCGTTCGCACCAACTCCGGGGCGATCTCGAACCCGTAGCGGAACTTCTCGTCCGGAACCGGCTCGCGCACCGCGCGTTTCGGAAAGTCGAGAACCACGGTTTGCCGACCGAGTCGAAGCTCGACCGGATACCCGATGCCGTCGCAGATCTGATCGCTCTGGATCATGATCGGTTCAAGCGCCGTCCGCAGCGGCTCCAGCAGCGACTCTCCGGCCGCCGGCGCCCAGCTGGCTTTCTCGGCGGCCAGCACCGGGGCCATCCGCTCGGCGTAGTCGGCGATGTAAGCCGCCTTGCCCGTCGTGAAGATCGCCTGCACAGCTTCATCGGGCACCGGGTGATTAAGCGAATTCAGTTGTGAGCCAGTGAAGTCCCCCGTCGACCCCGGTATCATCAGCAGCCCGCGGTCGTGTCCGTGCGCTCGCATCTGGTCGAGGAAGACGACCTGGTCCGGGAAGATGTTCGCCGGGTCGCCGTGGTCGTCGTTGAGGTCGCGCAACTCGGGATCCAGGAAGCACGGCGGGCCCGCGGACGGGACCACCCAGGTGGCGCCGACCTGCGCGATGTACTGGCGGCAGCGGTCCATCTGGCGCTGACGTTTCTGCGTGCCGAACGCTTCCTTGGCGCGGGCCGGCATGTCGTAGACCATCGGATACCAGATGGCGCCCGAGTACTGCAGCATATGCACGTCGACCTGGCCGAAATCTGAGTCGAGGACCTCTAGATCCACCGGTCGCGCGTCGTTCATGTTGAAGCACACCGTCTCGCCGTCGTCGACCACGAGGCCCGAGTCTCCGATCGGACCGTCGGCCGGGGCGCGCAGCGCAATGATCATCAAATCGAGCTCGCCCTTGGGCCCGCTGACGCGATGCTTGACCGAGTCGGTGGTTTCGAAGAACCTGTGAAAGCCCAGCTTCTCCAGCTCGCGCTGCAGGTCGGGCACCGGGAAATCCGGCAGCAGCACCACGGCGTCCTTGTTGACGTGCTCGCGCAGATTCGTCGGATCGAAATGGTCTCGATGCAGGTGTGACACGTAGAGGTAGTCGCAGTCCCCAAGCGCTTCCCAGTCCAGCGCGCTGTTGTCGGGGAACGGGAACCACGAAGCGAAGTACGCCGGGTTGACCCACGGGTCGCACAGGATGCTTCCGGCCTTGGTGTCGATCCGGAAACCCGCATGTCCGACGCTGGTGACCTGCACTAATGTCCTTTCTGAGGTTCGCGGGTATCGCTGCGCCGCCGGGGCCAAGCCTAACCGGACGCGAACAGATGCCGTAGATACGCGTCAGGGGAGTCCAGGAATCGGCGCCAATGACCCACCATTGACAGGTCGTCCCACGCGGTGACGCTGCGGCCGCGCTCGTCGAGCTCGAGGATCGTGGCACCCGGGAACGCGGCCAGCAGCGGCGAGTGGGTGGCCAGCAGGAACTGCGATCCGTCGGTGACGAGTGAGTCCATCAGCACCATCAGCTGCAGGCACGAACTGAACGACAACGCGGCTTCGGGTTCGTCGAGAATGAACAGGCCCCGCTCGGTATCGCGGGAGGACAAGAACGCCAGGAACGATTCGCCGTGCGACCGCGCGTTGAGGGCACCGCCGAACACCTGGTGTGGCGTGCCACGGTCGACCTCGGTGAATAGCTGGTGCATGGCCTCGGCCCGCAGGAAACATCCACCCGCCGGTCGGGGGTACTCGTCGTCCAGCCGTAGGGCCCATTGCAGGTCGCTGTCCTCGTCGCCGCCTTTCGGTGCCCAGTGCTTGACCTCCCCGGCCAGCCGCGCGGCCCAGGCGGCGGCGACGGCTTCGAGCAGCGTGGACTTCCCTGAGCCGTTCTCCCCGACGATGACGGTCACCGCCGCGTCGAGGACGAGCGGTTCATCGGCGAGTTGTGCAATGGCCGGGATACCGAAATACCAAGCTTCTGCGGTCTTTTCGGGGTCGAGCGCGATGCGCCGAAGAATCATTCCTCGCCGTCCCATAGGCGGAGGTAGTAGTCGAGCCGGTCATCGTCGGGAGCGATGCCGTAGGCGGCGAAGAACTCGGCACGCCAGTCGCCCCCGTAGTTGTAGCCCAGTGACCATTCTGCGACCGCGAGGTCAGCCCAGCGGTCGGCGATGCCGAGCTCGCCGAAGTCGACATGACCGCACCACCGGCCGTCGTCGGCGATCAGCGTGTTCGGTGCGCAGGCGTCGCCGTGGCAGACCACCAGTTCGTCGACGGGAGGTGGTTCGGGCAGTCGACGCCGAGCAGACTCGGGCAGGGCAGCGAGCCGGCTCGGCACCGACCATGTGTAGGGGCAGGAGTCGACCGGCAGCCGGTCGTGCATCGCGCGCAGTCCGGTGGCGATCGCCCGCACCGCCGCTCGGGGTTCGGCAATCCAGCGCGGATCTACTGCCGAGCGCCCCCGGAGACCCACGGTGTGTAGCCATTCCATGGCGCCGTCCCGGCCAACACCGAGGACTACCGGCACCGTCAAATACGGTGCCGCCCAGCGCAGTTTGGCGGCCTCCCGGTGCAGGTCGACCTCCGGGTGAGGCGGCGAAACCTTGACGAACTCCCGGCCGTCGCCGTCGCCAACCTGAAAGGTCAGCCCCCCGATCTCGTTGGCCCACGCCGCATGCGCCGGGCGCCCCGCGGCAATGCGCGTCACGACGGTGGGGATGGGCACCGATTCGATGGGAAAGCTCACCGGTTCAGTGTCCAGGACGCGGGCACTAGGCTGGTGCACTGTGGAACCGGTATACGGGACAGTCATTCAGCTCGCCCGCCTGATGTGGCGGGCGCAGGGGCTGAAATTCACCGTTACGGGCGTTGAGAACCTGCCGCGCACCGGCGGCGCCGTGGTCGCCATCAACCACACCAGCTACTTCGACTTCACCTTCGCCGGCCTGCCCGCCTACAAACAGCATCTCGGCCGCAAGGTGCGATTCATGGCCAAGAAAGAAGTCTTCGACCACAACGTCACCGGGCCGATCATGCGCAGCCTGCGTCACATCGAGGTGGACCGCGACAGCGGCGCGGCTTCGTTCGACGAAGCGTGCAGGCGGCTCAAAGAGGGCGAACTGGTCGGCGTCTATCCCGAGGCCACGATCAGCCGCAGCTTCGAGATCAAACAGTTCAAGTCGGGTGCGGCGCGCATGGCGATCGCGGCCGACGTGCCGATCGTCCCGCACATCGTCTGGGGGGCACAGCGCGTCTGGACCAAGGGGCATCCGAAGAAGATGTGGCGCCCGAAGGTCCCGATCTCGGTTGCCGTCGGTGAGCCGATCGCCCCGACCCTGCCGGCGACGGAGCTGACCGCGCTGCTGCATTCGCGCATGCAGCACCTGCTGGAGCAGGTGCAGGACGCCTACGGCGCGCATCCGCCGGGCGAGTTCTGGGTGCCGCACCGGCTGGGCGGCGGAGCGCCGTCGCTGGCCGAGGCCAACCAGATGGACGCCGACGAGGCCGCCGAGAAGGCGGCCCGCCGCGCGGAACGGTCCGGCCCCGCCGGAGCGCCGGGGTAGCGCGGCATGGAGCCGGTCTTCCGCACGCTGGAGATTGCAGTCAGCCTGGCGACCAGGGCCATCGGGACCCGGATCACCTATCTCGGTCTGGAGAACATCCCGGAACGCGGCGGGGCCGTGATTGCGATCAACCACACGAGTTATGTCGACTGGTTTCCTGCGGCGCTCGCGGCGTATCACCGGCACCGCCGGCTGCGGTTCATGATCAAGACCGAAATGCAAGACGTGACGGTCGTCAACTTTCTGATCAAGCACTCCAAGACCATTCCGGTGGACCGTGGCGCCGGGGGAAGCGCCTACGCGGCCGCGGTGGAGCGACTACAGGCCGGGGAGATCGTCGGCGTCTATCCCGAAGCCACCATCAGCCGCAGCTTCGAACTCAAGGAGTTCAAGACCGGCGCCGCACGCATGGCTCGCGATGCCGAGCTTCCGATCGTGCCGATGATCGTCTGGGGTGCGCAGCGAATGTGGACCAAGGACCATCCAAGAAACTTGGGGCGCAAGAGGATTCCGATCACCGTCGCGGTGGGTACGCCGTTGTATGCCACCGAGTCGATCGATGAGACCGGTGCTGCGATGCGTGAAGCGATGAACACACTGTTGCGAAAAGTCCAGCAGGAGTACCCGCATCCGGAAGGCGCATACTGGGTGCCGCGTCGGCTCGGCGGCTCTGCACCGACGATGGAGGAGGCGAAGGTGCTCGAGGAGGCGGAGCTGGCCGAGCGGGCGCGCAAGCGGGCCGAGCGTGAGGCCAAGAGCCGCTGATGGGCATGCCCGCATTGATTGCCTCCGATGTGGACGGCACGCTGCTCGATGACGACGAGAACATCACCGCGCGCACCCGCGCTGCAGTACTTGCCGCCGTCGACGCCGGGGTCGTATTCGTGCTTGCCACCGGCCGGCCGCCGCGTTGGGTGCGACCGATTGTCGATGCGCTGGGTTTCGCGCCAATGGCGGTGTGCGCCAACGGCGCCGTGATCTATGACCCGTCGGCCGATCGCATCGTGACGGCCCGCACGCTGTCCGCCGATGTGCTCGGGGAGCTCGCCGAGATCGCCACCCGCGTCATTCCGGGCGCCGGCCTGGCCGTCGAACGCGTCGGCCGCAGCGCCCACGACGCCGCGACTCCGCAGTTCGTCAGCTCACCTGGCTACGAGCATGCCTGGCTCAACCCGGACAACACCGAGGTGTCGATCGAGGATCTGCTCAGCGCGCCGGCGGTGAAGTTGCTCATTCGAAAGGCCGGCGCAAGCAGCTCTGACATGGCCGCCGAGTTAGCCAAACATGTTGGGCTGGAAGGTGATATCACCTACTCCACCAATAACGGCCTTGTCGAGATCGTGCCGCTGGGCATCAGCAAGGCCACTGGGGTCGAAGAGCTTGCCAGGCCCGCGGGCATCACCGCCGAGGACGTCGTGGCGTTCGGCGATATGCCCAACGACATTCCGATGCTGCACTGGGCCGGGCTGGGCGTGGCAATGGGCAACGCGCATCCGGAGGCTGTGGCGGCGGCCGACGAGGTCACCGCGCCCAACACCGACGACGGCTTGGCCCGCGTCCTCGAACGCTGGTGGCTTTGAAGGCGAGCGCAACGGACGGCCACCAGGCGACGCCGGTTTCGGTTGACGACGTCGTCGTGGTACGGAGAGATCCTGGTTCCTCCAGCTAGGACGTTAGGAATCGACGACTGGTGTGTATGGCCCGAAGCCGGTGAGAATTTCAGGGAAACGTACTGGTTCCCAGTTGTCTTGACCCGCGGTCTGGTATTCCCATTGGCCGCTGTAGAACCGGTACTTGTCGCCCATCCTGTCTTGCCAGATATTGCCGTTCTGTTGACTTTTGCCTAGTTCACAAACCTGTGAAGCGGGTGGGATGGCCGAAGACTGAGACGACGACGCAGCTTCTTCGCGGTCTTGTTTGATCAGTTTGATTTCACGTTCCAGATGCCATTGAGCTCTTTCAAGATCGGCGATGATGCCCGGTCCCGGTTCGCGGCCGACGCGGGCAATGCATTCGATAGCGCTGCCGAGGTTGAAGTCGAACCGCTCAACGATGTCAATAACTTCTGCTCCATTCTTCTCGGTCATTTCAGTTCGCCGCCTTGGGTGAGTTGATTTGATGTCGATGTGCTGAGGGGTTGTCCGCGTGATGATCGTGCTGGATCTCTCCTTATCTGTGTTGAGCCCTGCAAGGTCAGGGTCCGGGGCGCGTCGCCTGCACGTTGGGAAGGCCGGTGACGACGGACGCCAGGCGGTGCAGGAACATGGCCGTACTCCTTTCATCATTGCTCAACGGCTTGGAAGCGACCTGGGTTCATCGCGGCGACGTCGGCGCGGCGAGCGCGTCGCACTGGCCAGCTGGACTGGCAAGTCGCGGGCGTAGTGTGAGCGACGTCCCTCAACTCGCCCGTCGAAATAATTCGGAGTACTTGCACGTCACAGATAGCGATGACCGAACAGCGCGAGCGAAGGCCGACGTGGAACGGTGTGCCCATCAGCAGGCGCAAGCTGTTGCTCGGCGGGGCGGTGGTGGCCGGATTTCTGGCAGTCGACCTCGGCGGGTTCCTTTACGCCAACAACCGGATCGGCCCCGCGCGGCTGACACCGCAGGTGTTCCTCGACGGCTTCCTGACGGTGTTCGGCCGCCAACTCGGATTCCGCAAGAACCACGCAAAGGGTGTGGTCGTCGCGGGATATTTCGACAGCAACGGCAATGGGCGCGAGCTCTCCAGGGCGGCGGTTTTCCGCCAGGGGCGCACGCCGGTCGTCGGGCGATTCTCGCTGTCCGGCGGCAACCCCGGCGCGGTCGATTCGGCGGCGACCGCTCGCGGGCTCGGGTTGGCGTTCGGCTTCCCCGGTGAAGAGCAGTGGCGCACGGCCATGCTCAATCTTCCTGTTTTTCCTGATAGTTCAGCGCAGGGCTTCTATCACCGGCTGCTCGCCTCCAAGGCGGTGCCCGCCACGGGCAAGCCAGATTCCGCGGTCATGTCGCAATTCTTGGCCAAGCATCCAGAGACTGCCCGGGCGATGGCGATCATCGACCAACACCCACCCTCGCCGGGATTCGCGGACAGCACATACCGCAGCCTCATCACGTTCATCTTCGTCAACGAGGCGGGGGAGCGCACACCCGTGCGGTGGTCATTCGTTCCGCTGCAACGCTCGCTGCCGCCGTCGACGGGCCTCAACGGACTTTTCGCCCCGCTGATCCGACAGATGCGTTCGGGACAGCTGCGCTGGCGACTGCTGCTCACCGTGGGGGGGCCATCGGATCCCGCGCACGACGCGACGCTGCCCTGGCCCGCCGATCGTAGGGCAGTTGACGCCGGGGTGCTGACGCTGACGTCGATCGATTCCGACCGGCCGGGCAATGCACGTGACATCAACTTCGATCCGATGGTGTTGCCGGATGGCATCGAGCCGTCAGACGATCCGCTGCTGAGCGCACGCTCCGCCGTATACGGGGCGTCGTATCGCAAGCGCTCGAGTGAACCCGCGTTGCTGCCCGTGATCCAGGTGGACGGGATCGCGTGATGTACCGCGGTCGGGAGCAGACCCGGCACACGGTGTTGACCAGGGTGTTGCACTGGCTGACCGCCATTTTGGTCTTCACAACGCTGTTCATCGGTTTCGTGATGGTCACTTCGACCGACGACTACACCCGGCTGCTCATGATCCACAAGACCCTCGGTATCACGATCCTCCTGGTGGTGTTGGTTCGCATCGTTAACCGACTCACCCATCGGGCGCCCGCGCTGCCGCACTCGGTCGGGTCGGTGGAACGCAACCTCGTCGTGCTCTCCGAGCTTTCGATGTACGCGCTACTGGTCGTACAACCCCTGGTCGGCTGGGCGATGGTGTCCGCCAGTGGGAGGCCCATCGTCGTGTTCGGGTCCGTGCGCATCCCGCCGATCGCACCGTTTAGCGCGGAGCTGTTTGCGGTTCTGCGCCAAACACATTCGCTCATCGCCTACGCGCTCGTGGTCGCCGTCGCCGCGCACATCTCGGCGGTGTTGCTGCACACGCTGACGCTCCACGACGGCATGCTGTCGCGGATGGCTTTCAGGTTCCGCCGCTGACGACATCAAGCAGGCAGGGTGCCAACCAGCCGTAGGATCAACCACTAAGCGGTGCCTTGTTCGGGTTGTTGTTATCGGCCTAATCCATTGCAAGAGAGAGCCATTGGGACAGAAGTTAGGTCGGGTTGATGGCCGGGCTGAACCGCTCGAGCTGGATCGGCGCCCCGTCGCTCGTCGGCGGCGGCAACTCCATCGGCACGCCGTCGATGACCCGGGTCACCGTGCCCTTCTCGCGGTCGAAGTTCAGCGTGCCGTGCTGGAAGTTCTGCACGATCCACTGCGGCTCCTGGATCTCCCCGCTGGTCGGCAGGCCCAGCGCGCCGCGCTCGAAGCCCAGCGACCCCCACGCCTTGTATATCGCTCCGGTGACGGGCTCGGCCCCGCTCTGCGGTGACCAGTAGACGGCGCCCTTGTCGAAGGTGACGTACCGCGTCGGCCCTTCGCCCGAGGCTTCCGGTGACTTCGGCGCGCCGAGTGGGCTGTTCATCCCGCCCATCGACTCCCACCGCGCGAAGATCGCCCCGCCGCGCAGCGACTCCGCCAGGTCGGCGGGTCCCGGCGGATCGTTGAACCGTGCCGCGATGTCCCGGATCAGGCCCATGACCGCATATCCCGCATTGCCGGGACACTCGGTGTTGCCGACGTCGCGATGGGTGAAGATCGTCGGCAGCGTCGGGGTCGCGCCGAATGGAACCTTGGTGAACGAACCGCCCGCCGAGGCGAGTACCACGGTGCCCAGAGGATTCAGGTGGTCGATGCCGAGTCGCCAGCCCAACAGCCGGCCCGTGGTGCGCAACTGAATCGGCGTCGGCGGCACGACGTCGAAGTTGCCCATCATCGCCACACCCCAGGTGTCGCGGTTGAACCCACCGGTGTGCGCCCCCTCGACCGGTTTGTCCATGCCACCCGCCCGGCCCTCGAAGACCTGGCCGTAAATGTCGACCAGCGCGTTGTAGGCAATGTCGCACCAGCCCAGGGTGCGGGTGTGGTACTCGTAGATAGAACGGACGATTCCCGCCGAATCCTGCGGGGCGTAGTCGTTGCTTCCGGCAGTGTGGTGCACAATGCCGGCCCGAATTCCTTTGTCGTACCGAGGATTTCCGCAGCGCATCGACTCGTCGGCGCCCCACTGCGCGCGGTTGATGATGTGCGGCGCAACGCCGGGCGCGGTGACTGCGCTGGGCAGCGGCAAGCTGTCGATCGGCGCCTGCGGCGGGCTGATCAGCACGGCGTTGATGTTCTGGCCGAACGGCTGCTCGACGTTGGCGGGCACGTATCCGAGTCCCGGCTTGGTCGGCTCGGCGGTCGCTCCGCGCCCCGTTGGCGCAGCGCCCGCGGGCCGTGTGACGGCGATCTGCACGGTGGTGGTGCGGCCGATGAAGACCGGCTCGGTGCCGCGCGGGCCTGACGATTCAGAACTCTCGGGACCGACGCCTTCCAGCGCCTCGGACTCGTACCACGGCCCCCACGTGCCGTCGGCTTTCTTGGCCCGGATCCGGGCCGATGTGCCGGTGAGGTCCCCTCCGTTCTCGATGGTCAGCGCGACCATCGAGAAGGGGGTGTCCTGGTGGATCTCGCGGATCGTCTCGCCACCGCCGAGGCCGGTCAGCGGCTGTTGCGCCAGTTGGGGGGCGTCGAGGGACGGCCGCTCATCGTCGTCGCCCGGAAGCCCGGTGATCGCCCACGGCAGCATGACGACCGTCGCCGCGATGGCGGTGAACAGCAACGACGGCGCAGGGCGACGGCACGGCACGGGCTGATGTTACGTATGTGTCAGTTGTTACTGGTGTTCCGACACGGTACTTGGCCCTAATAGATGGCGGGCCCACACATCCTGCAACGGCACCGCAGAGCGCAGCGTCGGCTTCTGCGGTGCCGTCTAGGTGACAGGACTGATTACGGCAGGACCGGCGACGGTCAGGCTCCCGGCGCCGTGGTTCCGGCGGCCTGCGCGATCGACGCGGCGGCCGCAGCCGGGGCGGCGGGTGCGGCAGCCGGTGCGGCCGGAGGCTTGACGGCCGACATGATCGCCGGCATCACCATTCCCTTGAGCAAGTCGATCGCCTGGCCTGCGCCCAGCTCGTTGGCCATGCTGGACAGGTCGCCGATCAATCCGCCGCTTCCCGTGCTGGCCGGCATCGTCGCCAGCGACGGGTCGCCGAGGATGGGATAGGTGCCTGCCGCGGGATCCAGCCCGATCGGCGCCGAGATCGGCACCTCATTCGGCAGGCCCGTGGTGGAGATCGGCGTGAGCGCCGGGTCGATCGACGCAGGCGGTGTCGTAAGGCCCGGGGTCGTCAGGTCGGGCGCCGGAGGGACCGCACCAAGCGGCGGTGTGCCGATCGGGCTGGTGAGCGCCGGGTTGGTCAGTGCTGGGTTGGCCAGCGCGGGATCCGTCAGCGCCGGCCCGGTCGCGGTAAGCGGCGAAAGGCTGGCGCCCGGTGCGGTCAGGCCCGGGGCGGTGAGACCCGGCGTGGTCAGACCCGGAGTGGTGACCACCGGAGGCGTCGTCGAGCCTGGACCGGTCAACAGACTCGTCGGCAGGTTGATGCCGAACTGCGACAGGCCCTGGGACAGCGCCGATAGCAGCTCGTTGGGCAGGTCGGTGATCATCGCGGCTTGGACGAATTCGCGGTGCTGCGGCGCGGGCTTGGTGCTTGCGGACAAATCCGACATGGCGACTACTGCGACTGGACTTGCGACTGCCAGGGCAACGACTGCGCTGGTGGCTGTCGAGAGCCTGCGTCGACGTCGGTTCGGCACGGAAGTCTCCTCAATATATGGACTATGTGTGTAGGCGTGCTTTTCACAAACCCAGGGATAACGCTGTCAGCTGCTTCGGACCTGGTCATTTGAAGCCCATCAGTGCCAACGTGATCGATGGTACTGATGTGACTACTGGGTCTAGAGTGGCGATGCGGAATTGTGAGCCAATTGCGACCTTGAGTCGCCTTCGTCGGATTCGGGCGGGACGAGAGCGGTCGGATACCCTTGCTGCCGATGACAGCTCGTTTTGACCTCTTTGTCGTCGGTTCCGGATTTTTCGGCCTGACGATTGCCGAGCGCGTGGCGACGCAGCTGAACAAGCGTGTCCTTGTTGTCGATCGACGCCCGCATATCGGCGGCAATGCCTACTCCGAGCCCGAGCCGCAGACCGGGATCGAGGTGCACAAATACGGCGCGCACCTGTTCCACACGTCCAACCAGCGGGTGTGGGACTACGTGCGGCAGTTCACCGACTTCACCGGATACCAGCACCGCGTCTTCGCCATGCACAACGGGCAGGCCTACCAGTTCCCGATGGGTCTTGGCCTGGTGTCGCAGTTCTTCGGCAAGTACTTCACTCCCGATCAGGCCCGGCAGCTGATCAAGGAACAAGCTGCCGAGATCAAGACCGAAGATGCGCAGAACCTCGAAGAAAAGGCCATCTCGCTGATCGGCCGCCCGTTGTACGAGGCGTTCGTCAAGGGCTACACCGCCAAACAGTGGCAGACCGACCCTGTTGAGCTTCCGGCTGCCGTCATCAATCGCTTGCCGGTCCGCTATACCTTCGACAACCGCTACTTCAACGACACCTTCGAGGGCCTGCCGGCCAATGGCTACACCGCGTGGCTGAAGAACATGGCCGCCGATGACCGCATCGAGGTCCGGCTCGACACCGACTGGTTCGATGTGCGCGACGGCCTGCGCGCGGATAGCCCCGCTGCTCCCGTCGTGTACACCGGGCCGCTGGACCGTTACTTCGATTACTCCGAGGGCCGGCTCGGCTGGCGCACACTGGATTTCGAGGTCGAGGTATTGAGCGACTGCGGTGATTTTCAAGGCACCCCCGTCATGAACTACAACGACATCGACGTGCCCTACACCCGCATCCACGAGTTCCGTCATTTCCACCCGGAGCGGGCCTACCCCACCGACAAGACGGTGATTATGCGCGAGTTCTCCCGGTTCGCCGAGGACGACGATGAGCCCTACTATCCGATCAACACCGAATCCGACCGTGCGTTGCTGGCCGCCTACCGGGCCAGGGCCAAGGCCGAGACGGCGTCGGAGAAGGTGTTGTTCGGGGGACGACTGGGCACCTACCAGTATCTCGATATGCACATGGCCATCGCCAGCGCGCTGAACACGTACGAAAACACCCTGGCGCCGCACCTACGTGACGGCGCCCCGCTGAGTGACAGCACAGAAAGCAACAGAGCATGAGCGACATCCCGTCCGGCGCTCTCGACGCGACAGATTCCAGGGCGGTCAGTCTGCTGGCGCGGGTCATCCTGCCGCGCCCGGGCGAGCCGCTCGACGTCCGCAAACTGTATATAGAGGAATCGGAAACCAACGCCCGCCGGGCGCATCCGCCGACCCGCACCACGCTGGAGATCGGCGCGGAGTCCGAGGTGTCGTTCGCGACGTACTTCAATGCGTTCCCTGCCAGCTACTGGCGGCGCTGGTCGGCGCTCGAGTCGGTGGTGCTGCGCGTCGAGCTCACCGGCAGCGCCCGCGTCGACGTCTATCGCTCCAAGGCAACAGGCGCCCGAATCACCGTGGGCGGCGCCCCGGTCTCCAGTGGCGATCCCGCTGAGCCGGCCACTGGATCCGGAGTCGGCGCCAGCGCCTCCGTCGAGTTCGAGATCGGGCTGGATCCATTCGAGGACGGCGGCTGGATCTGGTTCGACATCACCACCGACACCACCGTCACCGTGCACAGTGCCGGCTGGTATGCACCGGTGCCTGCCCCCGGCCGAGCCAGCGTCGCGGTCGGAATTCCGACCTTCAACCGGCCATCGGATTGTGTCAACGCGCTGGCCGCTCTTACGTCGGATCCCCTGGTGGACGAGGTGATTGGCGCCGTGATCGTGTCGGATCAGGGCACCAAGAAGGCCGTCGATCATCCTGGTTTCGCCGCGGCCGCGGCGCCGTTGGGAGACCGGCTGTCGATCCACAACCAACCCAACCTCGGCGGCTCCGGCGGCTACAGCCGGGTGATGTACGAGGCGCTGAAAAACACTGACTGTGAACAGATCCTGTTCATGGACGATGATATTCGCATCGAGCCGGACTCGGTGCTGCGGGCACTGGCGATGAACCGGTTCGCCAAGTCGCCCACGCTCGTCGGTGGCCAGATGCTCAATCTGCAGGAGCCGTCGCATCTGCATGTGATGGGTGAGATCGTCGACCAAGAGAACTTCATGTGGACCAATGCGCCCCACACGGAGTACGACCACAACTTCGCGAAGTACCCGTTGAGCGACGACAACAAGCGTAGCCAGATCCTGCACCGCCGCATCGACGTCGACTACAACGGCTGGTGGATGTGCATGATCCCGCGTCAGGTCGCCGAGGAACTCGGCCAACCACTGCCGCTGTTCATCAAGTGGGACGACGCGGACTACGGCTTGCGTGCCGCCGAGCACGGCTACGGCACGGTGACCCTGCCGGGCGCCGCGATCTGGCACATGGCCTGGAGCGATAAGGACGACGCCATCGACTGGCAGGCCTACTTCCACCTGCGTAACCGCTTGGTGGTTGCCGCCATGCACTGGGACGGCAACGTTGGTGGCCTGCTTGGCTCGTCGATCAAGGCCACCATCAAACATCTTCTGTGCCTTGAGTATTCGACGGTTGCGATCCAGAACAAGGCGATGGCCGATTTCCTGGCCGGGCCCGAGCATATCTTCTCGATCCTCGAGTCTGCGCTGCCCGACGTGCGAAAGATGCGCGAGCAGTATCCGGACGCGGTGGTGCTGCCCGGCGCGACCGCGCTGCCGGTGCCCTCGGACAAGCGCCGTAAGAAGGTGAAGATCCCGACCCACCCGACACGCATTGCGATCCGGCTCGCCAGGGGCGTGCTTCATCAGCTGAAGGCGCACGAGCCGGCGCACCATCAGCGTCCGCAGCTCAACGTGGCGACACAGGACGCGCGGTGGTTCCTGCTGTGCAAGGTCGACGGTGTCACCGTCACCACCGCTGATGGCCGCGGCGTGGTCTACCGGCAGCGTGACCGCGCGAAAATGTTTGCGCTGCTTCGTGCTTCGATGCGCCAACACGTGCGACTCGCCCGCAAGTTCAACCGAATGCGCAAGGTCTACCGCGAGGCGCTGCCGGCGCTGTCGAGCAAGCAGAAGTGGGAGACGGTGCTTCTGGAATCGGCGCCGTCCAATGGTTGATAGCCCGCGCGGCGAGGAGGCCGCGCTGGTGGCCGTGCAGTCGGCGCTGGCCGACCGGCCCGGTGTGCTGGCCGGTGCGCGGGCGCTTTCGCATTTCGGTGAGCACAGCATCGGCTGGGTGGCCGTCGCGGTGCTGGGCGCGCTGTTGCAGCCGGGCCGGCGTCGGGCATGGCTGGCCGCCGGCGCCGGGGCGTTCATCGCCCACGCGTCGGCCGTCCTGATCAAGCGCGTGGTGCGCCGCGAACGGCCGCACCACCCTGAGGTCGCGGTGAACGTCGCGACACCGAGCCGCCTGAGCTTCCCCTCGGCACACGCCACGTCAACCACCGCAGCGTCGATGCTGTTGGCCCGGACCACCGGACTGCCGTTGCCGGTGCTTCTTGTACCACCGATGGCGTTGTCCCGCTTGGTTCTTGGTGTGCACTACCCCAGCGACGTGCTGACTGGCGTGGTGGTCGGGGCGGCTGTCGCGAAAGCGGTCGGCACCGTCGCGGACCGGACTTCAGGAGAGTCATGAGCATTTCACGGGAGAGTCCGGCAGAGAGCGCAACGCAGATGAGCGAAGAACCGGCAGCGGTCACGGGTCCCCCGAAAAACCTCGCCACCGGACTCGTCAAGGCGCTCCGTCCCCGGCAGTGGCTGAAGAACGTCCTGGTATTCGCCGCGCCGGTGGCCGCACTGGGCGACGCTCGCTACGCGTACGACTACCGCGAAGTGCTGATCAAGGTGCTGCTCGCGTTCGTCGTGTTCAGCCTCGGCGCTTCTGCGGTGTATCTGGTGAACGACGCTCGCGACGTCGAGGCCGACCGCCAGCACCCGACCAAACGCTTCCGCCCGATTGCGGCCGGGGTGGTGCCGGAATGGCTCGCCTACACCCTTGCAGTGGTGCTGATCGTTGTGTCGCTGGCCATCTCGTGGTTCGTGACACCGAACCTGGCCCTGGTGATGGCCGTCTACATCGCCATCCAGCTGGCCTACTGCTTCGGCCTCAAGCACCAGCCCGTGATCGACATCTGCATTGTCTCGTCGGGCTTCCTGATCCGCGCCATCGCAGGCGGCGTCGCCGCGGATGTCCCGCTGTCGCAATGGTTCCTGCTGATGATGGCGTTCGGCTCGCTGTTCATGGCGGCCGGTAAGCGGTATGCGGAGTTGCAGCTCGCCGAACGCACCGGCGCCAAGATCCGCAAGTCGCTGGAGAGCTACACCAGCTCGTATCTGCGCTTCGTGTGGACGATGTCGGCGACTGCGTTGGTGCTGTGCTATGGCCTGTGGGCGTTCGAGCGAGACGACACCGGGGGCACCTCGTGGTTCGTGGTGTCGATGATCCCGTTCACCATCGCGACCCTACGCTACGCGGTCGACGTCGACGGCGGCCAGGCCGGCGAACCGGAGGAGATCGCGCTGGGTGACCGTGTGCTGCAGCTTCTCGCAGTCGCGTGGATCGGGACCTTGAGTGCGGCAATCCTTCTCGGCTGACCGAGCGACAGCGACGGTTGCGGGCCGGCTGGCCCGCTGGCCGGCGTTTCGGTATGACGCCACCGTCCGGATCAGCCTGTGGGTGAGCGTGCTGGCCGTCGCTGCGATGTTCGGCTGGGGCGCCTGGCAGCGGCGCTGGATCGCCGACGACGGGCTCATTGTCCTGCGCACAGTACGAAACCTGTTGGCCGGAAACGGCCCTGTCTTTAACGCGGGCGAGCGTGTCGAGGCGAACACGTCAACCGTGTGGACCTATCTGATCTACCTC
The DNA here is from genome assembly GCA_963715885.1 of uncultured Actinomycetota bacterium. Classification (GTDB taxonomy): domain Bacteria; phylum Actinomycetota; class Actinomycetes; order Mycobacteriales; family Mycobacteriaceae; genus Mycobacterium. The sequence continues at coordinate 103,995 of CAVQSK010000023.1, forward strand.
GGCGGGCTGATCGGCGGCCCTGTCCGGCTGGAGTACGTGGCATTGGTCCTCGCGCTGGCGCTCAGCGTCGCCGGTGTGGTACTCGCCATGTTCGGCACGGCAAGGCTCCATGCGCCGAGCCTGCATGGCCGGCACGCGCTGCTGCTGCCCGCGGGCGTACTGGTCTACATCGCGGTGCCGCCTGCCCGCGACTTCGCCACCTCCGGACTCGAAAATGGTTTGGTACTGGCCTATCTCGGCCTGCTGTGGTGGATGATGGTCGTGTGGTCGCAGGCGCCCCGCGCCTACTCCGCCCCGGCTCGTCCGGCGATGACGCGGGGCCCCGGTCCGCCCGTCATTCGCAGAGCGCCGATGCGGGGGCCTGTAGTGCCGGCAGGACCGCAGAAGGCCGTCAGCCCATTCTTCGACGGCGCACTGGCTTTCGTCGCGGGATTGAGCGTGCTGGTGCGCCCGGAATTGGCGTTGATCGGCGGGCTGGCGCTGATCATGATGCTCGTGGCGGCCCGGGGATGGCGACGCCGCGCATTGATCGTCGTCGCGGGCGGCCTGCTCCCGGTCGGCTATGAGATCTTCCGAATGGGCTACTACGGCCTGATATTCCCCGGCGCTGCACTCGCGAAGGACGCCTCAGGATCCAAATGGCCGCAAGGGTTCATCTATCTGGCCAACTTCAATCAGCCATACCTGTTGTGGGCGCCCGCCATCTTGTTGGCGGGCTTGGCGCTCATGGTGCTGATCAACCGTGGGCGGTCCTGGTGGAAGCGCCGAACAATTGCGCCGGGGTACGGATGGCTGGCGCGCATGGTGCAAAGCCCGGCCGCCGTGGTTATTTTCATCATCGTCAGCGGGCTACTGCAGGCCATCTACTGGCTGCGTCAGGGCGGCGATTTCATGCACGGCAGAGTGTTGCTGACGCCGCTGTTCTGCCTGCTGATCCCGGTGGCGGTGATTCCCGTCGTCCTGCCCGACGGAACCCGCATGGCGCGCGGCGCGGGGTACCTGTTCGTCGGGGCCACCAGCGTGTTGTGGCTGGCGGTGGCCGCCTGGTCGCTGTGGGCGGCGAACTCGCCTGGCATGGGATCCGACGCCACCCGCGTCACCTACTCCGGCATCGTCGACGAGCGACGGTTCTATGCCCAAGCCACCGGCAACGCGCACCCAACGACGGCCGCTGACTATCTCGACTACCCACGGATGCGGTCGGTGCTCGAAGCGTTGGACAACACTCCCGACGGTGCGCTTCTGCTGCCGTCTGGCAACTATGACCAATGGGAGGTGGTGCCCGCGATACCACCGCCGCCCCCGCCTCCGGACGCGCAGCCCGAGGCGAAGAAGGACCAAAATGGTCCGCACACAGTGTTTTTCACCAACCTCGGCATGCTCGGTATGACGGTCGGCCTCGACGTGCGGGTCATCGATCAGATCGGTCTGGCCAACCCGCTGGCGGCGCATACGGCGCGGCTTGAAGATGGCCGCATCGGCCACGACAAGAACCTGTTCCCGGACTGGGCGGTTGCCGAGGGGCCGTTCCTCAAGACCTACCCCTACATTCCGCCTTACATCGATCAGGACTGGGTGGCACAGGCCGAGGCGGCGCTGAAATGCCCGGGGACCGAGGCCATGCTCGCCTCGGTGCGCGGGCCGATGGGGCCACGGCGGTTCACGTCAAACCTGCTGCACGCGTTCGAGTTCACCGATTACCGGATCGATCGGGTGCCGCTGTACGAACTCGTGCGATGCGGGCTGGAGGTGCCTGAATCGACGGGCACCCCTTACACTGGCTTGCCGGCAACGGGGCCGTGACCGTCAGCGATTTGTCAGCTGGCTGGGTTTTGTAGTTCATTGGTAACGCCGCAGCCCCATCGGGCCGATACACCAGTCGCGGGACCGCCGTTCATACGGCGCCGGACATATGAACGGATGGTACGAGCAGCTGATGCGTAGGACATCGGGTGGCAACGCTGTGCGAATTTGGCTCCGCAGCACGGTCGCAGCGATGGCCGCCGTTTTGACGCTTCCGGCTCTAACGGCCGTCGCGGGAAATGTGCCGAGCGCCAACGCCTTCTCGCGTGAGGGTTTGCCGGTCGAGTACCTCGACGTCTACTCGACGTCGATGGGCCGCAACATCCGCGTGCAGTACCAGCCCGCAATCGCACCGGCACCGGCACCGGCCGCCAGCCCCGAAGGCGCTCCGGCGCCAGCGCCGCCCGGTGTTCAGAAGGCCGTTTATCTGCTCGACGGGATGCGCGCCCGAGACGACTACAACGGCTGGGACATCGAAACCCCGGCGTTCGAGTGGTTCTACAACTCCGGGGTCGCTGCGGTGATGCCCGTCGGCGGCCAGTCCAGCTTCTACTCCGATTGGTACTCGCCGTCGAGCTTCAACAACCAGGGCTACACCTATAAGTGGGAAACCTTTCTGACAGGAGAACTTCCGCAGTGGCTGGCCGCCAACAAGCAGGTCTCCATGACCGGCAACGGCGTTGTCGGGCTGTCGATGTCGGGCGGTGCGGCGCTGGTTCTCTCGGCGTATCACCCCGGACAGTTCAAATACGCGGCCTCGCTGTCGGGCTTCCTCAACCCCTCGGCGGTGTTGATGCAGCAGGCCATCCGCGTCGCGATGCTCGACGCGGGCAGCTACAACGTCGACAACATGTGGGGCGCACCGTGGGACGGGGCGTGGAAGCGCAACGACCCGATCAAGCAGGTGTCGCGAATCGTGGCCAACGGCACACGGCTGTGGATCTATTGCGCGCCGGGTGGTAGCACCCCGCTCGACGTGAACGCCGACCCGAACCAGAAGTTCAACGCCGACAGCCTCGAAGGCATGGCCATCAAGAGCAACAAGGACTTCGCCGACGCCTACGCCAAGGCGGGCGGCCGCAACGCCACCTTCCAGTTTCCGCCCGCGGGTAATCACGCGTGGCCGTACTGGGCTGCGCAGTTGCAAACACTGAAACCAGACCTGATTGCGACCCTTAACGGATAAGGGGTGACCAGGGACGACACACGCTTGAAGAGAGGAATCACACGCTCGTGTGGTTGACTACACGGGCACGCAGCAGGTCTGTAGTGCGGCATACAAGAGATGGGATAGGTAGAAGCATGACTTTCGTTGGGAAGATGCGCGGCGCCTGGGCGCGCCGGCTCACGGTCGCAGCCATGGTGGCTGCCGTGTTGCCCGCCCTGGTCGGTGTCGCCGGAGGCTCGGCGACTGCAGGGGCTTTCTCTCGTCCGGGTCTGCCGGTCGAGTACCTGATGGTTCCGTCCGCGGGGATGGGCCGTGACATCAAGGTCCAGTTCCAGAGCGGTGGACCGAACGCACCGTCGGTGTACCTTCTCGACGGCCTTCGTGCGCAAGAAGACTTCAACGGCTGGGACATCAACACCGCCGCGTTCGAGTGGTACCTCGACTCCGGCCTGGCAGTGGTCATGCCGGTCGGCGGCCAGTCGAGCTTCTACACCGACTGGTACAAGCCGGCATGCGGTAAGGCGGGCTGCTCCACCTACAAGTGGGAGACGTTCCTGACCAGTGAGCTGCCGGGCTACCTCTCCGCCAACAAGGGGGTTGACTCGAGCAGGACCGCCGCGGTGGGCCTCTCGATGGCCGGTTCGACCTCCCTGACCCTGTCGATCTATCACCCCGGGCAGTTCCAGTACGCCGCCTCGCTGTCGGGCTTCCTGAACCTGTCCGAGGGCTGGTGGCCGATGCTGGTCGGCCTGTCGATGGGTGACGCCGGCGGCTACGAGGCCGAGGACATGTGGGGTCCGTCGAGCGACCCGGCGTGGAAGCGCAACGACCCGATGGTCAACATCGGGCAGCTGGTCGCCAACGGCACCCGGATCTGGGTCTACTGCGGTGACGGCAAGCCGTCCGACCTGGACGCCGGAACCAGCGCGGGCAACCTGTTCAACGCGAAGTTCCTCGAGGGCTTCACCCTGCGGACGAACAAGACGTTCCAGGAGCAGTACATCGCAGCGGGTGGCAAGAACGGTGTGTTCAACTTCCCGTCCAACGGCACGCACCAGTGGAGCTACTGGGGATCGCAGCTGCAGCAGATGAAGCCGGACATCCAGCGCGTGCTGGGTGCCGTGCCGCAACCGTCCGCTCCGGTGGCGGCCGCCTCTGCGGAGGCCGCCCCTGCGGAGGCCGGCAACTAATTAGATACGTGGTCGACGGCGGCGATCCCCTCGCGGGGGTTGCCGCCGTCAGCCATTTCCGGCGCGCCCCTTCGCGTTGATGTGGTTGTATACGGCGGGTACAGCCGACGACGTGAGGTGGGGTAGATGCGTGGGGTTATCCGAGCGATCCTTGCCGCGGCGCTGGCCGCCGGGCTGTGGACGGCGTCGTCGGCCACCGCCAACGCCGACGTGGAGTACCTGATGGTGCCGTCGGCCGCGATGGGCCGTGATATCCCGGTCGCCTTCCAGGCCGGTGGGCCGCACGCCGTCGTCCTGCTGGACGCCTTCAACGCGGCACCGGACGTAAGCAACTGGGTGACGGCGGGCAACGCGATCAACACGCTCGCCGGGTCGGGCATCTCGGTGGCCGCACCGGCGAGTGGTGCGTGGAGCCTCTACACCAACTGGGAACAGGACGGCAGCCGGCAGTGGGAGACGTTCCTGGCCGACGAACTGCCCAACTATCTGGCGGCCAACAAGGGCTTGGCACCGAGCGGCCACGGCATCGTCGGCGCCGCGCAGGGCGGCACCGGCGCGATGACGATCGCGACGTTCCACCCCGACCGCTATCGGTACGCCGGGTCGCTGTCGGGGTTCCTCACACCGGAGCGGACCGGGGTGGACGGCGCGATCACCGCGGGCTTGGCGCAGTTCGGCGGCGTCGATACCCGCAACATGTGGGGCTTGCCACAGTTGGGCCGGTGGAAGTGGCACTCACCAAACGCGCACGTTCAGCTGCTGGCGGATAACAACACCAGACTGTGGGTGTACAGCCCGTCCGTGGGGGGGTGCAGCGACCCCGCCGCGATGATCGGCTACTGCGACATCGCCCAGGGCACGAATCGGGAGTTCTATCAGCACTATCGCTCCGTGGGGGGCCACAACGGGCACTTCGACTTCCCTGCGAGCGGCAACCACGACTGGGGCTCGTGGAGTGGGCAGCTGGCCGCGATGTCAGGTGAGCTCGTCGCCACCATCAAATAGGCAACTCGCGGATTCGCCCACCAGGGTCGTGCGGGGATAAGCCGGTACCTTGGAGGGGGTGCAGCACGCGGTACGGCGAACGGCCCTCCTGGCTACTTCGTCCGTTGGGCCGGCAATGTCGCTATTGGTAGCTTCCGCCGCTGCGCTGCTGACCGGATGTTCCGCAGGCGACGACATGATTGCAACCATCGGCCTGCCGGCGTCCGAGACCACACCGGCGCACGGCCAGTCCGGCGCACAGCCGCCGGGACCGCCGCAGCCCGGCGGACAGTCGAATGCTTTGGTCGTGACGGCCCAGCAGCGCTCTTATCTCGACGCGCTGAGGGCCGCCGGGGTGACGCCGTCGAGCGACCTGATCGCGCTGAGCATCGGGTCCTACGTGTGCCAGTCGCGCGCGGCCAGGCAGAGCGACCAGGCGGTGTGGGATTTCGTCGCGCCACTGGTGCGCAGCGACGTGCGCGGCATGCGCCTCGCCTCGATGGCACCGTCGGCCGCGGAGGTCGACGCGGCGACCGCCGACTACATTCGCATCGCAACCGAACGACTCTGCTAGCAGGAGAACATGGCTCGAGCTTCTCGACAGGCGTCTCGACGGAAACGCCACCGCATCCTCGCGCTCGTCGCGGCAGGAGCGATGGCCCTTGTCGTGGTGTTGATCGTGGCGATCGTCGTGGTTGTGCTACGCCGGCCCGAAACCCCGCCCAGCGCGGTGCCGCCCACCGCGGTTCCACCGACCGGAGCTCCTGGGGTGCCACCGACGAAGAAGCCGCGGCCCGACTTCCAGGACGCCAGCTGCCCCGACGTGCAGACGATCTCGATCCCCGGAACCTGGGAGTCATCGCCGGTGCTCGACCCGTACAACCCGGTCCAGTTCCCGATCGCGTTGCTACTCAATGTCACCAACCCGATCCGTCAGCAATTCGGCACAGACCGGCTGGAGGTGTACACCGTTCCCTACACCGCGCAGTTCCATAATCCGCTGTCGGCCGACATGCAGATGTCCTACAACGACAGCCGTGCCGAGGGCACAAGAGCCGCGGTGAAGGCGATGACGGACATGAACAACCGCTGCCCATTGACCAGCTATGTGCTTGTCGGTTTCTCACAGGGCGCGGTGATCGCCGGCGATATCGCCAGCGATATCGGCAACGGCCGCGGTCCCGTCGACGAGGATCTCGTGCTCGGTGTGACGTTGATCGCCGACGGCCGCCGCCAGGACGGCGTCGGGCAGGACGTCGGCCCCAACCCGGACGGTCAGGGCGCGGAGATCACGCTGTACGAGGTGCCGACGCTGTCGGTGCTGGGCTTGACGATGAGCGGACCGCGGCCGGGCGGGTTCGGGATGCTCAACAACCGCACCAATGAGATCTGTGCGACCGGCGACCTGATCTGCTCCGCCCCCGAATCCGCGTTCAACATCACCCAGCTGCCCAAGACGCTGGAGGTGCTCAGCGGCGGCGCGGGTCAGCCCGTCCACGCGATGTACGCCACGCCGCAGTTCTGGAATCTCGACGGACAGTCAGCCACGCAGTGGACACTGAACTGGGCGCAGGGCGTAATCGATAACGCTCCGCATCCAAAACATGGCTGACATGTGACCGGACCGATTTGGCCTGCGACAAACGGTCGCCTAACATTAAGAAAAAACTAAGAGTGATGGGCGAAGTCTGACCGGAACGCGCTGGTCAGCGCGCCTAAAGGCGGTGTACGCCTACTCCCCGGTACGATCTTCGGGGTTTGGGTTCGCGCGGTTTGAGACTGCGGCGTCCCGAATCGGCTTCGCGATGAGTATGGCTTCGACAGGAGAGTTAGATGGGGTTCCACAACCCGTTCCTCAAAGACGGACTGATCAAGTTCCCCGACAACGGCAGCGTGGTCAAGCACGTCGAGAAGTGGGCCAAGGTTCGTGGCGACAAGCTCGCCTACCGGTTCCTCGACTTCTCCGTTGAACGCGACGGCGTGGCGCGCGAGCTGAACTGGGCCGACTTCGGCGCCCGCAACCGTGCGGTCGCCGCCCGGCTGCAGCAGGTCACCCAACCGGGCGACCGAGTGGCGATCCTCTGCCCGCAGAACCTCGAGTACGTGGTCGCGATGTACGGCACCCTGTATTCGGGCCGCATAGCGGTGCCGCTGTTCGACCCTTCTGAACCCGGCCACGTCGGCCGCCTGCACGCCGTGCTCGACGACTGCCAGCCGTCGGCCATCCTGACCACCACCGAGGCCGCAGAAGGTGTCCGCAAGTTCTTCCGCAGCCGGCCGGCCAAGGAGCGTCCGCGCGTCATCGCCGTCGACGCGGTGCCCGACGAGGTCGGTGCCACCTGGGTGCCGGTCGACGTCGACGCCGACACGATCGCCTACCTGCAGTACACGTCCGGGTCGACCCGCATCCCCACGGGTGTGCAGATCACCCACCTCAACCTGGCCACCAACATCGTCCAGATCATCGAGGCGCTCGACGGTGAGGAGGGCGACCGCGGCTTGTCGTGGCTGCCGTTCTTTCACGACATGGGCCTCATCACGGCGATGTTGGCGCCGATGATCGGGCACTACTTCACCTTCATGACGCCTGCGGCGTTCGTTCGCAGGCCGAGCCGGTGGCTGCGGGAAATGTCCCGCAAGCCCGACGACACCGGCGGGGTGATCTCGGTGGCTCCGAACTTCGCGTTCGACCATGCCGCCGCCCGCGGCCTGCCGAAGGGCGACGAGCCGCCACTGGATCTATCCGTTGTCAAATGCATCCTGAACGGCAGCGAGCCCATTTCGGCCGCCACCGTGCGCAGGTTCAACGAGGCGTTCGCCCCGCACGGCTTCAAGCCGCAGGCGATCAAGCCGTCCTACGGGTTGGCCGAGGCGACGCTGTTCGTGTCGACCACCCCGATGGGTGATCACCCGAGGATCATCTCCGTCGACCGCGATGCGCTGAATACCGGAAGCTTCGTCGAGGTACCCGACGACGCACCCAGCGCCGTGGCGCAGGCCGGCGCGGGCAAGGTCGGCGTGGCCGAGTGGGCGGTCATCGTCGACGCAGAGTCGGCCACCGAGCTGCCCGACGGACAGATCGGCGAGGTCTGGATCAGCGGCCAGAACATGGGCACCGGCTACTGGGGCAAGGAAGAAGAGACCCGCGAGACTTTTCATAACATCCTCAAGTCGCGGACCAATCCGTCGCACGCCGAGGGCGCGACCGACGACGCGACGTGGGTGCGCACCGGCGACTACGGCGCCTTCCACGAGGGTGAGCTCTACATCACCGGCCGAGTGAAGGATCTGGTGATCATCGACGGTCGCAACCACTATCCGCAGGACCTCGAGTACTCGGCGCAGGAGTCGACCAAGGCTCTGCGGGTCGGGTACGTGGCCGCGTTCTCGGTGCCGGCGAATCAACTGCCCGACGAGGTGTTCGCGAACACCCACTCCGGCCTCAAGCGCGACCCTGACGACACCTCCGAACAGTTGGTGATCGTCGGCGAGCGGGCGCCGGGGGCGCACAAACTCGACATGGCACCGATCGCCGACGACATCCGCGCCGCTATCGCGGTGCGCCACGGCGTCACCGTGCGTGACGTGCTGCTGACCCCCGCCGGCGCGATCCCGCGGACCTCCAGCGGCAAGATCGGCCGCCGCGCCTGCCGCTCGGCCTACCTCGACGGCAGCCTGCGAACCGGGAAGGTGGCGAACGCCTTCCCCGATGAGACGGACTGACGGCGCACTCACCCTGAATATGACTGAGACACAGGACGATTCAAACCCGGAAATCGAGGCGGCCTCGGCGAATAATGAGCCCGCGCCGCAATCTGATGTCGCCGCCAACGCGGCTCCGCGATCTGAGTCGTCGCCGCCAACGCGGCTCCGCCCGCCCGCACCGACATGACGGTCGCGGAGATGCGCGATTGGCTGCGCAAGTGGATTGCCGACGCCACCGGCCAGTCCGCCGATGCGATCGACGACTCCGCGCCGATGGTGGAACTCGGCCTGTCGTCCCGCGACGCGGTCGCGATGGCCAGCGACATCGAGGACCTCACCGGTGTGACGCTGACGGCCACGGTCGCCTTCCGCCATCCGACCATCGAGTCGCTGGCGACGGTGATCGTCGAGGGCGAGCCCGAGATCGACATGTCCGACGACGACCAGGATTGGTCGCGTACACGCGACGTCGACGACATCGCGATCGTCGGTCTGTCCACGCGGTTCCCGGGCGACATGAACACCCCCGAGGAGACGTGGCAGGCGCTGCTGGAGGGCCGCGACGCGATCACCGACCTGCCCGAGGGCCGCTGGGAGGAATTCCTCGACGAGCCGCGGATCGCCGAGCGGGTGGCCAAGGCCCGCACCCGGGGTGGATACCTCAAGGACATCAAGGGTTTTGACGCCGAGTTCTTCGCGCTGTCGAAGATGGAGGCCGATAACGTCGACCCCCAGCAGCGGCTGGCGCTGGAGCTGACATGGGAGGCGTTGGAGAACGCCCGCATCCCCGCGTCGGCGTTGCGCGGTCAAAGCGTCGGCGTCTTCGTCGGCAGCTCTACCAACGACTACAGCTTCCTGGCGATGTCCGATCCCTCCGTCGCGCACCCGTACGCCATCACCGGCACCGCGAGTTCGATCATCGCCAACCGGGTGTCCTACTTCTACGACTTCCGCGGCCCGTCGGTCGCCGTCGACACGGCCTGCTCGAGCTCGCTGGTCGCCGCGCACCAGGGCGTGCAGGCGCTGCGCGCAGGCGAAGCCGACGTTGCGATCGTCGGTGGCGTCAACGCGCTGATCACCCCGCTGGTCACGGTCGGGTTCGACGAGGTCGGCGGCGTGCTGGCGTCCGACGGCCGGATCAAGTCGTTCTCTGCCGACGCCGACGGCTACGCCCGCTCCGAGGGCGGCGGCATGCTGGTGCTCAAGCGCGTCTCCGACGCAAGGCGCGACGGTGACGAGATCCTCGCGGTCATCGCGGGCAGCGCGATCAACCACGACGGCCGGTCCAACGGACTGCTCGCACCGAACCCCGACGCGCAGGCTGAGGTATTGCGCAAGGCGTATAAGGACGCCGGCATCAACCCGCGCGACGTCGACTACATCGAGGCGCACGGCACCGGCACCATCCTGGGTGACCCGATCGAGGCGGACGCGCTGGGCCGCGTCGTCGGCAGGGGCCGTCCAGTCGACAAGCCGGCACTGCTGGGCGCGGTGAAATCCAATGTGGGACATCTGGAGTCGGCCGCAGGCGCAGCCAGCCTGGCCAAGATGTCGCTGGCTTTGAAGAACGACAAGCTGCCGCCGTCGATCAACTACGCGGGGCCTAACCCGTACATCGATTTCGAGGGCGTGCGGCTGAAGGTTGCCGATACCGTCACCGACTGGCCCCGTTACAGCGGTCACGCCATCGCCGGTGTGTCCGGCTTCGGGTTCGGTGGTGCCAACGCGCACTTGGTGCTGCGCGAGGTGCTGCCGTCGGATCTCATTGAGCCAGAACCCGAACCGGAGACCGTCGACGAGAAGCCTGCTCATTCGGAGGCCGACGCCCTGTATGTCGGCGGCGTACGGATGGACGAGTACGGCGAGTTCATACACGATGACTCAGAAGATGGAGCAGAGACGCCTGCGCACGCGACGGCAGAAACCGACGAGCCCGAACTGCCCGGCCTGACCGATGAAGCCGAGCGGTTGCTCGAGGTCGCCCGCGTGGAACTCGAGACTGAAGAACAGTCTGCTCCCGTTGTGGCGCTGGCTGTTTCGGGTTTCCTGACATCACGGAAGAAGGCCACCGCCGCCGAGCTGGCGGACTGGATCGACAGTCCGGAAGGTCGGGCGTCCTCGCTGGAGTCGATCGGCCGCTCGCTGTCGCGGCGCAACCACGGCCGCTCCCGTGCGGTGGTGCTGGCCCATGACCACGACGAGGCCATCAAGGGCCTGCGTGCCGTGGCCGACGGCAAGCAGAACCCGAATGTGTTCAGCGCCGACGGTCCGGTCACCAACGGACCGGTATGGGTGCTGGCCGGTTTCGGCGCGCAGCACCGCAAGATGGCCAAGAGCCTGTATCTGCGCGACGAGACCTTCGCCGAGTGGATCAACAAGGTTGACGCGCTCGTCCAGGACGAGCTGGGCTACTCGGTCGTCGAGCTGATCCTCGACGACTCGCAGGACTACGGCATCGAGACCACGCAGACCGTGATCTTCGCGATCCAGATCGCGCTCGGTGAACTGCTCAAGGCGCACGGTGCCAAACCCGCTGCGGTGGTTGGCCAGTCGCTGGGCGAGGCCGCCGCGGCCTACTTCGCCGGCGGCTTGTCGCTGGCCGACGCCACCAGGACCATCTGCTCGCGTGCCCACCTGATGGGCGAGGGCGAGGCCATGCTGTTCGGCGAGTACATCCGGCTGATGGCGCTCGTCGAATACTCCGCCGACGAGATCGAGACGGTGTTCTCGGATTTCAAGGACCTCGAGGTGTGCGTGTACGCCGCGCCGACCCAGACGGTCATCGGCGGCCCGCCGGACCAGGTCGATGCGATCATCGCGCGCGCCGAATCCGAGGGCAAGTTCGCCCGCAAGTTTCAGACCAAGGGCGCGAGCCACACCTCGCAGATGGACCCGCTTCTCGGCGAGCTGGCCGCCGAACTGCAGGGCATCGAGCCGCATCCGTTGACGACCGGGTACTTCTCGACGGTGCACGAGGGCGGCTACATCCGCCCCGGCGGCGAACCCATCCACGGCGTGGACTACTGGAAGAAGGGACTGCGGCACAGCGTCTACTTCACCCACGGCATCCGCAACGCCGTCGACAACGGACACACCACTTTCCTTGAGCTGGCGCCCAATCCGGTGGCGCTGATGCAGGTGGGTCTGACGACTGCTGCTGCCGGACTGCACGATGCACAGCTCATCGCGACGCTGGCGCGCAAGCAGGACGAAGTCGACTCGATGACCATCGCGATGGCGCAGCTGTTCGTGCACGGTCACGGTCTGGACTTCCGCACTCTGTTTGAGCGGGGCGAGTACGCCAACATCCCGCCGACCCGGTTCCGGCGCAAGCCGCACTGGCTGGAGGCGCGCTTCTCCGGCGATGGCTCGGTGATGATTCCGGGCACCCATGTCGCGATGTCCGACGGCCGCCACGTCTGGGAGTACGCCCCCCGCGGCGAAACCGATCTGGCAGCGTTGGTGAAAGCCGCTGCAGCGCAGGTTCTTCCAGACGCCAAGCTGACGGCGTTCGAGCAGCGAGCGGTGCCCGGGGAGGGCTCGCGACTGGTGACCACGCTCGCGCGTCATCCCGGCGGGGCCACCGTGCAGGTGCATGCCCGCATCGACGAATCGTTCACGCTGGTGTACGACGCGATCGTCACCCGCGCCGGTGCCCCCAGTGCGCTGCCGACGGCCGTCGGCGCCGGCGCGGCGGTGGCTGAACAAGCCTCGACGACGGCAGCCCTCGTCGAGGAAGAAGACAGTGCGGAGATCCTCCAGGACAACCTCGCCCAAGGCGCCAATCTCGGTGCGGGCTTTGCGAAGTGGTCGCCCGATACGGGGGAGACGGTGCACGACCGGCTGGCCGCGATCGTCGGCGGTGCGATGGGCTACGAGCCCGAGGACCTGCCGTGGGAGGTGCCGCTCATCGAGCTCGGCCTTGACTCGTTGATGGCGGTGCGGATCAAGAACCGCGTCGAGTACGACTTCGACCTGCCGCCGATTCAGTTGACCGCGGTTCGTGACGCGAACCTGTATGCCGTCGAGAAGCTCATCGAGTACGCGATCGAGCACCGCGACGAGGTCGAGCAGCTGCACGAGCACCAGCAGACGCTGACACCCGAGGAGATCGCCGCAGAGCAGGCCGCGATGATGGCGGGCACGGCGCCCACGGGGGAGACCCCGCCCGCGCCGGAACCACCTGCCGCTCCGCCGTCGGACATCTCGATACCGCCGCCGCCAACGGATCCGACGGGGCCGAAAGCTGATGTTGCGGCCGATGCCGCTCAGAAGCCCACGCAGAGGGCGTCCGCCGTGGCCGCGCAGGTGCTCAGCCAACAGGCAGTCACCGAAGCGCTGGGTGCCGACGTGCCCCCACGTGAAGCCGCCGAACGCGTGACGTTCGCGACGTGGGCCATCGTCACCGGCAAGTCACCGGGCGGCATCTTCAACGCGCTGCCCGAGCTGGACGACGAGACCGCAGAGAAGATGGCACAGCGGCTTTCGGAGCGTGCCGGCGGAACGATCACAGCCGAGGATGTGAAGACGGCGCCGACTATCGAGGCGTTGGCCACCGTCGTGCGCGAGCACCTCGAGGAAGGCCAGATCGACGGCTTCGTGCGCATCATTCGTGCGAAACAAGAGGGTTCGGACAAGGTTCCTGTCTTCGTGTTCCACGCCGCGGGCGGATCGACGGTGGTGTACGAGCCGCTGCTGAAGCGGCTGCCGCCGGACACCCCGATGTATGGCATCGAACGGGTCGAGGGTTCCATCGAGGAACGCGCCCGCGAGTATGTGCCGAAGCTGATGGAGATCGGTGGCAATGGTCCGTTCATCCTGGCGGGCTGGTCGCTCGGCGGGGTGCTGGCCTACGCCTGCGCGATCGGACTGAAGCAGGCCGGTGCCGATGTGCGGTTCGTCGGGCTGATCGATGCGGTCCGGCCCGCCGAGGAGATTCCCCAGACCAAGGAGGAGACACGCGCGCGCTGGGACCGCTACGCCCGCTTCGCCGAGCGCACGTTCAATGTCGAGGTTCCCGAGATCCCGTACGAAGAGCTCGAGGAACTCGACGACGAGGGCCAGGTGAAGTTCGTGCTCGACGCCGTCAGTCAGAGCGGGGTGCAGATCCCCGGCGGCATCATCGAGCATCAGCGCACCTCATATCTCGATCAGCGAGCGATCGACACTGCTGAGATCAAGCCGTACAACGGGCACGTCACGCTCTACATGGCCGACCGCTACCACGACGACGCCATCTACTTCGAGCCGCGCTACGCGACCCGCAAGCCGGACGGCGGCTGGGGCCAGTTCGTCTCCGAACTGGAAGTGGTGCCCATCGGCGGTGAGCACATCCAGGCCATCGACGAGCCCTACATTGCCAAGGTCGGCGCGCACATGAGCGAGGCGATCGACCGCATCGAAGCTGAGGAGAACCAGGCGAAGTGACGGCAGAAGTATCTCCCACCCGGCTGGCAACAACCGCTGAGAAGCTGGCAGAGCTTCGCGAAAAGCTTGAGCTGGCAAAGGAACCCGGTGGAGAGAAAGCCGTCGCCAAGCGGGAGAAGAAGGGCATTCCGAGCGCCCGCGCACGGATCAATGCGCTGCTGGATCCGGGCAGCTTCCTGGAAATCGGCGCGTTGTGCAAGACGCCGGGTGACCCGAACGCGCTCTTCGGCGACGGCGTGGTCACCGGGCACGGCACCATCGACGGCAGGCCGGTCGGCGTCTTCAGCCACGATCAGACGGTGTTCCAGGGTTCGGTCGGTGAGATGTTCGGCCGCAAGGTTGCCCGGCTGATGGAGTGGGTGGCCATGGTCGGCTGCCCGATCATCGGCATCAACGACTCGGCAGGCGCCCGCATCCAGGACGCGGTCACCTCGCTGGCGTGGTACGCCGAGCTGGGCCGCCGCCACGAGCTGCTGCGCGGCCTGGTCCCTGAGGTCTCCATCATCCTCGGCAAATGCGCTGGCGGAGCGGTCTATTCACCGATCCAGACCGATCTGGTGGTGGCGGTGCGTGACCAGGGCTACATGTTCGTCACAGGTCCCGATGTGATCAAGGACGTCACCGGCGAGGACGTCACCCTCGACGAGCTCGGCGGTGCCGACGCGCAGGCCCGCTACGGCAACATCCATCAGGTCGTCGAGGACGAAGCGGCGGCATTCGCCTACGTCCGCGACTACTTGGGCTTCCTGCCCGCCAACACCTTCGACGATCCGCCGATCGTGAACCCCGGCCTGGAGCCGGAGATCACCCCGCACGACTACGAACTCGATTCGATCGTGCCGGACAGCGACAATATGGCCTACGACATGCACGAGATCTTGCTGCGGATCTTCGACGACGGCGACGTCTTCGATGTCGCCCAGCAGCAGGGGCAGGCCATCATCACGGCGTTCGCGCGCGTCGACGGGCGACCGGTCGGTGTGATCGCCAACCAGCCGATGCACTTGTCGGGTGCGATCGACAACGAAGCCTCCGATAAGGCTGCGCGGTTCATTCGGTTCTGCGACTCCTACAACCTCCCACTGGTTTTCGTCGTCGACACCCCGGGCTTCATGCCCGGCGTCGAGCAGGAGAAGGGCGGCATCATCAAGCGCGGTGGGCGGTTCCTCAACGCCGTCGTCGAGGCCGACATACCGAAGGTGACCATTACAATCCGCAAGTCGTACGGCGGCGCGTATGCGGTGATGGGGTCCAAGCAGCTGTCCGCCGACCTGAACTTCGCATGGCCGACCGCCCGGATCGCGGTGATCGGTGCCGAGGGTGCCGCACAGCTGTTGGTGAAACGGTTCCCGGATCCGACGGCACCCGAGGTGCAGAAGATCCGCGCGGAGTTCATCGAGGGCTACAACCTCAACATGGCGACGCCGTGGATCGCCGCCGAGCGCGGATTCATCGACGCGGTGATCCAGCCGCACGAAACACGGTTGCTGCTACGAAAGTCCATGCGGCTGTTGCGCGACAAGCAGATCAGCCGCGTGCAGCGCAAGCACGGCCTGACGCCGATTTAAGCGCTGATGCAACTAGCGGACGGCCAGGTGATCGCGGGATATACGATCCTGCGGTCGCTCGGCGCCGGCGGGATGGGTGAGGTGTATCTGGCCCAGCATCCGCGGCTCCCGCGCCGCGACGCGCTCAAGGTGCTGCCCGCGACGGTGAGTACTGACGACGAGTACCGCCAACGGTTCGACCGGGAAGCCGATATTGCCGCGACGCTGTGGCACCCGCACATCGTCGAGGTGCACGACCGCGGCGAATACGAGGGTCAGCTGTGGATTTCGATGGACTACGTCGAGGGCACCGACGCCGGTCGCCTGCTCGCCGAGCGGTATCCATCGGGCATGCCGCCGGACGAGGTGGTGCGCATCGTGACGGCGATCGCCGAAGCGCTCGACTATGCCCACCAGCGCGGACTGTTGCACCGCGACGTCAAGCCCGCCAACCTGCTGATCGCCAATGCCGACAGCGGCCATGAACGAATTATGTTGGCGGACTTCGGGATCGCCCGCTGGGCGGACGACTCCAGCGGTCTGACTGGGACCAACATGACCGTTGGCACGGTAGCCTACGCCGCGCCTGAACAGTTGACGGGCGCTGAGATCGAGGGGCGGGCCGATCAATATGCGCTGGCGGCCACCGCATTTCAGCTGCTCACCGGTGCGCCGCCGTTCCAGCACTCCAACCCCGCCGTCGTCATCAGCCAGCACCTCACTGCCGCCCCGCCGCCGATCGGATCACGCCGCCCGGAGTTGTCCGGCCTGGGACCGGTCTTCGACAAGGCTCTCGCCAAGTCACCGGACGACCGCTATGACCAATGCATCGATTTCGCGCGGGCGCTTGCAAATCGGATCGGTGCGGCGGAGCACGACGCCGGCGACTCTGATGCGACGATGTTGGCCCAGGCCGCGAACGGTCCGCGGCATGCAAGACAACGTCCGTCGCCGCCGCGGCGTCGCCGTCTGGTCGTTCCGATCGCCGCCGCACTTGCGCTTATCGCCGTCGCCGCAGTCAGTTTCGTGGTGTTCGACCGCATGCGTGACCACTCGGCGGAGGCCAAGCCACAACCGTCGTCGCCGGGAGCCGTTACCCTGCCCGTGGTTGTCGTCGGGGCGAACTGCGCAACACTGGGCGCGGCGGGCATCACCGACGGCGGTGGGCCCGCCTACTGTGCCCACCTGCCAACCGTCGACAAGACGATCTGGTCCCTGTATCCGGGCAAGATCTCCAGCCCGACAGTCACTCCCGGCCCCAACGACGAGGTGTACCCGTCGGAGACCGAGTCACCCGTCCTGGTCTGCATGGAGCAGACCGGCCAGGGCAGGCTCGATTGCCACGACGACATCCTCCAGAGCAACAACGGCACCCCGACCAACTGACCGCGCGAGCGTGCGTGTTCCCCCGCAAGCGGGAGGTGCCCCCAGCAGCGCGCCTACGCCAGCTCGCCAGCGGCATTTTGTGCACGCTCTTACGGTGGATCAATGGCGCTCGAATGCATCAATTCGAGGAAGCCCGGGTCGCAGTGTTCGCGGCCCACAAGCCGGCCGACACACTGTTGGGAGTGGAGACTTTATCGAGGCCCGAGTACCTGATCGAGGTCGACGCGTTCGCCGTCATCTAGCCTGACGCTGTGGACCGGATTCGGCTCGGCAACGCGGTCGTGACCCGCGTCATCGAGTGGCAAGTCGACTGTCTGCCATTGACGGTATTCCCGCAGACGCCCGCCGACGCATGGCGGGAGGCAGGCGAATTCACGCCGACCTTCTGGAACGGCGGGGGCTGGCGCATCGCCCTGCAGATCTGGGTCGTCGGCGTAGACGGGCTGACCGTGCTCGTCGACACCGGCGCCGGCAACGATAAGGCCCGCCCCCGGATGGCGCAGCTGGACCATCTGCGCACCGACTTCCTGGCATCACTGCGCGGCGCAGGCGTCGACCCGTCAGCCGTCGATGTCGTCGTCAACACCCATCTGCATTTCGATCACGTCGGCTGGAACACCATGCGCGAGGGTGACGCCTGGGTACCGACGTTTCCGAACGCCCGTTACCTGGTTCCAGAAGCGGACTACCGCCACTTCAATCCGGACGGCGACGCGCAGCGTACGACGCCGCGGACCGAGGACGAGGAGTCGCGGCAGCGGCATGTCCGAACAGTGTTCGCGGACAGCGTTTCTCCCGTGGAACACCAGATGGAGCTGTGGTTCGATGACCATCAGCTCAGCGAGTCGCTGTGGCTTCGCCCGGCGCCAGGACACACCCCGGGATCGTCTGCCGTGTGGCTGGACGCGGGCAAGCCAGCCGTGTTCGTCGGTGACCTGACGCACTGCCCCATCCAGCTGGGTCGCCCGTCAGATCCGTGCGCGTGGGATGAAGACTTCGCGGCGGCCGCGGTGACGCGCAAGCGGGTGCTGACCGAGGCGTCACGCCGGCGTGCCGCGGTGATCCCCGCGCACTATCCGGGCCGCGGCGGGGCCACGGTGGTCGCCCGAGGCGACGCGTTCATGGTCGATGACTGGCTGGAGATGCCTGCCATCTGAGCACCTGGCCCACGCGAGCGTGCGCAAAATGCCCACAAATTGCGGCGTGTCGGCTGCAGACACGCGCGCTCGCGAAGAGACGCTACGGCTTGATCCGGATCTTGCCGGGCTTGTACAGCCCACTGTGCGTGGCCGTGCCGAAGTCCAGCGTGGCCGGCTGCGCTTCGACGATGGTGTCGAACTTGCGCAGCGAGCCCCAGTCGCGGCCCCAGTCCTGCGATAGATACGTCGCCATCACATGCGCCCGCAGCAGGAGGTCGGTGATGCCGAGCAGGCCGCCGTTGATGCCGTCCTGCCAGGAGTCGGTGTCCTTCTTCTTGGCGTTGTAGTCCGGAGTGATCCGGAACTTGGGAATCTGGGTGACGCCGTTGGCGTGCAGCATCGGCTGCTGGCACGGGAACGCCAGCCCGACGGCCCAGTCCATCAGCACCGGCTCTTCGGAGCCGACGTACTCCTGCACCGACCGCAGCTCCGGCACCCGCGGCGGTGTGACGGCTACCCAGTCGCCTTGCGTCAGTGACAGGTCTTCGACGACCAGCCGCACCGCGACCGCGTCGGCCGGAATCTGCGAACGGGGATAGCGCAGGTTGCGCCACGACGGGATCGGCCCGAGGTCGTAGGGCACCAGCCGGCCCGCAGGCACCGGCGCGCCGTCCGGTCCGCGCCGCGCGTACTCCAGTTCCACCGGCTGGCCTTCGGTGCGGCGGTTGAACACGCTGTCACCGGTGATCACCCCGGCGGCGGTGACGACCACCAGTGGGTGCGCGTCGTCTGGTGGCGGCAGTTCATACCACGCGGATGTCAGCCGGCTCTGCTGCTGCGGACCCTCGACGTAGCTGCCCGCCAGCGGAACCCGCGCGGGGTCCAGCCCGTACGGCAGCGGCACCGTGGAGCCGTTCACGCCGGGCTTGCGCAGCTTGATGGGTGCATCCCAGTCATAGTCGGTACCTGGCATCGGCAGCGAGACCCGAATCGTCTCGGCGACAATCTTTTCCGGCACTCCGCTGGGTGTGAAGCCCACCGGCCCGGCACCACCGAGGGGGCCAAGCGGACCGTAGTCACCGGGCAGCGGTGTCAAGAAGCCGTCGTTGGTGTCGGGTTCCGCGAGCACGTCGTCGGCCAGCCCGCACCCGCCGGTGAAGGACCGCAGGTTGGCCCACGCGTTGGAGTATGTCGGGTACTGGCGGACCACGCCGGCCAGCATCGACCCGACGAACACCACCACCATGAACCCCGCGGTGATCGGGATCGGAGCCGCGGTCAGTGCCCGCGCGATGCGGCCCTCGCCGTGCGTTCGGGATGTGAAGTGCAGCCAGACCGCATACACCGCGGTGATCGCGAACAGCGCGAGGAAGATCCAGGCGACGATGAACGGGCCGATCTTGGGCATCGCGTTGTTGAACGGCACGCCGTAGCTGGAGACGTACCACCAGCCGTTGGTGGTGGCGAAGCACAGCGCGAGCATGAAGAACACCGCCGCCAGGAAGGCCATCCGGTTGCGTGACCATCGCAGCACCTTCGGCGAAACCAGCACCGTGGCCAGCGCCGCCATCGCCGCGCCAACGGCGGCGAACAACCCGAAGTGATGCACCCACTTGGTCGGGGTGAACATCAGGAAGAACATCGTGCCGAAGATGACGCCCATCAGCCGCCAGGCCGGACCCCGCGCAACCCCCGCAACACGCTTGCGCCGCAACATGATGAACATCGACGTGAACAGCGAAAGCGCGGTGATCAGGAACCCGAACCGCCGCGACAGCGACCCGTCGACCGTCGGCAGCATCAGGTAGAAGTACCGCAGGTTCTCGGTGTACCACTCCTGATTCGGTCCGATGTCGGTGCGAATCCGGGTGGCCTCCAACACGGTTGCGAACGTCTGGTCGAAGAAGATCACGGTCAGCACGACCGTGCCTGCGGCCAATAGCGGTGCCACCAGCGGCCAGGTGCCGAGGATGCGGTGCCGGCGCACCAGGATTCGCAGTAACGGCCGGCCGCCGGCGAGCAGTGCGGCCACCGCGATCAGACCCGTCGGCTGGATGCCGAGCGTGAACGACGCGACGACGATCGCCAGTGCGGCCGGTGTCAGTCGACCCGAGATGATGGCCCGCTCGATCAGCACGTAGGTGATCAGTGCGCCGGTGGCGATCTGCCCCTCCGGTCGCAGGCCGTTGTTGAACGGCATCCACGCCGCCAGCAGCACCAGGCCCGCCGCCCACAGCGCGGGCTTGCTCGTCGCGACCGCCGGACCCAGCCGAGGCAGCACTTCGCGAGAAAGCAACAGCCAGCACACGATTCCGCACACGAGATCCGGCAGCCGCATCCAAATGCTGGCGTCGCTGACGCTGGTCATGAGCGCCAGGAGGTTGTAATACCAGCCGAATGGGTCCTCGGGACTGCCGAACCAGCGGAAGTAATTCGACATGTAGCCGGCGTGCCCCGCCACCCGAGCCATACCGAGGATGTAGCCGTCGTCCGACGAGTTGGCTCCGATGACATGCCACGCCAGGAATCCACCGATGACGGTGACGTCGGTGGTGGTGAAGGTGCGCCAGCGTTCCGGGATCAGCCGGTGCATCCGCCGACCGTCGAGCCGGTCCAGCCGCCACAGTGCCAACAGGGCGACGATGGTCGAGACGATCGCCAGCATCATCGCAGCCAGCTTCAAAGGCGTTGGCTTGGTGGAGAATCGGGTGTCGATGACCGCCGATACCGATAGTCCCGGCGGTGCCGGCCCGGTCAGATCGGTGAACACACCGACGATCGCGGGTCGCAGGTTCGGGTCGGGGAATCCGCTCGTCTGCTCCTTACCCGTAGTGGGGTCGGTCAGCCCGACGAATGTCGCGAACGTGCCCGCCTCCGAGGACGTGATCTCGATTCTTGAACATCCTGGGGCACCTCCGGTGCCTACCACCCGCGCCCGCGGGACGCTGGCCACCACGACGTTGCGGTCGGTGATGTCCACCCGCTGGGTGGAGACGTTGACGAACAACGACTGCAGGGCAGCCTGCTTACCGTTCTTCGGCGCGGTCCCGAGAACCATCCCGCCGCTAGGCGGCATCGACCGGATCACATCGCACGGCACCTTCACCGTCATCGTGACCGGCGTCTGCGTAATGAGTGGCGCCGTAACGTTATTGAGTTGACCGCTCTGCGGCCAGTTCAGCGTCGCGGTGGTCTGCACGACCGGCAGCAGCGGCGTCGCAACCGACAGCACGAAGCCGAGTAGGCCTGCGATCGTCGCCACCCAACGTGTGATCCTGACGTCTGAGCTCATGGCTCGACTCCAGCTCGCTCCGGTCCTCGCTCGTTCCTCGCTGCGATCCTCACTCGCCTTCGTCTCGCGGCTCATGGCAGTGCCCTGATCGGTCCGTTGCGGCTCCAGCCGAACACCCGCACCGAGCCCTGGTCGATGACGGCGTTCGGCGCATCCGACGCGGGCACCACGCGGTCGTAGCGCTCGATCGAGCCCCAGTCGCGATACCAGTCGTCGCGCAGATATGTCGGAACGGCGGACGTGCGCAGCAGTGCCTGGATGAACAGGAACGGGCCGCCGTCGTCGGCGGACAGCCACATGTTCGACGACGACACCACCTGCTTGAAGTTCGGCAGGATTCGGTACTCCGGGAGTTCGGCGACACCGAGGTGTTCGGAGAACGGACGTTGGCACGGGAAGTTAGCCGGCGGTGGCGATGTCCATCAGCACCGGCGTCTGCGAGCCGAGGAACTGTTGCGCGGTCTCCAGCACCGGCGCCCTGGGCGGGGTGAACGCGAACCACTGATCGGTGCTCAGGTTCGGGTCGTCGGCGACGATGCGCGCGACGTTGGCCTCCGGCGGCGCCCATGCCAGTGGGAAACGCAGATTGCGCCAGGCCTTTTGCGGGAAGATGTCGATCGGTTGCACCGCGCCGAGCGCCTGGTAGCCGCCGTCGGGGCGGTGCACACCCCACTGCAGTTTGAGCGACTGGCCGTAATTGAAGGAGCCGTCCTCCTCGTAATACCAAATCGCGCCTGCCGCGGTGACCGTCACCAGTGGTCGGTCGGGGGTCCGCGGCGGCAGCTGGTACCACGCCGAGGTGACCTTCGCGGCGACGGTGTTCTCGTCGTAGCTGCCCATCACCGGGGTGCGCTCGGGGTCGAGACCGAACGGCAGGAAGACCCGCGATCCGTTGACGCCCTCGGGTCCGTAGCCGCCGCCGGTGCCTGCCGCATAACCGATTCCGACGTTGGGCTCATTCGGAGAGCCGTCGGAGTTGACCAGTCCAGGGTTGGCGGTGACGGCCTCGGCGGGCTCGAGGGTGTCGCTGACGCCGTTCGGTGTGAACCCGACCGGGTTCGCCCCGCCGAGGGGCCCGTACTGGCCGAACCGCTGGCCTGGAACCGGTTGCAGCAGACCGGCATTCGTGTCGCGTTCGACGAGCACGTCGTCGGCCATCGCACAGCTAGGTGGGAGCCCTTAGAAACAAACCCGGAGTCAGCGCGGCGACGTTCGCCTTGGCGGTGGTGTAGACGGGATAGCGCTGTGCGGCACCCTTGGCCATCGAACCCACCTCGAGGACCACCATGATGACGGCCACCACCAGCAGGGGCGTAGATGCGAGCACCCGGTTGCGGCGGGTGTTGGCGACCTCGACGTGTCCCGTGTAGTCCATCCGGAAGTGCAACCAACCCGCGAGCACACCGGTCAGCATCGCCAGCAGCAGGAAGATGATCAGCACCGGGATTCCCGCGATCACCGGCTGCTTGTCGAACCACGGCACGCCGTAGTTGCCGACGTAGAACCAGCCGTTGATACCCGAAGTCGCCCAGGCCAATACGAACAGCAGCGCGGTCACGTACAGCGCGAGGTTGCGACGGCTGTGCAATCCGACCCGTGAGAAGGCGAACGCGGTGACACCGCCGAGCGCGCCTGCCAGGCCCGCGAACGCGCCGAACTGCGCCGCCCACTTCGTCGGCGTGAACGTCAGCAGCAGCAGCCCGATCGCGGTCGTGCCGATCAAACGCCACACCGGACCCTTCGCCATGCCGGGGACACCGCCCCGCCGCAGCAGCACCGCAAGCATCCCGAACAGGCAGAGCAGCAGCACCAGCACGGCGAAGCGGCGCGTCAGCGACGAGTCGACGCTGTCCTCGACCGTCAAGAAGTAGTAGCGCAGGAACTCCTGGTACCACGCGATGGTGGGGCCGACCACGTACTTGATGCGTGCCGACTCGGCGACGGTGGCCAGGGTCTGGTCCCGGAACACGACCACGAAGATCAGCGCCAGCGAAGAGGCGCAGAGTGGCCAGCGGTGCGAGTACCCCGGCCGACCCCGCCGCTGGCGCGTCGGTGCTCGATGATCCGCGCGATCGCTCGCGCGCCGACCAGTAGCGGCGCCACCGCGATCAGCCCCTGGGGAGCCAGCGTCACGCTGAAGACCGCGACGATGATCGCCAGCGCCGCGGGCCACAGCCGCCGGGTGCCGATGGAGTTCTCGACAAGGACCCAGGCGGCGATCGCGCCGAACGCGATCAGCGGCTCCGGTCGCAGCCCGTTGTTGAACGGCAGCCACGCGGCCAGGAACACCGCACCGGCCGTCCACACCGCGACCCGGTTTGCGGCGAGGCGGCTGCCGAGTCGCGGCAGCACGCAGCGGCTGATGATCAGCCAGGTGCCGATGGCCGCCACGGTGGCCGGCAGTCGCATCCACACGCCGGCGGTGCTGATCGACGCCAGGTGCGCCAGCACGGACTGGTACCAGTCGAATGGCGCCTCGCTGGCCCCGAAGAAACGGTAGTAGTTGGCGCTGTATCCGGCTTCACCCGATACCCGCGCAATGGTCAGGTTGTAGCCGTCGTCGGACGATGTCGCGCCGATCAGATGCCACAGCAGCAGGGTGCCGATGACGCCGATGTCGGCGAGCCAGTGCCAGAGCCCGACGCTCCAGAATCGTCGCCACGCCCGTGGCACGCGCCGGGCCGAGCGGCTCCGGCGGTCCAGCACCGCCAGTGCCACGATCGACGCCACCACGCAGGCGACGCCGAGCACCATCACGCCCAGCTTCAGGACCGTCGGGGAGGTGATGAAGCGGGTGTCGACTTCGATGCGCGCCGACAAACCGATGTCGGCTGCGCGACCACTTGCAGGTCGGTGAAGACGCCGGCGATCTGCGGCTTGTTTTCTGCTGAGAGCGTGCCGGTGGCGCCGGGTATGCCGATGAAGTCGGCGCCGACGCCGCCCACGTTCGCCCAGATGTGCAATGTGCTGCAGGCGCCGGAGGCCACGGCCCGGCGGGGCGCGACGGTGGCCACCGAGTCTCGGAACGCCACGACGACGGCGTTGGCGTTGGCGCGGACGAACAGGCCGTTGCGGCTCGCCTCGATCCCGCCGGGCGGAACGGTCGAGAACACCAGTCCACCCGCCGGGGGCAGGGTGGCGATCGTCTGACACGGGATCGAGACGTCAAGGGCCATCGGCGCTCCGGAGACCAGCGGCGCGGTGACGTCGGTGATCAGCCCATCAGGGCCCGCCGCCTGCGGCCACAGGATGGTTGCGGTGGTCTGCTGGACGGGCAGCAATGGCACCAGCCCGCACAGCAGCACCCCCGCGATGCCCGCGACGACGGCGATCAGCCGGGCAAGACGGTGGGCGGGCACGAGGCTCGATGGTAGGCGACGTACCTAATGACGCAGCGGCGCCGGGCTCCACAGCCCGCTACGCGTTGCCGAACCGAGATCGAGCCGTGCCGGCTGCGCATTCGGGTAGTACGGCGTGAGCTGCTGCAGGGCACCCCAGTCGCGGAACCAGTCGTCCCGCAAATACGTCGGCACCGTGGTAGCGCGCGCCAGGAGTTCGGTGATGCCGAGCGGCCCGCCGCCGAGGTTGTCCATAACAGGCGAGTTGGCTTCGGCCCCGAATCGGTCGGGCAGGATCCGCCACTTCGGCACCTCGACGACGCCGTTCTGATGGCTGAACGGACGCTGGCACGGGAAGGCCAGGCCGACCAGCCAGTCCAGCAGAACCGGGTCCTGGGAGCCGACCACGTCCTGCAGCGTGCGTAGCTGCGGGATACGCGGCGGGGTGATCGCGATCCAGTGCTGCGGGTTGAGGTCGTCGTCGGTGGCGACCAGACGCACCTGCGTCGCGTCGCGCGGGATCGCCGCCATGGGCGCCCGCAGGTTGCGCCATGCCGGTGACGCGCCGACGTCGGCGAACCCGATTCCGCCGGCCGGCTCGCCGTCGGCAGCCTGTTCATCGGAGGCCCACTGTACGACCACCTCGCCGGGGTCGAACCGTCCCGCCGCGGCCACCACGAGCAGCGGACCGGCCTCGTCACGGGGCGGCAGCCGGTACCACGCCGAGCGCAGCGCCGCGGGCTGCTGAGTGCCGCTGCGCCAGCTGCCCATCACCGGGGTGCGCGCGGGATCGAGGTCGAACGGCAGCCGGGCCCGCGATCCGTTGACGCCTGCCGCGGCGGTGGTGCCGCCCTCGGTGCCTGCCTCGCTTTCGGTGACCTCGCTCTCGGGGGTGTCGGCAAAGTTGGTGGCGGTACCTGGGCCGCCCATCACCTCGTCGGCGGACACGTCGGTGGGTATTCCGTTCGGGCCGAAGCCCTCTGCGGTGACAGCACCCAGCGCCTCACCGACAGGCACGTCGACGGGAGCAAGCAATCCGGCATTGGGATCCTGTTCGACCAGCACGTCCTCGGCCATCCCGCACGTTTTGCCGGTGAGCGCCTCGAGGTTCGAGCGACCCACGCTCCAGGCCGGATACTGGTCGATCATGGCCAATGTCAGTGACATCACCTCGAAGACGACGACTAGCCACGCAGCAATAGCCAATGGAGACTGGACGATTCGACGCCATCGGAATCGCCCGTCGTCGTCTGGGGAATCGTCACGGCCGGAGAAATGGAACCAAGCGGCGACCAGGAGCGCGACCACCGAGAACCCGAGCAGGATGGTGGTGAAGCCGAACCTCCACTCCGGGAACTGGTTTGACCACGGTACCCCGAAGTTCGAGACGTACCACCAGCCGTTGACGGTGGCGAACGACAGCGCCATCACGAACAGCACCGTGGCGGCGAATATCGTCCGGTTGCGGCGTGAGCGCATGGCCGCGGCAGTGACTGCGACCGCGGCCAGTGCACCAAGCGATCCCGCGAGCCCGGCGTACACACCGAAGTGGTGGGTCCACTTGGTTGGCGTGAACATCATCGCCAGGAACGAGATGATGGTAATGCCGATGATGCGCCGACTGGGGCCTGCGGCGGTGCCCGGAATTCGGCCCTTGCGCAACGACATTGCCACAGAGACGGCCAGGGCCAGCAGCAGCGTCAGCACGGCGAAGCGGCGGGCCACCGAGCCGTCGGGGCTGGTGGTGAACAACCGCTCGTAGCGGATGTGCTCTTCGAACCAGCTCAGGCTGGGGCCCACGGCGGACTTGAACGAACTGGCCTGGAGTTCGGCGGCCAGCGTCTGGTCGCGGAATACCAGGATGATGGTGACGGTGCACGCGGCGAGAATCGGTGCCAGCAGCGCAAGGTACCCGAATCGTGAAGTATGAGCGGCGACAATGGTTTTCAGCGGTCCGACGGCGACAAGCAACGCACCGACCGCCGCGATGCCTGTGGGCCCGGAGAACAGAGTGAGCGCCCCGATGATGATGGCGATGGCCACCGGAAGCAGCCTACTGGTGGCCACCCCGCGTTCGACCGAGCACCAGGTGAGCAGGATGCCAAGCGCGATGATCGGTTCGGGTCGAAGGCCGTTGTTCAGCGGCAGCCAGAAGGCCAGGAACATGCCGGCCGCCGTCCACGCTGCGGCGCGGCTGTACTTCACCGCATGCCCGAGCCGGGGGATCACTTCGCGACTGATCAGCCACCAGCACGTCAGCGCCATCACCAGGGTCGGCAGCCGCACCCATGCGCTGTTGGTGCTGATGTTGGCCCACAGCGACAGAAGGTCGTAGTACCAGCCGAACGGAGCTTCCGGGGTGCCGAACCATCGGTAGTAGTTGGCCATGTAGCCGGCGTGCTCGGACACTCGGGCCATCGTCAGGATGTAGCCGTCATCGGCGGTGTTGGCGCCGACGAAGTGCCACCACACCAGCACCGCAGTCACCACGCCGTCCAGCGGCCTCACCGACCACCATCGCGGCGGCAAGAAGCGTTTGACCCCACGGCCGTCGGCGGTGTCCAGGACGTGCAGGGCGCCGAGCGCGACCATCGTCATCGCCACCCCGACGATCATCACCAACAACTTGAGCAGAGTCGGAGAAGTGCTGTAGCGCGAATCGACGGTCGCCGAGAACTCCAGGCCGGGCGGGGCGGGCCCGGTTAGATCGGTGAAGACGCCGACGATCTGGGGCCGGAAGTCGTAGCCGCTGCGCTCTCCGCGCAGTGGACTGCCGGGATCATCCGAATCGGGGCCCGTTACGAGCCCGACGAATTCGCCGGTCACCTTGTCGGCGCGCGCGGTGAACGTCAGCCGTTGGCAGGCCGGGCTGAGCACCTGGTTCAGCGGGGCGCTGACCACCGGCGTGTTGCGGACGATGACGAGCAGGTCGTTGTTGACGCGTTCGATGAGAAGTCCGCGGTCGACGGCCTTGGGGGCCTGCTTGGGCACGGTCGAAAGCAACACAGTCTTGCCCGGTCCGGCCAGTCCCGCGGCCACGCGGCACGGTACGGTGATGGTCAGGTCGGTGGCGACGTATCCGATCAGCGGGGCATCGACGCTTTGCAGCACGGAGTTCTGCGGCCAGTTGAGTTCGGCGGTCGTCTGCTCCACCGGCAGCAGCGGTGTGGCGATGGCCAGCGCCGCCCCGAGCAACCCGGCGACGATGGCGAGTAACCGGGCGGTGCGGTGGTTGCTGCCCATCGCCAGCTCTCCCGCCACGGGGCTTGATGGTGCCATCAGGGCTTCCTGATCGCCAGCACGAACGGCCCAACGGTCGAAACCTCGAAGCGCGGGTCGTCGAACAGTGCCTCGTCCAGCGCCACGTGATAACGGCGGACGTTGGGCTGGTTGGGATAGACGTCGGAGGCCAGCCGCAGCGTGTAGGTGTCGTCGGCGCCGCGACGCATCAGGAACACGGTCGGCGGCTTCCACGGAAGCTTGTCCAGTGCCGCGATGAACGCGTCGGCGTCGGTCAGCGTGGCCCAGCTCTCGATGGCGTCGGCCCGCTTCTCGAACTGCGCGAGCGGGTTGGCGTAGTGCGACGTCAGGCCCTGGAAGCCGTAATAGGGGTAATAGGACAAGAAGCTGTAGTCGGCGGTGAGCACGACGGTCTCGTTGCGCGGCCGGCCGGTTACCTCGCGGATCTTGGTGTCGATCTCCCGGTAGTACTGCTCCGATCCGGGCGGTCGCCGGTCGGCCCGCTGGCCGTCGCCGTCGGTGTCGGTGTAGGCGACGGCGATGTCGGATCGCAGAACGTCGGGGATGTCCTGGCTGAACGTCAGCGCGCCGATCGCGCCGAGCGTGGCCGCCACCGCGACGACGCGCCGACCGTTCTGGAGCCTCACCCGCGCGGCCACCGCATGAGTGACCTCAATGAACCCGAACGCCCCTGCCGCGGTGAGTAGCACCGTCAAGGTCGGCTGCAGCCGGAACGAGAGCAGCGTGGTGCCGGCCAGCGTGGTCAGCATGGAAAGCACTGACCAGGCGTAGACGGCGAGCACCGCGATCGCCAGGGCGGCGGCGCGGGTCGAGCTGCGGGCCCGCCAAATCAGCCACAGCGTGCCGAGCATGCACAGCGCGCCGAGCAGCGTGAAGTGCAGCATCGGGAACTCGAGCTGCGCGCCCGCCGTCGGTAGATAGTGCTGTGCGGTGCCCGAATCGGCGGGTTCACCCTTGATCGCCGCGATCAGATATGGGCCCCACCCGAGCAGTGCGATCGCTGTAGAGAGCGCCGCGATGGCTGCCAGCCGCAGCAGGGGTTCTGCGCGCCTGCGCGCGATGGCCAGCACGATGGCCATGATCGTCAGCGTGAACGCGGCGTACGCCAGCAGCAGTGTGTAGAACAGCGCGGCGACGCCCAGGAAGACGCCGACGCCGAGGACGGCGGCCCAGCCGCCATTTCGTGTCGCGCCGCGCAGCCCCGACCACGCGAGCACGAACACCGGCGGCAGTAGCACGGTGATGATCGCGGCGTACGGTTCGGCGGGGGAGTACGCCAGCGTGGCCGCGGCGGTGGCGGTCGCCACGATCAGCGCGTACTCGAAGCGAATCATGGCTGCCCACAACACAAATGCCAGGGCGATGGCGATGGTGATGGAAATGATGGCCCATGGCTTGAACATCTCCCACGCGGGCGTGCCGGTCAGCGCCGCGAGCCGGCCGCCGATCCAGAACCAGCCGGGCGGGTAGAACGGCGGCAGACCGTAGTAGGTCATGTCGTGCGGTCCGGCGGTGTCGGTGAGCCGCGTCAGGTATTCGGTGCGGAACGCCTGATCGACCGAGATCCCGTGAAGGTAGAGCTTGGTCGCGCCCAGCGGCATTGCCAGGGTGACGACCGAGAACGCCGACAAGAACACCAGCGTCCCGCCCCGTGCGAGTACGCGGCGTCCGCGCTGCCAGGCCCACCCGCAGGCCACCAGCCCGGCGAGGCAAGCGAATTGGCCGACTGTGGTCAGCGCATGCAACTGATTCGACGAGTTGAACGCAGGCCACTCCACCCCAGAGATCGCGGCCAGGGAGATCACCGCGACCGCCACCGCCACGACGACCGCCACCGCCATCTGGCCGGTTACGGCCAGCGCACCATGAGCTTTCATTCCCGGGTCGTCCCTTCGCTCTCCCCCCGCAAGCGGGTGGGCCCACCGCGTGCTTGGGGAGTGCCCCCAGCCCACGGACATCAGATGGGGAGCTTGCGGAAGATGGGGCGCGGAATGTGCCGCAACACCATCATCACGTACCTGAACGCCCCCGGCGCCCATACGAGTTCCTTGCCTTTGGCCGATGCAGTGACCGCCAGTTCGGCGACGTACTCCTTGTCGACGGTGAACGGCGCTTCCTTGGTGCCCGTTGACTTCCAGTGGTCAATGGTCGTCCGGGTGCGGACCTGCCCGGGCCTGATCACCAGTACCCGAACCCCGAACTCGCGCAAGGCTTCTCCAAGACCGAGATAAAAGCCATCCAGCCCCGCCTTGGTGGAGCCGTACACGAAGTTGGACCGCCGCACCCGCTCACCGGCCGCCGAGCTCATCGCGATGATCTGGCCGAAGCCCTGCGTGCGCATCTTCTCACCGAGCAGCACACCGACGGAAACCGCTGCGGTGTAGTTGATCTCGGCGATCTGAACGGCCTTGCGCTGGTTCTGCCACAGCTCTTCGGCGTCGCCAAGAAGGCCGAATGCGACGATGGCCACGTCTATATCTCTGGGGCCGCCATCCCCATCTGAAAAGGCCGCGTCGATCACCTTGGGATGGCTTTCGGTTTCCACGCCGTCGAAGTCGATGAGCTCGACGGACCTCGCGCCGGCGTTGCGCATCTGCTCGACGGCGTTGTCGCGGCCCGGATCATCGGGAAGCGCGGCCAGCACGATGCGTGCAGGCGCATTGCGGAGGTAGCGCTCGCAGATGGCCAGTCCGATTTCGGATGTCCCACCGAGCAGCAGAATCGTCTGCGGGTTGCCCACCGCGTCCAGCACCATCTAGAGCAGCTCCAAGCGTCGGGCCATGTCGGAGGCGAACACTCCGTTGGGATCGACCTTGCGGCGCACGGCAATCCACTCGTCGATTCGCGGGTACATGGCGTGAAATGTCTCGGCGGTAGTTCGGGAATCCTTGGCGGTGTAAAGCCGGCCGCCGAACTGCAGCACCCGGCGGTCTAGCTCGTTGACGAACTCGTTGAGGCCAGGCTTGATCGGAAAGTCGACGCAGACGTTCCATCCGGGGATCGGGAAGCTCAACGGCGCTTCATTGCCGGGGCCGAACAGCTTGAACACGTTGAGGAACGAGTAATGGCCGGAACCCTGGATGTCGATGATGATGCTCTTGAACTCGTCGACCGCCGCCGTCGGGACGACGAACTGGTACTGCAGGAAGCCGGCGGGCCCGTAGGCGCGGTTCCACTCACCGAACATGTCCAGTGGGTGGTAGAACTGTGTCAGGTTCTGGACCTTGCCGCGGTATGTGCCCGATTTGCGGTACCACAGCTCGCCGATCGGGCCGAACGTGTACTTGTTCGCCAGTCCGTTCGGGAACACGTCGGGCAGCGTAAGTAGTTGGGGCGCATCGAATTTCAGCGGGTCGTGCCGCAGCTTCTCTGGCAGCTGATCCAGCCGTGCGAGCGAACCGCGGGAGATCGCCGCCCGGCCGAGTCTCGGCGGTGCGCTGATCGCGTCGAACCACGCACTCGAATAGGTGTAGTTGTCTTCGCTTCCGTCACTGTGAAACGTGATGGTCTCGTCGAGGCCTGCGGTGACATCGCCGTCGGCGATGAAGTATGCCGTCTCGGTGGGCGTCATCTCGACCTTGGCCCGCAACATGATTCCGGTAAGCCCGTTGCCGCCCACCGTCGCCCAGAAGAGTTCGCTCTCGGGACCGTCGGGGGTCAGTTGTCGGGTCTCGCCGTCGGCGGTCAGCAGGTCGATCGACCGCACGTGGTTGCCGAAACTTCCCGCGCTGTGGTGGTTCTTGCCGTGGATGTCGCAGGCGATGGCGCCGCCGACGGTGACCTGCCGGGTGCCGGGCAGCACGGGCACCCAAAGCCCGAACGGCAGCGCCGCCTTTATCAAAGTGTCCAGGCTGATGCCGGCGTCGACGTCGACGATTCGGGTTTCGCCGTCTATCGAGTGAATCCGGCTCAGCGGCGTCATATCGATGACCAGCCCGCCGCCGTTTTGGGCGTTGTCTCCGTAGGAGCGACCGAGCCCGCGCGCGATCACGCCGCGACCGCCCCCGCCGGCCACCTGTGCGACGGCCCTGGCGATCAGCTCCGGATCCGGCGTCGACAGCACCTGCGCCACGGTCGGGGCGGTGCGGCCCCAGCCGGTCAGCCGCTGCGCGGTGGTCGGAACGTCGGTGCTCAGCATCGTCAAAGAGGGTACCGTGCGCCACTCGGCGTTCAGCGCAGCCGGAATATGACGGCCCGCTGCACCACGAAGTTGATGACGGTCGCGGTGCCCTGGGCGATGACGAACGCCACCGGCACCCGCCACGGCTTTTCGTCCCACGCCATGTAGAAGAGGTAGTTGATGCCGACCTGCACGGCATAGGTCAGGGCGTAGAGCGCCATCACCGCGATGAAGCGGACCTTGCTCGGCGCCGCCTGGAACGTCCAGCGCCGGTTGATCAGATAGGCGGTCGCGGTGCCCGCGACGAAGCTGATGGTCTTGGCGACATTGACGTGCAGCCCGGCTGCCAGCAGCGCGACATACAGACCGAAGTCAACGATCGCGGCTAGGCCACCCGTGACGATGAACCGCCACGCCTGCGTCTTGAGCGTCAGATTCGACGGCATCACGGGCTCGGCCACCCGGGCAGCTTACGGCGTCAGAAGGGTGGTGGTTTGTTGCGTTCGATGACGTATTCGTCGTTGAGTCGGCGTTCGGCGGTGATGGCGTGTTGGCGGTTG
This sequence comes from uncultured Actinomycetota bacterium, assembly GCA_963715885.1. GTDB lineage: Bacteria > Actinomycetota > Actinomycetes > Mycobacteriales > Mycobacteriaceae > Mycobacterium. Next base: position 136,915 of record CAVQSK010000023.1, read on the forward strand.
TGGGCGCGGGTCTTCTTTCGGCGAGGCATCGCCTGGCCTCGGCTGGGTTCGGTCGTGACCGTCGTCGGAGCGATCGCCGCGGTAGGTCGGCACAGTGAGGGAAACAGGATTCGACTGCCGGGTCGCGTGGTGTAGGTCTGTCCGCTTGGGGAGGTCCAGACGACGGTTCCATCGGGCAGCTGTTGGTCGCGCCACTCGCAAAACGTCTTGAGTAGGTGGTGTATTCGGCACAGGCATTTCAGGTTGCTGAAAAGACGTTAGTATGCCCCCTTAGAGCGCCCGGTACCGGCGTGGTTGCCTCTAACCGGCATCCCGCGGCCACCGCCGTAGCTCTGCAACGTACAACCCAAGACCGCCAACTCGACTCGCGCGGACCTTCTGCTGCCTGGTTACGGCCGGCCCGTCCCCGTCTGGACCGATCTGCCGGGAGCAGACCCGTAACCCCGTTGGCACGGACTGGAGCCGTGATTACTGTCAGACCGCACGACTGTCGCCGCGGCGGTCTCGGCGCGGCTTTCGGGCCGGTCGCGCTCACCACCGCAGCATCGCCATAAGCGTCGAATGTGTGTGTTCGCCGCTAGGGAAGGGGAACCCGCCGGGTGACGGCCGCTCCGCGTGGCATTCATGCGAGTTCGGCCTGGCCACCGCGTCCGAGGGCGTGATAGGCGGGTCGCAGCAGTTCGGTCAGCGGCCGTCCGCGGGCGGCGACGCTGGTGTCGGGGAGCTGGTCGAGCAGCGCCGTCGATGGCGTCGCCGGCGGGCTCGGGACTCTGACGTCGGCTTGCCATGCGTAATAGGTGTCAAGGCAGTCGACGAGCGGTCGGGCTGCTTGTTCGGCGCGGTCGGCGGCCGGCGGTCCTTCGGTGCGGGCGGCGGCCAGGTTGGCCAGCAGATCCTCGCGCTCGCGGCCGCGCCACGCCAGGATGGCGAACGGGTCGTCGTCGAAGGACTCGGCGAGCAGGTAGAAGGTGGCGGCAAGGTGCTTGCACGGGACGGCGTGATCAGGGCAGGAGCAGTCCAGCGACAGCTCCCGTGCGGAGGCGGGGAACAGCGACAGCCCGAGCAAGGCGAAGACGTCCTCGATGTCGTCGGGCATCTCGCCGGACAGCAGTTTCGCGGTGTACCAGGCATTTTCAGCCAGGCTCCGCTCAACGTGGGCCCATTCGGACTTGCCGAACGCGGGGATCCCGATCCGGATCCGGTACGGCCGGACCCTGCTTCCCTGCACCTCGGCGGTGACCGAGCCCGGATCCACCTCGAGCGAGATCACCTGTCCCTTGCGCGCGTAGGTGCGGCCGCGCTGGAGCCGGTTGCCCAGGCCGATGTCCTCCAGTACCGCGATGAACCGCTCCGACCACCAGGTCCGCGCGATTGCGCCGCGGGCGCTGCGCGCCTTGAGCCCACCCTCGACGGGGCGGGGCCGCGACGGCGGCGGATACCAGCTCTTATTCACCCACGGCTCCCTCGGACAGCGCGAACACCTCGCTGAGGTCGCGGGTGGACAGTTCGGTCAGCCAGCCTTCGCCGTCGGTGACCACCAGGTCGGCCAGCGTCTTCTTCTCCTCGATCATCTCGTCGATCTTCTCCTCGAGCGTGCCCGTGCAGATGAACTTGCGCACCTGCACCGTGCGCCGCTGTCCGATCCGGAACGCCCGGTCTGTCGCCTGGTTCTCCACCGCCGGGTTCCACCACCGGTCCAGGTGCACAACATGATTGGCCGCGGTAAGGTTCAGCCCGATGCCGCCCGCCTTCAACGACAGCAGGAAGATGGACGGCCCGTCCCCGGACTGGAACCGGGCCACCATCTCGTCGCGCCGCTTCTTTGGGGTGCCACCATGCAGATAGGCGACGTCGCGGCCGAAGCTCGCGGCCAGGTGCGGCACCAGCAGCTCGGCGAACTCGGTGAACTGGGTAAAACACAGCACCCGGTCACCCTCGGCCAGGATCTCGTCGAGGATCTCCTCGAGCCGGATCACCTTCCCCGACCGGCGGCCGACGGGCGAGCGATCGTGCAGCAGCTGCGCCGGGTGGTTGCATACCTGCTTGAGCTTGGTCATCGCGGCCAGCACGTTGCCGCGCCGCTCGATCCCCTCGGTGTTCTCGATCTTGTCCATCATGTCGGCGACGACGGCCTGATACAGCGAGGCCTGCTCGGTGGTGAGCTGACAGTACTGCTTGATCTCGATCTTCTCGGGCAGGTCGTCGATGATCGCCGGGTCGGTCTTGACCCGGCGCAGGATGTAGGGCCGGGTGACCGCGCGCAGCCGCTCGGCCGGCTCGGTCTGCCCGTGCCGTTCGATCGGGATGGCGTAGCGGGTGCGGAACCGTTCGGAGGATCCGAGCAGGCCGGGGTTGAGGAAGTCCATGATCGACCACAGCTCGGCCAGCCGGTTCTCCATCGGCGTCCCGGTCAGCGCCACCCGGTGCCCCGCCCGCAAGTGCCGCACCGCCTTGGCCGCCCGCGACAGGCTGTTCTTCACCGCCTGCGCCTCGTCCAGCACCACCCGGTTCCACTCGTAGCCGGCCAGCTCGTCGATGTCGCGGGTGGCCGTGGTATACGTGCTGACGATCAGGTCGGTTTGCTCGAGGAGTTCACGCAGCGCGTCGCCGTGCAGCCGCGCACCGCCGTGGTGCGCGTACACCCGCAGGTCGGGCGCGAACTTCGCCGCCTCCCGCTGCCAGTTGCCGACCAATGACATCGGGCACAGCAGCAGTGTGGGGCCGGCGTCCGGATCCTGGTGTCGCTGAAGGGTTTCCACGGCCAGCAGCTGAACGGTCTTACCCAGGCCCATGTCGTCAGCCAGGCAGCTGCCCAGGCCGAGCGAGGACAGGAACGCCAGCCACGACAGGCCGCGCTGCTGGTAGGGCCGCAGCGTCGCAGTGAATCCGTCCGGCGGTTCCAGCGGCCGCAGCGACTGTGCGGCAGCCCCGCCGAGCAGGTCCCCGAGCCACCCGTCGGCGCGCACAGCAGTGACCTCGAGCGGGGTGTCGATGTCGTCTGGGTGGCTGGCGGCCAGCGCGAGGATATCGGCCGCGGGCTTGCGGCCGGCTGGCTTGCGCTCCAAGAACTCCAGCCCGCGGCGCAGCTGATCTGGATCCACCGCCACCCACTGGCCGCGCAGCCGGATCAACGGGGCCTTGGTCTGGGCAAGCACTGCGATTTCGTCCTCGGTGAGCGTGTCGTCGCCGACGGCCAGCTCCCAGCGGAACTCGACGAGCTGGGCGCGACCGAACTTGCCGGCCTTGCTCACCACTCCGTCGACCGGGGTGTGCGCGGACAGCGCCAGCCCTAGCTTGCGGCGCCGGTCCCACCAGGACGGCAGCAGCACGCCGAACCCGGCCTCGTCGAGCACCGCGGCCGTGCCCGACAGGAACCGGTAGGCGCCGTCGGCGTCGAGTGTGAGCTCGGACGGGCGCGCGGTGCGCAGGCCGGGCGCGAGCTCCGGGAAGATCCGGCTGGCACGGCCTAGCTCGGTCAGCAGCAGCTCCTGCGGTCGGTCCAGCCACCGGCGCAGGCTGCCGTCGTCGTTCCACGCCTGCTCGGCGGGGACCAGCAGGCTCGGGTCCTCCGTCGACTGCAACAGGAACTCCAGCCGCCACGACGAGCCCGCCGACGTCTCGGGGTCGTCGGTCTGGGTCTCGGTCAACCGGAACGTCGCTCTGGCCGGGCCGACCATGCCGGTGCCGACGTCGTCCCACGGGCGCAACGCCTGGGCCAGCGCGTCGAGTTCATCGGGTTCTGCGTCGAACCGTCCGTCCGGACTGGTCAGCGCCCTCAACCAATCCTCCACGGCGGGCCGACGCTTCGAGCGGCCCCGGCGCGGGGGCACCAGGTCGATCCGCGGCAACGCCGCGCGCATGGCGGCATCGACCATCGCGTCCAACGCCGACACCACCAGCTCGTGCGGGTCGTGCCCGCCAAGTTCGGCCCGGCACACCGGCGGCATCGCCGAGGTGAGTGAGGTCATCGCGACCACGTCGCGACCCTGCAACACGGGACGCCAGCACGCGATCGCGCCGTGTGTGTCGCGCCGCAGCTCCGGCAGGGCCCGACCACGCTCGACCAACTCACGCGCGAAAGCGGCCAGTTCGGCGAGATAGCCGACGGACGCGCCGTACCGGATGTTCTCGACGGGCTCGTCGATCGCCGCCAATGCGGCTCCGGCATCCAGTTGCACGACCGGAACCGTCCACGCCAACAGCGTGGCGTCGGTTCGCGCGGCCGGGCGCGGGATGACCCGGATCAGCTCCGGCGAGTCCAGCGGCGCCGACCGCAACGACGGCAACAGCAGCACCGAGGTACCGGGCTTGCCCGGATGTATCTCCGTGATCGCGTCGGCGGCCGCCGCGAACGGGTGCGGCCGCGCAGAACGCAACGCCTGACTCGGGCTCTTCACCAGCAGATCGGAGTCCTCCGCCCACAGCCGCAAACTGCCCGACCTGGACCAGAAGCCGTGCAGGACCAGCATTCAGTTCCCTTCTTTTCATGCTGCGCGGTGCCAGGCTAACCGGGGGGACACCGCCGCGCGACTCCGCCGCGCCGCCGAGCTACCCGAGATCCTCGAGTTCGTCCTCGAAGCACCCGAACGGTGCCCCGCCGGGCGTATGCCCGACGACGAACATCCGCCGATCGCCCACCCACGCCCACTCGGGATCGTCGAATTGCCCTGCGTCGAAATTGTCGGCGGACCGGCGAGCAAGCTTCGGAGTTCCCCTGCGCCTATCGCGCCGCCGCTGCATGGACCGATCGTATCGGGCGGCCACGCCGGCGACACGACGTCCGAATCCCGCGTGTCCGCGCAAGACCCGCCTAACTCCTGCGACGTTTCATTGGCCAGAGCTCCCGTCGACAGCATCAGAAGGGTGGCGGCTCGTTTCGCTGGTGGGTCGGGGTCCGGCGAAGTAGCTGACCATCAGGGCACGTCGGGCCAGGCGGGCTTGGCGGTCCTGGCGTCGTTTCAGCGGCGATGCGCTGGGCCCGGTTCTGGGCTCTGGTCCGTTGTCGGCGAGGCAATAGCGCACCACGGTCGCCGCAGTGGGCGACCGGGACATCCGCCACGGGCGGCTCGCCGGGGGGCGCACAAGCTGGGGCAAGGGGCTGCCCGGGGTTGGACGCCCACCGCGGCCTGGTCGCGTTCTTGTCGGACGCGGCGCGCAAGCCTGGCAGCGCGTTCGAGACTAGGCACATGGGCAGTGGCATCTACCGGTGCGGCAAGTGTGGCCGCAAGATGTACGCCGCCTACCCGCACGGCAAGGGCACCCCATGCTGTACGTCTGCAAGCCGACCGCCCACGTGGGCCGGCTCGGCGAACCGCTCGACGAATATGTGGAAACGGCTGTGCTGGGCTATCTTTCGGACCCGGAGACCCGGCAGCGGTTGACGGTGATGCTGGACGGCAATACGGTTGATGTGGACGGGCTGCACACACAGCGGGCCGCCATGCAGGCCCGACTGGACGACCTCGCGGCCATGTTCGCCGATGGCGCTATCGATGCCAGCCAATTGCGGAGGGGCACGAGCGATTTACGCACACAACTGGCGGGACTCGACAACACGCTCGGCGAACTGTCGCGGCGCAGCCCGGTCGCCGACCTGATCGCTGCGGGGGACAAGCTGCAAGAGCATTGGGACAAGCTGTCGCCCGACATGAAAGGCAAAGTAGTGCAAGAGATTTGGTCTGTAACCGTGCAACCGGGGCGGCGCGGGGCCAAGGCCTTCGACTACGACCTGATCGACATCGACTGGAAGGCGTGACTATGGCCTGGGCCGCTCGGTGCTTTCGCAGCGTCGCGACGACGGCGGGGGACAGCGGCACTGCGCACCCCTCGACCGGGCAAGTTCGGGCTTAGGACCAGGCTCTACGATCCGGACTATGACATCGTCAACGCCACAGATGCCACCCGATCTCACATTGCAGCAACTACTGGCTCAGGCTGATGCTGAACAGAAGGCGGTTCCCCTCACCCTGTACATGTCATGGGGCATCGCGTCAGGCAAGAGCGCCGGCCGAGCCGACTTCGACGCGTACTCCGCGGACTTCTTGCGTCGCATCACACTCAGCGGCATCTTCGAGCAGCACCAAGGCCCAGCGCCCGACGACGGCTACGTACACCTGACCCAGGTGAAGTGCTATTCGGCGATGACCATTCAACAACACGAGGTGTTGCGGCTACGGGCAGCGGACGTCATTGCGTGGGTCATTGGACTACCAACAGACCCAGATATTTCGCTCCCTCGGCTGACGCCGATACCGCGACCGTAGTCAGAAACCAGCCCGCCGAGTTCAACCCTTTACGGCTGGACCGAAGCCGACGACGTCGGCTACCCGGGGGGTCGCGGCGTCGGTCTAGTCGTAGACCTCTTCGTGGCGCCAGCGGGGGGCATCGGGACGTCGCCGAATAGCACCGTGTCGTCAAGGTTGGCGCGAGCGCGAGCACGGTCCCTTCCATCGGCGAGCAGTGTCTCGGCGACTTCGACGGCCGGGGCGCCACCCCTGCAAGAGGTCGCGCTCAGATCTTGTCGAGCGATTTCGTCTGCTGCGGCGTGAGTTGGTCGGCGAGGTCGCGCCAGCTGGTTGCGGTGTCGTCGTGTGTGGTGGTCATGATGGGTTCCCCTTCGCGTTCGTTCGATGCATGAGTGGCATCACCGAGACATTCCTTGACGGCGAGGTCCAGATCACGGTGCCGTTGGGCAATTGTTTGTCGTGCCAGCCCCAGAACGTTTTTGGCTGAGGTGGTGCTGGCGGCACACCACTTGACCCCCAGTAAATGGCGATACCGCGTTCCGCTGATCGGCGCTATGAAGCGGCAGTTTTCCGCGTGCAAGACGTACACAGACGCGCAGGTCGTTCACCATCGCGCACTACGTGTGGTCCCAATATGGTCCCCACGTAAGCGGCCGAAGGGACATGACGGAACGCAGCTGTTTGTCGGCGATGCAGTTTCGCCGTGGGGGCTGCTGCCAGTGATTGGTCGCGCTCCTGTAGCCACAACCGCCGTAGTGTGCTTATCGACCGTCGCCACCGCTCCCTTGGACCGCGGTCGATTCGGGATGATTGCTCATGGTCCGATGGCTGGGGCGATGCCGGGGGCAACCAGAGCAACACCGTCAAATTGCTCCGCGTGCACGACCGAGAGGCCGACGGCGTCGCGGCCGTGTAACGGCGCATAGCCGCCCTTTGGTGGCAGGTGCACGATTCGCCTGCGTAGACGTAGGCCGACGGATTTACAGTTCATACCGGGCGTTTGCGGCCGGTTCCAGCTAACCCGCGTTTGCGCCGGTAGAGAAGTTGGGCGCCTAGCCCAGATTTACGCTGTGCCGCAATGGATCTCGCGCCCGACTTGGGAACTATCGCAGACCATCGGTTGACCTCCGAAGGTTTGCGAGAAACCAGCGTTGAACCCTGGCTGCTGGGACGATGCTGGGGTGAGATTTGCCCCCGTAGCTATCTTTGGTGGTCGTAACGAGGTCGACCGTAGCCCTGCCAAGGCGCTTCATGCTGGGGTGGACCGGCAACGACACCACGACGCGATTCGCTGACGAAATCAGCCCCCAGCATCGTCTGATGTGGAACGGGTCGTAGCAAATCACCGCGTGCGGGACATGGGTGCGGGTGGCTTCGGTGTAGGCCGAGGCCACATCCATGCTGACCGCTTCGATCTGGGCTAGGTCCGAATCAGATTGGCGGGCATAGAAGTTGGCCAAGGACTGGTAGTTGCGGCCGGGCTGGATATCGACCACGGTGCCGGTGTCATGATCACCGATGATGGTCAGGTACCGGTGCGGATGGCGGTAACAGATCTCATCGACCCCGATCCGGTAGAGGGTGTCGAGCCGGCGGGCATCAAGCAACTCGGCCACCCCGCGGTTGATGATCGCGGTCACCGTTTCCCAGGCGCAGCGCAGCAGGGTGGCCACCGAGGTGCGGTCGGTTCGTTGAGCAAGCCAGAGCACCATGTCTTCGAAGTCGCGGGTATGCCGCGCTGCGGGCCGTGCCCAAGGCAACTCCTCGGTGCGGATCCCGCAGTCCGGGCAGTCCAGTCGACGGATCTCATATACCAGCCACAACCGACATCGGGCCAGGTCCAGGTGCCGCCAGCGGCGTCGGCGGCGGTCATAGACCGCCGAGCACAGCATCCCGCACGGGCAGCGCAGCAGTCGGGCGCGTGGGCGCAGGGTGACCTCGACGTCGCGCTCTCCGATAACGACATCGGTCACCGATGCTCCGGGGATCTGCAGCAGACGGTTAAATGCAGTATTGACGCGCACGCGGTGCCTCCGGGTTGCGGTTGGTGTGGTAACCCCGAAACCTAGAGCCACACCGCGTGCGCGTCCCTCATTTCACCCGCGAAACGCCGAACATCCTCCCGCGCAACCGAAAACAACCCTGACCAGCACAAAGGCGCCCACGAAAACACGTGGAGCGCCACATATTTTCGATACCAATTCCGGTCCGCGACCAAACACCGCTGCTCAAACCCAGCCTGTGGATAGAAACGCCATTGGGGATAACTCAGCGCTGAATGGTTCGCTCCAAAAGGAGCAGCGGGATGTCGCGGTCGCCCGCGCGAATCTCGTAATCGGAGTAGCCGGCGTACCGGTCCACGGCGAGCTGCCAGGCACGATCGCGCTTGCGAGGTTCGGTGATCTCGCGCGCCACGTACCTGCCACTGTGCTTGCCGGCGAGCACCTCGACCTGAGGTTGGCCCTCAAGTTCCGGTACCACGCTGGGTGGCTCTTCTTCCCGTAGTTCGAGGCAATGAGCATGAGGCGGTCACCGTCGATGACATACAGCAGTGGAAGCGTACGAGCCTTGCCAGACTTCGCGCCGGTGGTCGTCAGCAGCATGACCGGCACCGGGTACACGCTGCTCACCCGCCCGCCGGTGAGGCGCAGCAACGGCGGGTCGATTCGTGGCGCGATCCGCTTCAGATACCAATCGCCCACGGCGCTTCGCCCGAAGCTTTCCAGAGCACGCTCGTAGAGGCTCAAGTGACGGCGCTCTGGGCTCATGACCGGACGCTACGACGCCAGCCCGCTGGCCGTCAGCACATCACATAAAGCGTCCACCGCGGCGGCGAACGCATGCTCGGCCGGCGCCGCAAACCCGACGATGATCCCGTCACGATGCGGTATCTCCGTACTGGCGAGCGGATGGCGCATCATTGACAGACCGTTCAGTGCGATACCGGCCTCGCCTGCCCGGCGCAGCACGGCGTGCTCGGTGCCGTCCGGCAGGGTCAGCAGCATGTTCACGCCGGCGGACAATCCGCTGATGCCCACCTTGAAGTCCGCAAGGGCCTCCACCAACGCGTCGCGCCGACGTCGGTAGCGTCCCCGCATCCTGCGGATGTGGCGGTCGTACTGCCCGCTGACGATGAAGTCCGCCATGGTGAGTTGCGACACCGCATCGACGTAGAACTGCTGCCCGCCGGCGGCAGCAAGCACCGAGTCCATCAGGTCGTCGGGCACCACCATCCAGCCCAGCCGAAGCGTTTGGGACAGGCTCTTGCTGGTCGAGCCCAGATAGACGATCCGGTCGGGACTCAGCGCCTGTAGAGAGCCGATTGGCTGGCGGTCATAGCGGAACTCCCCGTCGTAGTCGTCGTCGAGGACGTAACCGTCGGTGCGGTGCGCCCATTCGACGACCGCGGTGCGCCTCGATGGATGCAGCGGCATGCCCATCGGGCTGTGGTGGGCCGGGGTAAGCAGCACCGCAGGCACCTCCAACTGGTCGAGGTCGCTGATCACCGCTCCGTGCTCGTCGATGCCGATCGGCACGGTCGGTATGTTCATCGCCGCGATCGCGTCGCGAAAGATGAAGAGCCCGTAGACCTCAACGGCTATCGGTCCCGCAGCGCCGAACACCCGCGTCAGCAGTTCGACGCCATGACGGACTCCCGCGCAGACGACGATCGAATCCGACGACGTGCGAACGCCGCGCACACGGGCGAGGTACTCCGCGAGCGCCTCCCGCAGTTCGGGTCGGCCGCGAGCGTCTCCCATGCGCAGCGCCTCGGTCGGCGCGTTGGAGAGTGCGCGGCGGGTGGATGCGGCCCATTCACCACGTGGGAACTCCGAGACGTCCGGTGAGCCGGGCATCAGGTTGTGCGTCGGCGCCGCCCGAACTCCGCGCGGGCGGACCGGCCGCTCCTCCGCGCCGATGTTGACGACCCACGTGCCCGCCCCTTGACGAGACGCAAGCCATCCCTCGGCGACCAATTCCCCGTACGCCTCGGCGACGGTGTTGCGGGCCAATCCCAGGTCAGTGGCTAGATGGCGCGACGGTGGCAGCAGGGTGCCAGGAGCCAGTCGGCCGGAGCGCACGGCGTCGCGCAGCGCGGTGAGCAGCAGGTCTCTGGCGCCGCGGGCGCCCGGCCGGATGACATCCCGCAGGTCAAGGTGCAGATCACGACTGGCGGAATTGGCCCACGAATTCATGGGGAGATTGAACCATGTAAATGGGCCTTTGCGCACTAACGTGGTCGGCATGACGCAAACACTGGAAGCCGAAAAACCGGTCGACCGCATCGAGGTCTACAAGACATCGCCCGAGCTGTACGACGCGATGATGGTGCTCAGCAATGCGGCGGCCAAGGACATCGACGCCGAGCTCGCCGAGCTGATCAAGATCCGCGCCTCGCAGATCAACCACTGCGCATTCTGCCTCGACATGCACACGCGCGATGCCCGTAAGCACGGTGTCGCCGAGCAGAAGCTCGACGTCCTCACCGCCTGGGAAGAGGCCGGCAACCTGTTCACCGAGCGCGAACGGGCTGCGCTTGCGCTGACCGAGGCGATCACCGAGCTCGGCAATGGCCACGTCTCCGACGCCGTGTATGCCAGGGCCGCAGCGGTTTTCACCGAGCGGGAGCTCGGTCAGGTCATCGCGATGGCAGTGACCATCAACGCCTGGAATCGCATAAACGTGACCATCCGCCTCGAACCCCCCCGACGCTGAGGAGCCGACGTGACCACCACCAAAGAACGTGTTCGCCGTATCAAGATGAACCAGGTCTCACCCGAGCTGTACGAGGCGATGGTCGTGCTCAACACTGCCGCGCATAAAGACATCGACCCCGAACTGGCGGAGCTGATCAAGATCCGTGCCTCGCAGATGAATCACTGCGCATTCTGCCTCGACATGCACACCACCGATGCCCGGAAGCACGGCATCAGTGAGCAGAAACTGGCGCTATTACCCGCTTGGGAAGAGGCGGGTGACCTTTTCACCGAGCAGGAGCAGGCGGCGCTTGCGCTGACCGAGGAGATGACCGATCTCACTCGCCGTCACGTGTCCGACGAGGTGTACGCCAGGGCCGCCGCGGCGTTCACCGAGCGGGAGCTGGGCCAGGTCATCGCGATGGCGCTGACCATCAACGCCTGGAACCGCATCGGGGTGACAACGCGGCTGCCGTTGCCACGGCGCTAATACGGTCGAGGGGTGCAGACCCGGTCCGGTGCAGAGATCGTCGTCGACGGCGACGTGGTCTACAAGCTGCACCGGCCGGGCACTGACCCGCGCAGCCTGGCGATCCGTCTGCGTATCGCGGCCGAGTCCGAATCCCTGCTGGCACCGCTCAACGCCGTGCCGGAACCGGTCGGCACACGGTGGCGCACCCGATGGCCGCGGGTGGAAACCGTTGTGCCGCAACCCGAATGCATACCGTGGGCCGAAGCCGGCCAATTGCTGGCCAGGCTGCACACCGAGCCAATGCGTCGGCGCGTTCCGCCGCATGGCTGGCCCCAACGGCTGAGGCGCGTCGTCGAGACTCTGCGAAGCACACCCGACTTAGACACGATCCGTCGCGCGGCCGCCCGCCTTCCCGATGCGGTGTGGCGCGCAGGCTCGCCGGGGCGCCCGGCCACGCTCGTGCACGGCGACTGGCATCTCGGTCAGCTCGGTCGGCGCGCCGCGACGACGGCGTGGACCCTCATCGACGTCGACGACCTCGGTGCCGGCGATCCGGCGTGGGACCTGGCCCGCCCGGCCGGGTTCTGGGCGGCTGGGCTCATACCCGACGACGACTGGACCAAGTTCCTGGAGTCGTACCGCAACGCCGACGGACCGGCCCTACCAACCGGCGACCCTTGGCCGGTGCTCGAGCCTTTCGCGCGCGCAGCCGTCGTACAAGCGGCCGCGAATCATCCCGACGACGAGCTGCTGCTAGCGGCCTGCGCCCGGATGGTCTGACCGCGAGGTCCCTAGCGACCGTCGCGGTGACCCCATTCGACGCAGCATGTAACCCACCGCGTCGAGCGTTACTAGCTGGAGAAGAACAGCCGGCCGAATCCCTGCTTGCGGTAGTGCTTGTTTCCGCGATGGCCCCAGCCCGGCCCGTAGTCGTAGCTCCCGTAGCCCTGCTGTGGCGGAGGCGGTGGCGGCGGGGCGGCCTGGGCGAACCTGTTCTCCATCTGGGTGAGCGACTCGAGCTCGCCGAAATCGAGGAAGATGCCGCGGCAGGTGTCGCATTGCTCCAGGTGGATGCCGTTGCGTTCGTAGGTCTTCATGACACCGGCACACTTCGGACACAGCAGGGTGTTCGCCGCTCCGGGCGACGGGGCGGACTTCGGGGGTTCGTATGGCGGGATGCTCATAAGTCGATAACGGTAGAGCGTGCCGTTAAGTGCCTAGCCGACGAGTCTGAGCTTGTGTTCGACAAACGGGTTCGACGAGCCGTCACACCCAATAAGGCACGCGGGCCCGGTACTGCCGCATGGCGAAGGCCGCGAGAATCCAGCCGATCACCGTAAGCGAAAGCACCACCACCCAGTGCCGCAACTCCTGATCGGCGCCCAGCAGCGGGGCCCGCACGATGTCGAGGTAGTGCAGCAGCGGGTTGAGTTCGACGATCTTGGCGTACGACCCCGCGCCCTGTTGCTGCAGGGTCGCCTCGTTCCAGATGATCGGCGTCATGAAGAACAGCAGCTGCACGAGACTGAACAGCAGTGGACTGATGTCGCGGTAGCGGGTGGCCAGGATGCCGAAACACAGTGAGACCCATACACAATTGGCCACGATGAGGGCCAGCGCCGGGATGACTGCGAGGTCTGCCCACGACCACGGCTTCGGATAGATGATTGCGATGACCACGAAGATGATGATGTTGTGCGCGAACAGGATCATCTGGCGCCACACCAGCCGGTAGACATGTACCGACAGCGGTGTCGGCAGTTGTTTGATGAGTCCCTCATTGGCGACGAACACGTCGGCACCCTCGAGAATCGCTGCGTTGATGAGATTCCAGATGATCAGGCCGAGCGTGACGTAGGGCAGATGCTCCTCGAGTGGCAGCTTGAACAGCTTGGAGTACAACAGCCCCATGGCGACCGCCGTCGCTCCCGTCGCGATGGTGATCCAGAACGGTCCCAGCACCGAGCGCCGGTAGCGCTGCTTGATGTCCTGCCAGCCCAGGTGCAGCCACAGCTCGCGCTTTGCGAAGCCGGCGACGAGATCCCCCCACGCTCGGCCCATGGTCCTCGACTGCGCGGCCGCGTCGGTAAAGGTCATTGCTTAGGCCCTTCTCGACCGTTCGCTTCGCTCTCGGCCGGTGGCCTTCCGAATTGCTCCCGACGGCCCAAGCGCCGCAACCGAATCCACTCCAACAGGCCGGCCGGATCGCGCCGCGACACCAGAAAGTACCAGCCGAACCGCACCCACTCCTGCGGCAGCAGCTTGCGAAGCCCCGGCTGCGACATCAGATAGCCGCGGTTGCGATAGGTGAAGTACCGCTTCGCGGCATCGTCGGGATACTGCGTGTGCATGCGACCGCCGAGGATCGGCTTGAACTCGTCGCTGCCGTGCGGGTGCAGGTATACCGCCTTCAGACAGGTGCCGAACGGCAGCCTGGAGCGCACCAGCCGGCGGTGCAGTTCCACCTCGTCCCCGCGGACGAACAACCGCAGATCCGGCACACCGACCGCCTCCAGCGTCGACGCGCGAAACAGCGCGCCGTTGAACAACGACGCGATGCCCGGCAACAGATCCTGCGACGCTTCAGTACTGAGTTCGCTTACCCGCCGCCGCCACACCAGCCCGCGGCGCAACGGGAACGCCAACCGCGATGGATCGGCCATGTCGCACACCATCGGCGACACCTCGGCCAACGAGTGCCTCTCCGCGCACGCCACCAGCGTGCCCAGCACTTCGGAATCAGCGGGCCGGCCGTCGTCGTCGGCCAGCCACACCCAATCGGCGCCCAGCGCCAGCGCATGCAGGATGCCCAGCGCGAAACCGCCTGCGCCGCCGAGGTTTCGGCGTGACCCCAGATAGGTGGTGGGGACCGGCTGGCCGTTCACCAAGTCCCGTACGCGAGGGTCGTCATCGTTGTCGACCACCACCAGGTGGTCGGGCGCACGGACCTGGGCCGACAGCGCATCCAGCGATTTGGCGAGTTCGTCGGGGCGTCGGTGCGTGACCACCACGGCGTAGATCTTTTGCTCTTCGCGCGAGCGCTCATCGCCGATCGTCTGGTCTTCGCGCGAGCGTCCCCCGCGAGCGGGTGGGCCCCCAGCTTGCGAGGGGAGTGCCCCCACATCGCCCACCGAATCAGTCATCGGGAACCGTTGCGGGCCAGTCGGCGCTGCCCCCAGTCGGGGACCAATCGCCTCGGTGCTCCTCGAGGACCTCCCGCACATGGCGGGCCGCGTCCTGCCCCTCGTATGCGCGGACCACGTCCTCGATCCCGCCGGTCATCTTGATCGTGCCGTGGTCGATCCACATCGCGGTCTTGCACAGCCGGGCCAAGAACTCGTTGGAGTGGCTGGCGAACACCAGGATGCCCGACCGCTCGACCAGGCTCTGCAACCGCGTCTGCGCCTTCTTCAGGAAGTCCGCGTCGACGGCCCCGATACCCTCGTCAAGCAGCAGGATCTCTGGGTCGATGCTGGTCACCACGCCCATCGCCAGCCGCACCCGCATGCCGGTGGAGTACGTGCGCAGCGGCATCGACAGGTAGTCGCCGAGCTCGGTGAACTCGGCGATCTCGTCGACCTTGGCCAGCATCTGCTTGCGCGTCTGACCGAGAAACAACCCGCGGATGATGATGTTCTCGAATCCGGAGATCTCCGGATCCATCCCGACGCCGAGGTCGAAAACCGGCGCCACCCGGCCGGTGACGCTCGCGACCCCGCGGGTGGGCTCGTAGATCCCCGACAGCAGCCGCAGCAGCGTCGACTTGCCCGCGCCGTTGTGCCCGACCAGCCCCACGCGGTCGCCCAACTCGAGCGACATCGTGACGTCCCGGAGCGCCTCGATGACCACGACGTTGGACGCATTGCGTCCGATCGCGCCGCCGGCCTTGCCGAGGAACGCCTTCTTCAACGAGCGCGTCTTGGCGTCGAAGATGGGAAACTCCACCCAGGCGTTGCGCGTCTCGATGTGCGGGTGAGAAGGGTGGGTCACAATTCCTCAGAATTAAAGGTATTGCCCGGTTCCGGGGCCACCGCCCCGCTGTCCTGGCCCCCCTACGCCGGGCGGCAACTGCCGCATCTGCTCCAGCTGCTGGCGGGCGGCCATCTGCTGGGCGAACAGTGCGGTCTGGATGCCGTGGAACAAGCCCTCCAGCCAGCCGACCAGCTGGGCCTGCGCGATGCGCAGTTCGGCGTCCGACGGAACGGAGTCCTCGGTGAAGGGCAGCGTCAGCCGCTCGAGTTCCTCGCGCAACTCGGGTGCCAGCCCCTGCTCCAGCTCGCTGATGCTGGTGCGGTGAATGTCCCGTAAGCGGTTGCGGCTGGCGTCGTCGAGCGGTGCGGCCCGCACTTCCTCCAGCAGCTGTTTGATCATGGTGCCGATCCGCATCACCTTTGCCGGCTGCTCGACAAGATCCGTCAGCGATTTGCCGTCGGCGTCCTCGTCGGTGGCCGCCTGCGGATTGGCGCCGATGATTTCGATGTTGTCGTCGTCGGTGTTGGTCGTCATATTCTAGATTGCCCCGCATTCCCTTCATTAGGAGTTCCCGCGCCATTCGTATATGCGGGCCTCGCCGTTGTCGTAGATCTTCTCCCACGACCGCGACCTATCTAGCGACACTAGCCCGTCGGGCATGACGAACCCGCGGACCACCGGTGTGCTGGTCACCACGTAGCGGATGTCGAGCGCCTTCACCGCGTCAGCGACACGCTGATCGGTGTCGGCGTCGTCGGCGTACGCCCAGAAGATGAATCGGTGATAGCCCGGGCCCTGCTGGACGGGGTAGTCGTAATGGGTCCACAGCGGGTGGAGTCCCGCGATCGCGTACATCCACGCCGTGCCGTCGGTGTTGGCGTCGCCGATGAGGGTGTCACGGGCCCCGGGCAGCGTGGCGAGGTAGGCGAAGGCCTCCAGGTCCTTGTCATCGATGAGCACCGAGTCGTACTTCTCGCCGAACAGGAACTGGTGGCGCGGCAAGTAGGCCACCCCGATGGCGAGGCACGCGGAGAGAACCACCGACGCCGTCACCGCGTACCACGCCTTCTGATCGCCTCGATCGAGCAGCCGGCGCACCGCGGCTACCGCCCAGGCCGCCAGCGTGAACATAGCGATGCCCGCCGCCGGGGCGAGCAGCATCGCCACCACGGCGGACAACCGGCGCGGGTCGCTGTAGAACAGGTCGCTGAACTTGCCGATGAGCCCGCCGATCGGGCCGCCGAACGTCGCCGACGAATGCACGATCGACACCACCAGCAGCAGCCACACCGCCAGCGGCCACCAGATCCGCCGGACCAGCAGGATGATCGCGCCGGCCGCGGCCAAGATGATCAGCGTCCACTGGATGGGAAAGTCGTTGAGGTGACGGGTGTGCTGCACGACCGCATCGATCAGACCGCGCTTCCTGCCTTCATGGGTGACGAACTCGTGCCCGACGATGATCTCGGCCTGTTGTAGCACCCCGAGAAACTGCGGAAGGAGCAGCGCGACAGTGGGAATCGCGATCAGCAGCAGGCTGATCACGTCGGCGATGCGGCCGCGCACAGGGCGCCAGAGTGCATCGAAAACCCACCATCCCGCAACCAGCAGCACTGTCACCACGCCGCCCGTGATGTGCACGGAGAACACCCCGAGCAGCGCAAGCACCGCCAGCGGGATGCGGTCGCGGTGCCGCAGTGCGGACACGATCAGCACCATGGTCGGCACGGCGATGCCGTAGGAAGCGAGGTTGGGCATCGAGGCGGTGTCGAACTCGACGTAGGGAATCGCGGTGAACGACGCCGACAGCGCGGCAGCGGTGGCCGCCGCACCAGCCGTGCGCCATTCGTCGGTCCGGGTACGCAGCAGCTGCCACGTCAGCGTCGCGGCGCTGACGGGAAACAGCCAGATCGCCGCCGCAACTGAGCTGAGCGTGTAGGCGGTGGTCGGGGCGGCGCCGGTGAGCTGACTCAACACCGCGCCGAGGGCGTGAAACGTGGACGGGTAGTAGAGCGCCTCCTGGGTTTCGATGTTGCGCAGTTCGCCCATGTGCGTCGGTGACGCCTGGCCGGTGTCGAGGATGAACCGGATGGCGTTGGCGTGCCACACGGCGTCCCAGTTGCTCGGAATTGATTGCCACTGCGGTAGCCCGCGAACTGCTGCCAGCCCGATCAGCGCCGCGCCCAGCACCACCCCGGCAGCCACAACGAGCGCAGGCCCGCGCGACGCGGCACGGGACTCGGCGTCGACGTCCCGGTACCGCCTCAACACAATCCGCAAACAAAGCGCGGCGCCGGTCAAGAGGGCTGTCGCAAACAATGCCGTCCATGCGTTCCACGGGATGCCGAGTGCGCCGAACGGAATAACGGTCAACGCGACGACGCCGTAGGTCAGGGCCGGCCCCACGGCGACGGCGGTGGGCCACGTCAGCCGACCGGCCCGAGCGACGATAGCTCCGGGGCTCACTAGCAACAACAGTGCGATTAGCACTCCGAACCCGAAGCTCACTGGACTAGTATGGCTGCCCAGGTGACCCGGTCCGAGCACGGCATGGGCGTCGAAAGGCGCCGTCGGGCATCAGCCAAATCGTGTCGGTTAGTGATTTCACTGACGCTCTAAGGTGGGCTGGCATGGCATACGACGTCGCCCGGGTGCGTGGTCTGCACCCGTCTTTGGGCGATGGGTGGGTGCACTTCGACGCGCAGAACGGCATGCTGCTGCCGGATTCCGTGGCCAGGGCCGTATCTACCGCTTTCCGTGGGTCGATGCCTACCCCAACGGGACCGCACCCGTCGGCGCAGCGCAGTGCCGCGGTGCTGGATGCCGCCCGCCAGGCGGTGGCTGATCTGGTCAACGCAGATCCGCGGGGTGTGGTCCTTGGCGCTGACCGTGCGATTCTCCTGACCTCGCTGGCCGACGCATCGTCGTCGCGGGTCGGGCTCGGCTACGAGGTGGTGGTCACCCGGCTCGACGACGAGGCAAACATCGCGCCGTGGTTGCGCGCGGCGAATCGCTATGGCGCCAAGGCGAAGTGGGCCGAGGTCGACATCGAGACCGGTGAACTGCCGACCTGGCAGTGGGAGGGTCTGATCACTAGGCCGACGCGGCTGGTCGCAATCACCTCGGCCTCATCGACTTTGGGAACCGTCTCTGATCTGCGGGCGGTGACCAAGCTGGTGCACGAGGTCGGCGGATTGGTGGTCGTCGATCATTCTGCGGCCGCCCCGTACCGGTTGATCGATATCGACGAGATCGACGCGGACGTGGTCGCGGTGAACGCGACCGCCTGGGGCGGCCCGCCGATCGGCGCGCTGATCTTCCGCGACCCGACGATCATCGATTCGTTCAGCTCGGTATCGCTGAACCCCTACGCCACCGGGCCGGCGCGGCTGGAGATCGGCTCGCACCAGTTCGGCTTGCTGGCCGGCGTGGTGGCCAGCGTCGACTATCTGGCTTCGCTCGATGAGTCGGCGCACGGGTCGCGCCGCGAAAGACTGTCCGTTTCAATGCAATCAGCGTCGGGGTATATGAGCCGGCTTTTCGACTATCTGTTGACCTCGTTGCGCTCGCTGTCGACGGTTATCGTGATCGGCAGGCCCGAGGCGCGGATTCCGGTGCTGAGTTTCGCGGTGAGCGACGTGTCGGCCGAACGGGTGGTCCAGCGATTGGCCGACAACGGGATCCTGGCGATCTCGAACGCCAGCTCGCGGGTCCTGGATGTCATCGGAGTCAACGACATTGGCGGCGCGGTGACCGTGGGACTGGCACACTACACGACGACGGCGGAAGTCGATCAGCTGGTGCGCGCCCTCGCATCGTTAGGCTAATCAGCCACTCGCAGAAGGACTTTCCCCGACACCTCACCCGAGGCCAGCAGTTCGTGCGCGGCACGGGCCTGTTCGATTGGAAACTCGGCACCGATGATCGGGCGCACCCGAGCGTCGGCCACCATCGGCCAGACGTTGGCGACCACTTCGGCGACGATCTCGCTCTTGCTGCCGGGTCCGGCGACCGGACGGGCCCGAAGCGTCGTCCCTATGACGCCGGCGCGCTTGGCCACGAGTTTGCCGAGGTTCAGCTCACCCGTGACGCCGCCCTGCATGCCGATGACGACCAGTCGGCCGCCGACAGCGAGAGCATCGACGTTGCGGTCCAGGTACGCCGCTCCCATGATGTCGAGAATCACGTCAGCGCCCGCGCCGCCGGATTCGCCGCGCACCCGCTCGACAAAGTCCTCATCGCGGTAGCCGATGGTGATCTCGGCGCCGAGTTCGGCACACAGGTCCAGCTTGTTCTTCGATCCCGCGGTGATCGCGACCCGGCTGTCGAGGGCGCGCGCCACCTGGATGGCGTGGGTGCCGATGCCGCTGGCGCCGCCGTGGATCAGCACAAATTGACCGGCCGTCAGGTTCGCCGTCATCACCAGGTTTGACCACACCGTGCACGCGACTTCGGGCAATCCGGCTGCTTCGTGCAGGGCCACCGAGTCGGGTATCGGCATTACCTGACCGGCCGGAACGGCGACGAACTCCGCGTAACCCCCGCCCGCCAGCAAAGCGCAGACCTGTTGCCCGACTGACCACTGGGTGTCGCCACCGCCGACCGCTGCGATGGTTCCGGACACCTCGAGGCCGAGGATCTCGCTGGCGCCAGGTGGCGGCGGATACTTGCCTGCCGCCTGCAAGAGGTCCGCGCGGTTCACCCCCGCCGCGCTCACCTTGATGAGCACTTCGCCATCGCCGGGTGTGATGTCGGGGACGTCTTGCCAGATGAGCCGATCTGCAGATTCGGCCAGGAGCGCACGCATTCAGTCAACGCTACTATCCCACGTGAACAGTCTGAGAATTTCGGCCCCAGCAATGCCTCCGGGATTTACCATGACGACATGGAGGGGATCATCGCCGGACGTACCGCAAGTGACATGCCTGGATTGGACATCGCGGAACAGAGGTCGTGGCAAAACTTCCTCGACTCAGCCTTGCGGATGTACGCGACCCTGAACCGGTCACTGGTAGACGCACACAACCTGACTCTCAACGATGTGCGGCTGCTCGACATATTGGACAAGTCCACGACCGGCTCGGCGCGCATGGGGGATCTCGCCGACGAACTGATGTCGCTGCCAAGCCGGGTGACCCGGCAGATCCGCCGGTTGGAGTTGCAGGGCCTGGTGCGTCGCGGCGCCAGCCCCGACGACGGCCGTGGCGTGCTGGCGACCATTACCGACGACGGCAGGGCAGCGGTGCGGGAGGCCATGCTCACGTATGGAGACGGGGTGCGGGCGCACTTCCTCGGCAGATTGTCGCGCCCGCAGATCGCCGCGATGGGGGAGAACTGCCGGCGGATCAGCGTCGCGCTGAAGAGCGGGACCACTCCGGCGAAGCTCGGCCGCGTCTAGGCCCCGTACTCTTATCGGCGGTGGCGTGGCAGAGCGGCCTAATGCACTCGCCTTGAAAGCGAGAGACGGCTAAAACCGTCCGGGGGTTCAAATCCCTCCGCCACCGCGCACCGCCGATGACTTTCGGGCCCTACGCCGGTCGGAACCACTATGGCGAAGTTCTTGTATTCAGCGGCGATGTCGCTCGACGGTTTCATCGCGGGCCCAGGCGGTGACATGTCGTGGATGTCTGACTATATCGGCCCTAATCCCATTGTTGACGAGCTGATTACGCGAACCGGCGCGATCATCGCAGGCAACCGCACCTTCGGCGGTGACGACCCCTTGAAGGGTCAGCCGGGTGAGGGCCAGGCCTTCGGTGGCGGCTGGGATGGGCCGCAGTTCGTGCTGACGCACCGCCCGCCCGCCGACTCGAGTCCCGGTGTGACGTTCGTCGGCGACATCGATACGGCGATCGCGCAATCGCGCGCCGCCGCGGGCGGAAAGTACGTCAACATCCTCGGCGCCAATGTGGCCGCCCAGTGTCTGAGATCCGGCGTGGTGGACGAGGTGATGGTTACCGTGACGCCGGTGCTGCTCGGCGACGGCACCCGACTGTTCGAGCATCCCGGCGGCGAGACAGTGCGGCTGGAGCAGCTCAGCGTCACACACACACAACGGGTGACCAACGTGTGGTATCGCGTCATCGACTCGGCTGGAGCAAACCCGACGTAGCATTAATTCATGAGTGACACGGTTCTGAAGTGGGCCATCATTCTGGTGGTCGCCGTGTTGGTTTACGCAGTGGTCACGCTGGTCCAGCGCAAACTCAGCGGGAAGTCTCGACGCAAAAGCGCCCGACACAGCGCTGCGGGTCCGACCGCCGCAGTCCATCTCCCTTCGGACGACCCACACTGGCGCGCATACTCCGAGCGCCTTGAAGCCCAATCCGAGTCGAAGCGGGCGAGGCGCGCAGACCGCGCGCAACGGCGCCGCAAATCTGTGGCGGCCTGGTCGGCGGGCGCGTTGGCAGGCGGCTCCACCGAAGCGGGTGGCGGCTGCGGCGGTGGCAGCAGCTGCGGCGGGGGCGGTGGTTGCGGCGGAGGTTGCGGAGGCGGCTGAGGCCCGCGCGTCACCGCATGGCCTGTAGCCAGCGCCTGCACACCCGTCACGATCTGTGACTCGGTGAGGTTGGCGTAGCCGAGCATCAGCCCGGGCGGTGCCATGGCCGGGTCGGCGTAACAGGGCGCAAGCGGCTCCACGCGCACCCGCATCTCGGAGGCCCGGCGCACCACTTCGGCAATCGGATAGTCGTCGGGGAATCGCACTGTGAGGTGGACGCCTGCCGCCGCACCCAGCACGGTGGCCTGCGGCAGATACCGGGACAGCGCTCGCAGCAGAGAGTTTCGGCGGGTCAGGTAGCGGCGGCGCATCTGGCGTAGGTGGCGGTCGTAGCCGCCCGCGGTGAGGAGCTGCGCGAAAGCGAGCTGGTCCATCACCGAGCTTCCGGTGTCGGCCAGGCCCTTCGCCATTGTCACCGCACCGACGAGCGGCGGTGGCAGCACCATCCATCCAATGCGAAGCCCGGGCGCCAGCGTCTTACTCGTCGAGCCAACATAGATCACCCGATCCGGCGCGATGCCCTGCAGCGCACCGACTGGCGCACGGTCGTAACGGTATTCGGCGTCGTAGTCGTCTTCGATGATCAGGTTGCCGGTGCGGGCCCATTCGACAAGCGCGGTTCGGCGTGCGGCGGAGAGCACCACCCCTGTCGGCGATTGGTGTGCGGGCGTGGACAGCACCGCCCCCGCACCGCTGGATGCCAACGCGGCGACATCCAGACCGTCGTCGTCGATGGGCACGGCGACGGGCTCGATACCGTTGTGCCGCAGCACCATCCGGTGCAACCAGAATCCGGGATCCTCCATCGCGAGCGGGTCCGCGTTGTCACGCAGCACTTGGGCGAGCATGGCGATCGCCTGTGTCGCGCCCGAGCACAGCACGATGTTCTGCGGGTCGGCGAGCACACCGCGGGTGCGCCGCAGGTAGTCCGCCACCGCGACGCGCGCCTTCGGAAGGCCCTGCGGTGCAACGTAGCCGAATGCATCCGACTCGATCTCGGCCAGGCCCTGCCGTAGCGCCCGTAGCCACGCGTGGCGCGGAAAGCTGCCGAGATCCGGTGAGCCGGGTGAGAAGTCGATGTCGAAGCGTCGTCCGGGCTCGCTGGTGCTGCTCTGCGGCGCGCTCGCCGCGTCGACCGTCGCCACCCGGGTGCCGGAACCGTGCCTGCTGAACAGAAAGCCCTCCGCGGTCAGCTGGCTGTATGCGTCGACCACCAGCCGGCGCGAGACCCCGAGGTCCGCCGCCAGCACGCGGGTCGACGGAAGACGGGTTTGCGGCGCGAGCCGACCGGTGCGGATGGCGTCGCGCAGCCCGTTGGCGAGCTGGCGGTGCAGCGGTTCGGACCGGGCGCGGTCAAGTTCGACGAGAAGCTCCGGACCGGAAGTGGTACCCGAAACAGTCATGAAAGTGGTGCCTATCTTGAGGCCATTAGCGAATTAGCGTGACCGTATGACAACGACACCTACGCGCACAAGGGCCGGCTTCGTCGAGGTGACCCTGATCGTGTTCGGGCTGTACGCCCTGACTGTCGGGCTGTTCATGATGTTCGCCCCCGGGACGTTCTTCGACACCCTCGGGGCATTCGGCGTTCGCAACGATCACTACATCTTCGACAACGCGACGTTCGAGGTGCCGCAAGGTCTGCTGTTGCTTGCGGCGGTGAGGCGACTGTCGTGGCGGGTGCCCGCCCTGGCCTTCGCCACGTTGCATTGGGCGCTGCACGCGTTCAGCCACATCATCGACCCGCACCACGGCGCAGGTGATTTCATTGGCTGGCTCGAAGCGGGCGGCCTAGTGGTGACCACCGTGATACTGGCGTCTGCGTTGCGCGTGACCGTCGTTGCGGAACGAGAAGGGAGTCGATAATGCGAGTCTTGGTGGCCGGCGCGACGAGTGTGCCGGGAATTCCGTTGTTGCGGGAACTGAATGCCCGTGGTCACGACGTGGTCGGGCTGACGAGCCAACCCACGAAGACGCCTCAGATCGAGCAAGAGGGCGCAAAACCGGTGGTGGCCAACGTGTTCGATGCTGCGCAGATCAACGCGGTGGTGGCGGACATCGAACCGGAAGCGGTGGTCAGCCTGCTGACCACGTTACCGAAGTGGGGACCTAAGCGGCCCAAGGACTTTGAGCCCGCGAAGAAGTTGTGGAGCACCGGCGCTTCGAACCTCGTGCGCGCCGCTCAGCGCGCAGGCGTACGACGGGTGGTGGCGGAGTCGATGGTCTTCGCCTACGGCTATCCGACGACGAGCCCGGCACTGATGGACGAGTCAGACCCGTATCCGGGGCCGCCGCCGAAGGGCGGAGACGACATGCTTGCGGCGCTGCGGGGCATGGAGCAGACCGTGCTGACGTCTGGTGATCACAGCGACACTGAGGGAATCGTGTTGCGCTACGGCATCTTCTATGGCCCGGGGGTGCCGCACGACGAGCTGTTCACCCGGCTCGCGAAGTGGTGGGCATTGCCGGCCATGACCGGCAATGGGCTGGTGCCCTGGATCCACATCGACGACATCGCGAAGGCGACTGCCGACGCACTCGACAAGGGCCGCGGCGGACAGATGTACAACATCGTCGACGACCGACCGCAGTCGTTCGGCGATTATGTTCGCGAGCTGTCCGCCAGACTCCATCGGCCGCGGCCGATGCCGATTCCTTATCAGCTGGTGGGCTTGGTCGCGTCCTATCCGGCAACGGCGTTCGGAACGACTCGGCTGCCGCTGTCGAACGCCAAGGCCAAGGCCGAACTCGACTGGACGCCTATTCCCCGGTGAAGTTCGGGGCCCGCTTCTGAAACGTCGCGGTGATGCCTTCGGTGAGATCTTTCGACGGCAGCATCGCTGCGTTCCATGCCGCCACGTAACGAAGGCTTTCCGAGACCCTGGCGATGCGCTGCTGATCCAGCACGTCCTTGATGCCGTGGACGGTGAGTGGGGGGTTGCCGGCGATCTCGGCAGCGGTTGCGTGCGCGGCCGCCAGAGACGCGTCGGCGTCGTCGTAGACGTCGTTGACCAGGCCGATTTTCTCGGCGCGCGCGGCGTCGATGTTCTTGCCTGTCAACGCCAGTTCGCGCAGGTGGCCGTCGGACAGGATGAGCGGAAGCCGGGCCAGGCTACCGACGTCGGCGACCATAGCCAGCTTGACCTCGCGCACCGAGAACTTCGCGTCGGCACTGGCGTAGCGGATGTCGACGGCCGAGATCAGGTCAACGCCGCCGCCGATGCACCACCCGTGTACTGACGCAACGGTCGGCGTACGGCAGTCGGCGACGGCGTTGATCGCGCCTTGCATCCGCAGGATGGTTTGGTGAAAGTCCGCGCGTGGGCGGGCCGAGGTGCCGTCGCTGAGCACCCCGGACAGTGAACCACCCATGGCCGGCAGGTCCAGGCCGTAGCTGAAGTTCTTGCCGGAACCCGTCAGCACGACCGCGCGAACGTCGCGGTCGGCGTCGAGGTTGGCGAAGACCTCGGGCATCTCCGACCAGAACGCCGGCCCCATCGCGTTGCCCTTGCCCGGACCGACCAGCGTCACCTGCGCGACGTGGCCCTCGATGTCGACCGTGACGGATTCATACGCATCGCCCATGAATCAAGAGGCTAGCCACTCACGGTGGTGACCCGCCGAGCACCACCTCGTTCACGACGGAGTCAGGCAGAAACTGGCACATCGAATCGGCCATGATCAGCGCGACCATCTCGTCCTCAGGGCCCAGCGGATTGGTCTCCTGGGTGAGGATCGCCCGCACCACTGCCAGCTTCGTGGCGTCGTCGAGGTCGGTGTACTCAGCGCAGGTCATGGTCAAGGCGTTCGGTGGCGCGGGGACCTCGGGAAGGTCCGTATCCGGCAACCCGGGTATCCGAATGTCGGGTATCGGGATGTTCGGCAGTCCCGGAATGCTCGGCAATGCGGTCGATGGCGTCCGCGGCGACGATGTCAGCGGCGGGCCCGGTTGGGTCGTCATCGCGACGGTGCCTTCGGTGGTGCGCTGGCAGCCGGCGGCGAGGCCGATCAGGATCAGCGCAGCGGCCGTCACCCGCACATGCGTCTTCATCTCGTGAACGATATGCGCAAGCGCGACGTAGCGTGGGCTCCATGCCCGATGACTTGCGGCCTGGGCCGGATTCACCACCCACTGACGAACTCGAGAGTGCCGAAGCGACGTTGGCCGTGCTTCAGAATGTGCTGCACGGCATCGCCAAAGACGACGAATCCAAGCAGACGCCATGCCGTGAGTTCGACGTGGCAAAGCTGACCGACCACCTGATGAACTCGATCACCACGATCGGCGGTTTCGCAGGCGCGGAGTTCCCGGAGCGTGACCGCGATGACTCGGTGGAGCGGCAGGTCGTGCGCGCGGCCCGGCCGGCACTGGACGCGTGGCATCGCCGGGGGCTGGACGGCACGGTGCCGTTCGGGCAGGGCGAAGCTCCCGCAGCGCTGATGGCAGGGGTGTTGTCGATCGAATTCCTGGTCCACGCTTGGGATTACGCCGCCGCCACCGGACGTGACGTAACGGCGCCCGACTCGTTGTCCGATTATGTGCTCGGCTTGGCGCACACCATCATCACGCCGCAAGGCCGCACCACCGTCGGTTTCGACGACCCGATCGAGGTGCCGGCGGACGCGCGTGCGCTGGACCGGTTACTCGGCTACACCGGCCGCCAGCCTGCCTGAGCGCTAAGCGCGTTCGAGATAGAAGTAGCCGAACTGGCCGTTGAACACTCCGGCCTTGCCGTTCATGATGCCCATCACGGCGTTGTCGTCGATCCGCTTGAAATGGTCGTGGATGGCTTGGCCGTCGTAGACCATTGTCGCGGTCACCTCACCGCGGAACTCCTCCAACCACAGGCTTGCTTCGCCCTTGGCGAGTTTGACGTTGTTGAACTTGTTGCCGTCGTCGTCGAGGCAGACGATCGGCAGCACCTCGGTCGCGGATTTCATGGTCTTGCCGAACCAGTTCGCCTTGGCCAGCAGGCCGTTGACCGGGTGACCGGTCTCGAACGCACCGCCCTTCCACTCGCCGATCAACTCGTCGACCGTCGTCCGCTCCAGCGTGGCCCAGAATTCGTCGAGGTCGGCGTCCGGGATCTGCCCGGTGCGCTCCTTGAGCTCGGTGAACAGCTTGCGGGCCAGCGCGTCGGTCATGCTTCTCCGATCCAACGTTGCGCGAAGGCGATGAAGGCGTCGTTCTCGTTGCGGGCGGCGACAGTAACCCGCACACCGTCCTGGCCGTAGGGCCGAACGATGATGCGGCTGTTCGCGGAGGCCTGGGCGAATTCCTGGGCACGTCCGTGCAGCGGCAGCCAGACGAAGTTGGCCTGCGACGGCGGCACGGTGTAGCCGGCCTCGCGCAGCGCCGTGGTCACCCTTGCGCGTTCTGCGACGACGGCGTCGGTGCGGGCCAGCAGCTCGTCGGCGGCGTCCAGCGATGCGATGGCCGCGGCCTGGGAGATGCTCGTCGCGGTGAACGGCACGTAGACCTTGCCCAGCGCGGTGATGATGTCCGGGTCGCCGACGGCGTAGCCGATGCGCAAGCCGGCCAGCCCGTACGCCTTCGAAAAGGTCCGCAGCACAACGACATTGCTGTGCGCGCGGACCAGGCCGAAGCTGTCCGGCAGCATCCCGTCGCGGATGTATTCGACGTACGCCTCGTCGAGGGCGATCAAGATGTGCGACGGGACCGCCGCGACGAACCGAGCCAAGGCGTCGGGGTCGACGACCGTGCTAGTCGGGTTGTTCGGGTTGCACACGAAGATGAGCCGGGTGCGGTCGGTGATCGCGGCGAGCATCGCGTCGAGGTCGAAGGTGTAGTCGGTCAGGGGCACCTGGACCGGGGTGGCGCCGGCGGTACGCACCTGCAACGGGTAGATCTCGAAGCTGCGCCAGCCGTAGAGCACCTCGTCGCCGACGGTCGAGGTGATCTGGATCAACTGCTGGCACAGGCTGACGGAGCCACAGCCCACCGAAATATGTTCGGGTGCGAAAGCCCCATCATCTATGTATTTGGCCAGCCGGTCTTTGAGCTCGATATACCCGTTGTCCGGGTACCGGTTGATGCTGTCGGTGGCCTTCTCGATGGCGGCCCGCACGCTGGGCAGCGGACCGTGCACAGTCTCGTTGCTGGCGATCTTGATTGCGCCCGGCACCGTCTTGCCCGGGGTATACGCGGGCAGATCGGCCAGTTCGGGGCGCAGACGGGCGGTCACGCGATCAGTCTATGAGGAGCACTAATGCGCTTTGCCTCGTGCCATAGCGGATGTGTACGCTGTCGGATCGGCGGTAAACGTTCAGGAGGCGTGCCAGAGCGGCCGAATGGGACTCACTGCTAATGAGTTGTCCCCCTTACCGGGGACCGGAGGTTCAAATCCTCTCGCCTCCGCCACGGCTGATCCGTCAGCCCACAACTAAAGACATGCGCCCGTAGCTCAACGGATAGAGCATCTGACTACGGATCAGAAGGTTGGGGGTTCGAATCCCTTCGGGCGCGCGCAGCTCAGAGGTGCTTTCCATCGCCTTGGAGGCGCCGCTGTCGGTACTTTGACGACAGTTTTGACGACAATAGCCATCCGCGTTCGCTTTCACTTTGCGGGGTTGAGCAGCGAATCCATGCCCGCGACGGCTGAACGCTGAACCTGTTCGATGACGTCCACATACGTCCCTGTCGTCACTGAAATCGAGCTGTGACGAAGAACGCGCTGCACTGTCGCTGCCTCGACGCCCATCGTGAACAACAACGTCGCGCACGAATGTCGAAGGTCGTGGAGCCGGATGCTTCGCACGCCAGCTCGTCGGCACAACGTCTCGAACGCTCGGTTGACGTTCCTCGGCTCCAGAGGCGTCCCGTTCTTCGTCGTGAACACCAGACCAAGTGTGTTGCCCCGTGCGACCTGTGTGTCGCCCAACTGATCCAGCCGATGCCGCCGCAAGATCGCCACGAGCTCCTCCGGCAACGGCACGGAGGCGGCAGACAATTCGGTCTTCACATCACGCAAGGCGAGATTTGTGCCAACGCGCGAAAGCGCCTTCGTGATAACTACCCGCCCGTTGACCAGGTCCACATCGACCCACCGAAGCCCGAGCGCCTCCCCACGCCTCAGACCGATGGCCAGCGCGACCGCCCACAACGCGTAGAGCCGGTCGTGTCGTGCCGTTTCGAGAAACGTGCGAGCTTCATCCGCCGACCAAGGCGTCACCTTGCGAATCGAGCCGGTCGGCATCTTGACCTGTCGGGCAACATTTCGGGCCAACAGTTCCTCCTCGACGGCGTCTTGCAGTGCCGCACGCACAAGTCGGAGCAGATAACGCAACGTGCCGGTGCCCGCGACCTGCCCGCAGCACTCGGCAGGCTCTTTCGCGCAGCACCGAGCCTTGCCCTTCATCGCCCGCTCGGCGTCTTTTCCCTGTGCACAGCACTGACAGGTTGTTCGCAATCCGTTCAGCCATGCACGAATGTGTTGCGCCTGCAACGCACGCAGCTTCCGTTTACCCAGTCCCGGTACGACATACAAACGCACCAAGAGCTCATATGAGGAGAAGGTCGTCTCCCGCACGCTCGGTTGTGCCATCTCCGTCAACCAGTACTGCATGAACTGCTCGACAGTGGCTGTCGTGGTGTCGACTGGAATCCCTTTGCGTTGCAAGTCTTTTAGCCGCGTGCGTTCAGCGTCAGCGTCCTCCCAGGTCGAGGCATAGATGCTGATTCGTTTCCGGCGGCCGTCCGGACTGTCGACGAACACTTTGAGTTCGTAGCGCCCGTCTTTGCGTTGGGTGATGTTTCCCGAGCCGTTTGGGTTGCGTTTTTTGGCAGCCATCACGCGGCTCCCTCGATCAAGCCGGAGAGGTAATCATCGAGGGATTGCCGAACAATTCGGCGGCACCGCCCGATCTGCACCGACTTGACCTGTTGGTCCCAGATCAACTGGTAGACCATCCATCGACTGACTGCGAGCCGATCGGCCGCCGCCTGTACGGTGATCAATTCACCACCTTTTTCCGTCTCCATCAGAGTCCCTCTCCTCACGCCGCCGGTTGAGATACCGAAATATGTTCTCCTGCCAAGGTGTTCCTGTCGTACTGGCGTCTTTCGCAACCGAGACATCGGGCGAATCCGTGCAAGACGAGTCCTCGCATGGCTAGGGCGGTGAATGCTGCACCGCGTCGCATTGCCCAGCGTCATGGCAGCCAGTCCGGGTGAGGAGGTGGATCGTGCGCACGCAGGTGATCGCGCACGGTGTGGCGGTGTTCAATCATCCGCTGCGCGGCCGACAGGATCAAGACGCGCTCGCCCAGACCGCACAACCCGGCCCGATCGAATTCCCACTCGATCGCATCAATCGTCGGTGTGGCCCAACGACGTTGCACCTCCGTGGTTGTCGCGGAAAGGGCGGTGTCTTGGTGGCGGGTCCAGGTGGCGCGGTGCCCGCGCAGGGCGCCCATGGTGGTGGAAAATAGCCGGGATTTGGTCGTGATGTGTCCCCGATAGCCCAGGGTGTGTAGCCACCGTTCCATCCCTTGGTAGGCGCTGTGGGCGCTCAGGCAGGTGATGGTCGTCAGGATTACGCGCACGTGGGCGCTGACCTCTAATTCCGGGACGGCTAACGGGGACATGCGTCGGATGCCGACACCGAAATCGGCCACCGATTTTGTCACGTATTTTGCCAGATAGGCAGCCACTGACCGGTGCGACCGCGGGGGCGTCACCGCACCGCTGCCGGTGTCCCTGGCGGGTTCCAGTGGCTGGGTGTCGGTTTGGGGGCCGAAGCGCAGTACCCGACCGTCTCCGTCGCAAGGGTTGTCGGGGTCGGTGACACGAACCGTGACGCTGTGAGCGGCTCGCTGGACCAGGACGGCCAAGTCGGCCGACGTGATCGATGTGGCAGGCGGGGTGGGCGGTTCGCCTAGTACGGGTGGGGCGTCCAGGCGGATGACGGCGTGAAAGTGGGGGATGGCGCGTCGTTGGAGTTCGGTGACCTTGACGTAGTTGAGGCGAACACTCTTGGCGGGTTCAGCGATGGCACGTAGGTGGCTGTCGAGCAGACGGCGCAGGCTGATGGTGAAGCGCCGCCACAGTTCCGGGGCGTGCCAGGCGAACAGGGCATGCCCGGTGTAGTCGTAGCAGTCTTCACACAGCGGTTGACCGATGCGCGCATCCTTTTCGCTGTGGATGGTGCTGCACCACAGCGGTTTCCCGTGTTGGCACCGAGTGAATCCGCGACGGTCCGCGTCGTGACAGCGACGAGCGCGCTTGCTGTGTCTGTCGTCACCGCTGGTGTGGACGGCACCGAAGCTGGGTGCGGTCAGGGTGGCGAACACTTGGGGGTGCTCGGCGACGCTGGCGGGCATGTCGTGGTGTCCGCCGTGCAACCCGGCATGGATCAGCTGCCAGGTGTCGCGGGCATACGGATCCGAGCACGAGGGGCACGCGACCGCGCGTCGGTTGTTGCACCGCGTCCATACCTGATGCTGGCGGCCGAAGGTGTCGGTGCTGCTCAGATGGATTGGGTTAGCGCAGAACCCGAGTGAAAACCCGTCGAGCGCACTGACGGCGCATAACCGACATCGTGTAACCAAGCCGCCGCAACCAGCGAGTCCGCCTCCAACGGATCATACGTTCCACCAGGCGCTCAGCCGCCGCTGCGACACCACGAACATGGGCCAAACGTGTGGCCATCGGAGCGAGCCGGACCTCAGCCACTCGCCGAGCCCGTTCTGCCTGCACGCCATCCACCACGTCAGCCTACCGAGCGGCCCCCAACGTCTAAACCCAGTTCGGGCCACCTCGGCACCCGCTCCCACGTCAAGATCAGCACAACCCGTGGCGGCTCCCGTCCGCTGGCGCTCCCGTCCGCCACCACGGCCCCGAACCAGATCTGCTGCCATGCAGTCGCACGAAGCCAGCAGTTCGGAGACCACCACCTGTGAGAACTTTCTTTACTGCTATCAAGGCTCGGGCGGAGCCCGACCGCGTAAGTGGCCGCAGGGCCTTGACGGCGACGCCGTTCGGCGCGCGCTGTTCAGGACAGGAGAATCGAAAAGGCTCGTGCTGCTTTCGGCTTGCGGAACAAGGGGATCGGTGTCGTCTTCAAGGCCGGTTTCCCGGCGTGGGGCAGGCGAGGGGCTGCTGGGTCATTCCTTCGCCGCGGTGTGCGGCATGAAACGGTTCGCAGGGAGACGGTCGGACGGGGTCAATCAGAAGGAACGGCCACGCCGGTATCGGGGGTCATGAGCTGCACGACCCGCGCCGACCGTGAACTGGGTGCGCTCACGCCGCGCGGGGTGAGCGGTGCAGAGCCCGGACATGGTGATCGCGCAGCCCGTAAAAGACCAGCTCGAGCTGTCGTCGGGCGCAGCCACCGCACCGATATTGCGGTTGCCGCGGCGATGAGCACCTGTCTCGGATCGCGCCGATGCGACTGGCCGCCGGCAGAATTTTCACCGATTCGATCGCCGCCCACCGCACCAGACGCGAGCCCTGCTTGGTGATGTGGCCGCGGTGAACGGTGGTGTCGGACTCGTGATGTCGCGGAGTCAGCCCTGCCCAACACGTCAACTTCGCCGGGCCGTCGAAACGATGTACATCACCGATCTCGGCGACGAACACCGCCGCCAGCACGGGCCCGATGCCGGGGATCTGCTGGATCGCGGTGTAGCCGGCGTCATGGGTCAGCCGACGCTGCGCCAGACCGGTGAACAGGTCAATTTCGGCGTCGAACGCTTCGACGAACCGGCGCAGCGACGCGATCCGCGCCTGATACGGTGCGGGCATCGTGACCTTGTCCAGCAGCAGGTTTCCCTGACGCCGAACAGGTCGCTCATCGGCACCCAGATACCGCCCTTGGCCAACACCGCGTGCACGTGGGCCTTGCACTGCGATCGCATCGCGACCAGTTTGGCTCTGTGCCGCACCAGTTCCCGTAGCTCCCGGGTTTCCGGTGGCGCGATCCAGGCGTGCGGCAGGCGCCCCATCCGCAGCAATTCCGCCAGATCGGCGGCGTCGCGTTGATCCATTTTTGACCCGCCGATACGAAAACGCCTTCACTCCCAGCGGGTGCGCCAGATGCACCGTCGCGCCGAGCTCGGCGAGCGCATCAGCGGCCCAGTAGTCGGGTAGCCCCGACGCGTCGCCGCGCCGGGGCCCCCTAAGAACCGGTTATGTGGAATTCCACATAATCCGTTATATGTCCCACGCATGGTTATGTTGAAGACCACCCTGCTGAGTCCGGTTTTCCCTTGCTGCGTTGGGGTTTCACAGATCGGGCGTTCCACATAATCACAGCGCTTCGAGGAACGCGAGGAGTTCGTCGGGTGGCCGGTATCTACTGGGCTTGGCTCCTAGTGGCGCGGTCCGCGCGATCGCTTGCTCCTTGAGCGCGGGATCGGCGTGCTCGTAGATGTGCGTGGTCTGGGTGCTCTCGTGAGCCATAGCGCCATCGTTGCGATGCGACGCCTTTGCTCTTAATAGCAACACCTTTGGTGTGCCGGAGGCCGAATACGCCCGCGACGTCAGCCACGACACAAACCCCGCCGCGCACGGCGCCAACGGCCCCGACACGGTCGGAACCCACACCTTCCTGCCCATCGCTGCCTCCGATCGGATCGCACAACACGAATCCTCGAAGCCTCCACGAAGCAGCCGCGATTATGTTGAACACCCAACCGTCAGAAAGCGGCCCTGCCAGGGGAAACCGCAGTGAGCCGAACGCGGGTTCAACATAACCGCGCATTGGACATAGAACCGGCCGTGCCCGCTTTCCAGGCAACCGACTCAAGCAAGCCCGGTGAAGATTCGCTGCCGCAGCCGCCGTACATCGTCCTCGACGCGGCGCCAATCCACGGCGTCCCAATCGAGGACCTCGCCCTCAGGTCCCTTCACCTCGACGATGTCCAACTTGCCCATCGGTTCCGGCATCTCCAATCAGCTGCTCCTCACAGGCTCACCCGACCCACGTCAGCTCCCTTTCGGGCCGGGCATCACGCCCGTATCCGACCAGTTATGCGGCAACCATTTGGCGGAGGGGCCGATACACGGGTTCCCGGTTTCCTGTCGCCTTTCGACCGTCGGCGTTCGCTTCTTGGGTCATCCTGCGCCCGCTGGGGAGTTGCGCCTTCCTCGCGGTCGGCCTACCGGCGGTCGACCCGCCGGACCCCAACGGGGTTGTCATGTTGCGCATGACAAGATTCGACCGGGCAGGGCGCCCCCTTTACCCCGGGGACGGTGGTGCGCTCCCGGCCGGCGACTATCCTCCGGCCGGCACCTGCCGCTTTTCAGCGGCCAGTCCCTACGGCCCCGCTGACACATCCCATCGGCGGGGGTCACCTTCACGAGGCGTCATCGGGGGTTCACTCGCGTTCGCCCATCACCCCGAGATGGCCGGCGGCCACCCCGGAGCCGGAAAGCGAAACCGCTTCCCGCCGGTCTTCTCCTCGCCCGCGACCACCGGATGGAACGGCGGCCGCTTCGGCTTCGACCCCGGGCTTCACACCCCGCGGTCACCCGCGGAGCACGCCGGGGCGGAGACAGGCCCTTCGCGCACTGGCCCGGGTACTATACCTTCGCCATCAGTCGAACCTCCAAACGGTGCCTCCCACTTCACTCATGCACCCTCATGTCGCACCCACCCGTAGGTGGCCTCGAGCACCACCTCCGGCGCCTCTCCGGCAAGAGACATCACCTCAGCCAGCACGTCACGGTCGTTGAGAATCCGTACCGTCTCCAGATGTTCGCCGGTTTCGCTCATCCGCACCAGCACCCAGCGGCGTCGATGCAGATCCATGCCGACAAACTGTTGACCCTCGTAGAATTCGTTCACAGGGGCCTCCTTCGTCGTGGAACAACGTGAACACCTTGAGCATGCGCGCTCGGGACGGACACGAGGAGCGGAGGCCCCGCTCCTTCATGACATCAGAGACGCTTTCCGTCATTGTGTGAAGCGCCTCTGTTGGTTCTTGACGACACTTTCGACGACAGTAGCCATCGGCGGTCGACCATCACTGTGCCGGGCTCAGCAGCGAATCCATGCCCGCAACCGCCGCTCGCTGAACCTGCTCGATCACATCGACATACGTCCCTGTCGTCACAGAAATCGAGCTATGACGGAGAATGCGCCGCACCGTTGCTGCCTCGACACCTATCGCGAAACTGGCACACGAATGCCGAAGGTCGTGGGTCGGATGCTGCGCACATTCGCTCTTCGGCAAAGCGTCTCGAACGCTCGGTTGACGTTCCTCGGCTCCAGAGGTGTCCCGTTCTTCGTCGTGAATACCAGACCGAGAGTGTTTCCCCGTGTGACCTGCGTGTCGCCGAACTGGTCACACCGATGCCGCCGCAAGATCGCAACGAGCTCCCCGGCAACGGCACGGAGGCGGCAGACGATTCGGTTTTCACGTCCCGCAAGGCTAGGTTCGTCCCCACGCGCGAAAGCGCCTTCGTAACAACGACCCATCTATTGACCAGGTCCACATCGACCCACCGAAGCCCAAGCGCCTCCCCACGCCGCAGGCCGATTGCCAACGCGACCGCCCACAACGCATAAAGCCGGTCGTGTCGTGCAGTTTCGAGAAACTTGCGAGCCTCATCCGCCGACCATGGCGTCACCTTGAGAATCGAGCCGGTCGGCATCTTGACCTGTCGGGCGACATTTCTAGCCAACAGTTCCTCCTCGACGGCGTCTTGCAGCGCCGCACGCACAAGTCGGAGCAGATAACGCAAGGTACCGGTACCCGCGACCTGCCCGCAGCACTCCGCGGGTTCTTCGCGCAGCACCGCGCCTTGTCCTTCTTCGCCCGGTCGGCGTCTTTCCCCTGGGCACAGCACTGACAGATTGTCCGTAATCCGTTTAGCCACGTGCGGATGTGTTGCGCCTGCAACGCACGCAGCCTCCGTTTGCCCAGTCCCGGTACGACATACAAGCGCACCAAGAGCTCGTACGAGGAAAAGGTCGTCTCCCGCACGCTCGATTGCGCAATCTCCGTCAACCAGTACTGCATGTACTGCTCCACAGTGGATGTGGTGCTGTCAATCGGAATTCCTGTGCGCTGTAGATCCTTTAGGCGTGTGCGTTCAGCGTCGGCGTCATCCCAGGTCGAGAAATACACGCTGATTCGTTTCCGGTGCGGTCAGGGTGACGAAACACCTGCGGGTGCTCGGCGATGGTGGACGGCATGTGGTGGTGTCCGCCGTGCAAGCCGGGCGTGCACGAGCTGCCAGGTGTCGCGGGCATACAGTCCGAGCACGACGGGCACGCGACCGCGCGGCGGTTGTTGCAGCGGGACAGTACCTGATGCGCCCTGCCGAACGGGTCGGTGCCGCTCAGGTGGATCGGGCTGGCGCAGAACCCGACATTTTCGGCTTTCTTCCACCAGGACTCGAAGCCCGGTGGGGCGGCGCGGCGCACCATCTGCACCACCACATCAGTGGGATCGACACCGACCGCAATGCCCGGCAGGACCGGAATCGTGATCGCCGCGGCCCCGGCTGCGGCCCGAGTTTGACTGGGAGTGAGCGTCATGAGTGGGCGCTCCCGGTGCCGCGCATGGCGGCCGACTGCTGCTTGGGTGCAAAGTGGGCGCGGGGTAGTCGATGTCTGCATCCGTGACATGGAACGCCCGAACCCGCACAGGCTCAGCGCTCCCGTCCGCGCACACGTAGCCGACGCCAGGGGTGGTGGTGGGGATCTGGTCGCAGACGCGCCGGCATCGCGGGCGGCGGCGCCCAGGACCATCGTGGTTTGGGTGGATTCGGTCATCCGCAACCCCACCCGGACAGAAAAGAGCTGTCGGATCGCGAGGACGTCTTTGGACGGGTCTTGCACTGCGGCGATCACGGAGACACCGACCGCGCGGCCCTGCGAGAGCAGCAGCCCCAAGAGTTGTTCGACTTCGGTTCGTGTTTTGCGGTCGCCTATTAAATGGCCGAATTTGTTAGTCTTCTTCCGGGCCGCGCAGACGGTTATGGTTCGGGAGTTCTAACTGATGAACTCGCCAGCAGAAAATCAACCGCTGACGCAGACTCGCCGCGCTCGGACGACGCTGGAGACGCAATCGTGGAACTTATCGGCATCCCGGGTCAGAAGGCTGGTTGATTCCTGGAGGCGGGGTTCGTGCGAGTCATGTGCCCGACGATCCTCGATCGCAGCGGTTTCGGTAGACCGGGGGCGAAACGCCTGATGTATGCCTCGAACCAGTCGGCCCGGTCGGTGAGGAATGGGTAGTCGGTGGCCACCATGGTGCGGACCACGAGCATGGCTGCGGGGGCGTCGAGTGGATGATAGTTCGGGTTCCACAAGCCAGGTTGCGGGCACCCGGGATAGAATTGGCCGAGCATGAGTCCGCGTTCGACGAACTGCGTCTTGCGGAGCGCCTGAATTTCGTCGATGAGTGCGGTGTCGTGCAATTGGGTGAACACGGTAAGGATCGCGCGGTGGTCGCGCTGGTGTCCGTCCGAACGCATGAATTGCTGGTAAAGGTCGTAGACGTCATCGACGACCGCGATCATGTCGTCTTTGGTGATCGCGGGACCGGTGACGCGGCCTACCCACAGCATTCGTTTCGATATCGATTGGGCGATGTAGGGGCAGATCGGGCCTGGTCTGCCCAGTGCGGGGTGCGGTTGCGTCAGGTTCTGTGCCAACCAGATCCGTACGCGGTCGACATCGGTGACGGTGGCGGACGTAGGCGGAGTGTCGGCGAACAGGTCGAACCATTCGACGGCGGAACGTTCACCACGCTGGGACGGGGTCGGTGAGTTCGCCGGATCCCACGGATCCTTGAATCGGTGGATTACGAACGGCGCCTTCCCGGAGGGCAGGCATTCGAATTCCCCCCCGATCTCCTCGACCTTGACACGCATGTCATCGGGCACCCACCGTCGCGCATTGCTGAGCAGTTGAGCAGTGTCGAGACGTCCTACCCGCGGATCGGTGGCGGTCAGGATCCGTACCGAGTCGAGGGCGTCTTGGATGATCTGAAGGCGGATCAGACCGTCGACACCGTCACTGAAGGTGGTGAGCCCTTCCAAGACTTCCCCGCGGGGGAAACGAGGTAGGTCTTGCCGCGGCCTTGGATCGCGTGCACCGGCCGAAGTCCGAGCGCGACATCCTCGAGTTCGGCGTCACCGTAGTCGGCGGGGACCAGCGCGTAGTCATCGGTGCGGAACCGCACGAGCGGTGTTGCGTCGTTCCAAAAGCCCGTGCCGACGATGTCGAACGCCCGATACCCGGGCGGCGCGGCGACGTGGTCGTCGGGGAATAGTTCGACCCTTCCGTAGGCGGGGTTGAAATAGTAGCCGTCGTCCGGGGAGGCGGCTGCGAACACGACGCGTTCGGCTTGGCCGTAGTAGTCGATCACGGTGGCCCCGAACGCCTCCTCAATCAACGCCCGGCCGTTCGAGTCCAGGGTCTCCGACGTGGTCACCACCAGGGGGATGGGCAAGGTGAGGTCGTTCTCTCGGACGAACGCAGCAAGCGTCTCCACATGGCTGGGGTTGGTGTAGAGAAGGTCGGGTGCGAACCGGCGTAGGGCATCGCAGAACCACTGCGCCGTGTCTGGTCCAAGATGATTCGGCGACAGCTTCATAAGTCGGCCGTCGGCGGATTCGACCCCATACGGCGGTTCGCGGTCATTGACGGATTTGATTCTGTCGGCTCGCAGCCTGGCCACTCGTGCGGTGTGGAAGGTCAGCTGCTGCTCGGTGAGCAAGCTGTCGAGGAACGCCTGTTCACTGGCGATGCAACGCAAGGACCGTTGCAGGCGGACTGGTAGCCCTGAGGAGCCGCTCGTGCTGGCGTCGACTCGAATAGGCCCGCGAACATGGTAGGCGTCGGGACGATCGCGCAGCTGCGCCTTCTCGATGAACGGACGATCCAGCAGCGTTATCCGTGCCGGGACACCCGCGTCGGTCTTCTCGGCCCACCTGAGGGTCCGCTGCGTCAGCTGCTGCGACATCGCGCGCCGAGCATCGCGATCCATGCTGCCCAGCTGCTGCACCAGCCGGCGGACGGGCCGGTAGTAGACAGGGTTCGTACGTAACAGCCGATCGGAGACGTCGAAGCGGCTGACCCCGGTGCCACGTGGCTTCAGCCGGGACGCGATGGTAGCTATCGGACCATCTCCCGCGGCCGTACGGCGCTCGACCCAGAGCTTCACAGGCCCTCACTCTCTTTGCTGAACATGCGGATACTACCCTAAACTCCAGGCGAGGGTTGTGCAAACGCCTTGGCAAAGATAACCAACCCGGTCGCCAGGACTACTCGAGGAAGCGCGCTATGCCCTCAGCAGGATGCCGAGGACTTCGCCGCGCTGCTCACAAGCCGACCACCACAATCCGAGCGGCCCCGGCGCCGCGTGATCAAGCACCCCCTCATTCCGCAGTGTCTGACTTCCCGATCGGCTGAGTAAAGGGCGTCTCCGACGTCACTATGTGATGGCTTCGCCACCCTTGACACATCCGATCGTCAGCGCAGGATCGCCGGGTATGAGGAAGCGGGGGTGCCGCCGTTTCGCAATGTGAGCTGACGACAGTTCCGACGACAACAATGACGACGGTTGGGCTTCCCGGCACCTCCACCTACACCACAATTTCACTCGCATCGTGCCTGGTCACATCCTCGGCCTGTGCCTACGGATCAGAAGGTTGGGAGTTCGAATCTCTTCGGGCGCGCTCATATTCAGCAAGAACATGTGCTGACCCAATCGTGACACGCTCATCAGTTGATACTTTCCTGATACTTTCGGTCGCCACTTTCCCCCGCGGCGTACCGATCGAGGGTTTCTCGGACGTCCGGCCCGCTGGTCTGGCGTTGCAGATAGTGCGCTTCGGTGGTCGCCAACTTGGTGTGACTCAACTGCTGCTGCGCTGCCGCTGGGCAGTGGGCGTCCCGCACCACGGTCGCGACGGTTCGTCGGAAGCTATGCGGTGTCACCCATGACAGGTCATCAGGCAGCGCGGCCCGCAGTGCGCGGCGCATGTTGGCCAGGCTGATCCACCCGCCATCGCGGGTGACGAACACTGGACCCCAAGGCCGCCGGTGTCAGCGATCAGCGCGGTGAGCGCGTCGACACCGAACCTGGGCAGAACTACGGTGTGCGCGGGTGCCCCGTGCTTGCGCTTGTCCTGCCTATGCAGCGGCTTACCTGCGATGCGGCCATGGTCGATCAGCGTCCCCGTTACCGTGACGGTCGGGGGATCGGCGAGCAGATCGACGTCGGGCCACTCGATCGCCAGCACCTCATTGGGGTTCACCGCCATGACGTCATGGCGCACCGCAAGGCCGAACATGCCCGACAAGATCATCCGCAGTCGCTTCGCCTGCGTCACCGCACCCATCCCCAGCAGTTACTTACTGGCCTGACCCGTCCCTAATTCCGTTACCTCTCTTCGCCGCTGCGCGGAGTCACGCCGCGGAGTCACGCAATGAGGCCGCTGTGCCTACCTACGACATCGAAGTCACCCGGCCTCGACGGCCGCTGGTAGATGATCCACATACCCGGCCTCGACGGGCTTACTCAAGCCCGCTTCCTGCCGAGATTGAAGATATGGCCCGCGATTACATCGCCGTGACCACCGACACACCTATCGAGGACATCGAGGTTCGACGTCTCACTCAAGGCTGAGCGCAACTATCGCCCGCCACCCGTGGGATCTAGGCGGCCTGAAAGTTGCTACGCCCGTGTCCAAGTCGACGTCACGGCCGGAGGATTCGCCGTAAGCGGTTTTGCATGCCACCAATAGGCGTCGTCACGGCTCCGCCAACACGGAGTTGGCGGACTTGGTAGTCAGCCCCCGGCCGTTGCAGTTCTAATCTAATCGTCCGCCCGGTTCCGAGTTGAAACACGAGTAGTTGACTACTCGTGTTTCGGGTTGACACCACCCACATCGGCCCGCCACTTGTGGGGACCTCGGGGCACGCCACTTGTGGGGATCTCGGGTCGCACCCGCAACGGGTTTGGGTCGAGATGCTGCGGGCGAAAACCGGTCGCCGGCCCGTCAAGGGTCGGCGTGATACCCAGCTACATGAGTCGCGCGTTGGCGAAGTTCGCTCCTTGCACGCCTGTCAGGTTCGCGCCGCGCAGGTCTGCGCCGTTGAGGTCGGCGCCTGCCAGGTTCGCGCCGGTCAGATTGGCGTTGACAAGCGTTGCGCCGGTCAGATTGGCGTTCATAAGGAACGCGTTGGTGAGGTTCGCGCCGGTGAGGTTCGCGCCGGTCAGATTGGTTTGGATGGCTTTTACGTGGGTGAGGTTCGCGAAGGTCAGATTCGCAAGTGTCAGGTTCGCGTCGTACAGGTCGGTGCCGTCGAATACCTCGGGGCCGCCGAGGTTGGCGCCGGTCAGGTCTGCGCGGGTCAGGTTCGCAAAGCTTAGGAGCGCGCGGTTCAGGTCGGCGCCAAATAGGCTGGCGCCCGCCAGGTTCGCGACACCCAGGGGGCTTCGAAAAGGTCTGCGCCCTGGCAGGTCGTGAATCTCGTGGGAGTGGGGTTGTCCACGATCGTGCAGCCGTTGATTATCTTGTCGGCGCTCGCAGTCGGGACGACAATCACCGACCACATCAGCGCTACTGCCATTGCCGACAACCACGCGGCGAACATGCGTCCCCGGGCAGCCATCGGAGCTCCTTGTCGTGTCGCGAGTAGCGAACGAAACAAACGGTACAGGGCGCTAACTGGTCTCGCGGCCTACTCGTAAACGCATTGTTCGGCCCGCCACCCATGGGTCTACGCCGCGTTGGAAATTCGCACGGTCGCTGGCCCCTAAAACGACGTGCAGTGGGTGTTGAGGGGCGGTCCGGCTTTTTTGTCGTCTATCGTCATTGCCCGCCGCACGGCAAGCGGCCCGCCCCCAAGGGGAGCGGGTGGCGGTCGGAGGGCGCGTTAAGTTTTCAGACTGTAGTGCCGTGCGGCGACGTAGACGCCCGCCGCTATGGCAAGTCCTATCGCGATGATGGTGATCAAGCAGATCCAGCTATCCGCCCCG
The DNA here is from genome assembly GCA_963715885.1 of uncultured Actinomycetota bacterium. Lineage (GTDB taxonomy): Bacteria > Actinomycetota > Actinomycetes > Mycobacteriales > Mycobacteriaceae > Mycobacterium. Next base: position 178,765 of record CAVQSK010000023.1, read on the forward strand.
ATATGGATTGGGCGGCCAAGGATTTCGGCGCGGCGCCAGGAGGCGCGGCACAACAGCCTGACGGTATTCCGTTGCTGTGCGTCACGAATGTGAACGGCGATGGCGGCCACTGGTCCCCAGGCCCTTAGGAGGACGCCGGGAGCCTAAAGGGAGCCGGCAGCAACACTCAGCGGTCCGAGGTTGACCGTGACTCCACCACTGAAGGGGAAGTCCATCATCAGCACCACGGCGAGAGACACTGCAGCGAGAAACGCCCAGGCATACATAAGGTAGGGCCGTTTCACCGTCAGGGCAGACATGCCTACCGTGGCCGCCAGCAGTGACCCGGACAAGAGGATGAGCGCAATCAGGATTGTCGGAAGCGATCGCTGCGCTACCGCAGTTACCTTACTTTGGGCGGCGGTCAACGATGCAGCCGCCGACACCATTCCGCTCGCCACCGGGTCCGTGTTCCCTTGCCCGGATGCCACTTGGTGCACGCTGTTCTGCAGCGTGTCGAAAGTTTCAGCAGAGGGCAGCGCACTGAAGTTTCCATCCGCAAACGCTGGTCCGTCCTTGTTCACGACTGTGTCTAGGTAGTTGCGTAGATTGCCGTTGACCTCGGCGGCGCCGGCTTGGTCCTGGATCGCGCTCGTGGCCCAAGAGAGTTGCTGCGCCGAGGATGCCTGGAGATCGACCGCGTCCTGACCAGCGCTCACCGCCGACCAGGTGATCGTGACAGCAAAGCCGACTAGGAAAGCGAAAGTCGCCCCAAACACACTGAGCAGCTTGCCGGCGTAATCTTCGAGCTCAGCACTTCGTTCCGGCGAAGCCACCCTGCTGAGGGCAAACCGGCAACCGGCGCTGATCGCGGCGAATAACACGAATCCGATGGCGATCATCAGCCAGGGAGGCAGCGCAGAAAGGGTTCGCACACGTAAGTCCTTTCCCTCATCGGCATCCGGATGGCCACGATCCCAACGGAGCACGTGTTGTGTTCGACCCGTCTACGCCAAGAACGAGTGCGTGACTGTCCGACACGGTCAGCAGTCCATCTCGCCGGCGCGTAGCCGCTCGTCTAGCAGTTCGTCGACCTGGCGGCTCGACGCTTCGCCGCCCTCGTCGCGGATGGCCGCCTTTACCGCGGCCAGTAGTCGCATGTAGCCGTCGATCGTGTCGCGGTCACGCATACAGCCGAGCTTAAGCTTGAACAGCTCGCCACCCGTGAGGATCTAGGGCCCTTCAAGTCGGCCGTGTGGAGATGCGTACGGCCACTGTCACCGGCGATGGCAGCAGCGCCATCGCGGGTCCCGGCGACTTCATTACTGCCATCGCGACCGGCGACAACGTGCTGTGCCCCCAACCTGCGGGTAACTGCAGCTACGCCGAACCGGCGTGACCCGCGTGAGTAGCCGGGACGATTGTTGGCGTTACCGGCCAGCTTTTGGCGGGGCGCCACCAATGTAAACCTGCGCGAAACCATCGAATCGTGAGCGCCCGATGCGACGGCCTGGGTGCGGAGTCTCACCAAGAATGTCGGTCCCAGGCAGGGTGACAGGCCGAGTTGAATTTGAGCAATCAGAGTAAGGATGTATCAGTGCTTGGCGCGTCGCGTTGCCGGTCAGAAACAGCCACTGATCGTCGTCGCCATGCTTGCCTTCCCAGGTGAGCAGCCCCGTAGGTCTGCGCCGATGCAATCGTTTGGTCAATGCACAACAGCATGGCGACGGTTGCAAGCACGCGTGCGGAATGACCGGTGATGCGAACCTGATCAAGCACTGGGCGTACCAATGAGCGATCACGCGCTGCGCGCATGGTGGCGGGCATGCCGGCGTGATCGCTGCTGCGACCTTGCACCGGAGCAAGACACGTCGGTCGCTCGGGAGGACACACGATGTCCGAATGCGAATGCGCACGCGCTCACGCCGTGGTGACCGCCGGCGGCGGCGCCACGAAACCATCGCTGATGAAGCGCGAGAAGTAGTTACCGAGCACGCGATCGTCGATCGGCGAGCATTGGATCGCCGTGCCCTCCAGGCCAGCCAGCGTGTTCTCACAATCGAACTGCGGCAGCGACTTCATCATGCTCGACGCCTCGCCGGTGATGCTCAGCGAGAACAGCGGCACGAGTGAGGACACGTCGTCTTTGCGCGAGGCCGCGCGGCTGAGCAGTTCGGTCACCCATGGGTCATAGGGCACACGCCTGAGCGGATAGCCGAAGTCGCGCATCCAGTCGGCTATCGCGCCGAGCTGCACCCGCTGATGGTTGGCGATGTGAAACGTCTTGCCGATCGCGTCGCGGCGGCCCGAGAGATGCACGATCGCCTTGCTGATGTAGTCGACCGGTGTCATGTCGGTTTCGTCGTACGCGAATTCCGGCGCGCCCTGCAGCTCGATCCACGACTTCAGCATGCGCGACATGACGTCGCCGGTATTCCAGGCCCCGGTCTCGCTGTGCCCCGTGATCAGGCCCGGCCGATAGATACAGATCGGCAGGCCGCGTGATCGCGCCTCCATGACCAGCTTGTCCGCAACCCACTTACTCTGCATGTAGCCGCCATACAGCGAGCCGTTGTGGTCGAGGGTGTCTTCTTCCCGGATGACGGTGACCTCGCCGGACGAATTAAGGAGCGGAAAGACACCAAGGCTCGATACGTAATGCACCGGCTTGATCCTGACGCGCGTGGCGAGGCGCAGAATCTCTTCGGTGCCGAGCACGTTCGGTGCCTTGAGCCGCTCGTAAGGATAGATCCAGTTCACAGAACGCGCCACTGTGATAGATGACGTCGATGGTCGCCGCCAGATCGGCGCTCACGGCCGCCGACACACCGAGCCTCGGCTCGCCGAGGTCTCCCGGCACCGGCACGATGCGCCCCTCGAGACCGTCGTGCCACAGCGAGTAGGTCTGCAGCGTCTGGCGCAGACGCACCCGCCCCGCCTCGATACTCTTGGCGCGCACGAGACAGTGCACCTTGGCGGCGGTGCGATCCAGGAGCTCACGCAGGAGGAATGCGCCCAGGAATCCGGTGGCGCCCGTCAGGAGAATGTGACGCGGGTGATCGGTGAGCTCCGCCGACTGCGTCCCCGCCGTAATCGCCCGGTCGAGCCTGACTTCATCGGACAGCGTCCTCACATTGACCGCGAGCCGGTCGCCGTTGAGTAATGCCTTCCCCACCTTCTGCCATAGCAGATTTCCCTCGGCCCCATCGTCGATGCCGATGGTCCGGAGCAGCGAGTCGACGGCATCGTCGGACAGATCGTCCACTTTCGAGAGCAACTCTGCGTTGTTACCTGTGGGGCTCCACCCGCCCGCGACGCCAGCGTCGGCGGATGTCGCCACTGCGGGCACTGCTGCCGCCGACACCGCAACGAGTTCCGGCAGTTGAGTCACCAGCCGGGCACTGAGGTGCGCGAGGCTCGGTCCCTGCAGCAGCGCGGTCACCGGCACGGTGAGCCCGAGGTCGCTTTCGACGCGGTTCTTCAGCTCCACCGCCATCAGCGAATCGACCCCCAGCTGGGTGAGCGGCTGTTGCACATCGACCTTCGACGGCGAGCATCGCAGCACGTGGGCGATCTGCTCGACCAGGAACGCCGCGATCAGCGGCTGCCGTTCATCGGCGGATGCCGCGACGAGCTTCTCCCCGGTGAGACCGTCGTTCGAGCGCTGCGCCCGTCCCGGTCCCGAATTGTGGGTGACCTCTTCGGCGAGCGCCGAGAGGATGGGCGGCGACATCAGGCTGAGCAGGCGGCTCCAGTCGACTGCAATCGCCATGGCCTGCGGCGAGTCGAGCTGCAGCACTCGCTCGAGCAGGTCCATGCCTTGAGATGGTGAGAACGGCAGGATGCCCTGCTGCATTAAGCGCTTCGTGATCTCGGGCCGCGCCGCGACGCCGACTTCGGCCCACAGACCCCAGTTGATCGCGAGTCCTGCCCGTCCCTGGGCACGTCGGTGATGGGCCAGCGCATCGAGGAACGCATTGGCCGCCACGTAGTTCCCCTGCCCAGGCGACGCGAGCACCGCCGCCACCGACGAGAACATCACGAAGAAATCGAGTGGCGCGTCGAGCGTCGCGGTGTGGAGATTCCAGGCGCCGTCGGCCTTCGGCCCGAGGACCGTCTGGAACCGCTCCTGGTTCAATTGCAGCAGGATCCCGTCATCGAGCACTGCGGCAAGGTGCATGATCCCGCGCAGCGGCGGCATCGCCGCATCGATGTCGCCGATCACGCGGGCGACATCGACTTCGCTGCCAACGTCGGCCTGGGCAACCACGACGGACGCGCCGCGCGCCTGCATCGCGGCCAGCGCCTCCTTCGCGGCCGCCGACGTCGCGCCGCTCCTGCCCACGAGCACGAGGTTCCGCGCACCGCGCTCGACCATCCATTCCGCGAGCACCAGGCCCAGGCCACCGAGACCGCCCGTCACTAGGTACGTGCCGTCCTCGCGGAACGCCACCGGCTGCTGCGATGACGGAGCAACAAGGACCTCCGGCTCGTTCAGCGTGACCACGACCTTGCCGATGTGTTTCGCCTGCGCCATGAAGCGGAAGGCATCCGGCGCCTCCGAAAGCGGAAAGCTGTGCCGCGGAAGGGGGGCGAAGCGGCCGTCGAGGAAGTAGTCGAGTACCTCCGTCAGCATCGCGCCGCAGAACGCCGTGCGTGAGACGAACATGTGGGCCAGGTTCACGGAGGAGAAGGACAGGCTCTTGTGGAACTCGCGAAGGCCCAGCGGGTTGTTCTGCAGGATATCGGCCATGCCGATCTCGAGGAACCGTCCACCGGCACGCAACGTCGCTAGGCTCCGTGAAATGAACTCCCCGGCCAGGGAGTTGAGGACCACGTCGACGCCTTCCCCGCCGGTGATCCGCATCACCTCGTCGGCGAACTCCAGCGAGCGCGAGTCCATCACATGCTGGACGCCCTGCTGCTTGAGGAATGCCCGCTTCTCCGGTGTCCCGGCCGTGGCGAAGATCTCGGCACCGACGTGCTGCGCGATCTGCAGCGCCGCCTGGCCGACGCCGCCGGCCGCGGCATGAATCAAGACACGCTCGCCCTTGCTCAACCTGCCGAGATGATGCAGGGCGTAGTAGGCGGTCATGAATGTGAGCGGGATCGTGACCGCCTCTTCGAAGGTGATGTGCGCTGGCTTGCCCGCGACCAGCGTCGCGCCGGTCGTCACGTACGAGCCAAGACACGACGGCGCCAGGGCAACGACATCTTCGCCAACCCGCAGGTGCTCGACGCCCGGGCCGGTTCGGACCACGGTTCCCGCGCACTCCCAGCCGAGGTCGAGTGACTGCTCAAACACCGGCGGAATGACACCCATCGCGACGAGGACGTCGCGGAAGTTGAGCCCCGCCGCGCGCACCTGGATCTCGACTTCCCCCTGGCCGGGCTGCCGGCGTGTGGTACTGCGCAGCGTCAGATTATCCAGGATGCCCGCCGTCGCGATCTCGAGACGGAACGGCTCATCGGCCGCCACCAGTCGGCGCTTCTCTTGCACGACCTCGGCCGACCGGCGGACGACACGCGGCACCCAACGCTCGCTGCCGCGCAGTGCCACCTGGTCTTCCCGATCGCCGGCGAGCACCTCATTGAGCAATGCCTGAATCTCTTCGCCCTCGCCCGACGCGCCGAGATCCACGCGCGTGCAGCGCAGCTCGGGATGCTCGGTGCCGATGACGCCGGCCAGACCCCAGAGCGAAGCGTGTGCAATCGACAGCGGTTCGAGCGAATCACCCACCGGCTGCGTACCGACGGTGACGACCCACAACCGCGGCGCCGGCGCGCGACTCACGTCGGCGAGCGCGTGAACCAGATGCAGTGCCGAGTCACATCCGCGCCGGCGCGCTCCCTGCACGATGGCGAGAGTGGCGCCTTCCGGCGACCAGCGTTCCGCTGCCCAGAGATGGATGATGCCATCGCAAGAGGCTCCGTCCTCGGCGGCGATCTGCACAAGCAGCTGGCGATAGTCCTCCGGCCGCGCCGGGTTGATCCGGTACTGTGCCGCCGTCACCTTCTCGTACGAGTCGCCGGCGAGAACGACCACGCACTCGTCACCTGCGGCCTCGAGACGCCGGCACAGCGCCGGTCCGACTTCGTCATCCGACAGCAGCAGCCATCGCCTCGCGCCGCGCGCCGTGGTCGCGCCGGGCTGCGCGTCAACCGCCGGCTGGCGTGCCTTGCGCTGCCACTGGATCTCGTAGATCCACTCGCCCAGCTGCTTCTCCGTAATGGCCGCTGCATCGTGTCCGACCCGCTGCAGCGTGAACCCGAGCGCCTCCAGGACCACATGCCCCTCGGCATCGATCACGCGGACATCACCTTCGACGGTGCCCGACTGCCCGTCCTCTCCCGAGCGCAGGACCGCGTGGCTCCAGAGATCGGCGCCAGGACGCGCGTGCACGCGCAGCGTGTCCAGGCCAACCGGAAGGAAGATACTGCCTTCCGACTGACCGACATCTCCTCGCGGCAGCGCGGCGGCCAGTGCCTGGAACGCCGCGTCCAGGAACGCCGGATGAACCTGATAGGCGCCGGCTTCGTTCTCGACCGCCGTCGACAGGCGCAGCTGACCGATCGCCTCACCATCTCTCCGCCAGAGCTGCGCCAGGCCCTGGAAGCTCACGCCGTACTCCAGACCACGCTCGTGGGTCTCGCGGTAGAACTCCGGCGCCGAGACGGTCGCCGGACAGCGCCCGCGAATCGCCTCGACCGTGTCGCCGTCGGGTGCGGTGATGCTCCCGTTCGTGGCAATCGCGATCGTGCCGGTCACGTGCAGCGTCGACGCCGACGGATCCTGCGCCTCGCCCGGCTGCACCGTGAAGAACTTCACCGACGCCTCGCCGGGCGTCACGAGCGAAAGGGCGACCTGAATCGTCTTCGGCTGATCGTCGGTGAGGAAGAGCGCCTTCTGGAACTGCAGATGCCGCACCGTGTGACGGCCGGCGCCAAAGACCTCCGTCGCCGCGGCCAGCGCCATTTCAGAGAAGCCCGCGGCCGGCATCACCGTCGCCCCCTGCACGCGGTGATCGCTCAAGTACGGAAACGCGCGGGCGCTCAGATCGGTCTCCCAGAAATGTGTGCCCTGATGCGCCGCCGACCTGAAGTACCTGGTGAGCAGCGGGTGCCCGCCCTTGCGTGCAGGCGGTGCCACGGGCGCCTGACCGCTGTCTTCGACCCAGAATCGTTCGCGCTGCCAGGCGTAGGCCGGCAGCGGCACCACGTGTCCGCCCGTCGGATACAGGCGCGCCCAGTCGTTCGGGAAGCCAGCGGCGTACAACTCACCAAACGCCTCCAGCATTGCGCTGCGATCGTCTTCGTCGCGTCGCATCGATGACAGGACGATGCCGGGGCGCTGGCTCTGGCGCAGACACTCTGTCATCGCCATTGCCAACGTCGGGTGCGCGCTCAGCTCAAGCAGGACGTCAAAGCCATCGGCGATGAGCGCATCGATCGCCTGCGCGAAGACCACCGGGTGACGCAGGTTGCTGACCCAATAGGCAGCGTTGCATTCCGGTCCGTCGATCAACGTGGCCCGACCCGATGTCGACATCATCGCGATCGAGGTCGGCCGCGCATCGATCGCGCCGAGCGACTCCAGCAGCTCGTCTCGCAGCGGGTCCATCTGGGGACTGTGCGAGGCGTAGTCGACCTTAACGAACTGAAAGAAGATGTCGCGGCGCTCGGCCAGCTGACTGAGCTCGACCAACGCGTCCGCCTCGCCGGAGATCACGGTCGTCGTCGGCCCATTACATGCGGCCACCGCCACGCGGTCGGCATAACCGGTGAGCAGCGCGTCGGTCGCCTCGAGCGGCAGGCTCACGACCGCCATCCGCCCATGCCCGGAGGCACGGCGCCGGACAATCTGGCTACGGCGGCAAATGATGCGGGCCGCGTCGTCGAGGCCGATGATGCCGGCGACGTAAGCAGCCGCGACCTCGCCCATGCTGTGTCCCACGACCGCGTCGGGCTCGACGCCCCATGCCCGCCACTGCGCGGCCAGGGCGACCTGCACGGCAAAGAGCACCGGCTGCACGACGTCGAGCTCCTCGAGGCGCGAGGTCGCCGCATCGGCGCGAATCTCATCGAGCAGCGACCAGTCCGCGTACCGGCTCAACGCCTGCGCGCAGCTCTCGAGGGTCGTGCGGAACACCGGCTCCTGATCCATCAAGCGGCGCGCCATACCGAGCCACTGCGACCCCTGGCCTGGGAACACGAACGCGATCTTCCGCTTCGTGTCCGGCAGTTTGCGCCCGGAGGCGACACCGCGCCTGGCTTCGCCGGCGAAATGGGCGTCGAGCTGCTCACCGATCTCCGACAGTGAGCGCCCGAGCACCGACAGGCGATGATCGTGATGCGTCCGGCGCACGCTGGCGGTGTAGCAGATGTCGGCTAGGTCGCCGCGGCCGTCGCGCGCGATGTCACGATACGCGCGCGCCATCGCCTCGAGCGCCACGGCGCTGTGCGCGGAGATCGGCAGCACGTGCGCGACGTCGGCGGCACGTGCCTCCTGGCGATGACCGTTCGTCGCCTCGAACAGGTCGGTCACGACGATGTGCGAGTTCGTGCCGGAGATGCCGAACGAGCTCACGCCGGCGACTGCCGGCGTCGCCTCGGCCGGCCACGGCGTCATCTCACGCTGCACGGTGAGCGGCAGCTCGCTCCAGGGGATGGCCGGGTTCGGCTGGTCGAAGTGCAGGCTCGGGGGAATCGCGCGATGCTTGAGCGCCAGCGCCACCTTGATGAGACCGGCAATGCCGGCCGCACCCTCGGCGTGACCGATGTTCGTCTTCACCGAGCCGATACGGCAGGGCTGATCTGCCGGCCGATCGGTCCTGAGCACGGTACCGAGCGCCATCGCTTCGATCGGATCGCCGACGCTCGTGCCGGTGCCGTGGGCCTCGACATACTGCACCTGCCCCGGAGAGATGCCGCTGTTCTTGTAGGCCTCGCGCAGCACGGCTTCCTGCCCGGCGCGGCTCGGCGTCATCAGCAGGCCGCCGCTGCGGCCGTCGTTGTTGACGGCACTGCCGCGGATCACGGCATAGATCGGGTCATGGTCGGCCAGGGCGTCGGCGAGGCGCTTCAACACGATGATGCCCACGCCGTCGCTGCGCACGAAGCCGTCGGCTCGCGCGTCGAAGGCCTTGCACCGGCCGTCGCGTGCCAGCATCTGCGCCTGACAGAACCCGACGCTCGGGTCGGGCAGCAGCACCAGGTTGGCGCCGCCGGCGAGCGCGAGCACGGATTCGCCGCTCCGCAGGCTCTGGCAGGCCAGGTGCACCGCCACCAGCGACGCGGAACAGGCGGTGTCGACGACCACGCTCGGTCCCTCGAGCCCGAGCGCATACGACAGCCGACCGGAGAGAACGCTTCGCGCGTTGCCGGCGGCGAAGTAGATATCGATCAGCGACAGGTCGCCGACGACGTCAACGTAATCGTTGGTGCACATGCCAGCGAACACGCCCACCTGCTGGCCGAGCAACTGCTCCGGCACCTGTCCGGCGTCCTCGAGCGCTTCCCACGCGACCTCGAGCAGCAGGCGATGCTGCGGATCCATGCCCGCCGCCTCGCGCGGGGCAATGCCGAAGAAGTATGGATCGAACTGATCGATCTGATCGAGGAATCCGCCCCATCGGCTGTAGATCTTGCCCGGGATACCAGGGCGCGCATCGTAGAAGGCGTCAACGTCGAACCGATTCGCCGGAATCTCCTTGATGGCGTCGCCGCCCTTGGTCAGCAGACCCCAGAACGCTTCCGGCCCGGTGGCCTCGGGGAAGCGGCAGCCGATACCAGTGATGGCGATCGGAGCGTGCATCATCGAGTTCTCCCCACCGTTTCTCCCCAACCCCTGTGGCCCTGTGGCCCGGACCTGCGATCGACGAGCCACACTCGACCCGTTACGGGGTGAGACAGCCACTCTGACCAGCGCTACCACTGGTTTGCCATGAGCATACCGAGGTCGCAACAGCCTGGTAGCGCAGCGCCGTCTCCGACGTCGCCACCCTCCGGCAACGCAATCGCTGTGACTCAGCGCGTTACCGATCATCGACGGGCGGGCGTTCAAACGCGTTCGCGCTGGTTTGTCCACGCCGACAGCCAGCCCGTAAACCGGCCGCTGTCGCGCTCGCCGTCGTGCCATGCCGCGTGCACGACGCCATCGTTTGCCACCAGCAGCACCACGTCGAGACCCTTGGAGCGGCGCAGTGTGTCGATCGCTTGGGCCGGGGTCTGCGCGATTGGGCCGGCGACGTTGAAGGAAGTATTGACGGACATTTCCACGCCGATGCGACGGCCGAGCGCCTTCAGGTAAGCGTAGGTGAGGGGATCGTCTTCATGGCGCACAATTTGGATCCGGCCGGTGCCGTCGGCGTGAATCACCGCCGGAATTTTGTCACGGGCGCGCGGCTTCGCGTGCGCCGTGAGAACCATGTAGTTATAGGCGCTGTAGTCGGCGTCGGATGCGCCCGGATGCAGCTCGAAATATTCATGCGCCGCTTCCAGCGTCGCCATCGGCGCCAGCGGGCGGATCGCCTCGCGGTATTTGACGCGTTCGTTGAGCCGCTCACGCGCCTCGGGATCGCAGGGGTTGGCGAAAATCGAGCGATGGCCGAGCGCGCGTGGTCCGGTCTCGGCCGGCCCCTGATACAGCGCAATGACGGCGTTCTGCGCCACCATGAACGCCATCAGATCGGCGACGGCGTCGCGGCCCTCAGGCGTCGAGATGTCACCGATCCGGCTCGAGGCAACATCGTCGGCCTTGACCGCCGCCGCGATGTCGTCGGGTGACGGCGCGTTGCCGCAGTAAAACGCATGCGTCATCGCTGCGCCGCGCGGCGCACCGGCGATATGCGCGAACAGCCAGGCAGCGCCAATGGTGACGCCGGGGTCGCCGGGAGTCGGCGGCACCCACAGATGCAAGCGGGCTTTGCGCTGCTGCGCCTTCGCGAACCACGCCTCGTCGAAATGTTCGAGCAGCCGCATGTTGCCGACGGCGTTGAGCGCCACGCCGCCGGTCAGCACCACCCGGTTGGCGCCGGTCGCGCGCAGCAAATGATCGACGACATGGATCAAGGCGTCCTCGAACACCAGTTGCGTCGCCGCCGCCTTGTCGAGGCGGTCCTGGGTGTCGGGCCGATGGTCGATATCCTCGACGCGCAACATCGCGTCGGGGTTCCAGAGCTGTTCGGCCGTCAGCGGCTCGCCGAGGATCTTGATGAGCGGGGCCTTGTAGGGATTGTCAAGGGCTTGGCAATGCCAGTTGGCCATCGTGCGGTTGAGCTTGATCTCGCCGCCGTCGCCGAAATGCAGGACGTCTTTCAGTCCCCGATAATACGGATTGCTCGCGCGATCCATATCTCCCCAGGCCGCGGCGCCCATGTAGCGTCCCTCGCTGGAGAGGATGTTCCAGCCGCCCTGGGTCGCGGAGATCACGCCGTAGAAGGCGCCGAGTGAGTCGGACACGCTTGCATTGCAATACAGTTGACGCATCGCGCCACGCTCGGCGACGTACAGCGAGACCGATCCCCGGTCGCCGGTGCCGTCGAGCACCGCGATCGCGACCGGCTCCTTATCGTCGGCGAAGGGCGAGGCCGCGAACGAAAACCAAGCGTGATTGTCATGGTGCGGCATGCAGATCAGCGGCACCGGTTTTTCCAATCCCAATTGCCTGCCGAGAATTCTCGGTGTGCGCCAAATCTGGACCAAGCGGCGCTTGTGGATGCCGGCAAAATTGGAAACACCGAGCAATCTGAGGCTGGCCGGCGCTTCTTCGACGACCGTACGTGTCAGTGTGGCGAAAAACGCCGGATAATCCCAGGTTGTGACAAAGGCGGCGATGTCGCCGGCGTCGCGGCCCATGCTGCGCAGCGTGGCAACCATCGCGTCGAGCGATTGGCGCGGATATTCGGTGGTGTGCTTGTTCCCCGAAAAGCGTTCTTCTTCATTGTTGACGATGATGCGCGGACCGTTCGCCTGCGTCACCTCAACGAGCGCGACGCCGGTGTTGTGGGTTCCAGGTGCCGCAAGGCCCGCGAGGTAGACCGTCTCACCGCGGTTCAATTTCTCCCGGATCGATGCGATCCGCTGATTGGCGACTTCCGAGCCTAGCCGGTGAAAGCCTACGCGCGCCATCGACCGGGCGGCGAGCCAGCGCACGAAATGAAAACTTGCGGCGCCAAGTTTTGGGCGGCGGGGGCCAATTCGCATGTCCGGCCGGGTCAATTCGGGTGCCTGGGATAATTTGCGTCAAACAGGTTCATGGCATCAAGTGAAGCGCGAGAGTTGCTGGAGAAAACGTTTGCTAACGAAGTAGAGCAAAGCAAGAATGCATTGTCGGCATCGACACTTCCTGAAAAATGTCTAACCCTTCGTCCAAGTTGACAGCTACGGCAACCCGGTGTCTGCAGCTTAGCGCAAACGTTCGACCCGTACGTACATCGAGGCAGTGAACTCCGTACTGACGGCGAGTTGCTGCAGGATCGATCGAGCCAACACGCTGAGTGGGTTGGTAACCACAAACGCGTGTGCGACGGCCAGGGCCGCCGGGCCGGCGGTGTAGGTGTCGCCGGTGCGAGCGGCGTAACCTCGTTCGAGCAGCACGGCCAGGATCCGCTGAGTGGTCGCCACGTGCAGTCCGGCTTGACGCCCGATCTCGCTGAGCCGCAACGGATTCTTGGCCGCTTGCAACACACCCAAAATGTCAATCGCTCGGTCCAATGACCTCATATTGGTGGTGGTTGCCGACGTCACCTAGCTTAGCTAGCTAGCCTCCGCCTCTCGATGTCACGAGAGGTCTTATCAGTGTGTGAGAGCCTTTACCGGGAGCGCGGCGGCGTTGCACAAGAGCCGCCGGTCACGGCGGCGAACGGTGTCGGTGCGGCTCACTGGGTTGGGTGGCGCCCCGGGAGGCGCTGCTTGCTGCTGGTGCGCATCGACGAAGATCTGCAATTCCGCAATGCCCAGCGCGCGGACGGTTGGGGTGCGCACGATGTGGCTTACGTCGTTGACGCTGCGTGGTTGCTCCCCGGGGGCTGGCGTTGCCGTTGTGCGGTGCCGGTCGCGAGACGGGCTGGAGGTCAACGGAATAAACCTGCACCCCGGACGGGACGATCACGGCGGGCTCGGGGGGCCCAATGTCTGGTGCGGCACCTACGAGGGCGCGGGAACCCGGTGCGCAAGTTGGTCGACGAGAACTCGGATGTTTTCGGAGTAGTCGACCGGTACGACCACCAGGTGCACCCCGCCGCGCTCGAACGCCGACTGCAGGACAGGAACGAAGTCCTCACTGGCCTGCACGCGGGATCCGTGGGCGCCGTAGGCCTGCGCGTAGGACACGAAATCCGGATTGTTAAAGGTCATGCCGAAGTCGGCGAACTTATCGACCGCCTGCTTCCACCGGATCATCCCGTAGGCGTCGTCCTGAAGAATGAGCACCACCAGGTTCAGCCCGAGGCGGACCGCCGTCTCGAGTTCTTGGGAATTCATCATGAAGCCGCCGTCGCCGCAGACCGCGAGCACCCGTCGGTCCGGGTAACAGATCGCGGCCATCATCGCCGACGGCAGGCCGGCACCCATGGTGGCCAGTGCGTTGTCCAGCAGCAGCGTATTCGACACCGGGGTGCGGTAATTGCGCGCGAACCAGATCTTGTACATGCCGTTGTCCAGCGCCACAATCCCGTCGGGCGGCATCACCGTGCGGACATCGGCAACGATGCGCTGCGGTACGAGGGGGAAGCGGTCCTCGGCCGATCCCTCCATCACCTGGCGCAGGATGTCATCGCGCAGCGGCAGCAGCGCCGATCCGTTCGGCAGCCGCCCTTCCAGCCGGTCGGCCAGCATGAACAGACTGGGACCGATGTCGCCGACGATCGACGCGTGCGGAAAGTAGACCTCCTCCACGTTGGCCGCGGTGTATCCCACATGAATGACCGTGGGGCCGCCGGGCCCCATCAAAAACGGTGGCTTTTCGACCGTGTCGTGACCAATGGCCACGATGACGTCGGCGCGGTCGATGGCCTCATGCACATAGTCGCGCTCCGAGAGCGCCGCGGTGCCCATCCACAGATCCACCGACTGTCCCGCCGGTGTGCCCGCCACCACGCCCTTGCCCATCTGAGTGGTGAAAAACGGGATCTGGGTGCGGGCCAGGAAATCCCCCAAGACGGCGCCCAGCCGCGGCCGACTCGCGGCGGCTCCGAGCATGACCAGTGGACGGGCCGCCTCGCGGATCATTTGGGCGGCCCGATCCACCGCTACTGCGGGAGCGATGGGCAGCTCGAGGGGATGCGGGGGAACCAGGGGCACCTCGGGGCCCAACTCGCCCGCGATATCTTCGGGCAACTCCAGATGTACCGGACCCGGCCTCTCCTCGGTGGCCACCCGAAAAGCCTCACGCACGATCGTGGGAATGCTCGACGTGCTGACAATCTGGCGGGAGAACTTGGTCAGCGGTTTCATCGTGGCCACCATGTCGACGATCTGAAAGCGCGCCTGCTGGCTGCTCTTGATCGCCTTTTGCCCGGTGATCAGAATCATCGGCATCGCGCCCAGATGCGCATAGGCCGCCCCGGTGGCGAGGTTGAGCGCACCGGGCCCCAACGTGCTGATGCACACCCCGGGCTGGCCGGTGAGCCGGCCGTGGGTGGCCGCCATGAACGCCGCAGACTGCTCGTGGCGGGTGACGACCAACTCAATGCCCGACGTCCGTAGTGATTCGACGGTGTCGAGGTTCTCCTCGCCGGGCACCCCGAAGATGCGCTCAACGCCCTCATTCTGCAGCGCTGCGACGAATAGATCGGAACCCTTAACCATGCAGTCATCCCCTTACGTGTGAGAGTGGGTCAGAGCAAGTCCATGCCGGTCACGGGTCGGCGTCAAGGCGTCACGCGATGCTGCCGGGGGACGCCGGTGCCGACGTCCCCCGGCAGCATCGGCCGCTGCGAGATCTCACGCGGGTTGGTCGCGCAGGCTGGCGTCCGCGGCGAGACGGCGCAGCGCCGACTCGGGCAACACCGCTCTGCGCGATGTCCACCCACCCCCGGCCCCGTAAACGCCCCAAGCTGAGGCGAGTTGGCAATGACGAACCGCTGGGAGCGTTGATGGGTCGCGACGCAACGCACTAATCACTCCAGACCAAGAAAGCGGCCGTGCACCAGCACCACCTAGCTCGCGCCCTTGACGCAGCCAGTCGGGCCGGGCTTCAGTGGAGTCACGCACGCGCGTCGGCCGCACTCGTCGCCACCACGGTCAATTTACGGAAACAACTTCTACACACCCCGGCGTCAAAAGAGGCACGATGTCTTGCATTCTGGTCCGAACTTGGCGGAATAGCCGCCGTCAACGAGGGCACCTGGCAGGCCGCGATCGATTCGCCGACCGACGCGGAAGCCGTTGTGGTGGAACTGAATACGGCGTCGGCGGACTTCCCGCTGTTCCAGCGGGTCGGCAAGGACATCCTGCTGATCCTCGACGACAGCGCTTACCGTGTTGGGGTGACCGACACTCCGTGGGAACCTCCGCTAGCCGGGTCAGAACTCGACCACCTCATCGGTGCGCTCGAACGTCTGCGCACAACCTTCCGGTGGAAGGCCGACGACCTCGACGCGGCCGGGCTGCACACGCGCATCGGTGCGTCCGCGCTGACCATCGGCGGCCTGCTCAAGCACCTGGCCATCACGGAGGACTACATATTCACTCGCAAGCTGTCAGGCGAGCCGGTCGGTGATCCGTGGGAGTCACTATGGGACGGCACCGATGACTGGGAGTTCACGTCGGCCGCCCACGACCCACCCGATCAGCTTTACGCGTTCTGGGACGAGGCGGTGCAGAGGTCACGGGCCAGGCTCGACGCGGCGTTGGCGCAAGGCGGTCTCGATCAGCTCGTCCATGTGTCCTCCGATGATGGAGAGCATGCGAGCCTGCGCCGCTCGCTGTGCGACCTGATCGAGGAGTACGGCAGGCATACCGGCCACGCCGACTTGCTTCGTGAGGCGGTCGACAGGCGAGTCGGTGAGGACCCGCCACCGGGTTGGCGGCCGGTGTCGGGCTGGTCAAACTGATTGGTCGTCAGGGTATTTGGCGAGACGCTGCGCGACCGCAAGGAGGCGGTCATCTTCGCCGTGTGGCAGAGACGCCATCAATCCGACGGTCGAACGGCCGTCGGGCCCGCGCAGCGGGAGGCTGATGCTGCACATTCCGAGGTAGCTCAGCACCATCGTCGTTCGCAGGGTGCTGACGTTGCGCGCGTCGTACAGATCGTCGGATGCGAGCACCTCGTCGAGCCGGGGTGGCTCATGCCGCACGGTCGGACACAGCAGGACGGCACCGGCTAGTTCCGTAACGAGTCGCCGGCGCAGCGAAGGCATCGCCGAACGGACCGCCTTCACCGTCTCCATGGTATTGACATTGCGCGCGAGCCGACGCTTGGTCGCCGGCTCGATCGTGGCCGGTGCGGAAAGGCAGCGGCCATATCTGGCGTACGCCTCCGCGCCGACGATGGTTCCGTGCGCATCCATCAACCGCTGAGCGTCCGACACCGACGTCACCGGGGCAATATCGATGGTGATTCCGCTGTCGCGCAGCTCGTCGATAGTGGCGTCGAACATATCGCGGACGCCGGGGGTGCAGTCGTCGATCCATTCACCTGCCGGAATCACCGCCCGTATTACGTTGTCATGGTTACCGTTTCGGCTCGGCCCGACGGCTAGGAGCCTATCGAGCGCCGCGATGTGCCCGACGGTTCCGGCGAGGATCCCGACGCTGTCCAGCGTCGGCGACAGTGCAACGAAGTCGTCGGGCCCGTAGCGATTCTTGCTCGCCCGAAAACCTACGCACCCGCAGAAGGCCGCGGGCACGCGGATTGATCCGGAGGTATCCGTTCCGACCGCGAGCGGAGCAATGCCTGCGGCGACGGCGACCGCTGCGCCCGAGGACGACCCGCCCGGCACCAGTGTGGCGTCGTTGGGATTGGTGGGGGTGCCGAAGCGCTGGTTGATCCCTAGTCCCGAGAACGCGAACTCGCTCAGGTTGGTCTTGCCCACTGTGACGAGCCCGAGGTCGCCTGCGCGCTGAACCAACCTGCTGTCCCTGGTTGCCCGCGGGCTGGCGGACAGCGACGCCGAACCAGCAGTGGTCGCCGTGCCCTCCACCTCGAACACGTCTTTCCACGTGATCGGCACACCGTCGAGATCGCTTCTGGCAGTGCCGGTTCGGCGACGGCGATCGCTGGCTTCAGCTTCGGCCCTGGCGCGCTCGGTGGTCACCGTGATCATGGCCGGGCGCACCTCTGGGTCGAGCGACCGGAGCAAGGCGCGCTCGCACCATTCGCCGGCAGTCTTCATCTCGGCAGATCGTCGGCCAACACTCGGCCAGAAACCGCCGTTGGCTCGGGCGAGGCAGCGGACGTATCGGAAAGAGCCCGTCCTCGGGTCTCTTCGCCGAGCAACAGGGTGACCACAAGGCCGGCGACGTTGACCCCGGCAAGCAGCCACATCACCCCGGCCAGTCCGCTGCCCATCAACACCATGGGCAGCACGAACGTGCTCACGGCGGACCCGACCCGGCTGATGGCGACGACTGTGCCCGTCGCGGTGGCACGAACGGCCGTCGGGAAGAGCTCGTTGGGGTAGATGATCTCGATGAAGTTGCACGCGCCGGAGGTGATTGCGTAGGCAGCCAAGGCGGCGAACAGCAGTACTGCGGGCGCACTGGGGTTGATGGCCATGAACGCGAACGCTGCGCTCATGATCGCAAAGGTATATACCAGCAGCGGCTTTCGGCCGATCTTGTCGACAAGGAGCAGTCCGGGTACGCCGCCGACCAGAAACAGAATGCTGATCAGCAGCTCGGCGAGATAGATGTTGTGGTGCCCGATTCCGATCTCGGTGATGATGTCCGGCCCGAACGTGTAGACCGCGAACAAGGGAATGACGTGTGCGGTGAAGAAGACCCCGACGAAGACGACCCGCCGAAGATAGATCCCTCGGAAGATCGACGAGTATCGCGTTGGCGTCGGCTCGTCTGGTATCTGGCTGATGTCGGCCGAAGGCCCCCAAACCCGTTGGCAGACTTGCTGCGCTTCCTCGAGCCTGCCCTTGCTGATCAACCACCGCGGCGACTCTGGCGTTCCTGCGCGCAACAACAGCGTGATGAGGCCGAACACCGCCGGGCTGGCCAGCATGTAGCGCCAGGCGTCGGGGCCGAGCGTCGACAGTGCCCAACCGATCGCCGCGGCCGCTGCCGCACCGCCGGCCCAAACCACGAACAGCGAGCCGAGGAGACGGCCACGGTAGCGGCTCGGGATGAACTCGGCCAGTAATGAACTGGCGATCGGGTAGTCGGCCCCGATGGCGACGCCGAGCACGAACCGCAAGGCCACCAACTGCCATACCTCGGCGACGAATGCCGACGCGATCGAAACGGCCACCAGCCCGACTAGGTCGGCGACGTACATGACCTTGCGGCCGACCTTGTCTGTGACGTATCCGAAGACGACTCCGCCGATGAAGATGCCCACCAGGGCGGCGGCGCCGATCAGGCCGACATCGACGGAGTTCAGACCCAATTGAGGTTTCATCGAGACAAGTGCGATACCGATGATGGTCAGGGCGTAGCCGTCGAGGAACGGACCACCCGCGGAGAACAAGGTCAACCGCTTGTGGAATGCGGTCAGCGGACCGTCGTCGATCAACGATGTTGGTGACATGGTGACTCCTATCGAGCGGTTGTCGGTATCGGGTGAGTACGGGCGAACTCAGCGGCGATCCGACCGAGCGGATCCAATCGGGCGACGTCGATCCGGCCGTCCTCGCCGAGAACATGGCGTGCGACGTGGAATGCCACGACCTCGCCGATGACCAGTCGGTCGCTGCCCGGCTGAAGCGTGGTGTGCAGCCGGCATTCCAGGCTGATCGGCGCTTCTGCGACCCGATTCGGCCTAACGCGCAGGGAGGGAACGGGAGTGAGACCGGCCAGCGAGAATTCGTCGACATCGGCGTCGAAAAACTGGCTCGTCAGGTCGACCGCCGCGGCGTAGGTCGACGGCGCGATGTTGACGACGAACTCGCCGGTGGCTTCGATGTTGGCCGCGCTGTCCTTGAGCCGGCCCCCGTCGAGGAACTCCAGGCTCAGCAGAACCATCGGCGGTTCGGACGACACCACGGTGAAGAAGCTGAACGGCGCGAGGTTGTTCACCCCGTCGGTGCTCACCGTCGACGTCCAAGCGATCGGGCGCGGCACCACACTCGCCTTCAGGAGGCCGAAGGCCTTCGACGGCTTGACGTCACGGGTGTCGAGACAAAGGTCGTCGGTGGTGTGCATGGTGGTCGAACACTATGGGCGCTGGCCGGCTGAGCAAATGTAGAAACATCCATCGATACGGCGTTTCGGATGTATCAAGCGCTATTGTCGGTCGCGGTTGGCGCAGGTTGAATGCGCTGTATGGAGGCGACGAACAGCATCAGCCGGACTGTCGTGCCGGCAGGCGCAGGTCGGGCGGTGACGGTGCGTGCGGGCCAGCAGGTTCGCGTGGTCGACGTCGAAGGTGGACAGGTCGGTGACGTGTTCGCGTTCGCGGCGGACGATCCCACCGAGTACCTGAGCGCATCGCACACCCGCACACACACCAGCCGGCTCTTCCCGCACGTCGGCGAGGCATTCGTGACCAACCGGCGACGGCCGATTCTCACGCTGGTCGGCGACACGTCGCCCGGCGCACACGACATGCTCATCGCGGCATGCGATCCCGAACGATACCGGGCGCTCGGCGTGCCGGGGCATGCTTCCTGCGCGGACAACTTGCGAACCGCGTTGTCACAGCTGGGATTACACACCGACGTGATTCCCCAGCCGGTCAACGTGTTCATGCGCATCCCAGTGGGTCCGAGCGGGGAGCTCAGCTGGCTGCCCGCGGCAAGCCGGGGCGGCGACGCGATCGCCTTCGCCGCGGCGATGGATTGCGTGTTCGTGGTCTCGGCCTGCCCGCAGGATCTCAACGCCATCAACGGTGACCGACCAACTGCAATGGAGATCGAAATCCTATGAACACCACAGTGACACAACGACACCCCGCCCTGCAGCCGTCCAAGATCGGCCGCTTCGAGCTGACCAACAGGCTCGTCGTGGCACCGATGAGCCGCGTCTCGGCGGCGGCCGACGGTACACCTACTGACGAGATGACCGACTACTACGCCCAATTCGCCAGTGGCGGATTCGGGCTCGTCATCACCGAGGGCACATACACCGACATCACTCACAGCCAGGGCTACCTGAATCAACCCGGCCTGGCGACCGAACGCCACGTCGACGGCTGGCGCCGCGTGACCGATGCGGTCCACGCCACGGGAACACCGGTAATCGCTCAGCTCATGCACGCGGGCGCACTCTCCCAGGGAAACTCCCACGCCGCGAATGCGATCGCACCGTCCGCGATAGCGCCGATCGGGCAGATGCTGGAAGAGTACGGCGGATCCGGACGCTGGCCCGTGCCCCGTGAAATAACGCCCGCCGAACTCGATTCAGCGGTTGCGGGCTTCGTGGACGCCGCCACGAGGGCGCGCACCGCGGGGTTCGACGGTGTTGAGGTGCACGCCGCCAACGGGTATCTGCTCGACCAATTCCTCACCGGCTACACGAACTCCAGAACCGACGCATTCGGCGGCACTGTGCAGAACCGCATCCGGCTGACCGCGCGCATCGTCGCCGAGATCCGCAACCGGGTAGGCAGCGATTCCGTCGTCGGGGTGCGGCTGTCGCAGACCAAGGTCAACGACCTGAAATACCGCTGGCCCGGCGGCGCACAGGACGCCGAAGCGATCTTCGCCGCGGTGGCCGACGCAGGCGTGGACTACCTGCACATCGCCAGCGAGGGAAGAAATTTCATCGACACCGCCCGGTTCACTGACGGCCGCACGATCACTGCGGTGGCCAAGCAGGTCACCGGTCTTCCCGTCATCGCCAACGGCGGGATGCATGACCTCCGGCAAGCCGCCGATGTCCTCGACGACGGCCATGCCGACCTGCTCTCGATCGGCCGCGGCGCGCTGGCCAACCCGGACCTGCCTGCACGCCTGGCCGGCGGTGTCGAACTGGACCAGTTCGACCACGCGATGCTCTCGCCGATGGCCACGATCTCGAACGCCCGGTCATGGTGGGTTGCCCAGGATGCACACTGAGGCGATGACGACACCGTGGCACGGCGGTGCGGCCGCCGTGGCGACCCTGACGTTCGACGTCGACGCCGAGACGCCGATTCTGGCGGCGGGCCGTCGCTATGCCGACCACCTGATGACCATGTCGCACCAGTCCTACGGGCCCGACGTGGGCGTGCCGCGGATCCTCGACATGCTCGACGACTTGGGTGTGCCGGCCACGTTCTTCGTCCCCGGCTGGGTTGCCGAACATCGCCCCGGGCTGGCGCGCTCGATCGTCGACCGGGGCCACGAGGTGGCGCACCATTCGTACAGCCACCGTTCGCCGGTATCGATGACCGCCGCGGAGGAGCGGGCCGACTTCGAGCGTGCGCTGGACGTTTTCGCGGCACAGCGTATCGAGATACGTGGACACCGCGCCGCGCTGTGGGGCGCAAGTTGGCAGACGCCAAGCCTCATCGCAGAGCACGGGCTGCAATACGATTCGTCGCTCATGGGCGACGACCGGCCTTACGAAATCAACACCGACACAATGCCCATCGTGGAGCTGCCGGTGCACTGGTCGCTCGACGACTGGGAGCAGTACGCCTATCTGCCGGAGCCGAACATCGGCGCGGTGATCGAGTCGCCGGTCAAGGTGGCCGAAATGTGGCGCGCAGAACTCGACGGCATGCGCCGGTATCGGTGCCTGTTCAATCTTTGTGTGCACCCGTTCCTTTCGGGCCGACCGAGCCGGATCATGGCTCTGCGGGGATTCATCGAGTACGCACTGCAATGCGGCGACGTGCGATTCGCCCGCTGTCGTGAGGTCGCCGATGCGGCGCGTGCCGACGCGTCGATCGAGCCACGCACCGTGACCCGCCCGCCTGCCGAGCCCGACGTCTACCCCGACTAACTCAGGGCGTCGGCTTCCAGCGCAAGAAACAGGTCGACGCGATCTTCGAGTCGGGTGACGTCGCGCCCGGTCATGTCGGTGATCCGGGTGATTCTGTTGCGCAGCGTGTTGACGTGGATGTAGAGCTCGGCCGCGGTCGTCGACCAGTGCCCGTCGTTGCCGAGAAACGTGCGCAGCGTCCGCTCGAGTTCGGTGCCGTTCTGTTCGTCGTGCGCGCGCAGTGGGCCGAGGATGTCGTCGGCGAAGCGGCGCAAAACGCCGCGGTCGTGCAGGCCGAGCAGCATCCGGTGTGTGCTGACATCGGCGAACGTCGCCACCCGTGAGCCCCGCGAGCGGCGCTGCAGCACATGGCAGGTCTCCCGTGATCGGATGAGCGGCTCGCGAAGCGCGCCGGAGTCGGCGGCCAGCTCGCCGATGCCGATCACGGTGCGGTCCTTGGGATAGCGCTTCGCGATAGCGTCGACGAGATGTTCGGCCAGCGTGACGAGCCCGCGTGATTCGGTGTTCCACGGGAACACGGCCACGGTGTCCTGACTGCCGGCCACGAGCACGACCGGGATGCCGCGGTCGGCGAAGAATCGTTCGATCTCGTCGGTAGACCCCGGCGGGCGGATCCGCTCCTCGCCGACGATCATCGTCATGACCGCCAGCGGACCGGACGGGTCGATCCCGAAGGCCCGCAGCCGTTCCGGCACCTCGGCGGCACGTGCGGCACCGGACAGAATCATCTCCAACAATTCGCTCGAGAACCGTGACTCGATCGCCTGCAGCGCTTGCTGTTTGGCGACTTCCATGCTCAGAAACCGGGCAGCCTGATCCAGTGCCTCCCGCTCGGTCGGCTCCAGCTCGCTCAGCGGCCGCAGGCAGAACAGGCCCGCGTCGATGTCACCCATCGCGCCCTCCACGAGGAAAAGGGACGCCAGCCCGGCGGATGGCAACTCGACCTCGAGCGGGGGTGGATGTCGCGCCAGTGCCTCGGCGGCAACGCGAAGCTGCTCGTCGTCGATGTCGCCAACGGTGCCCGCGAGGCGACGCCCCATCCGGTCGGCAACAAGCAACGGAAGATCGTGATCGCGGCGCAGCACCTCCAGGACACCCTCGGCCCCTCCGCCCCGGGAGAGCGACGTCGCAAGCGCATTGCCCCTGCGCACCAGCCCGACGAGGGCGTCCTGTCGTGCCTCGCCTTGGATCCTCGCCGCTGCCTGAGTGATCGCCGTGAACGGCACGACGATGGACAGTTCCGCCAACGGCAGCTCGGCCGCCACGCATGCGTCGACGAGTTCCGTTGGGACCGTGGGCGTCTGCTCGGTCAGCCCGAAGATCAGGCCTGCAGCATGGGCGCGGACCAGCGCGGAGACGAATGTTTCGGCCCCGACGGTGGCTCGCCACAGCCCGTTGGTGAGAACCAACTCGGTTTCCCGGATGTACGGCGAAGGGTCGGGCAGTTCGGTGTTGTGCAGCCACAACACCTCCCCTTCGGCGGCACCGGGCGGCCCGGGCGCCAGCAGAGTCAGCTCCAGGGCTCCGTCGGAGACCAGGGCGGCCAAACTCAGCATCGGTGTGCGTACGTCCAATCGAATCCTCAGATGATGGATGTTTATACACTGCTCGGCGCCTTGCGGCGGTGTTTCTATGAGCTGAGTCACGCTCAGTGAAGGAGATTGAAGATGACGACCAGCCCACTCGAAACATCGACGACGCCCGACCAGGCGGCCGCGGTGCCGTTCGATGCGCACGGAATCGAGGCCATTGACGACGAGAGCCGCGATTGCTCGCCGTGGGAGCTGTTCTGGATCTGGTCGGGAGCCAACATCGCTCCGATCAACTGGGTGTTGGGCGCACTGGGCATCACACTCGGGCTGAGCCTCGTCGAGACGCTCGTCGTGGTGGTGCTCGGCAACGTTGTCGGTTGCGCCGTCTTCGGGGTTTTCAACGTGATCGGACACCGGACGGCCGTCAACCAGATGGTGCTCGGTCGCGCCCCGTTTGGGTTGAAGGGGTCGATCGTGCCCGGCGTGGTCCAGTTTCTGCTGACGATGGGATGGGTCGGCGTCAACACGTGGGTGGTGCTCGACCTCGTGCTCGCCGTGTTCGCGAAGTTCGGCATCACCGGCGGCACGTGGCTCGAGTTCGCGGTCGCCAGCGCCATCATGGCGGTTCAGCTCGGGCTCGCGCTGTACGGCTTCTACGCGATCCGCAGCTTCGAGAAATACACCGTGCCCGCAACGGTTCTGGTGATGGCCGTGATGACGATCCTGGCGCTGGTCAACACCGACGTGAACTGGGCGTCGGGCTCGTCGGTCGGACCGGGCGATAAGTTCACCGCGATCACCCAGCTGCTCACGGCGATCGGAATCGGTTGGGGCATCACGTGGATTCCGTATGCCTCCGACTACAGCCGCTTCGTCCGGGTGAAGGTGTCCTCGCGCGCAGTGTTCTGGTCCTCCACGCTCGGCATGTACGTCCCGACCGTGTGGCTGGCCGGGCTGGGCGCATGCCTGGCCAGCGCCGGCAGTGGCAGCGACCCGTCGGCGTTGGTGGTGAGCACATTCGGGGTGATGGCCGTACCCGTGCTGCTGCTGCTCGTGCACGGCCCGATCGCGACGAACATCCTGAACCTGTACTCCTGCTCGCTGGCCGCCCTGTCGATCGGTATCCGCGCCGCACGCTGGAAGATCACCCTCGCGGCGGGACTGGTCGCCTCGGTGGTGTTGGCGGTGTTCGTCAAAGCCGACAGCTTTGCGAGTGCTTTCGACCACTGGATGGTCTCGATCCTGGTCTGGATCAGCCCATGGGCTGCCATCATGCTCGTCGATTACTTCGTGATCCGGCGCGGTGCGCTGGACGTCGCCGCGCTCTACGCGCCCGTCGGCGCGTCGGCCTATCCAGCGGTTAACACTCCTGGGCTCGTCAGCCTGGCCGCTGGCATCGCGGCAGGCTGGTCGTGGCAGTACGGATTGGTCCCCGCCATGCAGGGTCCGGTGGCCACCGCGCTGGGCGAGTCCGATTTCTCATGGCTGTCCGGCAGCGTGGTCGCGGGCGGGCTGTACTACTTGCTCGGTCGGCGGACGGCGCGCCGCTAAATTGGGGTCGTGCGGCTCCTGCTGATCGCCGATACCCATGTTCCCAAGCGCGCCCGAGACCTGCCCGCACGTGTGTGGGACGAGGTGTCGACCGCCGACGTGGTCATGCATGCCGGCGACTGGGTGGAACCGTCCCTGCTCGACGCACTCGAAAAAAGGGCCAGGCGGCTGGTGGCGTGCTGGGGAAACAACGACGGCGCCGAGTTGCGCCGCCGCCTACCCGAACGCGCCGACGTCACACTGGGCGGGCTGCGGTTCACCGTGGTGCATGAGACGGGTGCGGCGTCCGGCCGCGAGGCGCGGATGGCCAATGAATATCCCGACACCGATGTGCTGGTGTTCGGACACAGCCACATCCCGTGGGACACCACGGCGAGAACCGGCCTGCGACTGCTCAATCCGGGCTCACCCACCGACCGTCGCCGCCAACCGTTCTGTACATACATGACGGCTACCGTCGACCACGGCGCGTTGGCCGGCGTCGCGCTGCACCGGCTGGACCGGGCCGACCGCCATGCGTGATCGGCCGGCCCGGGTTGCCGATGTGCATGAGATCGCCGCGTCGATGCCGCACGTCACGCGGATCGAGGGGCCCAAGGGCAACGCTATCTATCAGGTCGGGGGCAAGTCGTTCGTGTTCTTCCGCACGCCGCAGCCCGACGCGCAGGATCGCGATACCGGGGAGCGCTACGCCGACGTGATCATGATCTGGGTGGAGTCGGAGGCCGACAAGCTGTCGCTCATCCAGGATCCGGGCTCACCGTTCTTCACCACCGAGCGGTTCGAGGGCCATCCGTCGGTGCTGGTGCGCGCCAGCCGGTTACGCGAGATCGGCCGGGTAGAGCTGGGCGAGCTGATCCAGGACGCCTGGCTGTCGCGGGCGTCGAAGCGGCGGGCCGAACGCTGGCTGGCAGGCCAGTCGCGTTAGGTCCCGGACCGGCTTGGTCATGCGCAGGCAACCACGAAGTGACATCATCCGACCGTGACCACCGACACCCCGCAGACGATCGCCTACCCCGCGCCCGGCTCCCGCCCGCTGCGGCGCGACGCCGAGACCCTCGATCCGCACGTCATCGTGCTGTTCGGCGCTACCGGCGACCTGGCGAAGCGCAAGCTCCTGCCCGGCATGGCGTACCTGGTGCAATCAAAGCTGGCTCCCAAGGTCCGGGTGGTCGGTACGTCGCTGGAGGACTTGTCGGAGGACGAGTTCCGCACGTTCACCAAGGGGGCTGTCGAATCCTTCGGCAACCGCGTGTTGACCGACGAGCAGTGGGCCGCCTTCGCGAGCCGGATCTCCTACGTCCCTCAGGGCGCCGGACCCGACGCGCTCGCCGCGGCGGTGGCCGACGCGGAGGCCGAACTCGGGCCGGATGTTCGTCGGTTGCACTATCTCTCGGTGCCTCCCATGGCGGCCAAGGCTGTCATCACCACGCTGAAGGAGGCAGGCCTCGTCGACCGGTCTCGCGTCGTGATGGAGAAGCCGTTCGGCACCGACCTGGCCAGCGCGATCGAACTCAACGGATTCGTCCACGAAACGTTCCGAGAGAGGCAAATCTTTCGGATCGATCACTTCCTGGGCAAGGAGGCCGCGCAGAACATCCTGGCATTCCGGTTTGCCAACGGCTTGTTCGAGCCCATCTGGAACCGCAATTTCATCGACCACATCCAGATCGACATCCCAGAAACGTTGGGCCTCGACCAGCGGGCGAACTTCTACGAAAGCACCGGCGCATACAAGGACATGGTCGTCACCCACCTGTTCCAGGTGATGGCGTTCGTCGTGATGGAACCGCCGACGGCACTGGAGCCCCGCGCCATCAGCGAGGAGAAGAACAAGGTCTTCCGTTCGATGCTGCCGATCAAGTGCTCTCACGTGGTGCGGGGCCAGTACGCGGGCTATCGCGAAGAGGATGGCGTGGCAAGGGATTCCGACACCGAGACCTTCATTGCGCTCAAAGTCGGCATCGACAACTGGCGGTGGGCCGGGGTTCCCATCTACTTGCGCACGGGCAAGCGGATGGCCGAGGGTATGCGGATCATCTCCATCGCGTTCAAGGAAGCGCCGCGCACGATGTTCCCGGCGGGTTCGGGCGTGGGCGCCCAGGGCCCCGATCACCTGACCTTCGACCTGGCGGACTCGTCGAAGGTGTCGCTGTCCTTACGGCAAGCGGCCCGGCCCGGGAATGAAACTCGACAAGCTGTCGATGCAGTTCTCCACCCAGGAGACCGAGTCGGTTGGCGACGTGCTCGAAGCCTATGAGCGGCTGATCCTCGATGCCATGCGCGGCGACCACACCCTGTTCACCACCGCCGAGGGCATCGAGTCACTGTGGGAGCGGTCCGCCCCGTTGCTCGAGGATCCGCCCCTCGTGAAGATATACGCGCCCGGCACGTGGGGTCCCAACGCCATCCATCAGCTCATCGCGCCCAATGCATGGCGTCTTCCCTTCGAACGGGCCTGGCGCGAGAAGAAGTCCTGAGTCAGCCAGACTCCGCGGCGCGGATTAGCTTGATGTGCTTGGTTGCCCAATCACCAAGCGGCTCAAGCGCTTCGAGCAGTTCCTCGCCAGCCTTGGTCATCGAGTACTCCACCCGCGGCGGCACCTCGTGATAGCTCTCGCGGTGCACCACGCCGTGGCGCTGCATCTCCTTGAGGTGCTGGGTCAGCATTTTCTGCGAGATTCCGGTCAGGCTGCGGTGCAGCACGTTGAACCGCTTGGGGCCGCCCTGTAGCTCCCACAGGATCAGCGGCTTCCACTTCCCGTCGACGACCGCCATCGCCGCGTCCAGTCCACAGGTGAACTTACCTAGCGCCGTCACTGGATCTCTCCTTGCAGCTCACGCCCAATAGTTTCTAAAAGGTAAGTATCGCACTTCTTAGTGGGTACTTGTCGAATCCTCCGTGTCACCTCAACGATAGTGGCATGACAACCACACGGCACACAGTGAGTTTCCTCGGATTGGGCGAAATGGGCGCAGCGCTCGCGCGCGCGGCTATCCAGGCCGGCCATCCGACGACCGTCTGGAACCGCAGCGCCGGCAAGGCCGAGGCACTCGTCGATGCGGGCGCGCGGCTGGCGAACAACCCGGGCGACGCCGTGGACGCAGATGTGATCGTGGTGTGCCTGTTCGATCATCGGTCCGTGCATGAGGTGCTCGACCCGCTGGCTGATCGGCTCGCGGGCCGACGCCTGATCAACCTGACCACGACATCGCCGGAAGGGGCTCGCGAACTGGCGGACTGGGCTGCCGACGTCGGGGCCGACTATCTCGACGGCGGCATCATGGCGACCCCGGAGATGATCGGCACATCACAGTCGAGTGTTCTCTACAGCGGCTCACAGCGGCTCTACGACAACCACCGGGGGCTGCTCGAATCATGGTGCCGGCCAGAGTATTTCGGTACGGACGCTGGCATGGCGTCGCTGTACGACCTTGCTCTGCTCTCGGGGATGTACTCGATGTTCGCGGGGTTCTTCCACGGCGCTGCAATGGTCGGGACAGCGGGGGTTCCCGCCAAGGAGTTCGCCGCCCGCGCCGTCGACTTCCTTCAGTCGGTGGTGGATGCGGTCCACGAGTACGCGGAGGTGATCGACGGCGGTGACTACTCGGTGCCCGGCCAGCAGAGCCTCGAGTTCTCCGACCTCAGCGACATCGTGAACGCCAGCCGGGAGGCGGGCATCAGTACCGAACTCGTCGATGTGGTGCAGCGCCTCATCCATCGTCAGATCGACGCGGGGCATGGCACCGACGGCGTCGCCCGCGTCATCGAGAGCATCAAGCACCCGGAGGCAGCAGCATGACGAGTGTCACCGTGCTCGGACTGGGTCCGATGGGTCAGGCGCTGGCGGGCGCACTGCTCGACGCGAATCACCGCACCACCGTGTGGAATCGCACCGAGTCGAAGGCCGACGCGGTGCGTGCGCGAGGTGCGGTGTGGGCGCCGACTCCGGCGGATGCCGTCGCGGCCGGTGACCTGACCATCATCAACCTCGTCGACCACGACGTCGTCGACAGCGTGGTGTCGGCGGCAGGTGACGCCATCACGGGGCGCGTCATCGTCGGATTGAGTTCCGATACTCCCGACCGCGCCAGGCAGACCGCCAAACTGGTCGAGAACCTCGGTGGCCGCTATCTCGACGGCGCGATCATGACACCGACCGACACCATCGGAAGCGACAGTGCCAGCGTTCTTTTCGCCGGGCCACTGGACGTCTTCGATGCTCGTCGCGAGGTGTTCGCCGCGCTGGGCGAATCGACCTGGCTCGGCGAGGACTACGGCCGTGCCGCCGCCTTCGACATGTCGCTGCTCGACCTGTTCTGGACGTCGGTCAGCGGATTTCTGCATGCGCTGATGGTGGCCCGCGCCAACGGCATCGCGCCGAGTGAGCTGCTGCCGCACGTGAAGGGGATCGTCGACATCCTTCCGCCGATCTTCGATGAGTTCGTCGAGCGCATCGAAGCCGATCGGCACGGCAACAGCAGCGCCCCGGTGTCGTCGGTGGCAGCGTCGGTCCGGCATCTGATCGCTGCATCGCAGGACGCGGGCGTCGATGCCGGTGTGCTGCAGGTGTTCCGACGCTACGTCGACACCGCAGTTGCCGACAGCCACGGCGACGACGAAGCCAGCCGAATAGCCGCGGCGATGACGCGCCGCTAGGCCGGGGGCACCTTGGCGTGTGAGGCGCCGCAGAAGAACGCCGCCAGTCGGGCCGTGGTGTCGCCGGGGTTCCGCCACCGGTGCCGAGTACCGTTCTGCACCACGGTATCTCCGGGCCGGAGGGTCACCTCGGCGCCGTCATCGAGCTCGAGCACGATCGTGCCCTCGAGCACCACTTCGAAGTCGATGGTGTCGGTGGTGTGCATCCCCCGGTCCGATGGATCCAGGTAGCGCACGAGCCCCGGCAGCTTGGCCTCTGCGTCCGCCAACCCCGCCGCTGAATCAACGTCGGAGGGCGCGGCCGTGGTGTCCGGCGGAACCGAGAACAACCCGAACCGGAAGCCGCCGATCGGCGGAAAGTAGGTGTGCCACTCGGGCATGGACCCGTCATCTGGAAACCGCGGTGTGTCGTCTCCGCCCCATAAAAGGTGAAACTCGGCCTTGGGCAGCATCAGGGGTTCGACCGCAGACACCGTTTCATCGCTGACAAACACTGACTTGCCGGACGCATCATGTCCGGTGACCACTCGGCGTACATCCATTTGTTGAGTCAACACCGGCGGCCGGCTTCGCGTGGCAACCTCTGAAGACATGGACCAGAAGCCTCCAACCGCGACCATCGAATCCGCACACCGCGAGCACCTGACGACCCTGCCGTTCGGCGACACCGCCGACTTCGACGACGCCGACCGGGGATTGATTGCCGCGAAACAGCCTTGCGTCGTCAAGGCGGCGGACGGGCGCGTCGTATGGGACAACGACGTCTACGCGTTTCTCAACGGTGACGCGCCGCCCTCGGTGCACCCCAGCCTGTGGCGGCAGTCCACCCTCGCGGTCAAGCAGGGCCTCTATGAGGTGGTCGAGGGCATCTACCAGGTGCGCGGCTTCGACCTGTCCAACATCAGCTTCATCGAGGGCGATACCGGCGTCATCGTCATCGATCCCCTGATCAGCACCGAAACTGCCGCTGCCGCACTGGCACTCTACCGAGCTCACCGCGGTGACCGGCCCGTCGTCGCGGTGATCTACACCCACAGTCACGTCGACCATTTCGGCGGCGTCCTGGGCGTGACGTCACAAGCCGACGTCGATGGCGGCAGGGTCGCGGTGCTGGCGCCGGAGGGATTTGTGGCGCACGCGGTCCAGGAGAACGTATACGCCGGAACGGCGATGACGCGGCGCGCCACTTACATGTACGGCACCTTGCTGGCCATCGGTCCGCAGGGCCAGGTCGGCTGCGGTCTGGGTCAGCGGACGTCGACCGGGGAGGTGGCGATGATCGTGCCGACCATCGACGTCCAGGACACCGGTGAGAAGCACACCATCGACGGCGTGGAGATCGAGTTTCAGATGGCGCCCGGAACGGAAGCGCCCGCCGAAATGCATTTCTACTTCCCGAGATACCGCGCGCTGTGCATGGCCGAGAATGCCACGCACAACCTTCACAACCTGCTCACCCTGCGCGGCGCGCTGGTCCGCGATCCGCATGTGTGGGCGGGCTATCTCACCGAGGCCATCGACACCTTCGCTGACCGGACCGACGTCGTGTTCGCGTCACACCACTGGCCCACCTGGGGACATGACCGGATCGTCGGCTTCTTGTCGCTGCAGCGTGATCTGTACGCCTATCTGCACGACCAGACTCTGCGACTGCTCAACCAGGGCTACACCGGTGTGGAGATCGCCGAGCAGTTCGCGCTGCCGCCGGCATTGGAGAAGGCCTGGCATGCCCACGGCTACTACGGCTCGGTGAACCACAACGTGAAAGCGGTCTATCAGCGCTACATGGGCTGGTTCGACGGCAATCCGGGACGGTTGTGGCCGCACCCGCCAGACGCGATCGGCCCACGATACGTCGCCGCGATGGGAGGCATCGACCGCGTCGTCGAACTCGCTCAGGACGCCTTCGACCACGGCGACTTCCGCTGGGCCGCAACTCTTTTGGATCATGTCATCTTCACCGCTTCCGAACACGCGGCGGCGCGTGCACTCTACGCGGACACACTGGAACAGCTGGCCTACGGCGCGGAGAACGGCGTTTGGCGAAACTTCTTCCTGTCCGGCGCCACCGAACTGCGCGACGGCAACTTCGGCACGGCCACGTCGGCGACATCGCCGACGCTGTTGGCACAACTCAGTCCCGAGCAGATTTTCGACGGCTTCGCCATCAGCATCAACGGCCCGCGGGCCTGGGACCTCGACGTCGCCGTCGACGTCACGTTCCTCGACTCGGCAGCCAACTACCGGCTGACGCTGCGCAACGGCGTGCTGGTGTACCGCAAGGTGCCCGCCGACGAGGCCACCGCCGCGGCGACCATCAAACTCGCAAACAAGGTGCGGCTGTTGATGTTTGCCATGGGCGATGCCGATTCACCCGGGCTCGAGGTTACCGGAGACGAAGGCGCCCTGCCGTCCATCCTTGCGGTGCTCGACCAGCCAAACCCGGGCTTCAACATCGTCACGCCGTAGCAGGGCGAGTGCTCGGCGTGGCATGCAGGGCTGTGGTCCCGCGGATCAACGACCCGGAGTGCAAGATTGACCTCAGGGAATGCCGCCGTCTACGCGGAGGATCGACCCGCTGGTGTAGCTCGATGCGTCAGACGCGAGAAACAGTGCTGCGCCTATGATTTCGGGAGGCTGCCCAAGTCGCTTGAGCGCAAAGTTCTGCGCGCCTTTCGTCGTCGCTGGGATGTCCCACGCCTTGCTGATGTCGGTGAGGAATGGGCCGGGCATCAGCGTGTTGACCCGCACCGTCGGCCCGAATGCGAGGGCAAGCCCTTCCGTCAACGCGTTGAGCCCCGCCTTGGCAGCCGAATACGGCAACTGCTCCGGCCGGGGACGCCGCGATCCGCTCGAGCTCACGTTGATGATTGACCCGCCGCCGTCAGCGACCATCCGTTCGGCGACCAGAGCCGACAACCGGAACGGGCCCTTGAGGTTCAGGTTGACGACCGCGTCGAACAGCTTCTCGGTCACCGAGCTCAGCGAGTTGTACAGCGGCGACATTCCTGCGTTGTTGATCAGCACGTCGACCTTGCCGAATCTGTCGTAGGCCGCGTCGACCAACCCGTCGAGTTCGTCCCACCGGCCGACGTGCACCTGGTAGGGAAGCGTGGCGCGACCGGTCGCGGCGGCGATCTCCTCGGCGGTGGCCAGGCAGGCGTCGTACTTGCGGCTCGCGATGATGACGTCGGCGCCGCACTGTGCTGCGGCGAAGGCCATCTCGCGGCCCAGGCCGCGGCTGCCGCCGGTGACCAGCACCACCCGATCAGTCAGGTCGAACAGTTCGTCGGCATAGCCCATGTCAGCGACTCCTTGTGTCGGCCTGTTCGCGGGCAGTCTCGCGGACCACTCGGTGAATGAACCCCAGCTTGCTGATCACCGGTGGCGGAATCACGAACGGGTACAACGGGTTCTTGCCCATCGCGGTGTTGACACGATTGAAGAACAGCGCCAGCCACGTCCAGTCGTAGAGCAGGCGCTCGATGGGTGCATCGTCGTAACTCTCCAGCGGCGTGATGTCCCGCGGAACCGAGAACCGCACCTGATCGGCGTGCAGGACCAGGCCACCCTCACGGACGGTGTCGATGGTGTCGGTGATGTGGAGGTAGTGCGCGAAGCATTCCGCGAAGTCCTCCCACGGGTGCATGGTGGCGTACTCGGAGATGAAGGATTCCGGCCAGCCGTCGGGTGGGCCGAACTTGTAGTGCCTGGAGATCTCGGCCTGGTAGTCGGCGCGTTCGTCGCCGAAGAGCTCGCGGCAGTCCTCGAGATAGCGCGCCGCGCCGGGGCCGGTTTCGACGAGGACGTGCTGGTAGTAGTGGCCGACCTCGTGACGGAAGTGTCCGAGCATGGTGCGGTACGGCTCGCCGAGCCGCACCCGCAGCGACTCTCGATAGGCGTCGAGTGACTCGACGAGATCGATCGTGATCACGCCGTTGGCATGTCCGATCGTCACCGGCTTGCCGTCGCTGTAGCTCGACAGCAGATCGAAGGCAAGGCCGCCGTCGGTGCGCCAGAACGGTTCGACGGGAAGGCCGATGTCGAGCAGCTGCAGGATCAGCCGATGCATCGCGGTGGTGGTGTCGGCCAACTTCTCCTGGGCGATGGTGTCGTCGGCGCCGGGTTCGGTCCGGATCAACGAGTCGGCGAAGCACCGGCCCCTGTATGCCGTGTCCTGCGCGTCGGGGACCAGCCAATTGCAGCCCAGGCTGGCCGATTTGGTGCAGTTGATCCACCGGGATCCGTCGATTACCGCGGTTCCCTCGGATGTGGCGATCATCGACAGGGTGGGCACATGCAGGCCCAGTTCCGCATTGCAGGTGGGGCAGCGCCGAGATTCGAAGGGGGCAAAGCTGTCGCATACCGGGCAGGCGAACGCGCGCACGGCATCTATCGTGGCACGGGCGCTGTAGGTCACGAGGGTGGGAATGGATATGCAATTGCTGTTGGTCCGACACGCATTGCCGCTTCGCAGCGAACCCGGACAGGGCTCCGACCCCGACCTGTCCGCGGAAGGCATCGAGCAGGCCGAGAGGCTGCCGGACGCGCTGGCACGCTTTCCGATCACGCGACTGGTCAGCAGCCCGCAGCGGCGCTCGGTGCAGACCGCGCAGCCGGTTGCCGATGCCCTGGGGCTGAGCGTCGAGATCGACGAACGCCTCGCCGAGTATGACCGAGACATGGAGCACTACATCCCAATCGAGCAGATCGCCGCCGAGTTCCCCGAGGAGCGGGCGCGACTGGCCGGCGGGCACCTGCCCAGCAGCGTTGACGAGGTCGCTTTTCTGGCTCGGATCGACGCGGGAATACGTGACCTGGTGGCCGTGGGGGACCACGAGGACACGGTCGCGGTGTTCAGCCATGGCGGGGTGATCAACGGGCTGCTGCACAGCATCCTGGGCACCGAGAAGATCTTGTGCGTCAATGTCGACTACGCGGGGATCACGCGGCTGTTGTCCTCGCGCGAGGGCAATCTGTATGTGGCGGCCGTCAACGGCACCGAACACGTATGGGATCTGCTCCCGCGAAACCGGCGGTGGTAAACAGGTCCGATGAGCACCTCGCTGGAAGGGCTTGACCTCGACGCCTTGGACCGTCACCTGTGCTCGGTCGGCATACCCCGCACGGGTGAACTGCGGGCCGAGTTCATCTCCGGCGGGCGATCCAACTTGACGTTCCTGGTGTTCGACGACGCGTCCAAATGGGTGCTGCGCCGTCCGCCGCTGCACGGGTTGACACCGTCGGCGCACGACATGGCGCGCGAGTACCGGGTGGTGGCCGCTCTGTTTGACACGCCGGTGCCGGTGGCCCGCGCGATCACCATGCGCAACGACGACTCGGTGCTGGGCGCGCCGTTTCAGATGGTCGAGTATGTGGCGGGGCGCGTCGTCCGGTACGCCGACGAACTCGAGGCACTTGGGGACAAGGACGACATCAACGACTGTGTCGAGTCCTTGATCCGGGTGCTCGCCGATCTGCATTCGGTCGATCCCGAGGCGGTCGGTCTCGGTGATTTCGGCAAGGCAGGCGGATATCTCGAACGCCAGGTGCGCCGCTGGGGCTCACAGTGGGAACTCGTGCGGCGCGAGGACGACCCGTGCGACGCCGATGTCCAGCGCCTGCATTCGGCTCTGGCGCAAGCGATTCCGGTGCAGAGCCGCAACGCGGTCGTGCACGGCGATTACCGCATCGACAACACGATGCTGGACTCCGACGACGCCACCAAGGTGCTGGCCGTGCTGGACTGGGAGATGTCCACGCTGGGTGATCCTCTTAGCGACGCCGCGCTGATGTGCGTGTACCGCCACCCGCTCTTCAACGTGATACACGCGAGTTCGGCATGGGCGTCGCCGCTGATCCCGGAAGCCGACGACCTTGCCAACCGGTATTCGTTGGCCGCCGATCAAGCGCTGGACAATTGGGACTTCTACATGGCGCTCGGGTATTTCAAGGTTGCGATCATCGCCGCGGGGATCGCATTCCGGGCCCGCATGGGCGGCGGCGTCGCCGACGACACCGACAAGGTGGACCAGGCTGTCGCCCCGCTGATCGCCGAGGGTCTCGAGACGATGTCTCGCGGCGCCTAACCCCGCGCCTTGAAGTTCTTCTTCGCGGCCCGGCGAAGCTGAATGATCCTGGCGGTGCCCGCCGCGACCGTCAGCAAGCCGCCACACACTGCAGCCAACAGAATCGCGACGCCCACCGGCAGATTCCACTCCCAGACGAAGATGTGAATGGTCGTGGAGTCGGTGTTCTGCATGATGAACACGAGCAGCAGGATGAGGATCAGAAATCCGACGATCAGCGCTGACCACAGCGCCGCCGCGCGAGTGAATTTGACCGCTGACTGCGGCGAAACGAGATACTCGCCGGGAGTGGCCGTCGGATCCGGTGGCGTCCCTTTCGACGAGGCCACCGGCGGCTCGATGGGTCCTGGCGGGACCTTGCCGATGGGCCGATCGGGCGAAACAGACGGATCGCTGGTCATGGGTCCATCTTGCCCTTTCCTGCTCGAATTAAACCGCCGCGGCCCGTACACGGTGAGTTAAAGCGCGGCGATTTGTGCCGCATCTCGATAGGGTCCGGAGAACTAGTGCGCCGAGAGGACCTTGGTTATGTCGAGCACACGTAGGTTGAACCTGGCGATCCTGGCGGCGGTACTGGCGCTGATCACCGCGGCGTGCGGCAGTTCGAACCCGCTCGGCGGTGGATCGGTGTCCGGTGATCTCAAGTCGATCATCGTCGGCTCGGCCGACTTCCCGGAGTCGAAGATCATCGCCGAGATCTACGCGCAGGCGTTGGAGGCCAACGGCTTCACCGTGGCTCGTCAGTTCGGCATCGGCAGCCGCGAAACCTACATCCCCGCGGTCAGGGACCATTCGATCGACCTGATCCCTGAATACACGGGCAACCTGCTGAAGTACTTCGATGAGAAGAGCACGGTAACCACCCCGGAGGCTATTGAGCTGGCGCTGTTCCGGGTGATGCCTGGCGATCTGTCGATCCTGACGCCGTCACCGGCCGAGGACAAGGACACTCTG
Source organism: uncultured Actinomycetota bacterium (assembly GCA_963715885.1). Lineage (GTDB taxonomy): Bacteria > Actinomycetota > Actinomycetes > Mycobacteriales > Mycobacteriaceae > Mycobacterium. Next base: position 215,568 of record CAVQSK010000023.1, read on the forward strand.
GCGGTCAGCCAGGAAACCGCGCAACGGTGGAATCTCAAGACCATCGCCGATCTCGCGGCCCATTCACCCGAGGTGAAGTTGGGTGCGCCGTCGGAGTTCCTGAACCGCACGGAGGGCGTGCCGGGGCTCAAGAAGACCTACGGGCTCGACATCTCGCCGAACAACTTCGTCGCGATCAGTGATGGCGGCGGGCCCGCTACGGTGCGCGCGCTGGTCGACGGCACAGTCACCGCGGCCGATATTTTCAGTACCTCACCGGCGATACCGGAGAACGATCTGGTGGTTCTGGAGGATCCCAAGAACAACTTCCCCGCCGCCAACGTGGTCCCCCTCGTCAGCTCGCAGAAGAAATCCGACGAGCTCAAGACGGTGCTTGACGCGGTCTCCGCGAAGCTGACGACAGATGACCTCATCGAGCTGAACACCGCGACGTCCGGCAACGCAGGCATCGACCCGGATGAGGCGGCGCGGAAATGGGTACAAGACAACGGCTTCGACAAGCCGATTCAGGGGTGATGAGCGCTTGCGCGGAGAACAGACCAGGGATGATCGCCATAGGAATCAGCATTGATCAAATTTGAAGGCGTCACCAAGCAGTACCCCGATGGCACCGTCGCTGTCGATGACCTCACAGTCGAAGTTCCCGATGGCACACTCGCCGTGTTCGTCGGGCCGTCCGGCTGCGGCAAGACGACTTCGATGCGGATGATCAACCGGATGATCGACCCGACGTCGGGCACTTTGACGGTGAACGGTGACGACGTCACCAAGGTCGATCCCGTCAAGCTGCGGCTGGGCATCGGCTACGTCATCCAGAGCGCCGGCTTGATGCCGCATCAGCGGGTCGTCGACAACGTCGCAACCGTGCCGGTGCTCAAGGGCGAATCGCGCCGCACGGCCCGCAAGGCAGCGCTCGCCGTGCTGGAGCGGGTCGGGTTGGATCCCAAACTGGCCAACCGCTATCCGGCTCAACTGTCGGGTGGTCAGCAACAGCGTGTCGGCGTCGCCCGGGCGTTGGCCGCCGATCCGCCGATCCTGTTGATGGACGAGCCGTTCAGCGCGGTCGACCCGGTGGTCCGTGACGAGTTGCAGACCGAGATCCTGCGGCTGCAAAGCGAATTGCACAAGACCATCGTGTTCGTGACGCACGACATCGACGAGGCGCTGAAGCTCGGCGACAAGGTGGCGGTGTTCGGCCGCGGCGGTGTGCTGCAGCAGTACGACGAACCGTCGCGGCTGCTGTCCAACCCCGCCAGCGATTTCGTGGCCGGCTTCGTCGGCGCAGACCGCGGCTACCGCGGTCTGCAGTGGCGGCACTCGACTGGGCTTCCGCTGCACGACATTCGGTCCGTCGCCGAATCCGGAATCGACGACCTCACACTCGAACCGAACGACTGGGTACTGGTCATCAAGCCGGACGGTACGCCCCACGGGTGGGTCAACGCCGAGGGCGTGGAATTGCACCGAAACGGTAGCCCGCTGTACGACAGCACGTTCGGTGGAGGCTCATTCTTCCGTCCCGACGACTCGCTTCGGCAGGCGCTTGACTCTGCGTTGTCGTCGCCCTCGGGGTTGGGGGTGGCGGTCGACGGCGACGGACGGCCCGTCGGAGGTGTGCTCGCCGACGACGTGCTGGCGGCTCTGAATTCGCAACGGCGGGACGCCTTGCCGAAACTCGGTGCGCTGGAGCAGGACTGATCGTGCGCTATCTGCTCAACAATCTCGACGACGCCTGGGCGCTAACGGTCATTCACCTTCGCCTGTCACTGATTCCGATCATCCTCGGACTGCTGATCGCCGTTCCGCTGGGTGCACTGGTACAGCGCACGACGGCATGGCGTCGATTGACGACCATCACCGCGAGCATCATCTTCACCATCCCGTCGCTGGCGCTGTTCGTCGTGCTGCCGCTGATCATCCCGACCCGTATCCTCGACGAGGCCAACGTGATCGTGGCGTTGACGCTGTACACGACGGCGCTGTTGGTGCGTGCGGTACCCGAGGCGCTCGACAATGTGCCCGAGCCGGTGCGTGACGCCGCCACCGCCGTCGGCTACAAGCCGTTGACTCGAATATTGAAAGTCGAACTACCCCTGTCGATCCCGGTGCTTGTCGCCAGCTTGCGAGTCGTCGCCGTGAGCAACATCTCGATGGTGTCCGTCGGATCCGTGATCGGCATCGGCGGGCTCGGCACCTGGTTCACCGAGGGCTACCAATCGAACAAGAGCGATCAGATCGTGGCCGGAATCATCGCGATCTTCGTGCTGGCGATCGTTATCGACACGTTGATCATGTTCGGCGGCAAGGTGCTCACTCCGTGGACCCGCGCGTCCCGGGTCGGGCAGACCGTTCGCGCCAAGGCGGTGGCCACATGAGCGAAGCTTGCGAGCGAATCATGGGCACGGAATGCGGCGACCGAGCCTGCGAGGCCGGCGCATGAGCCCGATCGACTTCGTGCAGCAGGCGCTGTCGTTCATCTTCACCGCGGCCAACTGGGGTGGACCGGCCGGCCTCGGGGCGCGAATCGGGGAGCACCTGCAGTACACGGTCGTCGCCGTGATCTTCTCGGTGTTGGTAGCGATACCGATCGGGATGCTCATCGGGCACACCGGGCGTGGCACGTTCGTCATCGTCAGCGGGGTCAACGCGCTGCGTGCCCTGCCCACGCTCGGGGTGCTGCTGCTCGGCGTGCTGCTGTGGGGCCTCGGACTGGTGCCGCCGACCGTAGCGCTGATGCTGCTCGGCATCCCGCCGCTGCTGGCCGGCACGTACGCCGGAATCGCGAACGTCGACCGCGCGGTCGTCGATGCGGCCCGCTCGATGGGCATGACCGAGGCGCGGGTCCTGCTGCGGGTCGAGGTGCCCAACGCGCTGCCGCTGATCCTGGGCGGGCTGCGCACGGCCACGCTGCAAATCGTGGCGACCGCCACCGTCGCTGCGTATGCCAGCCTCGGCGGGCTTGGCCGTTACCTGATCGACGGCATCAAGGTGCGGCAGTTCCACATCGCGTTGGTCGGCGCGTTGATGGTCACCGCGCTGGCGTTGATCCTGGACGCGGCGCTGGCGTTCGCGGTGTGGGCGTCGGTGCCCGGCACTGGCCGGCTGCGCCGCATGCCGCAACCGCTGCTCGGCGACGAAGTGGCGCTGGAGACGCGTCCACGTGCCGACACAGAGCTGGCACGATTTGCTCGGAGTGATGAGTCAAGGGAGTAGCGCGGCGATGGGACGTATGGGCGTGCCAGTGAAACTATCCCGAAGGACGCGGGAACCGACGTTCAGACTGTCTCCGGAGACTGAATCCAGGACGCCCGAGAACGGCGGTGTCGAACATTCTTCCCGGAGTCGTTCGAGACGCTTTACGGTAGAGGGGTGAGTGAAGAAGCAGCCCGCTCGGATGCGAAGGAAGCCCCCTGGCCCGCGATCTTGACCTGGCGCGCGTATGACGTTCCGCGGATGGAGTCGGTGCGCGTCCAGCTGTCCGGCAACCGCATCAAGGCCTACGGCAGGATCGTAGCCGCCGCGGCCGGTTCTCATCCGGCGTTTTCCGCCTCCTACGACCTGGTGACCGACGAGGCCGGCGAGACGACGCGACTCTCGCTGACCGTCACGCTCGCCGAGCGCGAACGCCAGCTGTCGATCGCCCGCGACGAAGAGAACATGTGGCTGGTTCAGGATCACACCGGCCAGACCAAACGCGCGGCCTATGACGGCGCACTCGACGTCGACGTGATCTTCAGCCCATTCTTCAACGCGCTGCCGATCCGCCGCACCGGCCTCTACCAGCGCACCGACTCCATCACCTGCCCGGTCGTGTACGTGCGGCTGCCGGAGGTGTCCGTCGACGCGGCCGTCATTGAATACTCCAGCGCCGGCCCCAATCCTCAGGCTGGCATCAAGCTGCACTCCCCGGTCGCCGACACCACGATCACCGTCGACTCGGACGGGTTCATCCTCGACTACCCGGGACTGGCAGAGCGGATCTGATCACCCCGCCGGCACGACCGGCGGCGGCAAGTTCCTCACGCCAGTTGTCCGCCCCGATGGCGATGGTGACGATCTCGGGCCGGCTGAAGCTGTCGTACCGCACCCGTGCGGCGTGCCCGGCTTCGACGAGTTCGCTCAGCGGGCCCTTCGCCGCCAGCGCGTCGCGTGCGTGGTTCAGCAGGTCGAGCGTCCGCTCGAGGACGGGCAGCAGCTGGTCGGAGTTCGCTTCGCACATGACCCGCACAAGATCGGGTGCGCTGGCCGCCACCCGGGTGCCGTCGCGGAACGATCCCGCGGCCAGCGCGAACGCCAGCGGCACCTCACCTGCGGTGATCGCGAGCGCCTCGGCGAGCAGGTGGGGCAGGTGGGAGATGGTCGCGGCAGCAGCGTCGTGTTCGTCGGATCGCGCCGGGACCACCACCGCACCGCAGTCAAGCGCCAGTTCCATCACCATCGTCCACACGTCGGCGTCGACGTGGTCGTCCACGCTGATCACCCAGGGCGCGCCGACGAACAGCCGGGCATTGCCGGCGGCCCAGCCCGAGCGTGCCGTGCCGGTCATCGGATGCCCTCCGACGAAGCGGTCCAGGAGGCCGAAGGATCGGACCTCGTCCAGGACGAAATCTTTCACGCTGGTCACATCGGTGAGTGGGCAGTCGGGGGCGATGTCGCGGATATGGCCGAGCATGAGCGGGAGGGCCGGAACCGGCACGGCGAGCACAATCAATGCTTTGCTGTCGGCGGCTCGTGACAACGCCTCATCGATGTTCTCAGTCGCGTCGAACCCGTCGGCCGTTGCCCCCTGCACCGCCTCGATCGAGCGGTTGTAGCCGAAAACTTCGCGCCCGGCCGCCGCGGCGGCACGCATCACGGAGCCCCCGATGAGACCCAGACCCACCACACAAACGGGTGTCTTTGTCACCCTCCAAGGTTGGCACATGCGCCTACATCGACCGACGTCAGGCTTGGTGTGGATTGCTAGTCAAAGACCAGGTCGGGGACTACCGTTGGCCCACATGGGAGCACAAAGTGCCTCGGCGCAGAACCAGGCCGTCGAAGTCCCGGACGGCTTCGGGGTGGCCGTCGTCCGGGAGGACGGCAAATGGCGTTGCGCGCCCATGCGTCGCGACGCGTTGAACAGCTTGTCCGCAGCGGAAACAGAACTGCGCGAATTGCGTAGCGCAGGTGCTGTTTTCGGATTGCTGGACGTTGACGACGAATTCTTCGTGATCGTGCGACCCGCGCCGGCAGGGACGCGACTGCTGTTGTCGGATGCTACCGCTGCGCTCGACTACGACATCGCTGCCGAGGTGCTGGAGAAGCTCGACAACGACATCAGCGCGGAGGATCTCGACGACGCCGACCCGTTCGAAGAGGGTGACCTGGGGCTGTTGTCGGACATCGGGCTGCCCGAGGCGGTGCTGGGCGTCATCCTCGACGAGACAGACCTCTACGCCGACGAGCAACTGGGCCGGATCGCACGGGAGATGGGCTTCGCCGACGAGTTGTCGGCGGTGCTTGAACGTCTCGGTCGGTGAGGACCGACGAGGACCTCATTCGGGCCGCCCTTGACGCCGCAGGCGCCGCCGGACCCGATGACGTGCCCATCGGTGCGGTGATTGTCGCCGCCGACGGCACCGAAGTGGCGCGCGCGGCCAACGCGCGCGAGGAGTTGGGCGATCCGACCGCACACGCGGAGATGCTGGCGATGCGGGCCGCGGCTTCGGTGCTAGGCGACGGTTGGCGCCTGGAAGGCGCGACGATCGCGGTCACCGTCGAACCGTGCACGATGTGCGCGGGCGCGCTGGTGATGGCGCGGGTTGCTCGGCTGGTGTTCGGGGCGTGGGAGCCGAAGACAGGGGCGGTCGGGTCGCTTTGGGACGTGGTCCGCGACCGGCGGCTGACGCATAAGCCGGAGGTACGCGGGGGAGTGCTGGCTGACGAGTGTGCGGCGCCGCTGGAGGCGTTCTTCGCCAAGCAGCGATTGGAGTAGAGACCTGGCCGCCCGGTAAGCTGCCACACGGTGGCGTGTCCGAGCGGCCTAAGGAGCACGCCTCGAAAGCGTGTGACGGGTAACCCCCGTCCGAGGGTTCAAATCCCTCCGCCACCGCCAAAGCTACACCATCGTCACAGCAGGTCAGCGGCTATTTTTAATGTTTGCTACGGAGCCTCGTGAGCACGGCGTGAGCACATTTTGAGCACACTTTGCAGTTACTTCCCCAATGGAATAGCCCGGCTGTTGTCCAGGGCAATGACGGGTTGAGACCGCCGGAACGGTGATCGGCGTAGGGCGATCGCGCCTACCGGTCACACCGGGCGCGGCCATGCTCGCGGCTCCTTGCGGCTGCGCGACCCCGCCCGGTCGTTCCGGGCTGCGGGTTTACCGTCAGTCTTGCTCGTCGACCAGTTTCTGGTAACTACCCATGACTTGAGCCAGTCCTTCGTCAAGGAAGGCGTCGGCGATCCTGAGCCCGGTGACGACCAGCTGCACACGCTGGATAAGCGCCACATAATCCTCGGAACGGCGAACCGAGTCGATCTGCTCCTCGGTTCCCCGCAGCAGCCAGAAGCCCCCCACATCTCCGCCGGTTGGTCCAAGAACGACCACCTCAAAGCGCTCGATCCGCCCTTCCTCCTGAAGACGTCCGAAATACTGCATCGATTCGCCGTAGGCCACGAGGGCGCGCTTCTCGCTCCCCTTGACAACATCTCCCCAAGCTATGCATAGACCCGCCTCAGCCATGATCTTTCCCTTTCTAGGGTGGAAGCCGACACCTTTGTCGGTGCCGTAAATTATGTTCCGGGTTGAGGCGACCGGACAGGTTTCTCCCTCCTCTCCTCAGTTCAGTTTCAGAACTGGGGTCGCTGCACGCCGTCACTCTTGCGGCGCGCGCCTCCTGAAGTGGCCGGGCTCCGGCCCGTACCGGCCGTGCAGCGTTACCGCCACCGCGTCCAGGTCGTCATCGAACAAGTCCGCGTAGGTGTCCAGCGTTCATCTGGTGCCTTGCCTGCGCACTGCACCGACAGCCCGCCGAGGACTAATGCCGGCACCGGCGACGCCCACGAGCCGGCGCCGATGCCATCGGCGCACACCTCGTCAGTGAGCCGACCCACGCAATCCAGCGAAGCGACTGAATAGTGGTCAGATTCGAGATAGTAGTCAGATTCGAGTCGGCGCCGGTGTCAGAGCGTCGCGGCGGCGGCGGCCAGTTCTGTGATGTGTGCCCAGTTGCCGCTGGCGACAACATCGGACGGCGTGAGCCAAGACCCTCCGACGCAACCGACGTTCGGCAACGCCAGATACTGGTGGGCGTTGGTGGTGGAGATGCCGCCGGTCGGGCAGAAGCGCGCCGCCGGGATCGGTGAGCTGACCGACTTGAGGTAGCTGGCCCCGCCGGCGGCCTCGGCCGGGAAGAACTTCAACTCGGTGTATCCGGCTTCGAGCGCGGTCAGGATCTCCGAAACCGTTGCCACACCGGGCAGGTGGGGCAGTCCGGAATCGGTCATCGCCTGCAGCAGAGTCGGTGTGCTGCCGGGCGAGACGAGGAACTGTGCGCCTGCGGACGCCGCTTGTTTGGCCTGGCTTGGTTCCACGATGGTGCCCGCGCCGAGGAAGATCTCGGGTACTTCGCCGGCGATCCGCTCGATGGCGGTCAGCGCCGCCGGGGTGCGCAGCGTCAGTTCGATCACTGGCAGTCCGCCGGCCACCAGTGCACGGGCGATGGGGACGGCGTGATCGACATCATCGACCACGACGACGGGAATGACGGGGACACGGTTGAGCAGTGATTGGGTCATCGGTTTCTCCTGGATCATGAAGCGGCGTACGCGGGAAAGACGCTGGCGCCCTGGTCTGCGGGACCCACGGCAGCGCGCATGCTGGCGAACAGTTCACGTCCGGTGCCCACCATTTCAGTAGCGGTGGGTACGCGACCGGTTGGGGTGCGGGCAGCGAACTCGTCATCCGGAACGTGCAGTGTCAGTGTGCCGGTCACCGAGTCGACGGTGATGGCGTCACCGTTGCGAACCCGCGCCAAGGGACCGCCCGTGGCGGCTTCGGGCGTGAGATGAATGGCCGCCGGGACTTTTCCGGAGGCGCCCGACATCCTGCCGTCGGTCACCAGCGCCACCCGGTGGCCGCGGTCCTGCAGGACGCCGAGGGCGGGGGTCAGCTTGTGCAACTCGGGCATGCCGATCGCGCGGGGACCCTGATAGCGCAGTACCGCGACCAGATCGCCGTCCAACTCGCCGGCCTCGAAGGCGGCGAGGAAGTCGGCCTGGTCGTCGAAGACGGCGGCAGGGGCGGTGATCGTGCGATGCTCGGGTTTGACGGCCGAGGTCTTGATGACGCACGAACCGAGGTTGCCGGCAAGGGTTTTCAGCCCGCCGTCGGTGTCGAAGGGGTCCTCCACACCCCGCAGTACCGAGGTGTCGTGGCTCATCGTGGTGCCGTCCAGCCACATCACGCCGTCCCCGTCGAGTTTGGGTTCCTGCGTGTAGCGGCGCAGGCCAGGTCCGACCACGGTCTGCACGTCCTCGTGCAGCAGGCCCGCATCAAGCAGTGAGGCAATCGCGAAGCCGAGCCCGCCCGCGGCGTGGAAGTGGTTCACGTCCGCGCTGCCGTTGGGATAGATCCGGGCCAACAGCGGAACGATCGCGGACAGTTCGGAAATGTCGTTCCAGGTCAAGGTGATTCCGGCGGCCTGCGCGATGGCGACCAGGTGCATGGTGTGGTTGGTTGAGCCGCCCGTGGCGAGCAGTGCGACGCAGCCGTTGACGATCGCGCGTTCGTCGATCATCTCGCCGACCGGGGTGTAGTTCTCTCCGAGCGCGGTGAGTCGGGTGACCTGGCGGCCGGCTTCGGCGGTGAGTGCGGTGCGCAGCGGTGTGCCAGGGTTGACGAAGCTCGAACCCGGCAGGTGTAGGCCCATCACTTCCATCAGCAGCTGATTGGAGTTGGCGGTGCCGAAGAAGGTGCAGGTTCCGCTGCCGTGGTACGACGCGGCCTCGGCGTCGAGGAGTTCTTCGCGGCCGACCTTGTTCTCGGCGTAGAGCTGCCGGACCCTGGCTTTCTCACCGTTGGGCAGACCGGAGGTCATCGGGCCGGCGGGGACGAACACCGTCGGCAGGTGCCCGAAAGCCAGTGCGCCGATGAGCATTCCGGGCACGATCTTGTCGCACACGCCGAGCATCAGCGTGGCGTCGAACATGTCGTGCGACAACGCAATTGCGGTGGACATTGCGATCACGTCGCGGCTGAACAGTGACAGTTGCATGCCGTCGCGGCCCTGGGTGATGCCGTCGCACATGGCGGGGACGCCGCCGGCGAACTGTGCGATGCCGCCGGCCTCGAGGACTGCCTGCTTGAGCTGGGCGGGAAAGGCTTCGAAGGGTTTGTGTGCGGACAGCATGTCGTTGTACGCGGACACGATCGCGATGTTCGGCTTGACCATTCCCCGCAGGGCTTTCTTGTCGGCCTTGCCGGAGGCGGCGAAGCCGTGCGCCAGGTTCGCGCACGCGAGACGGCCGCGCGCCGGTCCACGGTCGCCGGCTTCGCGGATCTGGTGCAGGTAGGCGGCGCGGGGTGCGCTGCTTCGTTCGATGATGCGCTCGGTGACGGCCGCCAGGGCCGGGTGGGTTGTCGTCATGGTGTGGCTCCTTCGTGCCAGGTACGGCTGTCGCGCTCGATGAGGGTGGTCGCATCGGTGGGACCGTTGGTTCCTGCGGGGTATCGCCGTGGGCCGCGCTCGGACTGCTGCCAGGCCACCAGGATCGGCTCGACCCAGGCCCATGCCGCTTCGACTTCGTCGCGGCGCATGAAGAGTGTCGGGTTGCCTTGCACGACGTCCATGAGCAGGCGTTCGTAGGCGTCGGGGGAGGGCCGTTGAAATGTGTCGGTGTAGTTGAGGTCCAACGACACGGGCTTCAGCTTGATGCCGCCGGGCCCTGGTTCTTTGGCGGTCATGTGCAGGCGCATGCCTTCTTCGGGCTGCAGTTGGATCACCAGCTTGTTGGGTTCGCTAACGCCGTCGCTGTTCGGAAACATCGGATGCGGAACGGGTTTGAACTGAATGACGATCTCCGAGCAGCGTTGCTCCATCCGCTTGCCGGTGCGCAGGTAGAACGGCACGCCGGCCCAACGCCAGTTGCGCACCTCGGCCTTCACCGCGACAAACGTCTCGGTGCGGCTGTCGGGGTTCTCCGCGTCGTCCTTATATCCGGCGACGGCGACCCCGTCAACCAGACCCGGCGCGTACTGGCCGGCGACGGTGCAGCGCTCCACGTCCTGAGGTGTCATCGGCTTGAGCGCCTGCAGGACCTTGAGCTTCTCGTCGCGGACGGTTTCACGGTCGACATAGGTCGGCGGTTCCATCGCAACCAGACACAACACCTGCAGAAGATGGTTCTGCACCATGTCCCGCAGCGCACCGGAGTTGTCGTAGTACCCGCCGCGGGTGCCCACGCCGAGCGATTCGGCGACCGTGATTTGCACGTGGTCAATCGAGCTTGAGTTCCACAGCGGTTCCAGGAAGGTGTTGGCGAACCTGGTCACGAGCAGGTTCTGCACGCTCTCCTTCCCGAGGTAATGGTCGATGCGGAAGATCTGGGATTCCTCGAAGACCGCTCCGACGGCGTCGTTGATGTCACACGCCGATGCGAGATCGTGGCCGATCGGCTTCTCCAGCACGACCCGCGACGAGCGGTCGACCAGTTTGTGGGTGGCCAAATGTGCCGAGACCGGGCCGAACAAGCTGGGCGCGCAGGCCAGGTAGAACACCCGGACCTTGCCGGGATCGGCCGGCAAAAGCGTCGTCAGCGGATGCCAGCTATCCGAGTCGGCGAAATCGATGCTCGCGTAGTCCAGGCGAGCGAGGAATCGCTCGAGTGTCTGCTGGTCGATGGCGTCCTCAGGGACGAACCGGCCCAGCTCAGCGCGCACTTTGTCGCGATAACCGCAAACGTCCAGCCCAGCCCGAGAGGCCGCGATGATACGGGTTTCCGCAGCTAGTTGACCATCTCGGTCGCGCAGATAAAGGGCGGGTAATAGCTTACGGACGGCGAGATCGCCGGTTCCGCCAAATACAACGAAGTCACAGGGTGCCACGGGGGTCGTGGTCGACATGAAATCTCCTGACTTATGTCGGCTTTATCGATTCAGAGCTTAGAGGTAGTTTGCGCTCTGCACAAGCATACTTACGCATTTTTACGGTAAAAGTAGGTGAACTTTGAGTGTTGTATGTGCAGTAACTAGTTGGTTGAATGGCAGATATGCGCATGTCACGGTGCTCGCCGGCACCTGCAACCGCGGGTGAAGTGTTCGGCCTGATTCGTGATGGTGCGGTTAGCACCCGCGCCGACGTGGGGCGTCTCACCGGCCTGTCCCGCACCGCGGTCGCGGCTCGGGTCTCGACGCTGCAGGCGCGCGGCTTGGTGCTCGAGCGGGCCGAAGCGCCATCGACCGGCGGCCGGCCACCGGCGCGGCTGGTCTTCAATGCCGACGCCGGCGTTGTGCTCGCGGCCGCGATCGGCCGAAGCCGCACCCAACTGGGTGTCTGCAACCTGGCCGGCGTGGTTCTCACCGTGGCCGATGTCGACCAGGAAATCGGCATCGGCCCGAATGATCTGATGCCCGATATCGCCAAACGCCTCGAAGCCCTGCTGGACGAGACCGGCCGCCGACACGACGAGATCTTCGGCGTGGGCCTGAGCATTCCCGGGACAGCCGACACCACCCGCGGATGCAGCCTCGACTCGCCGGCCATGAGTGGATGGGACGGCATCCCGTTGCCGCCCTATCTACGCGAGCTCACTACCGCCCCGATCCTGCTCGACAACGACGCCAACGTGATCGTGCTCTCCGAACGGCGCGGGCAGCGCGACCGCTTCGACGACATGCTCCTCATCAAGGCCTCGACCGGCCTGGGTGCGGGCATCGTCGCCGGCGGCGCGCTCCAACGCGGAGCCCTAGGCGCTGCAGGCGAATTCGGGCACACCAAGATTCCGGCCGCCGCCGGAGTCGCCTGCAGATGCGGCGACACCGGGTGCCTGGAGGCAATCGCCGGAGGCTGGGCCCTGGTCCGCACCATGCAGCACCAAGGGCGCGGCGTCGGACACATCCGCGACCTCGTCGACCTCGCCCTGGGCGGCAACCCCGAAGCCCGGCGACTGATCCGGGAAAGTGGGCGACACATCGGCGAGGTACTCGCGGGCGCCGTCAATTTGCTCAATCCCGAAGCGCTGGTCATCGCCGGAGACATGTCCAAGGCCTACGACATCCTGGTCGCCGGCCTGCGCGAGACCGTGTACGGCTCTGCGACCGCGCTGGCTACCCGCGAGCTTCGAATCCTGCCCTCCACCCACGGCGACCAATCCGGCGTAATCGGCAGCGCCGCAATGATCTTGGACTACGTATTGAGTGCGCGCGCAGTCGACGCGGCGCTCTGACGGCGTCGATTTCGCGCTATCTCTGCCCGAACGCGAGTATCACAGCGGGCACGGGCAACCGTACTCTCAGCGAGCCGAGGCATGTCGATGTCACCGGCGACTATGCGTATGCCGTTGTTCCCGCGACCATGACGTTCGACCTTACGGGCAAGCAGATCACGCAAACTGGCTCAGTCTTTACCGTGGCGCTTCGCAAGGTAGGCGGGGAGTGGCGGCTAACGGCGAGCTCGGCGCGCAATTCGTGCGGGATCAGACTCTTTCTGCTGATTCGTGCCGGGCCCGGGGCGCGGCGGTCTCGCTCGGCGGAAAACGATCACTCCTCAAATCGCGGCTTCGCTTGATGGAATATTGACGTCATTTACCCATTGATTGAGGCCTATATCACAGCAACACTCTATGTGTGCGCACCGCTTCGCCGCTGACCGACTTTCAGGTCCCGGGCCCTAGGGCATCGGAACTGTCGGCGACGGGCGTTCGCACAGCGGCGCTGCTGGCCCACGTCGCTCGGGGCAAGGGTGTAGCGATTCGGTTGCGGCGCTGGAGGTCCGACGCCGCCCGTACATGTGGGTTTACGACAGGGAGGTCTGTGATGGAGATGCTGCTTGCCGGCGAATGGCGCGGCGCAGGCGACGGGGCAACCGAGACGGTGCTGTCCCCGTACGACGGCCGGCCGGCCGGTTCGGTGCCGGTGGCCACGATTGACGACGCCGCGGCGGCCATCGATGGCGCCGCGGCCGCCGCACGCGTGCAGCGGGAGACCCCGGCGCATGAGAGGGTGGCGGTGCTGCTGCGGGCGGCCGATCTGGCCGATCAGCGCGCCGAGGATATTGCCCAGACGATCAGCGCGGAGACCGGCAAGCCGATCACCGAGGCGCGTGGCGAGGCGGGTCGCTCCGGTGCGATCATCCGGCTGGCCGCTCACGAGGGCAGCCAGCTTTACGGTTCGACGCTGCCGCTGGACGCGAACCCCGGAACCGGTTTGGAGAAGATCGGTTTCACGGTGCGTCAGCCGTGCGGGATCGTCGTGGCGATCACCCCGTTCAACTACCCGGCGCTGCTGGTGCTGCACAAGATCGCCCCGGCCCTGGCCGCGGGTAACGCGGTCGTGCTGAAGCCGGCGCGCTCGACACCGCTGACGGCGCTCAAGCTGGCACAGTGCTTCGTCGACGCCGGGCTGGCACCGGGTGCGCTGTCGGTGCTGACCGGATCCGGTGGGACATTGGGTGACCGGCTGGTGACCGACCCCCGGGTACGCAAAGTGTCGTTCACCGGGTCGACAGCCACCGGGACACGCCTGGCCGCGGTCGCCGGGATCAAGAAACTGTCTCTGGAGCTGGGCGCCTCCTGCCCGGTGATCGTGCTGCCGGACGCCGACATCGACATGGCCGCATCCGCGGTGGCCGCCGGGGGCTACATCAACGCCGGCCAGGTGTGCATCTCGGTGCAGCGGGTGATCGTGGACGAACGCGTGGAGGCCGACTTCCTCGATGCGCTGGTGCCCAGGGTCGACGCCATCACCCTGGGCGACCCGGCGCGGGAGGACACCCGGCTGGGGTCGCTGATCTCCGAGATCGAGGCCACCAGAGTGGCCTCGGCGATCCAGGCTGCCGGCGATTCCGGCGCGAAGGTCCTGACCGGCGGCGACCGCAACGGCGCGGTGGTCACGCCCGCGGTGGTCGCGGCGGTCGACCCGCAGTCGCCGTTCTCCCGCGACGAATTGTTCGGACCCGCGGTCGCGGTGTCCTCGGCCCCGGACATGGCTGGCGCGATCGCGATTGCCAACGACAACGAATACGGCCTGGGCGCAGGCATTTTCACCTCTGATGTGGCGGCGACGGTACGCGCGATGCGGCAGATCGACGCCGGCAACATCCATATCAACTGGACCCCGCTGTGGCGGGCCGACCTGATGCCCTACGGCGGGCTCAAGGGCAGCGGCATCGGCAAGGAAGGTGTCCGCTCAGCCGTCACCGAAATGACCGAAGAAAAGACCATCGTCATCCACGGCCGTCCGTGGTGAACCCCGAAGGAAACCAGCCATGATCAGCACCTCAGACAAGACGGTCCGGCTCACCACCGCGCAGGCCATCGTGAAATACCTTGCCGCCCAGTACAGCCTCGCCGACGGTGGCCGGCGCCGCCTCATCCCGGCCGCGCTGGGCATCTTCGGGCACGGAAACGTGGCCGGGTTGGGTCAGGCCCTCGATGAGCTGTCCGACGAGTTGCCGTTCATCCAGGGCCGCCACGAGCAATACGTTGCGCACATCGCCACCGCATATGCCAAGGCCACCCGTCGCCGCGCCACCCTCGCGGTGACCGCGTCCATCGGTCCGGGCGCCCTGAACCTGGTCACCGCCGCCGGTTTGGCGACGGTCAACCGGTTGCCGCTGCTGTTGTTGCCCGGAGACACCTACGCCACCCGGCACCAGGGCCCCGTGCTGCAACAGCTCGAACACGCCAGCGAGGCCGACGCCACCGTCAACGACGCGTTCCGGCCGGTGTCGCGGTTCTTCGACCGGATCACCCGCCCGGAGCAGCTGCTCACCGCGCTGCCGCAGGCGATGCGGGTGCTAACCAGCCCCACCGACACCGGCGCTGTGGTGATCTCGCTGCCGCAGGACGTCCAATCGCACGCCTACGACTTTCCGGTCGAGTTCTTCGAACCGCGCGACTGGAAGATTCGCCGCCCGCTGCCCGACCCCGACGAGGTCGCACACGTCGCCGCGCTCATCCGCGAGGCGAACCGGCCGGTGCTGATCGCTGGCGGCGGCATCCACTACTCCGACGCCCACGCCGAGCTGGAGCAGTTCGCCGACACCGCGGGCATCCCGGTGGTGGAAACCTTCGCCGGCAAGGGCGCGGTGACCCGCGATGCGTGGTGGCAGGTCGGCGGTGTCGGCCTGGAAGGCAACTTCGCCGCCAATTCCCTTGTCAAACAATCGGATTTGATCCTCAGCGTGGGCACCCGGCTGACCGACTTCACCACCGGCTCGCAGTCGATCTTCGAAAACGACTCGGTGCGGTTCGCGTCGCTGAACGTCGTCGACGCCGACACCCGCAAGCAGGGCGCGGTCGGTATCCTCGCCGACGCCCGGCTCGGTCTCGAGGCGCTCACCCAGGCGCTGCACGACCACACCACCAGCGCCACGTGGCGCGACACAGTGGTCGCGGCGAAGGCCGATTGGGCGCCGATCCGCGCTGCGGGGCTCGATCCGGACATCGCGTTCTCCCGTGAGAAGCATCCCGAAGCCCCGGTGACCGACGCGGTGCTGACCCAGCCGCAGCTGATCGGGTTGCTGCAGGAGCACGCCCAAAGCGGCGACACCATCATTGCTGCGGCCGGCGGTCCGCCCGGCGACCTGCAGAAGGTGTGGGACGCCACCGGCCATCGGCATTGCCATCTTGAATTCGGGTTCTCCTGCATGGGTTACGAGCTGCCCGCCGCGATGGGGGTGCGGCTCGCCGAGGGTGACACCGGCAATCGGATTACGACGTTCATCGGCGACGGCACCTTCCTGATGGCGCCGACCGAACTGGTGACCGCCGCGCAGGAACGCCTCGACGTGACGATCGTGGTGTCGGAGAACCACGGCTACCAGGTGATCCATCGGCTGCAAATGAACCGCAGCGGACGTGAGTTCGGCAACGAGTTCCGTTACCGCACCGACGGCGACATCATGGACCCTGCCTCCGAGCGCAAGGCCCCCCGCCTGGACGGTGACTACCTGGACGTGGACCTGCGCAAGATCGCAGAAGGGTTGGGCGCCACCGCAATCCGCGCCTCCACCGTGGATGAGGTGCGCGATGCGCTGGCAACGACCCGCGACACCCGTGGGCCGGTGGTTCTCGTGGTGCCGACGGTTCCGCATGTCGACCTGCCGGGCGGGGACGTGTGGTGGGATGTCGCCCCCGCCGAGGTATCCGGGCAGGAATGGGTGCAGACGCTTCGCGCCGAGTACGAGCAGGCTCGCGGCGCGCAACGGTGGTTCGGATGAGCGCACCCACCCCGTTGGACGGCGGCGCGCTGCGCCGTCGACTCGCCAACGGCGCGACCACGGTGGGCACCTTCGTCGGGATGGCCTCGGCGACCGCCGCCGAAGTCTGCGCCGCCGCCGGCGCCGACTGGCTGCTCATCGACCTCGAACACGGTGCCGGATCTGACGAAGTGATGGCCGACAGCGTGCTCGCCGCCGCGAGTTACGGTGTGCCGGCGATTGTCAGGGTGGAGTCCAGTGAGCGGATCCGCATCGGTCGCGTGCTCGACCAGGGCGCGGCCGGGGTGATGGTGCCGCGGCTGGACAAGCCCGACGAGGTGGCGGCCGTCCTGACCCACCTGCGGTACCCGCCGCACGGTGATCGGGGGGTCGCCACCTACAACCGATCGTGCCGATGGGGATTGGACCGTTCGCCGCTGACCGACACCACCCAGAACACGCTCGGTGTGATCCAGATCGAGACGCTCGCTGCGCTGGACGCGGTCGATGAGATCGCCGCCCAGGACGGCGTGGACGTTTTGTTCGTCGGTCCGCTGGATCTGTCGTTCGCGCTCGGTGTGCCGCTGCAGTTCGACGGCCCCGAGTTCGTCGACGCCACCGGGCGGGTGCTCGACGCCGCGGCCGCGCACGGCAAGACCGCCGGCATCCTCGCCGCGAACGCTGCCGTAGCGGTCCGCCATGTCGAGCGCGGATTCCGGTTCGTGGCAATCGGTTCCGACTCAACCATGCTTGCCGCCGCGCTGAGCGACGCGTTCACCGCGGCCCGCACCACCCACACCTAGATATCAGAAAGGCAGAACACCAAGTGAGCACAACGAACCGCCGCATCGGCGTCGGGCTGATCAGTGTCGGCTGGATGGGGCAGCTGCATACCCGCGCCTACCGCAGCGTGCCGATCGCCTACCCCGAACTCGGCATCAGGCCCGACCTCGTCGTCGCCGCGGACACCGCCCCGGATCGGGCCGAGTTCGCCCGCGACGTTCTCGGCTACACCCGTGCGACGACCGACTACCGCGAAGTGCTCGCCGACGCCGAGGTGGACGTGGTGTCGATCTGCGCGCCGAACTTTCTGCACGCCGAAATCGGCGTCGCCGCAGCCGAAGCCGGGAAACACTTCTGGATCGAGAAGCCGGTTGGACGCAGCTACGAGGAAACCTCGGCCATCGAGGCCGCCGCGACAACGGCGGGTGTCATCACCTCGATCGGCTACAACTACCGCCACGCCCCCGCTGTGGAACACGCCCGCGGCCTGATCGCGGCCGGCAAGCTGGGCCGGATCACGAACGTGCGCGCGGCGTTCTTCTCCGGTTACGCCAACGAACCCAAGGGTGCGCTGTCGTGGCGGTTCAATCGCGAACTCGCCGGCTCGGGCGTGCTGGCCGACCTGTTCAGCCATGCCAGCGACCTGTGCCAGTACGTCGTCGGCCCGATCGCCGAGATCACCGCGTTGACCAGCACCGTCTACACCGAACGTCCAAAGCTCGCAATGGGTTCGGGCACACACTTCGATGTGATCGAGGGCGGCGAGATGGGCACCGTCGAGAACGAGGACTACGCCGCGGCGCTGGTCCGGTTCGGCTCCGACGCCCAGGGATCCGGCGCGGTCGGCACCATCGAGGCATCCCGGGTGATCGTGGGCCCCTCATGTGGCTACCAGATCGAGGTGTATGGCACCGAAGGGTCGGTTAAGTGGGACTTCGAGCGGATGAACGAGCTGCAGGTGCGCATCGGGCGGGCGGCGGACGAGCCGGGCTACGTCACCGTCAACGCCAACCCCAGACACGGTGACTACTCCCGCTTTCAACCCGGACCGGGCAACGCGATGGGCTTCGACGACCTCAAGACGATTGAAGCCAAGAAGTTCCTGGTCGCTGTCGCGGGCGGAGCGGCCGCGAACTCCAATGTGCACGACGCGGTCTCGGCCGCGGCGATCGTCTCCGCCGCGGAAGAGTCCGCCGCGACAGGGCAGTGGCAGAAGATCGAACCAGTTGCCGGGACCACGGCATCCCGCATCACGGCCGGGTGAGCGATGTCGACCGCTTCTCACGGGCCTGCCGTGACGACATCGGTGCCCATCCAGACGTTCGTCGCGCTGGGCCCGATCGACCCCGACCTCGTGGAGCCGTTCCTGGCGCCCCATCAACGGCTTGTGCTGAACCCCAGCGATGAGGACCTCGCGGTGGCCGACGCCGCGATCGTGCGGGCGGCGTTCACCGTCGACGCTGCCATGCTCGACCGGATGCCGGCGCTGAAAGTCCTTGCCCGCACCGGTGTGGGCACCGACCTCGTCGACGTGACCGAATCCGCCCGCCGCGGCATCCCGGTTGTCATCACGCCGGGCTCCAACACAACCTCGGTGGCCGAAGGGGTGTTCGCACATCTTCTGGCCGCCGTCAAGCGGCTATCCACGCTGTCCGCGCTGGTGCGCGAAGGCAGATGGCATGAGCGCGGCGCGATGACCGTGGGGGACCTCGACGGCGCCACTTTGGGCATCGTCGGCTTCGGCCGCATCGGCAATCGGGTGGCACGGATCGCCACCGCGTTCGACCTGAACGTCCTCGCTTACGATCCGTACGCCGACGTTCCCGCCGACTACCGTTGCGACAGTGTGGAACAGCTGTTGGCCGCAAGCGATTTCGTCACGCTGCATGTGCCACTGACCGCCGAGAACCACTACCTGATCAACGCCGCCCGCCTGTCGCTGATGCGGCCCGGCAGCGTACTCGTCAACTGCAGTCGAGGCGGGTTGATCGACCTCGACGCCGCCGACGAAGCCCTGCACAACGGAAGTTTGGGCGGGTTGGGGCTCGACGTGTACGACCCCGAACCGCCCGAGCATCACCCGGTGTTCGACCACCCCAACACGGTGCTGACACCCCACCTGATGGGCTTCACCGACCGCGCAATGGCGCTCACCATTCAGGTTGCAGTGTTGGGTGCTGCTGCGGTACTGCGCGGCGAGCAGCCCATGGCGGTTGCCACGCCGTGACCGTATGGAAGCCGCAATCACCGCTCCCCGGGGCGGCCTGATCAGCCGGGTCGCCATCGCCCCCGTCCAACAGGTCGAAGGCGGCGACCTCCTCGCCACCGTCACCGTCGCCGAGGAAACCGGTCCCGAATGAGATCCCCTGGGCCGGTGCGTGATTCGTCTGCACTATCACTCGACCTGCAGAAGCGCACAAGTGCAATCAGCGCCAGGAGCGCGCTCGACCTCGTGGTCATCGTCCCCGTCGGGGGCAGCCGCCTGGCTTGACATCCTTGCCGGTGCGGTTCGCCCGGAAGGTGTGCCGACCAGAACAGAAAATCCGGAGAGCGGAGGAAACTACATGCGTTCTCCACAACCGCAGATGCTGGCTTCGTGCTGGACCTCGGCGGGCGACGTGATGCCCGCGCGCGGGCCGGATCACAGCCCGCTTCCGATTCGCACCCGCATCGAGGCGGTGGCCGCGGCGGGGTATGTCGGGTTCGGGTTGACCCGGCAGGACCTGGTCCGGGCGCGGGACTCCATCGGGCTTGGCACCGTCGCCACCATGCTGCGCGACAACGGGATCCGCTATGTGCAGCTGGAGTGGCTCACCGACTGGTGGACCAGCGGAGCGGCGCGCGCGGCGTCGGACCGGGTGCGGGCAGACCTGTTCGAGGCGGCGTCGATTCTGGGTGTCGACCACATCAAGGTCGGTGCCGACGATGACGGTGTGCCGGTCGGCTACGCGGTGCTGTGTGAGGGGTTCGACCGGTTGGCCGACGACGCCAAGTCGGCCGGGGTGCGGATCGCCTTCGAGAACACTCCCTTCACCCATCACGTCAAGACGACCGAGGACGCGGTGGCCTTCGTGACCGAGGTCGGCAACCCCAACGGTGGTCTGCTACTTGATATTTGGCACGCATACCGCGGTGGTACGCCGTATGCCACGCTCCCGGCGCTCGTGCCGCCGGAAATTGTCTTCGGCGTGGAACTCGACGACGGGCGCGCCGAGGTGGTCGGCTCCGATCTGGAGGACACCTTCGACAACCGACTTCCCTGCGGAGCAGGGGTTTTCGACGTGCCGGCTTTTATCAACGCGGTGCTGGCGATCGGCTGGGATGGCCCGTGGGGTATCGAGCACATGTCCCGCGACTTTCGGCGCCTGCCGGTGCGCGACGCCCTCACCCGGGCCCGAGACGCGGTACTGGACTGCTTCGATCGGGCAGCCCAACGTTGCAACGAGGACCCCACCCGCGGCTAGCGGTGCCCGGGTCACGCCATGTTGTGGGGGGTCACCACGCGAATGGCTGACATCGACGGGGCGACACCGCGTAGCCCGCCGTGCGCCTGAATGATCAGCCGCCCGGCGATGTTGGCGTCGGCGCGCAGGTCGTGATGCAGCACCGCCGAGATTTTGCGGGCGCGCAACAACGTCCGGTTGTCCTCGTCGAGATCGTGGGCGATGAACACCCGGTAGCTGCGGCCGCGCTTTTCGAACGCGCGGATGGTGGCGACGTTGCCGCCGCCGATGGAATACACCGCGCCGATGTCGGGGTTGCGGTCGAGCGCGTCGAGCACCAGCTGTTCGATCGTGGCGTCGAGCCCCTCGCTCTCGGCGATCTCGACCACCGCCCGCCCCGCCGCGCCAAGCGCGCGGCGCAGCTCACCGCGAAAGCCCATCTCCCGCTCCTCTTCGCCGCGAAAGGCGTTGCTGCTCAACGTGACGAGCACACTGGCTGGCGAGTCGCCCAGCCACTGGTCGATCAGATAGGCCGCGGTCGCACCGGCGTCACGATTGTCGACACCCACGTAGCCGACGCGACTGCTGCGCGGCACATCGGTGACAAAGGTGACCACCGGGATGCCTTCGGCGGTGAGCCGGTCGATCGCCTCGGCCACCAGGTCGGTGTCGGGCGCCTTCACGATCACCCCGTGCGAGCCGCGGGCTCCGATCTTGTCCAGGGTTTCCACCATCGCCGGCACCGACCCGGTTTCGCGGAAATGAAAGCGGCAGCGGACCACCGCGGGTGCCAGCGCCGGCAGCTCGGCCTCCACCGCAGCCTGGAATGCGCGCGAAAACCGTTGCGGCGCCTGTATGACAACATCGACCAGATACTTGCGCCCGGCCAACCGCAACTGGGAGCGCTGCTTGTCGAGGTCACCGATGGCCTGCTCGACTTCGCGCCGGGTGGACTCACGCACATTGGGTCTGTTGTGCAGCACCCGATCCACCGTCGCCTCGCTCAACCCGGCCTGCTGAGCGATCTCACGGACCCGGTAGCGATGCGACACGCAATCCTCCTTGATGTGAAATTGATGGCTAAACCCCATTGATTGAGATTTAAATCACAGCAAGACTAACGGCAAGCACACAAAATACCAGTACCAAGGAGTCCATGCATGACTACACATGCGGCCGCGGTGCCCGAAGCCGAGCTGCCACCTCTGACCGAGGGCCCCCACCGCAAGCGGATCGGCCTGATCTCGATCGTCGCCTGCCTCGGCGGCCTGCTGTTCGGCTACGACACCGGCGTGTCCAACGGCGCCGAAGGCCCTATGGCTCAGGAGCTCGGGCTGTCCCTCCTACAGCTGGGCATCGTCATCAGCTCGCTCATATTCGCCGCCGCGGTCGGCGCCCTCATCGGCGGCAAGATCTCGGACGCGATCGGCCGGAGGAAGACGATCATCCTCCTCGCGATCATGTTCTTCGTCGGCGTGATGTTCGTCATCTTCTCGCCCGGCTTCGAGATCCTGGTGGCCGGCCGGATCATTCTCGGGCTGGCGGTCGGGGGTGCCTCGACAGTGGTGCCGGTGTACCTTGCGGAGCTGGCACCGTACGAGATCCGCGGATCGATCACCGGCCGCAACGAGCTGGCGATCGTCGTCGGGCAGTTCACCGCCTTTGTCGTCAACGCGATCCTCGGCGCCACCCTCGGACACATCGATGGCGTGTGGCGAATCATGTTCGGCATCTGCGCACTACCCGCGATCGCCCTTTTCTTCGGCATGCTGCGGATGCCCGAGTCGCCGCGCTGGCTCGTCGAGAAGGGCCGCTATGACGAGGCGCTCGTCGTGCTCAAGACGGTGCGCTCCGAGGACCGGGCCCTCGCGGAGTTCGCTCAGGTGGAGCAAGTCACCGAGGACGAGAAGAAAGGCAATCAGCTCAG
>CAVQSK010000024.1:0-53778 GCA_963715885.1 uncultured Actinomycetota bacterium
ATGACGGTGTGGTCCTTGAGGTTCTGGCGCAAGAGGGCGACACCGTCTCGGTCGGCGCCGTGATCATGCGGATCGGCGGGAAGGGCGCCACGGTGCCGAACCGACTCCCTTCGGCCACACACGGGGTGGCGGCGGCCGGCGGACGATCACTCAACGATCCGTCCGCGCCGTCGGTCGGCGGATCGGAGGGTCCGACGACCGAGAGCGCCGACTTCTCGCCGTCCGCCACGGGTGAGGTTTTCGAGATCACGATGCCGAAACTGGGTGAGTCGGTCACGGAGGGCACGATCGGCACGTGGTTCAAGGCCGTCGGAGACGACGTCGCATTCGACGATCCGCTGTTCGACGTGTCCACCGACAAGGTGGATTCGGAGATCCCGAGCCCGTACGACGGGAAGATTCTGGACATCCTCGTCAACGCCGGCGAAACGGTGCCGGTGGGTACCGTACTGGCACGCATCGGGGCAGCGGGCTCGCAGGTCGTCGGACCGGCCGGCAACGGCAGCGGACCGGCCGACGTCGAGAGTCCCCGTGCCGTCGATGCGCAGACCGGCGCGGCACCGGTCAGCCGCGACGGCGCAGGCGGACGGCTGTTGTCGCCACTGGTACGCAGGCTCGCAGCCGAGCACGGCATCGACGTCACGACGGTTGCCGGAACGGGTGTCGGTGGTCGCATCCGGCGCGAGGACATCACGAACGCGATCGCGACCGGCCCGACAACGGTTGCCGCTCCGGCCGCCGCTCCGGCAGCTGTCACAGCACCGACCGCGGCGGCACCCCGGGCGCCGAAGGCCGGCACCGACGGGCGGGACGAAGTGGTGCCGCTCAGCCGAATGCGTCTGATTCTCGCGGACACGCTCAAGGCGTCACAGACTCTCGCCGCATCGGTGTGGACATCTGTGGAAGTGGATTTCGACAATGTCGAACGGGTGCGTGCCGAGTTCAAGGTGCGGTTCAAGAAGGAGACCGGTGCGTCGTTGAGCTACCTGCCCTTCATCTCCCGGGCGGTTTGTGACGCGCTGCGGGTGTTCCCGACGGTCAACGCGTCGATCGACCTCGAATCCAAGACGATGACGCTTCACCCCTACGTAAACCTCGGTGTCGCTGTGGATCTGGATGAGCAGGGACTGGTGGTGCCGGTCGTCAGGGACGCCGATACCCTGAACATCCGGGGCATCGCCAGCCAGATCGCGACGAAGGCGGCAGCGGCACGAGCGAAGGAACTGCCCAATAAAGAGATGCAGGGCTCGACGTTCACCATCACGAACCCCGGACCCTATGCCAGCTACGCGTCTTCGCCGATCATCAACCAACCGAACGTCGCGATCCTGTGCACCGACGGTGTGAAGCGTCGCCCGGTCGCGGTCGGTGACGCCATCGCGATCCACCCGGTCGGGATCATCGGAATGGTGTACGACCACAGAGCGTTCGACGGCTCGACCGCGTCGAAGTTCCTGCTGCACATCAGGGACTCGCTCGAGCAGCGGGACTGGTCAGCCGAGCTCAGTTGATCGCCGGTGGCGTGGGATGAGCGCGCCCGGCGAAGACGATGGACCGGTCACCGTGCTGGTTGCCCGTCGCGTTCGGCCGGGCAAAGAGGTCGAGTTCGAGACGTGGGCCTCGGAATTGACGCGGGCCGCATCGGGGTTCGACGGATTCCTCGGGGCGGGTCTGCTGCGGCCGGGGCACGTCGGCGAGTTGTGGCACGTGGTGTACAGGTTCGCCTCGGCTGACGAGCTTGCCCGATGGGAACATTCGCAGACGAGGTCCGATCTGCTGGAACACGGCGAGCAGGTGATGTCGACCTCGCATGAGAGACGGATGTCCGGGCTCGAGACCTGGTTCGAAGTGCCCGGCCGTACCGCGCCCGCGCCTCCGCGGTGGAAGATGTTCGTGGTCACCTCGATCGTGATCTTCGTGCTCCAGCTGATGTTGAACCTGGTTCTGTACCAGGTGGCTTCACCGATCGCACTCGTTCCGCGGGTGGCACTGATTTCGTTCTCGGTGTCGGCGATGATGACCTGGATCGTCCAGCCACGACTGGCGCGCCTGCTGGAAAGCTGGCTGTACGCGCCGCGGCGATCCAAGTGACTGACGGTTTGTAGTCGTGAGTTACGAAGAGCCGCAAGGAAAGGCGCGACGACTACGGGGTGGTGTGCCAAGAGCGTCCGCCCAAAGAGCGCGGGAAGAGGCGCTCGGCGACGGATCAGGATGAACGGGGATCTGCTGTTCCGACGCCGCTGAAGCGGGCGAAGGCGTCGGTCCACGCCTGCATCATCTGCATGAACGGCTCGGTGGCCGCTGTCGCCCCCGTCGTGGGCGTCAGCAATGCCCTCGCCGCCTCCATCTGGCCTTCGCCGGCCGCCTTGAGGTCGTCGACGGCGGTCTTCACCAGCTGGGCGGTGCGCTCCTGCGTGGCCGCGTAGCGGTCGAGGAGCTGCCGATACCCCTCCAGGCTCTGCCGCAGGGCGCGGTTGGTCTCCTCCTGGCTGGTCAGCGTCCGTTCCATCGCCTCCAACGCTGCGGTCAGGGTGGTCAGGTTCGCCCGCGCGTCCTCCGACTGCTCCTTCAGCGTCGTCAGCAGCGCGTCCGACCAGTTCCGAGCCAGCGCCATGTTGCGCTCGGTGGCCCCCAGCGCGAACTTGGCCAGTTCGGCGAACGGATTGGCCCCAGAAACGGGATCAGGCATCGTCCCGGACATGTGTGCCTCCCTGCCAGGTCGTCACGGGTGTGGCGTCGTCTGAGTAGGCTCACCATAACCCGGTGCTTGGAAAACGACACCCTTATGTCCGGTGAGCAGAACCCCCAGTGCCGAGGCGACAATCGGTTTCAGGCCTGCAACATGTCGTTTGCGGCCCAGTACCGGGGCGAGGATCGGATGTGCGTGGCCTTTTGCGGCGACGGCTCCACGTCCCGCGCGTGAGTTACGAAGGGCGCCAAGGAGTGAACCGACGACTTTCCGGCGGCGCCGCTTTCACCGCCTGACACGCTTCCAGTACCTTCTCGGCGAACAGCGTCGGCGACTCGACGAATACGCCGTGATCGCCCTCGACGGTGACGACGCGTGCGTGCGGTATCGCGTTGGCCAGTTTCATCTGCCGGGCCGGCGCCACGACGGAGTCCCTCGTCGTCACCAGGACCGACACCGGGACGTCGACATCGCCGATCCACATGTGCGAGGTGAAGGCCGCGACGGCCACGAGCGCCGCAGCGACCGTCGACATACTGGTCAAACTCATTTCGGCGCGCACGTACCTACGGCTCTCGTCATCGATGTCATTGAGGTAGCCGGTGCCGAAAGCATCGGCGTGGATTGAGCGCAGAAGTGGGTTGGATTTGGCGGCGACGGCGAATGCCGGTGAGAGCGAGGAGATCAGGCGCTCAGCCGGAGATCCCATGAAGTTGCGGGACGTCGCACCGAGAACGAGCGCGCTCACCCGGTCGGGATGCCTTCGCCAGATCAGCTGTGCGACCAGGCTTCCCATCGAGTAACCGCACGCGATGAACTTGTCGATCCCGAGCGAATCGGCCAGCGCCACGATGTGGTCAGCGCACTTTTCGAGGCTGAACGTCGACCATGGCCGGATGCCGCGACCGTGGCCCGGTAGATCTGGCGCGACGACGCGAAATAGTTGGCACAGTTCGGCATAGGCTGGACTCCAGTTGAGGTCGGCGGTGACGCCAAGGCCATGCAGGAGCATCAACGGCTCGTCCGCAGGGAAGCCGAGACTATCGCGATACGCCAGCGACGCACCCCCCCGCGGCAGAGCCAGCGTTGCACGCGGCCACGTCACCGCGAGGCCTTGTCCCATTCTTGCTCCCAATCATCGGCCGCCCCGGGTGCTGAGTGCTGGCCGTGCCATCCTAATTTAGGCGTTGCTCAACCTGTGCCGATTCTCTCTTTCACGACGCTGCGCCGACATGCGGACGGCCGAATTCGCCGCTCCGTACGAACTATACGAGCCGACCCTCTGGACCACCTCAAAGAACACGCGCGAACCGTACACGGGCGTTCGTGACCAAGTGGTGTCGACACTTAAACCTCCATCGCGCATCATCGCGCTGCCGCGGTGATCATCACTATTTCCCCTCCGCGCGGGGAGGTAAACCCGTTCGCTAGTCAGTGGGAATGGCCCGGTGAGCTAGTGGTATGTAAAGAATCCTCGCCCGGTCTTGCGACCGAGGTCGCCGGCCTCCACCTTGCGCAGCAACAGGGCCGGCGGTGCATACACCTGTTCCTTCGTCTCCTCGTACATCGACACGGCGACCGCGGCAGCGGTATCGAGTCCGATGAGGTCGGTGAGGGCCAGCGGGCCCATCGGGTGTGCACAGCCCGCGACCATTGCGGTGTCGACGTCTTCAGCGGAGGCCACTCCGGCGTCGACCATTCGGATGGCGGCCAGCAGGTAGGGGATCAGCAGCGCGTTGACGACGAACCCTGCGCGGTCTTTGGCGGTGATGATGGTCTTACCCAGCCGGTCGTGCGCGAACTCCTGTACGCGCTGCACAGTCTCATCTGACGTCAACTCGCACGGAATGACTTCGACCAACGGCAGAACCGTCGCCGGGTTGAAGAAGTGCATGCCCGCGACGCGGTCCGGGCCGGGGGTCACTGCGGCAAGCTTCATGATCGGTATGGACGACGTGTTGCTCGTGAGCAGTGCATCCGGTCGGACTACCTTGCCCAGGGCGGCGAATATCGCAGTCTTGGCGTCCTCGTCCTCGAGCGCGGCCTCAGCGACCAGGTCGCACTCGGAGAGGTCGTCCAACGTGTCGGTGAACCGCACCCGGTTGAAGATTTCATCGCGCTCGCCCGCTGCGAGTTTGCCGTTACGGACGGCCTTGTCGAGAGAAGCGGCGAGACGCCCCCGCGCAAGCTCGATCGCTGCCTCATTCACTTCACATAAGACGACATCGCAGCCTCTGCGAGCGGTGACCTCCGCGATGCCGGACCCCATGATGCCGCCACCGACAACTCCTACGGCCTTGACCATTTGTTCTCCTGCCTCTCGATTGACACGGCTACGGCGCCGCAGCGAGGAATCTGATGGGGTCGTTGCGAAAGAGCTCCGCATCGTCGAGCGCGCCGGCGCCACGTTTAGCTGCGACCGTACCTTGTCGCGCGGATCCGCGCCGTCTGGCCGTCAGTACTGGATTTGCGCTACGTCGCGCAACTCGTCGGGAGTCGCCGTACCGAACCCGAAGAACTCCAGGTACGCCGGGATCTGCTCGAACAACATATCCGTACCAACCTGCGTGTCGCAGCCGCGCTCCTGTGCCGCCCTCAGGAAGGGGGTGACCGCCGACTTCATCACGACCTCGCCGACGAAGGTGGTTGGGGCGACAAGGCTCATGTCAATCGGCAGGGGATCGCCCTCGTTCATGCCGAGGGGCGTGGCGTTCACGACCAAGTCGTAGCCGGTGGGATCGGCAGAACCGGTGCTCACCTTCAGTTCCGGATAATGCGCGGACAGTCGCTCGCCGAGCGATTCGGCCGCACCTTCCATGGCGTCGTCGAGCCCAATCCGCGTCACTCCTGCGGCCGCCAGCGATGCCGCGATGGCGGACCCGACCCCGCCGCAACCGATGACCAGTGCGCTCGCGCCGTTCAAGTTGCGCCCCTTGTTGCGGACGCCGCGGACAAAACCCTCGCCGTCGAACATGTCGGCGAGCAGGGATCCATCTTCCCGCTTGAGCAGGGCGTTGGCCGCGCCGGCGATTCTCGCGGTCGGGCTCACTTCGTCGGCAAGCTCGACCGTGGTCTTCTTGTGCGGCATCGTCACCAACGCGCCACGGATGTTGGTGACTTTGAACAACTCTCGTAGGAAGCTCGGATAGTCGGGAGCCTGGACCCCCATCGGCATGACCACCGCGTCGATGCCGGCCTTCTCGAACCAAGGGTTGTAGATCATCGGCGCCTTGAAAGCTTCAGTCGGATAACCGATATGGGCAATCAGCGTCGTCCTGCCCGAGATCACGCGGGCGCTCCGACCGGGTCCGGGTCGTAGGTGACGACCCCCATGCCGTTGATCCACTCGTAGATCGGTTCATACACGAGCGCTTTCGCCGCGTGACCGCGCATCGCTCCGGCCAGCGCCACCCAGGAGCGAACCTCGCCTGTGCCGTTGCCGGCCTCCATGAGTTCGTCGTTCGGCATGTCCAGTAACTCAGGTGGAGCGTCGCTCTCCAGCTGCTTCAGGAACCACCTGTCGAACTCCTCGTCGATGTCACCCACGCGTGGCTCGCCGACGAAATGGGAAAGGCCTCCCGCCGCGCACAGCGCGACCCGCTCCAGGCCGGTATAGCTGCGAATCGCGTCGCCGACCGCGACGCCGAAATCGTAGGCGTGGCGCAAGGTCATCAAGGGGGGCTGTGGTGCAGTTCATCACAATCGGAACCATCGGCAGACGCATCTTCGGGTCGAGCTTGTAGTAGACCGTCATGAACCCGTGATCGGCGACCATCTTGTGCGAAAGCGCGGGCTGAAACCCCGCTGCGATCGTCTCAGCGAGCAGATGAGAGGCCAGGCCCGGCTCGCCCGGCACGAGCACTTCGGGGACTTTGAGCCACTTCTCCCGCGGCCCCACGTGCCCTTCGCCGAGGCCGATCACGATCTGAGGAAGGTTGTCGTAGAAGAAGTTCGAAAAGTGCTCGCCGCTCATCATCACGACTGCCTGTACACCGGCGGCGGCCGCCTTGTCTCGGATTGTGTCCAACGCGCCGAAGAAGTTCTCGGCTTGAGCATCCGGAGCCGATTCTGGGTCCGCTGTCATCATGGGGGCGTGCGACGCGCCATACGCCATCACGATGTCTGCCATCTCGTCTTCCTTTTCGGCTCGTTGTTCTTGCTCTGCAGCAGTTCCCGGTAGTCGGCCCGCCGGTAGCCCATGGCACGGCAATAACCGTTGATGATCACCGGGTGAATGCCCATCGAATACATCGCGCCCACGTCTCCCGCTTTCAGAGCGCGTTCTTCCTCTTCGTTCAGGTCATAGCCGCTTGTCGAGAGCGTGGGCAGCGGGCTCCCCGGTTCGACACCCTCCAGAGTGCGCAGGTAGTTGTACACGCACTGCTGCAACTGATAAAGGCTCACTCGCGACCTCCGCGCGCATTGGACACACAATGCACATGATCAGGGTCGCTCATCGGGAGCCGGAGAAAAAGTCGCAGGCCGCACTTTCCGCTCGGCGGGACAACGGCCACCATTACAGAGGATGCGTGCGAGCGTTGGACCCGCAGCGGGCCGTCAGATCGCCGTGGAAACCCAGCCCGGGAGGAACCCTGATATGCGAACGATCGAAACCACCGAAGCTCCTGTGCATACAGGCCCCGTTCCACAGGCAATAGTGGTGGATGGTTGGGTTTTCGTGTCCGCGCTTTTCGGGGTCGATCCGACGACGGGGCGAGTCCCCGACACCGCCGAGGCGGAAGCCGAACAGCTCTTCACCAACTTGAAGGCGATCCTGCGGGCGGCTGGCGGCGAGCTCAGCGACGTGGTCCGTGTCGGCATCTTCACCACGCACCTGCAGCGCGATCGCCCGGCCCTGAACGAAGTGTGGAAGCGGGCCTTCGGTGACCATCGCCCCGCCCGATCGGCAGTTGAGGCCACCGCGTTCGGCAGGCCGGGCGAGAACGCGCGGTTCATGGTCGAGGTGACTGCCCGCCTCCGCGATGCGAGCAGCGGGACAGACCCGGAGTAGTCACCGCGGTCGATCAGTCGGATCACGGCGCCGGCATGTCGGTATCCGCCCAGCGGAAATCGTCGGCTGTGTCGTTGACCACAACAGCTTGCGCGGGTCAACTACCAATACAGCCGCCGCCGAGCGCTCGGTACCGTGACGAGGAGAATCAGTCATGCAGGACAAAATTCTTGAGCCGGAGGGTTCGCACGAACCCACGGAGTACGCGAAGACGCCGAAGAAGGCAGCCGCAAGTGGCTGGGTCGGCAGTGCTCTCGAGTACTACGACTTCTTCATCTACGCACAGGCCGCGGCGCTGGTGTTTCCGGAACTCTTCTTCCCGCCGGACAACCCGCAGGTCGGTATCGTCGCGTCGCTCGCCACGTTCGGCGTCGGCTACGCCGCGCGGCCCCTTGGTGCGTTCGTTCTCGGGCATTACGGCGATAAGCACGGCAGAAAGACCGTCCTCATTCTCTGCATGCTGCTGATCGGATTCTCCACGTTCTGCGTCGGGTTGCTTCCGTCGTATGCGGCAATCGGGATCTTTGCGCCTATCCTGCTGGTCGTCCTGCGATTGATCCAGGGCTTCGCGGTCGGCGGTGAAATCGCCGGCGCCGGCTCGATGATCATGGAGCACTCACCGTTCGGTCGGCGTGGGTATTTCAGCAGCTTCACCCTGCAAGGCGTTCAAGCCGGACAGATCCTCGCCGCAGCGGTCTTCCTGCCGTTGGCCCAGATACTGCCGGAAGAGGCCTTTCAAAGCTGGGGTTGGCGGATCCCGTTCCTGCTCAGCGCTGTCGTGGTTCTTGCGGGTTTCATCATCCGTCGAAAGGTCGATGAGACGCCGGCGTTCAAGGAGGAGGAAGTCCACGGCGAGGTGCCCCAGGCGCCGATCGTCATGGCCGTCAAGGAGAATGGCTCAGACATGCTCCGGGTGATCTGCATGTCGCTGATGAACGCGGTTCCGATCGCGGTGACCGTCTTCGGGGCGACATTTGCGACCAGCGCGGGCTATGGAGTCGGGTTGACGGCGGCCAACTACCTCTGGATCTCGGTGGCCGGCAACGTCACCGCGGTGATCCTCATCCCGTTCGTCGGCAACCTCTCCGATCGGATCGGCCGACGGCCGGTCATAATCGTCGCCTGTATCGGGTCCGGGATTCTGGCGTTCCCGTATCTGTATTTCGTCAGCCAGGGCAATCTTACGATGGCCTTCATCTTCGCCATCCTCATGTGGGGGATCGTCTACCAGGGATACAACGCCGTGTTCCCGTCCTTCTACCCGGAACTCTTCCCGACCAAGACGCGGGTCTCGGGGTTCGCCGTCTCGCAGAACATCGGCACCATGATCACCGCGTTCCTG
Source organism: uncultured Actinomycetota bacterium (assembly GCA_963715885.1). Classification (GTDB taxonomy): domain Bacteria; phylum Actinomycetota; class Actinomycetes; order Mycobacteriales; family Mycobacteriaceae; genus Mycobacterium. The sequence continues at coordinate 9,043 of CAVQSK010000024.1, forward strand.
CCCTTGATCTACGCGGTGCTCGCGCCCACGGTGCCCGCCGACTGCGTGGAGGAAAAGAAGTTCATGCCGGACACGCTGTTGCCGTCGGGCGAGACCTGCCGGGCGGCGGCCGACGCTGCCGAAAGCCGGGTGATCTGGGTCGTCGGCACCTTCACGCTCGTGATTTCAATCATCGCCGCGCTCGCGGCGTTCAGCGCGCGCGAAACATCCAGGATTCACATGAACGATCTCGGCATGAAGGATGCGGTCCCCATTCCCAAAGAGGAATACGACCGGTTGCGGTCCGAGGCAAAGGCACTTTCGTCGAAGTAGTGTCGTCGCGGTATCAGTTTCGCCAACGCCGACAGGGAGTTGTCATGACGTCCGTCACTGTGATGAACGGCCCCAACCTGAACCTGCTCGGCACCCGCAAGCCGGAGGTGTACGGTTCCACGACGCTCGCCGATGTCGAGCGGATGTGCCGACAGGATGCCGAAAAACTCGGCCTGGAATTGACCTTCCTGCAGTCGAACTATGAAGGCCAGCTGGTGGATTGGATCCACGAGACCGGCGCGGCGGTGAAGGCGGGCGACTCGATCGGCGCGGTGTACAACCCTGGTGCGCACACCCACTACTCGTATGCGATTGCCGACGCGATCGAGGCGGCCACGCTGCCCGTAATCGAACTGCACATATCGAACGTTCATGCCAGGGAGGAGTTTCGGCATCACTCGGTGATCTCACCGCTCGCGCGGGGGATCATCGTCGGATTCGGTGTGCACGGCTATACGATGGCGATCAACGGCCTCTACGAGTTGTCGCAGCGCGCGAATTAAGCGGCGTACACCTCGATGGTGCCAAGACCGTCGAACTCGGCACTGATCACGTTGTCCGCGGTCAGTGGTATCGGTGCGGTCAGGCCGCCCGAGAAGATGATCCATCCGGCCTTGAGGACTTCGCCGCGCTCGCCCAGCTGATTCGCCAGCCACGCCACCGACGCGGCCGGATGACCCATCGTAGCGGCACCCGCCGCCGTCGCGGCGACGCCACCGTTCAGCCGCAGAACGCACCCCAGCAGCCGGAGGTCATCAATGGCGCTCGGCGCCAGTTGGTTTGGCCCCAGCAGGAATTGCCCGGCACTCGTGTTGTCGGCGATCACGTCCGGCAGCGTGAAACGGTAGTCCTCGTAACGCGAGTCGAGGACGTCGACCGCCCCGCAGACCACTTCGGTCGCCGCCAGCACAGTGGACACCGTCGCCGGGGCCGCGACGTCACGGGCCAGCACGAACGCGATCTCCGGCTCGACTCGCGGATGAATCAACTCGCCCAACGCTATCGGCTCGCCGAAGGGTGCGATCATGCGGTCGGTCACCATCCCGAACAGTGGTGAGTCGACGCCCATGGTCTTCTGCTTGACGCGGCTCGTCAGGCCAAGTTTGGCTCCAATGATGCGCTCCCCGTTGTCCAATCGAGCCTGGACGACGATGCGCTGAGCGGCGTACGCAGTGTCGGTGTCCAGCTCCGGGTTCAGGTGTGTGAACGGAGCAATAGCGCGATGTTCCTGCTCTGCCAGAATCAGTTGCTTCGCAATCTCTGCGGCGTCGATCATGCGACACTCCTCGTTTTTTGGGAGAACCGAACCGTGACCGCGCCGAGGTGCGCGAACTCCGCACGGAAGACGTCGCCAGGGGCGACCGGCACCATCTTGTGGACCGCTCCCGGCAGAACCACGTCCCCGGCATGCAGCTTGGCCCCGAACGACGCGAGTTTGTTCGCAAGCCACGCAACACAGCGCGCTGGATTGCCAAGGGCGGCGGCTCCGGCGCCGGTGTCGATCAGCTCGCCGCCCCGGCTGACGGCCACGCCGACGAGTCTCAGGTCGAGCTCGTCGACGCGGCGTAGCCGCCCTCCCATCACGATGAGTCCCGACGACGCGTTGTCGGCCACCGTGTCGACCAGCTTGATCTTCCAGTCGGCGACCCGTGAGTCGACGATCTCCACCGCCGGCAACGCTCCGGCGATCGCGCGCAGCGCCGACGCGGTGTTGGCGCCGGGCCCTTCGAGGTCACGTTCCATGATGAAGGCCATCTCGGCTTCGACTCGCGGTTGCACGAGCCTTTGCAGCTCGATCACGTCGCCGTCCTCGACGAACATGCCGTCCAGCAGGACGCCGTAGTCGGGTTCGTCGACACCGAGCAACTCCTGCATCGGCTGCGACGTCAGTCCGATCTTGCGGCCACAGATGCGCTCACCGTTCTGGATTCGCCGGTCGATGTTCACCGATTGGATCGCATAAGCGTCCTCGATGGCCAGATCCGGGTTTTGATCGGTCAGGGGCGCTATCGGAACCGCCGTTTGATCGGCTTGCCATAGTTGATCTGCCAGCCTTCGGTGAACGACCGCTGTTTTCACAGGGTTGACGATGCTCCCGCGCCCCTGATCTTCAAATACTGTTCCCGGGCAGTGGGAAAGCACGGTTCTTCCGGCCAGTGGGAGGACATGCGCCGCGTGCGCGGTAGTTTGACCATCATGGAGCACGTGGTTCCACGATCATCATTTGAAGTCGGTCAGAACGCAGCAGAGATCGTCGCGCCCGAGTGGGATGTGATCGGTCCGGACACGGCCGGCATCGGGGATGCACTCAAGGCGGTCCTCGGTGGCGCTGCCAGGAATCCCGCCGACGTCATGTCGGCCTCGATCAGGTTGTCGTCGGATCTTGCGCGGATACCGTCGACAGTCTTCACCTCCTGGATCAGGAAACCGAGGGGTGACGACAAGGCCCCGAGCGATCGCCGGTTCGCCGATCCGGCGTGGACGGACAACCCGTATTTTCATGCGCTCCGGCTCGCCTACTCGGCGCAATGCGAGTTCGCGCGATCGCTTGTCGACTCCTCAGGTGTCGATGCCAAGCAGGCGGCGAAGGCGTCCCTCGGGCTGAACCTGTTACTGGACGCAGTCGCCCCCACGAATTTCCTGGTCTCCAATCCGGTCGCGATGAAGCGAGCCTTCGAGACCGCGGGTATGAGCTTGGTGCGGGGTGCGCGCAATCTCGCGCTGGATATGGCGCAGAACAAGGGACGCCCCCGACAGGTCGACAGCAGCGCGTTCACTGTCGGCGAGAATCTTGCGACAACGCCGGCGAAGGTGATCTTCCGCAACGAGCTGATGGAGTTGCTGCAGTACGAGCCCCAGACCGAGATGGTGCACGGCACGCCACTTTTGTGCAGTCCGCCCTGGATCAACAAGTACTACATCATGGACCTGGCGCCGGGCCGCAGCTTCATCGAGTGGGCGATCAGGCACAACAGGACAGTCTTTGCGATCAGCTACCGCAATCCCACGAAAGAGATGTACCGCACCACCATGGACGACTACCTCGTCTCTGGGCCGCGGCAGGCGTTGGATGTCATCTCGGAAGTCACCGGTTCACCCAAGATCGACATCGTCGGTTTATGCCTCGGTGGTGCGCTCACCGCGATCACGGCGGCCTACCTGACGCAGACCGGCGACGACAGGGTCGGCAACGTGACCTTGCTCAACACCATGCTCGACTACTCAGATCCCGGCATGCTCGGTGTCTTCACCGACGAGGCGGCGGTCGATCGTGTCGAAAAGGCGATGGCCAAGGCTGGCGGATCGCTCGCGGGCGAGTCGATGGCCGGAACGTTCGACATAATGCGTGCAAACGACCTGATCTTCAACTATGTGGTGTCGAACTGGCTGCTCGGGCAGGATCCGCCGGCGTTCGACATCCTCGCCTGGAACAGCGACAGCACGAAAATGCCGGGTGCGATGCACGCGTTCTATCTCCGGAATTTCTACGTCCGAAACCTGCTTGCCCAGGGGCAACTCGAAATTGCGGGTCAGACTATCGACCTCTCCTCGATCAAGTCGAACGCCTACGTGGTCAGCGCGAAGAACGATCACATCGTGCCGTGGCAGTCGGCGTACAAGACCACGCAACTGTTGTCTGGGGCCACGCGATTCGTTCTCAGCAACGGCGGGCATATCGCCGGAATCGTCAACCCGCCCGGGCCGAAGTCGTGGTTTCTCGCCGCAGACGAGAACCCTGCGGAGGCCGGCGACTGGATGTCTTCCGCACAGCGCACGCCCGAATCGTGGTGGATCGACTGGGCGCAATGGTCGGCCGAACATGGCGGCGCGATGACAACCCCGCCCCCGACGGGCTCCGCGGCGCATCCCGTCCTCGGCCCCGGGCCAGGCACGTACATCTTCACCTGAGAGCTGTTGCGGGACTGGGGCGCCGGGCTGTCACCGACTCGCCGCCTGGGCCAGCACCTGCCGCAGCGGCCGAGGCACGATGCCCATTTCCGCGTCGAGCCGGCGAGCCTTGCGCCGGGTGACGACGATGCCAACGATCGCCAACGCCCACACCGGATACATGACGAGCCAGGCCATTCTGAACGCTTCGGGAGTGAAGCCGCCCGCGGCCGTCATGACCGCGCCCATCACCGCCAGTACGAACAGCGTGGCCGAGAACCCTCCAAGGTTCGCGATGGACTGCGCGACACCGATATTCAGTCGCGGATTCGCGGTCCGCGCGATGTCCAGACCCACCACCGAGCCAGGGCCGCCCGCGGCCAAAATGACGACGAGCACGACCAGGAGCCATAGCGGGGCAGGCCCGGGGAGGGCCAGTATGAGCGTCCATATCGCGATGTCGGCCGCGACGACGCCGAGGATCAACCACGACCTATGCAAGGGATGGCGCGCGGTCAACACGCCGATCACCGGTCCGATGACAACCGAGCTCAGCACGAACGCCATGATGAGCAAGCTGGCGGTCGATTCCGAAAGGTGCTGGGCGGAAACCAGATAGGGCAATCCCCACAGCAGCGAGAAAACCATCATAGGGAACTGCGTGGCCATGTGGCCGAAGAACCCCAGACGTGTCCCCGGGCGCGCCCACACCTCTTTGAGTGCAACGCCGACGTCGCGGGCCGACGCGATGGGAGTTGGCACCCATGATCCGGGCGGACCGTTGCGCACGACCGCGAATGCCAGCACGCCCATCAGCGCGCTGGCGGCGGCGACGCTTGTGAATGCGGTCGACCATCCGCTGTTGCGGAGTAATGCGACGAACGGGACGGCAGACAGAATCTGCCCCAGTTGACCGACGATTGTTGTCAGCTGGGTCATCAACGGCACCCGTCGTGGCGAGAACCATCGTGGGATGAGCGCCAAGGTCGCCGCGAAGACGACCGCATCGCCGGTCCCGACCAGAACTCGCGCCGCAGCGGCGACGGGCATGGATGTCGCGTGCGCCAGAAGGATCTGCCCGCTGGCGAGCAGAACCGCGTTGGCGACGAGCATCGCTCGCGGCCCGAAACGGTCCACCATCAATCCAGCCGGGATCTGCGCCACGGAGAACACCGCCACCTGGATGAACACGAAGGCGGCAAGGGTGCCCGGACTGAGCCCGAACCGATCGGCTGCGTCCAAGCCCGCAGCGGCGAGGGTGGTCCGCTGCATGACCGTCAGGATGTAGGCGGCCACGCCTACCGTCCAGATCAGCCACGCGACGCGGGCCCGCGCTGGCACTGCGGCGGCGGTCGGGTTCACTGTCATGCTCGCTTTCTTCGGGAGACGGCAACTATGGCAACAGCTTGCCATAGTTGCCAAGACATGGCAAAATTTGGCAATGTGATTGGCGCTACAAGGGGAGGCAATGAGCGGTCCCGGTGATGCAGGCAAGGGACGGACGGTGACGCTTCAGGATGTCGCGCGGGAAGCCGACGTCGCCGTTTCCACGGTGTCGCGGGCGCTGTCGAATCCCGACCGGGTCAGCCGCCCCATGCGCGAACGAATTCAGGGAGTCGCCCGGCGCCTTGGATATACCGCGGCCCGGATACCGGTGCGTGACTCCTTGTTGGCCCTCATGGTCAGGGGCATCGGTAATCCGTACAACGCCGCGTTGATCCGCGGGGTGGAGTCCCAGGCCCGCGCGGCCGGCTCGTCACTGGTCGTCGGCGACATCGCCGATGGACCGGAGGTGGAGCATGCCCATATCGAGCGGCTGATCGATCGTGGAGTCGACGGAATTGTCCTCGCCTCCAGCCTTCTCCCGGATGCGGAGCTCCGTGCGATTGGTGATCGGGCCGATGTGGTGCTGTTCAACCGGGAGGTCGCCGGATTCGCCGGCGTCGTCACCGATTCGCACGACGGTAGCCGGCAGATCGTCGAGCATCTGGCGGCACTCGGCCACCGTTCGATCGCGTATCTGTCCGGGCCGCCTGCACTGTGGACCGACAGTGAGCGTTGGCGCACCCTGTCCGAAAACGCCGCGCGATTGGGTGTCGAGATCGTCCGCCTCGGCCCGTTCATGCCAACACTCGACCAGGGCTCCGCGGCCGCGGATGTCGGACTCGGCAGCGGCGCCACCGCGCTGGTGGCGTTCAACGACTTGCTGGCCATTGGCATTCTGCAGCGGTTACGGCGGAGAAAGGTGGACGTGCCAGGCGCGATCAGCGTCGTCGGCCACGACGACATCTTCGGCGCCGAATTCTGCCAGCCGTCGTTGACCACCGTCCACAGCGACGTCGAGCACGCGGGCCGAACGCTGGTCGACCTGGTGCGGGGTCGGATCGTGAGCCGACCGGACGCCCCGATCGTGATCCCCGTCCAACTTGTGGTTCGGGAATCGACCGGGGGCCTGTACGTGACCGACCACGGGAGGGTGTCACGATGAGCGAGGTTCGGATCGCGGTGGCCGGCGCCGGCCTGATCGGCAAGCGACACGTCGAGGAGGTCGACGCCAGCGATTCGGCCGTGCTGGCTTCGATCGTGGATCCCGGTCCTGCCGGGTCGGAACTGGCCCGCAAGTACGGTGTTCCGCTCTACCCGTCACTCGCCGAGCTGTTCGCCAAGGACAAGCCGGACGGCATCATTCTGGCCACGCCTAACCAGATGCACGTGGCCGGTGGGCTGGAGTGCGTCGAGGCAGGGGTAGCAGTGATAGTCGAAAAACCCATTGGGGACGACGTCGCATCCGCCACCCGTCTCGTTGAGGCCGGCGAAAGGGCGGGGGTTCCGGTGCTGACCGGACACCACCGCAACTACAGCCCAATCATGGCCAGGGCGCGTGAGATCGTCGAAAGCGGCGTTCTGGGAAGGCTTGTCGGCGTCTCAGGCACCGCCTTGTTCTACAAGCCCGACGACTACTTCGACGTCGGCGGCGGATGGCGGCGCGAGCCCGGAGGTGGGCCCATCCTGCTCAACCTGACCCATGAGGTGAACAACCTGCTGTCGCTGATCGGCGACATCGAAACCGTGACGGCGTTGACGTCCAACACAACTCGGGGTTTCCCCGTCGAGGACACCGCCGCGATGATCTTCCGCTTCGCAAATGGTGCGCTCGGCACTTTCCTGCTCTCCGACACTGCGGCGTCGGCACGCAGTTGGGAACAGACCTCCCAAGAGAACACCAGCTACCCCGGCTATGACGACGAGGACGCGTATCACATTGCCGGAACGCAGGGTTCGCTGTCGGTGCCCACGATGCGCTTGAAGATCTTCGAGGGCGAGCGGTCATGGTGGGTGCCGTTTACCACCTCAACCGAGAGCGTGGAGCGCAGCGATCCGCTGGCCGGCCAAGTGAAGCATTTCGCCGATGTCATTCTCGGCAAGGCCCAGCCAATCTGTAGCGGCCGGGACGGTCTCAAGACGATGCAGGTGGTCGATGCCGTCGTGGAGTCCGCCCGCACTGGCCTGCCCGTCACCATCGCCAACTGAGCCAGCGCAAGACGCTTGGTCTAGTGATCCCGATCTGGGGGCGCGTCGTCAAAGCCGAAGAGCCGCATGGGGGTGTCCCACAACACCTTCCGACGCTCACCGGGATCGGGTATCAGCCGCGCGAGCAGGCCGAGAACGGGTCCGCAGTCGATCCGTTCGGGGGCCCGCAGGAACGGCCAGTCCGATCCCCACATGCACCGGTCGGGGGTGAATGCCTCGAGCAGCGCGTGCACGAACGGCCAGGAATCCTGCCACGGGTAGGTCTCCGCCGAGCATTTCACCAGGCCGGAGATCTTGACGAAATACCGCCCGCTCGATGCGAGGTCGAGCAATCGGCGAAAGCCCGGCTGACTCAGTCCGGCTGTGGGATCGGGCCGCCCGCAGTGGTCGATCAGGACGCGCACCCCGGACGGCTCCAGGATCGGGGCCATCTCGACCAGTCGGTCCCCGTCGACCTGCACGTCGGCGAACATGCCCATGGCGGCCAGGTTGCGCAGCAGCGCTGCAGTGTCACGGAAGTGATCGACGCCAAGCAGTGAGGCCTGCATGGTGGTGCCGACAATGCCGAGGCCGCGCAGCCGCTCCAGTTCGGAACGGCTGATGCCGTTGTCGACGACTGCGACGCCCTTGAACCGGCCGTTTCCCCGTGCGAGGAAGTCCAGCAGGCATCGGTTGTCGGTGTCGTAGCCCGAATTGGGTCCGACTACCAATGCATGTCGGCAACCGTAGGCATCGAACAACTCGGTCAGTTGATGCGCCGTGCCCTGCTCGTTGGCGACCGGGTGATACCAGGCGTCGGGTGCATATCCGAAATGTGCGGGGTCAAGAAGATGGTTGTGACAGTCGATCTTGGGTTCGTCGTAGATCGACACCACCTCAGTCTCCGACGGAATGCGGACGAAAACCGATCGCGCGAATTCCGATCCCGCTGAACGGAAGCGGCGGGTGAAGAGTTGTGCACGCGATCACCGGGCGGCGAGTCTCGGTTATGCGCGTTCGCCGCGCCTGAGGAGTCCGGGAAGAGGTTCTGTGCTGAAATCAACCGCAGTGGTCGCCACTGACGCGCCCGAACGCTACGCGAAGCAACTGCTTGCCCATCTCGGCCGCAAGAACACGGTCGAGACAGTTGCCGGCGAGCGGCAGGGCGGACGGCTGGTGTTTGCCTACGGCACCGCGACCGTCCGCCCGGAGGACAACCAACTTGTGCTCGAGGCTGCCGCCGAGGACCCCGACTCGCTGGCCCACGTCGAAGACGTGCTGGCCCGCCACCTGGAGCGGTTCGGTGCCAAACGCGAGCTGGTCGTGACCTGGCAGCGCGACAACCCCGACGGTGCCGGCGGCTGAGTCCTCATCCTTCCTTGCGGTTTTGCGCGAGGAAGAAACGGACCATTTCGGCCGACGCGTCGGGGCCCAATGCGTCGGTGTAGGACCCAACCGGGCTCCCGCCGTACCAGGCATGCCCACCGCCATGAACGATCCAGGACTCAGCGAGAACGACGCCATGACCGTCAGTGTGCACGGCCCGGGCGCAGGCGCGGCCCGTGGTCTGCTCATCGAGGTGGGTCGTGTCTAACACCGAGGTGTCGGCGGCGGCCAGCCGGGCGGCGATGAGATTCGTGGCGTTCACCGGCGCGACAATGTCGTCACGGTCGCCGTGGAACACGATCAAGGGCACGTCGCCGCCCGGGGCCGGTGAGCCGCCCGTCCGCATGGCGACGAACGCCGAGCGGACACCACGTGCTGCGCAGTAGGCGATTCCGGAATGCACTCCGACCCCCGCGTAGAGCTCCGGGTAGGTCGCGGCCATCACCGCCGCCATGGCGCCGCCGGCGGAGAGTCCTGCGACATAGACTCGGGCGGAGTCGATCTCGTGGTCGGCCATGATCTGACGGGTGATGCCGGCGATGATCGACGGCTCGCCGGCTCCAGCCTGTTGATCGGTAGGGGAAAACCAGTTCCAGTAGCCGCCGCTGTTGGCCGCGGCGGACTGCTGCGGGTACGCGACGAGGAACGTGTGCTGCTCGGCGAGATCATTCATCCGGGTGCCTGCGGCGAAATCGGTGGCGTCCTGCCTTCCGCCGTGCAGCATGACGATGAGGGGCACCGGCGCACCGGTGTAGCCGGTGGGGATATAGAGGTCATATCTTCTGGTCCCGGCACGTTCGGTGTGGTCCAGGTGGCGGATCTCACCGCCGGCAGCGGCGGCCGCCACGGCCGCGCCCGGATTTGAGGTCGGCGGTGGCCGGAGCTTGTCGAGCAGCCCGCCGGGGCGGCGCCTAGTGCGCCATCGCGCGGGCGGCATCTGGTGGCCGCCGCGAAATCGCCCTGGGATTTCCGGGGCGGCGCCAACTGGCCCAGTTTGACCCGCCGCCCCGAGCGTGCGCTGCAGGACGGCGAACGCCTCCGTCAGCTGTCCTGAGCGGGTGAGTCTCAGTGCTTCGGACATGCCGGTGCTGCGGTGGTCGTCGTTCATGGGAACCCCTCAGGTGGGATGTCGTCGTCGACCGGTCGGTCGGCGCGTCTGCTCAGATGGTGGTGCGGTCGGCGAGGGCGGCCTTCACCGTTTTCGGCGCCCGGAAGGCGCCGAGGACCTCGACCGAGGAGATCGTCGCCAGGGCGAGGTCGGCACTGACGTCGTTGGCGATAGTCGCCAGCCCCAGGACACGCAGCTCAATGGTTTCCCCCGCGTCGCGGAGTTTCTCGAGGTCACGGCGGCTGAGGTGCCGTGTGCCCAGGGTCAGCGCTCGGCGCGCCACTGTCTTCTTAACCGCGTCCGCCCGGTTTTCGAGCTGACGCCGGATCGCTGTGCGGATGAAGTCAGTGCGGTTCGCGTAAAAGCCCTCGTCGACGAGTAGATCAATCTGGCCAAGGTCGACCAGGCCCACGTTGATGGTGATCTTCTCGCTCTTGTCAGTCTCCGCCATATCCCACTCCAACCATCCACACGCCATCCTACTACCATCTCACAGGATGGTGAGCAGACAGTCTTACGATCTCGCATCGAGAACGCGGCGGTGCGGTTGGCCGCTCTGTGCCGAGGTCGCCTCGGTACCGTACGAAGGTGACCGATCGACACCTCCCGCTGCTCAACGGGCCGAATCCGAAAGCTGTGGCGGTCCGGCACCTGGCCCAAGGCAGCCCGTCGTGACGGTTCCCTCCCCGACAACCGTGCGTCAGGCCGCCGTACTGGTGGCACTCGAGGGCCTCGCCGGACTGGTGGCCGCGGCGGTCTACGTGGTGAGCGGCTTCTCGGGCTCAGACCAGCCGGGCCTGAATTTCTTCGGCACCGCCGCGTGGTTCGCCATAATCGGCGGCGGTGTGCTCACTGCGGGTTGGGCGTTGTGGACCGGCCGGCGCTGGGGCCGCGGGCTGGCCGTGTTCGCCCAGCTGCTACTGCTGCCCGTGACGTGGTACGTCGCCGTCGGCTCACACCAGTGGCTCTACGGCATCCCGGTCGCGGCCATCGCGCTGATCACGCTGGTGCTGCTGTTCAGCCCGTCGGCGCTGCAGTGGTTGGGGGCTCAGGATTCGGCGGCCGCCGACGATCGTTGAGGAGGCGGCCCAGACTCGGCGGCCGCCGACGATCGTTGAGGAGGCGGCCCAGACTCGTCGGCTAACGCCGACAAACCGGGACCGGACACCCGGTAGGTGATCCACTCGTCCTGAGGCTTGCCGCCGACGGCGTCGTAGAGGGCTATCGCGCTGACGTTCCAGTCCAGCACCGCCCACGACAACCGCGTGCAACCGCCATCGATGCATTCGCGGGCCAGAGTCGCCAGCATCTTGCGGGCCAGTCCGCGGCGGCGGAAACGCGGACGCACGAAGAGGTCCTCCAGGTAAACGCCTGCCACCCCGTCCCACGTGGAGAAGTTCCTGAACCACAACGCCCCGGCGGCGGCTTCGCCGTCCACCTCCGCGACATGCCCGTACACCGTCGGCTGTTCGCCGAAAAGTGCTTCGCGCAGCTGACTTTCGGTGACCGTGCATTCATGGCTGGCCCGCTCGAACTCGGCCAGCTCGTGAATCATCGCCGTTAGTTCCGTCTCGTCGCCCGGTCGGGCGCGGCGGATGTGCTCGGTCATGGCTCAACTCCCAGGGCCGCCAAGATCGTGTTGAATTTCGTTGTTGTTTCGACGACTTCGTCGTCCGGATCGGATTCGGCGACGATGCCGCCGCCGGAATGCGCGTCGGCCGTGCGGCGATCGGGAGACAGCTGCGCACAGCGGATCGACACCACCCAACGGCCGTCGCCGCGCTGGTCGCACCAGCCCACCGCTCCGGCGTAGAACCCGCGGTCGCCCTCGAGCTCGTTGATCAGCTCCGCCGCCGCGGCAGCGGGAACACCGCCCACCGCAGGGGTCGGATGCAGTGCGACCGCCAAATCCAACGCGGTCGTGGATCTTTCGCGCACGCGTCCGGTGATCGGTGTGTAGAGGTGCCACACCGCGGCGGTCTTGGAAAGCTGAGGTTCCGGCGCGATATTCAGGTCGACGCACAGCGGGTCCAGCGCCTCGCGCATCGCGTCGACAACCAGCTGGTGCTCGTGACGGTTCTTGGCCGATTCGGCCAGCGCGGTGCCGCTCGCTTCGTCGGCTTCGGGGTCCGTCAGTCGTGGCGCCGATCCCGCGAACGGCCGGCAGGTCACCACCTCGCCGTGACGGGCCACCAGCAGCTCGGGGCTCGCGCCGACGAGCGCGGCACCGGAATGCCCGCCGCCGGCCGCGGTTAGGTCGACGAGGTAGGCGTTGGCCGCGGGGTCGTTGGCGACCAACCGGTGCACGATCGTGCGCGCATCCAGTGGGCCCTCGGCGACCAACCGTAACGCGCGGGCCAGCACCACCTTGTGCAGTCCGCTGTCTGGGTTCTGCAAGCGCTGCAGTGCGGCGTCGATCCGCGCCCGGTGTTCCTCGGGGTCGGGCATCGTCTGCGTGATTCGCACGTCCGGCAAAAGGCGCAGTGGCCAATCCGGCAATGTCTCGGTGAACTGCACCGATTGCGGACGAATCAGCGCCGTCGGTTTCAACATGTCAAAGGGCAAGGCGCCCAGGATGATTGGCGCACTGTGCGATGCCAGCGCGGCCCGGGCATCGGCCAGCTTGGGAAAGGCGGTGTGCACGCCGTCGGCGACCACTGCCGCGTCGCGCCCGGCCAGCACGAAGACCGGTTCGCGAGTCATGTTGGCGTGCACGGGTGGGAATACCCCGTCAGTCCCAGCGCGCTGATCTGGCGCACGCCGTGCTCGAAGCCGCACACCGTGATCGACGCTGCCACCATCGCAAAGCGGATACCCTCGGCCAGCGCCAGCTCCACCCATCGGGTAATCACCGCCCGAGAGAAGTGGCCGTGGCCGACGAAGAGCACATCGCGCGTATGCATGTGCTCCAACGCCAGCGCGACGGCGCGGTCCGCCCGATCGCTGACCTGGTCGACGCTTTCGCCCCCCGGACAGCCGTGCGTCCACACCAGCCAGTCGGGCACTGTCTGCTGAATCTCCGGCGTGGTCAGTCCTTCGTAGGCGCCGTAATCCCATTCGGCCAGAAGGGGAGAAGTCTCGTCGACGGTGAGGCCGGCCAGCTCCGCGGTGACCAGTGCCCGTCGCCGCGGGCTGGAGATCACCAGTGGGTTGTCCAGTTCCAGTTCGGCAAGCGCCTCCGCGGTCACCTTGGCCTGCTCGCGGCCGGTCTCGGTGAGGTCGAGGTCCGTGCGGCTGGTATGCCGGCCGGACCGCGACCACTCCGTCTCGCCATGGCGAAGGAGGAGCAGCCGGTGCCGCTGGACACCTTTGTCTGCTCTTCGCCCAACCGGCTCATCGCCCACGGTCACCGATTCTGCCGCACGCCGCGCAGCCGTAGCCCTGCGCGTGTCAGGATGATCATTGTGACGCGGGTACTTGCGGTCGCCAATCAAAAGGGTGGGGTCGCCAAAACGACGACGGTTGCGTCGCTGGGGGCGGCGATGGAAGAGACGGGCCGGCGGGTGCTGCTGGTCGACCTGGATCCCCAGGGGTGTTTGACGTTTTCGTTGGGTCAGGACCCCGACAAGCTGGCGGTGTCGATCCACGAAGTGCTGCTAGGCGAGGTGGAGCCCGACGCGGCGCTGGTCGATACGGCCGAGGGGATGACGCTGTTGCCTGCCAACATCGACCTGGCAGGCGCGGAGGCGATGCTGTTGATGCGGGCCGGCCGCGAGTACGCGCTCAAGCGCGCGCTGGCCAAGGTCGGCGGCAACTATGACGTGGTGATCATCGACTGCCCGCCGTCGCTCGGCGTGCTCACCCTCAACGGGTTGACCGCCGCCGACGAGGTGATCGTGCCGCTGCAGTGTGAAACATTGGCGCATCGTGGGGTCGGGCAGTTCCTTCGCACGATCACCGACGTTCAGCAGATCACCAACTCCGACCTCAAACTGCTCGGCGCGCTGCCCACGCTGTACGACTCGCGCACCACTCACAGCCGCGACGTGCTGCTCGACGTGGCCGACCGATACAACATGCCGGTGATTGCCCCGCCAATCCCGCGCACCGTGCGATTCGCCGAGGCCAGCGCGTCGGGCGCGTCAGTGCTGGCCAGCCGGAAGAACAAGGGCGCACACGCGTACCGGGAACTGGCGGCGGCGCTGCTCAAGCACTGGAAGAGCGGCGAGGCGCTGGCCACCTTTACTCCGGACGTCTAGCCCAGCGCGACCAGTTCGTCGCCGCGCTGCTCGAGCAGTGTCGATCCCGCCGCCGCAGGCACCACCGGAGCTGAATCGGCCGGTCTGTGCAGCGGAATGTGACGCTCGCCTTTACCAGTGGCCGCGTCGAACACGTCATACCCGTCGGTGACGGGAACAAGCAGTTTGCCCGCCATCACGGTCCCGGGGCCCAGCGGAACATTCCGGCCCGCCGCCGCGATGGTGAATTTGTAGCGAAGACCGTTGGCGGAGAACACCATTAGGTCCTCGCCGGTCCACCAGGTGATCAGATCCCCGGCCCGCGACATCGCGGCTTCGGGCGACGGCGGCTTGGTCATCAGCGTGCTCGCGACCGTGGCACCGGTTTCGTCGACGATGTTGACCACCGGCTTGGGCGCGGGCACGTAGACGGCGGTCGTGGTTTCCGAGACGGCGATCACCCGCGCCCCCGACTCGTCGGTGACCCCGGGCTGCGGCACGTACTTCAGTTCGGGGGTGTCTTCCTCGTCGGCGGGCCGTAGAAGCGTCAGCCGAAGGTCGGCCTGGTTCGGGCAGGCCTCGAGCACCGACACCGCGGTGGAGCTGGCCGCCGTCGACACCAGCCGGCATAGCGGGGAGGCCAGTGTCCCCGGCTTGATACGGGCGTCGATCGCGCCGTACGACAGCATCCGGACCATGTCCGAGCGCCACATCTCGAGCCGGCTGTCACCGGCCGAGAGCACGGTGGTGCCGTCCGAGGACAGCGTGACTTCTGGGTCGGCGTATGCGGTGCGGGCGGGGCCGCGCTGACCGGTCTTCGCATTGATCGTGCTGACCTGCCCGCAGCCGCGAACGTCGGGATAGACCGCCACCGCGTAGTGGTACACCCAGGTGACCCCGCAGAGGTCGACGTCGCGCGCGTAGCTCCACAGCGCATTGCCGGTGGCCGGGTCCCGGCCCTCGACATCACGGCCGTTTCCTGTCACCACTACACCGGCCACCACGAGCGGCAGGGTCGTCTTCGGGCTGGGCGCCGTCCACAGCGGGCGCAGCGTCGGCGGCACCACCTTGGCCGGTGTCAGATTGGGGACGGGTGTTTCGGCGGGCCTGCTGCTCGTGGCGCGCGCGTCACTGGTCCACCAGATCAGCGCGGCGACCACAGCGACCACCGCCACGATCGCCACTGCCGCCACCACGTCGGCCCGGGTGCGGCGCTCGGGTTTGACCATCGGGTGGCGGGGACCTCGCTAGCTGGTGCTGGCAGCCGCGGCCTTGCGCGGGCGACGGCGACGACGGCGCCGGCCGGCTTGTTCTCCCTCAGCGCTTTGCTCATCGTCGGCGGCCGGCGCTGCCTGCTCGGTCGAGGCCTCGGGGTGAGCGGTGGGCGATTGACCGCCGCGGGTGCGCCGACGCGTGCGGTTGCTGCGCCGGGTGGGCTTCTCGCCGTTCTTCGCGGGCCGCTTGGCTTGCTTCGACGGGCCCGACAAGCTTGGCAGACCAACGGTGCCCTTGGCGTCTGTCGGGATGTCGAGCTCGGCGTAGATGTGAGGTGAGCTCGAGTAGGTTTCGGCGGGAGCCGGGCAATTCAAGCCGAGCGCCTTGTCGATCATCTCCCAGCGGGCCAACTCGTCCCAGTCCACGAGAGTGACGGCGACACCGGTCTTGCCGGCACGCCCGGTGCGGCCGATGCGGTGCACATAGGCCTGCTCATCCTCGGGGATCTGATAGTTGATCACGTGGGTGACGTCGTCGATGTCGATGCCGCGCGCGGCCACATCGGTGGCGACGAGCACGTCGATGTCGCCGGAGCGGAAGGATTTCAGCGCCTTCTCGCGGGCCGCCTGGCCCAGGTCGCCGTGCACGGCGCCGACCTTGAACCCGCGCTCGGCGAGCTCGTCGGACACCTTCTGCGCGGTGCGCTTGGTGCGGGTGAAGATCATCGTCGCACCGCGGCCGTTGGCCTGCAGCACCCGGCTGACCAGCTCCGCCTTGTCCAGCGCGTGCGCGCGATAGACGAATTGCTCGGTGGTGGAGTGCACGGCCGACGAGTGGGGCGCCTCTGCACGGATGTGGGTCGGCTGGCTCATGAAGGTACGGGCCAGCGTGATGATCGGGTCCGGCATGGTGGCCGAGAACAGCATCGACTGCCGCGCGCCGGGGATCTGGCGCAGGATTCGTTCGATATCGGGCAGGAAGCCGAGATCCAGCATCTCGTCGGCCTCGTCGAGCACGAGCACGGAGATCCCGCCCAGCTGCAGGTGGCCCTGCTGCGCGAGATCCAAGAGCCGGCCGGGCGTGCCGACGACGACGTCGGCGCCGGCCTGCAGCGCGTCGATCTGTGGCTCGTAGGCCCGTCCACCGTAGATCGACACGACGGACAACTTGCGATCCTCGGCTCTGAGGTATTTCGCCGCGACAGCCAGGTCGCCCGACACCTGCAGGCACAGCTCGCGGGTCGGCACAACGACGAGTGCGCGGGGAATGCCACTCAGCGTGCGGTCGGTGTCGTTGGTGATGCGCTGCAGCAGCGGCACACCGAAGGCGTAGGTCTTGCCCATCCCGGTGCGGGCCTGGCCTATCAGATCGTCTCCGGCCAGCGCGAGCGGCAGCGTCAGCTCTTGAATGGCAAATGAATGTTCAATGCCTTGTTCGGCCAGCGCACGCACTATTTCGTCGCGCACTGCGAGTTCAGCAAATGTTGGGTTTAGATGCGTCATGCTAGGTAGACGTAGCCTTTCAATGTCAATCCTCGTTGCGTCCACGCGCGCACGAGTTCGACGAAGCTACAGCCAGGGCCCTGCGCCGAGGGGGGCGGGCCATCTGCGTGCACGCACATTTCTTGGGTAACGGCTCACCTCTTGCGAGCCACTGCCTACGTCCATGATAGCTGGCCGGGTTGCCCGGCGATCGGCACGCCACTCGGCGTCTAGAGTTGGGCCATGAATGCCATGAATCCGGCGCCGCCGGTTCCGCCCGAGCAGCTCACCACCTCGGTTGCGTCGGGCATGTCGGCCGAGCATCCGGGTGTCAACGAGCTGTTCGCGCTGTTGGCCTACGGCGAGGTGGCGGCGTTCTACCGGCTCTCCGACGAGGCGCGGATGGCGCCCAACCTGCGCGGCCGGATCAACATGGCCAGCATGGCGGCCGCGGAGATGTACCACTACGAGGTGCTCCGAGATGCGCTGGAGCGCAGGGGAGTCGACGTCGTTCCCGCAATGACGAAATACGCGTCGGCGCTGGAGAACTACCACCGGCTCACCACACCGAGCACATGGCTGGAAGCGCTCGTGAAGACCTACATCGGTGACGCGCTGGCGGCCGACTTCTACTTGGAGATCGCCGATTCGATGCCCGACGAGGTCTCTGACATCGTGCGGGCGGTGCTGTCGGAGACCGGGCACTCGCAGTTCGTCGTCGCCGAGATCCAGGCCGCCGTGACGGCGAGCGAAAAGCAGCGTCACCGGCTGGCGCTGTGGTCGCGGCGGCTGCTCGGCGAAGCGATCACCCAGGCCCAGTACGTCCTAGCCGACCACGACGAACTCGTCGACCTGGTGATGACCAGCGGCGAGGGCCTGACGCAGATGACGGAGTTCTTCGACCGTCTGCAGCGCACCCACAGCACCCGGATGCACGAGCTGGGCCTGGCCTGAGGGCTACTTCGTGCAGGTGGCGATCATCGAGTTCGCGCTCTGCTGGGCGATCAAGCCGCCCGAAGCGTCGGTGATGCTGCAGTTGAGCTGACCGCCCACGCTCGTCGCCGTGACCGAGCTCAGCTCGACGCCCGGGTCCAGCACAACGGTTTTCGACCACGGCAGCGCGACGTTGACGTCGGTCTGCAGCGCCCCCTGCTGATCGGTGTAGATCACCGTCACCAGATCGATCAGCTGCCTATTGCCGGTCACGGTGTAGGTGATCGTGCGCGGCGATGGCGCTGCTTCGGTCGGTGCCGTACTGGGCGGGGCGCTCGCGGTGGGCGTGACCGTGGTCACCGTTTCCGGCGGCAGTGACGCGGCAGGCGGGGGCGCCGACGGCGTCGTGGAGGCGGCCTGCGCCGAGGTGGTCGCTGCCGGCGCAGTGGTCGTCGGCGCAGCGACGATGGTCGACACGGATCCGCTGTCACCGCCACCGAGGATGACTACGGTGCAGATCACCGCGACGAGCAGGATCGCGCCGGCGACCCCGGCGATCCAGATCCACCGGCGATCAATGGGGTCGTAGTCGTCGTAATCCTCGTAGTCGTCGAACTCCTCGAGATCCGGATGCTCCTCGTAGGAGTGGTGGCCGAGGTTGACGGTTTCGGGGGTGTCCTCCAGCGGGCTACGGATCCGCTCGGTCGGGGTCAGAGAATACGGAGAATGTGCGGTATAAGGCCTGTTCATCCAGCTTTTCCCGATCTTTTCTGTGCAATGCCGGACCTGATGCTATCGAGACGTGAGTGACGGTTGAGGTTGACGCGCTGGGTGTTGGGTCACGGTCCGGACTCGGTTCGGTCGAGGTTTCAGACGTCTCCTCGCTCACCGCCTGCATCGTCGTTCGCTCGTCGCGAAGTGGCCGGCGCGGCGCCGCGCCTGCACCGTCCACTAGCCTCATTTCCAAGAGGGGTTCACGGAACGAAAGGGTCCAGCGTGGAGGTCAAGATCGGTGTCACGGACAGCCCGCGCGAGCTCATTTTCAACAGCGCGCAGACACCCAGCGAGGTGGAGAAGGCAGTCACCGACGCGCTGGCCAAGGATTCCGGCGTGCTGACCTTGACCGACGAGAAGGGCCGCCGGTTCCTGGTGCAGACGGCGAAGATCGCCTACGTCGAAATCGGTGCCGCCGACGTGCGCCGCGTCGGCTTCGGTGTCGGAGCCGAGTCCGCTAAGACCGGGTGAGCGGCACGTGGGACAAGCCGCCCCAGATGAATTGCACCGTGCCTCCCACTGCGTCTTCCTTCGAGATCGGCCGCTCGTTGTTCAGCCAGTAGCGCGCAGAGTCGACGCTGATGGCAACAAGACCGACCGCGATCATCCGGGCCCGGTGGGGTTCCAGGCCGGAGTCGTGGCTGATCAGATCGAACACCGCATCGGTGCAGGCCTCGGTGGCGACCTTCACCTGCGCGGCGACCTGCGGCTCGGTGACGTAGTCGTTCTCGAAGATCAGCCGGTAACCCTGGCCGTCGTGCTCGATGAAGTCGAAGAACGCCGCGACGGCGGCGCGCACCCGTTGCCGGTTGTCGGTGGTGGTGCGCAGCGCCTGGCGCACGCCGGAAACCAGATTCTCGACGTGCTGCTGCAGCACCGCCAGGTAGAGCTCCAGCTTCGACGTAAAGTGTTGGTAGAGAACGGGTTTGCTTACACCGGCGCGGTCGGCGATCTCGTCCATGCCTGCGGCGTGATAACCGCGGTCGACGAAAACGTCGCTGGCGGCGGCGAGTAACTGCCCACGGCGCTCGTCGCGGGGCAGCCTGTTTCCACGCCGGGTAGCGCTGGAGCCGACGCCTGTCTCGGCGTTGGCGAGTTCGCTCATTACGTCCTCAATCACGGTTCGTTTCGCCACGACACTACTACCGTTGCCGGGGCCTGCACTCGAGGATGTCTCGTGCCGGCGTTGGTGGCGCGCCAGAAGTGCAAGTTCTCTGGCCTGTGTCATCCTGTTTCGGTGACGTACGACCCGGGGCGTCGCGGGGGTGGTCGCGTGCCTGTGCTGCGCGACGAGTGGCGAGAGCCGCTGCGCGCGCAGCGCGACCCGCTCGCCGGGGACTCCGGCCGGGTCAGGTCCAACCGCGACGACCGTCGCCGGTGGCGCAAGCAGACCTGGCTGGGCCGCTTCATCTCGACCTACGGCTGGCGGGCCTACGCGCTGCCGGTACTGATCGCGTTGACGGCTGTCGTGGTGTACCAGACCATCACCGGGACCAGCGTGCCCGAGCCGACGAGGGCCGAAGGCCCGGTGCAGGGCCCCCCGACCATCGGCGTGGCGAGCACCGCGATCATCGGGGCACCACCGAAGGGGTTGACCCAATTCGACGCCAACCTGCCCACCGGGATCCTGCCCGATGGCGGACCGTTCACGGAGGCCGGCGCCAAGACGTGGCACATCGTGCCCGGCGGCACACCGAAGGTGGGGGAGGGCACCGCCAAGGAGTTCACGTACACCGTCGAGGTCGAGGATGGCGTCGACACCACGACGTTCGGCGGCGACGACGGTTACGCCCGGATGGTCAGCGAAACCCTCGCCAATCCCAAGAGCTGGACGCACAATCCGCAGTTCGCGTTCGCTCGCGTCGATGGGACCTTTCAAGGCCAGCCCGACTTCCGGGTGTCGTTGAGCTCACCGATGACGGTGCGCGAGGGTTGCGGCTACGACATCCAGCTGGAGACCTCCTGCTACAACCCGGCCTACGCCGACGGGCAGCCCCGGGTGTTCATCAACGAGGCGCGCTGGGTGCGCGGCGCGGTGCCATTTCAGGGCGACGTCGGCTCATACCGGCAGTACCTGATCAACCACGAGGTCGGCCACGCGATCGGCTATCAGCGCCACGAGGCCTGCGCCGCCAACGGTGACCTGGCGCCGGTGATGATGCAGCAGACGTTCTCCACGAACAACAATGACGCGGCCAGGTTCGACCCGGGGACCGTCAACCCGGACGGCAAAACCTGCCGGTTCAACCCCTGGCCCTACCCGATCGCCTGACCACCTCCCCGCGAGCGACCGTGTCTGCGCGCCGACACACCGTTCGCAGGCGTGCAAAAGCGGTCGCTCGCGCAAGACGATTGGGAAGTTATGCCCGGCGTTCGCGGTTGTGCGATGTGCCTATTGTGAAGGTGTGCGGTTTGGCCGCGTTGACGCGGCCGCTCACTTGGCGGAAATGAGGAGAATTCGGTGTCGACGTCGTTGCCGCCGCTGGTAGAGCCGGCGGCCGAGCTGACGCGCGAGGAGGTCGCGCGCTACAGCCGTCACCTCATCATCCCGGACCTGGGCGTGGACGGACAGAAGCGACTCAAGAACGCGAAGGTGCTGGTGATCGGCGCCGGCGGGCTCGGGTCGCCGGCTCTGCTGTACCTGGCCGCGGCCGGGGTGGGCACCATCGGCATCGTCGAGTTCGATGTCGTCGACGAGTCCAATCTGCAGCGACAGATCATCCACGGTCAGTCTGATATCGGCCGCTCCAAGGCGCAAAGCGCGCGCGACTCGATCCGCGAGATCAATCCGCTGGTCGAGGTGCGGCTGCACGAGCTGCGCCTGGAGCCGGAAAACGCCGTCGATCTGTTCCAGCAGTACGACCTCATCCTGGACGGCACCGACAATTTCGCGACGCGCTATCTGGTCAACGACGCCGCCGTGCTGGCCGGCAAGCCGTACGTCTGGGGTTCCATCTACCGCTTCGAGGGCCAGGTCTCGGTGTTCTGGGAGGACGCCCCCGACGGGCGTGGCCTGAACTACCGCGATCTGTACCCCGAGCCGCCGCCGCCCGGCATGGTGCCGTCCTGCGCTGAGGGTGGCGTGCTCGGCATCCTGTGCGCGTCGATCGCGTCGGTGATGGGCACCGAGGCCATCAAGCTGATCACCGGCATCGGCGATCCGCTGCTGGGCCGGCTGATGGTCTACGACGCGCTCGACATGACCTACCGCACGATCAAGATCCGCAAGGATCCGGCCACGCCGAAGATCACCGAGCTGATCGACTACGAGGAATTCTGCGGTGTGGTGTCCGCCGAAGCCGCCGACGCAGCGGCCGATTCGACGATCACCCCGCGTGAGCTTCGTGAGCTGCTCGACTCGGGCAAGCCGCTGGCGCTGATCGACGTGCGTGAGCCCGTCGAGTGGGACATCAACCGCATCGAGGGCGCCGAGCTGATCCCGAAGGCCGCGTTCGAAACGGGCGAGGCATTGGCCAGATTGCAGGTCGACCGCACACCCGTGTTCTACTGCAAGACGGGGGTGCGCTCGGCCGAGGTTCTGGCCATCGTGAAACGGGCCGGCTTCTCCGACGCGATGCATGTGCAGGGTGGAATCGTCGCATGGGGCAAGCAACTCGAACCCGACATGGTGATGTACTAACGGCCCGTTTGCCGGACCTCCGCTTAGGCTGAGGTGGTGAGTGTCGAGCGGCCGCCGGATCATGTGCTGGCGGCGTTCGGGTTGACCGGAGTGCGGCCGGTTGCGCTCGGCGCGAGTTGGGAGGGCGGCTGGCGCTGCGGCGAGGTCGTGCTGTCGATGGTGGCCGACCATGCCCGCGCCGCGTGGTCGGCGAAGGTCCGCGAGACGTTGTTCGTCGACGGTGTGCGGCTGGCCCGGCCGGTGCGCTCGACCGACGGACGGTACGTGGTGGCGGGCTGGCGCGCCGATACGTACGTCGCAGGCACCCCGGAACCGCGCCATGACGAAGTGGTTTCGGCCGCGGTGCGGCTACACGAGGCGACCGCCAAACTCGAGCGGCCACGTTTCCTGACCCAGCCGCCGGTTGCGCCGTGGGCCGACGTCGACGTGTTTATCGCCGCCGATCGGGCGGCATGGGAGGAGCGGCCGCTGCATTCCCTGCCGCCGGGAGCGCGGGTGGCACCCGGCTCGGCGGACGGGCAGCGGTCGATCGAGCTGATCAATCAGCTGGCCGCGCTGCGCCGACCGACCAAGAGCCCCAGTCAGTTGGTGCACGGAGACCTTTACGGCACAGTGCTTTTCGCCGGCACCGCGGCTCCGGGCATCACCGACATCACCCCGTACTGGCGGCCGGCGTCATGGGCGGCAGGAGTGGTCGTCGTCGACGCGCTGTCGTGGGGGGAAGCCGACGACGGCCTCATCGAGCGGTGGGGCCCGCTGCCGGAGTGGCCGCAGATGTTGTTGCGCGCCTTGATGTTCCGGCTCGCCGTACACGCACTGCATCCGCGTTCGACGGCCACCGCGTTCCCGGGTCTGGCCCGCACCGCCGCGTTGGTGCGGTTGGTGCTCTAGGTCTGACGCCGAGCGTGGGCGTTATGTACGCAGAAGGGCCGAGATCTGTCCATAGGCCCCACGGTCGGCGTCCTCAGAACTCGTGGCGAACCTCGGCAAGCGGGATACGGCCGTCGTGAGCGAGCACCCCTTCGGCGCGCAGGAGCTCCAATTGCCGGGAGGTCAGATGAGGCGCCGGGCGGCCGGAGGCCCTGATCACTCGATGCCACGGTAGGTCCGACGAGTCGGTGCGCATGATCCAGCCGACGATCCGCGGACTGGAAAGCCCTGCTGCGTCGGCGATGTCGCCATACGTCGACACGCGACCCGCGGGGATGGACGCCACCAGCGCGCGCACGGATTCGACCTGCTCGTCTGTGACCGCAGGCATCGCTAAGCCCGGTCCAGCTGCTCGCGGATCACCGCCGCGGTGTCGGCCGGCCGCGCCTGGGGCACCATGTGATCACAATCACACTCCTGCAGCGTGAAATCCGCTCCCAACTGCGCCTCGAGCGACGAGATGAGCGCGTCTGTCGCATAGGGCGGGTCGGTGCGGGTGGCCCGCACCAACGTCGTCGGTGTCCCGTTGCGTGGCAAGGTGATTGGCCGGGCCAGCTCGCTCCAGTACGACAACATCGCCGGAATGCTGATCCGCCATCCCGCGCGGCCGTTCGGCAGGTCGATGAGGTGCTCGTCGAGTTCGCGCTCCAGCTCGTCGGAGTCGACCTCACCCCACGATCCCGACACCTTCTCCGCGCGGGCCTCCTCGCGATCGGTGTAGTCGGGAGAGGCGAACATGTCGTCAGCGGCATCGCGCATCCGTTCGCCGTCCAGGGCCACCGCCGGGTCCAGTAGCACCAGCGCCACGACCAGATCCGGCCGGGCCGCCGCGAGATTGAGCGCCACCGCTCCGCCGAACGAATGCCCGACCACCACGACCGGATCCGCGCCGTCGAGCAGGTCGGCCAGTGCCGCCACGTTCGCGTCGAGCGTCCACGGCGCCGCCCACGACGACCTGCCGTGTCCGATCAGGTCCGGCGCGGCGATCGACAGCTCGGGCAGATACCGCGTTGCCACCGTCTGCCACCGCTGACCGTGTCCGGTCAACCCGTGGATGGCCAGAACCTGCGGTGGACGGGACGGGCCATAGCGGTGCACGTGCAAGACATCGGTCACGCCGTCGATGCTGCCAGCAGGCGATGTGTCCGGTTGTCGGACCCCCGTGGTGTCATGCCCACATGTCCGCACCGCACACCGACCTCACTCCGACGGCGCTGACGGAGCCCGCCATGCGCGGCGTGGTTCGGGTGCTCGGCGGGGCGGGAACGGGCAAGAGCAGCCTGTTGATTCGAACCGCGGCCGCACACATCGCCGCGGGCGCCGACCCGGAATCGGTTCTGCTGTTGACGGGTTCGGCCCGGCTCGGCGCACAGGCCAGGGCCGCGATCACCTCCGCCCTGCTCGGTGCGGGCGAGCGCGCTGTGGTCCGGGAACCGTTGGTCCGCACCGTGCACTCATATGCGTTCGCGGTGCTGCGACTCGCGGCGCAGCGCAACGGCGACCCGCCGCCGCGGTTGATCACCAGCGCGGAGCAGGACGGCATCATCCGGGAACTGCTCGCCGGTGATCTCGAGGACGGCGACGCCGCCGCCGTGGCGTGGCCGACGCAGTTGCGGCCCGCGCTGAGCACCGTCGGATTCGCCACCGAACTGCGCGACCTGCTCGCCCGCTGCACCGAACGCGGCGTGGATCCCGTTGAGCTGCAACGCGTCGGGCGGCGCGCGGGCCGCCCCGAATGGCTGGCCGCCGGCCAGTTCGCACAGGCCTACGAACAGATCATGCTGCTGCGCTCCGCGGTAGGGATGGCGGCCCCGCAGGCCACCGTGCCGGCGTTGGGCGCCGCCGAACTCGTCGGCGCGGCGCTCGAAGCGTTCGCTATCGACGCCGACCTGCTTGCCAACGAACGAGGTCGCATCGAGCTGCTTCTTGTCGACGACGCGCAGCATCTCGATCCGCAGGCCGCCCGGCTGGTGCGGGTGCTGTCCGCGGGCGCCGAACTCGCCGTCATCGCCGGAGACCCCAACCAGTCGGTATTCGGTTTCCGCGGTGCTGATCCCGCACTGCTGCGCGGGGACGAGCCGGCGATCACCCTGACCGAATCGCACCGCTGCGCACCGGCCATCGCGGCCGCGATCACGGGCGTCGCCGGCAGGCTGCCGGGCGCCGACGCGGGTCGCCTACTGACAGGCGTTGGCGGGCAACCGGGCTCGCTTTCCGTGCGCATCGCCGCATCACCTCACGCCGAAGCGGCGTTGATCGCCGACGCATTGCGTCGCGCACATTTGGTCGACGGCGTGCCGTGGTCACAGATGTCAGTCGTGGTGCGCTCGGTTCCGCGGCTTGGCGCCCCGCTGGCCCGCTCGCTGGCCGCCGCCGGAGTTCCGGTCGACCTGCCGCAGCCAAACACGCCGCTGGCCGAGCAGCCGGCGGTGGGGGCACTGCTGACGGTCCTCGACACCACCGCGCGAGGACTCGACGGCGAGCGGGCGCTTTCACTCGTGACCGGGCCCATCGGCCGGGTCGATCCGGTGTCGATACGTCAGCTGCGACGCGCGCTGCGCCGCGCGGGGAACGGGCACCCGTCGCGCGAATTCGCCGATCTGCTGGTCGGAGCGCTCGAGAAGGGAACAAGGGGACTGTCCGCCGATCAAGCGCGCCCGCTACAGCGCGTGCGTGCCGTACTGGCCGCCGCGCGCCGCAGCGCCGACGACGAGCTGGATCCCCGCTACACGCTGTGGCAAGCCTGGCACCGGTCAGGTCTGCAGCGGCGCTGGCTGGCCGCCAGCGAACGCGGCGGTCCCGCCGGAACGCAAGCCGATCGCGACCTCGACGCCGTCACGGCACTGTTCGACGTCGCCGAGCAGTACGTCACGCGCACCGCCGGCGCCTCGCTGCTCGGTCTGATCGACCACGTCACAGCCCTCGGCCTTCCCTCGGTGCCCCGCGACCCACGCGCGGAACCCCACGCAGTTGCGGTGCTCAGCGCGCATTCGGCGCTGGGCAGGGAGTGGGAATTCGTGGTCATCGCCGGGCTGCAGGAAGGGTTGTGGCCCAACACGATGCCCAGGGGAGGCGTGCTCGCCACCCAGCAGCTCGTCGACATCATGGACGGCGTCGCCACCCCCGCCGATCGGGGATTGTCGACCAGGGCGCCACTGTTGGCCGAGGAACGGAGGCTGCTGATCGCGGCCATGGGCCGGGCCCGCAGCCGCCTGCTGGTCACCGCTGTCGACAGCGACAGTGGAAACGACTCGATGCTGCCGTCTTCGTTCTGCTACGAACTGGCCGCACTGACGACCGATCCCGACCCTGATGATCCGGAACCCATCACCGCCCCGCGGGTGCTGGCGCCGACGGCGCTCGTTGGCCGGCTTCGCGCCGTGGTGTGCGCCCCGCCCGGTGGGGTCGACGACACGGTGCGCGCCTGCGCGGCAGCACAATTGGCGCGGCTCGCCGCGGGCGGAGTGGCCGGCGCCGACCCGACACAGTGGTATGGCATGACGCCGCTGTCCAGCGATGAACCGCTGTGGTGCGGGGACGACCACACTTTGACGCTGTCGCCGTCCACGCTGCAGACGCTGGCCGATTGTCCGCTGCGCTGGCTGCTCGAACGCCACGGCGGCACCGACGGCCGGGACGTGCGCTCGGCGGTCGGCTCACTGCTGCACGCTCTGGTGGCCGATGCGGGAAAGACCGAGAGCCAGATGCTTAACGACCTCGAAAAGGTCTGGCACAATTTGCCATTCGACTCCGAGTGGTATTCGCATAACGAGCTCGCGCGGCACCGGGCGATGCTCTCGACCTTTACGCAGTGGCGGGCGCAGAGCAGGCATGAGCTCACGGAGGTCGGCACCGAGATCGGCGTCGACGTGGTGGTCGGCGGCGGCGACGACACCCGGCCGGGGGTACGCCTGCGCGGCAGGCTCGACCGGCTCGAACGTGACAGCGCGGGCCGATTGGTGGTCGTCGACATCAAGACCAGCAAGAGCCCGGTCACCAAGGACGACGCGCAGCATCACGCCCAGCTGGCGATGTACCAGTTGGCCGTTGCGGAAGGGCTTCTGCCGCAAGGTGATACCGCGGGTGGTGGCCGGCTGGTCTATCTCGGCAAGACCAGCGCCGGCGGTGCGACCGAGCGTGAACAGGACGCGTTGACGCCCGATGCTCATGGCGAATGGCGCGAGATCGTGCAGCGAGCCGCGGCCGCCACCCGGGGGCCGCAGTTCGTGGCGCGCATCAACGACGGCTGCGCGCATTGCCCCGTGCGGGCGATGTGCCCCGCCCAGCCCGTCGCCGGCGGTCGGCCATGACGCCGCAGTACGCCCCCGCCGAACTCGCCTACGCGCTGGGCCTTTTCGCGCCCACCGATGAGCAGGCCGCGGTCATCGCCGCGCCGCCCGGGCCGCTGGTGGTCATCGCCGGAGCCGGCGCAGGTAAGACCGAAACGATGGCCGCCCGGGTGGTGTGGCTGGTCGCCAACGGATACGCCCGGCCCGGTGACGTGCTCGGCATGACGTTCACGCGCAAGGCCGCCGGCCAGTTGCTGCGCAGGGTACGCACTCGGCTGGCGCGCCTCGCCGGCACCGGCCTCGTGGGAGGCGAGGATGTGGCCGACGACCCGGTGACCGTCAGCACGTACCATGCGTTCGCCGGAAACCTGTTGCGCGAGCACGGGCTGTTGCTACCGGTTGAGCCCGACACCCGGCTGCTGTCGGAAACCGAACTGTGGCAGTTGGCTTTTCGGGTGGTCTGCGAACATCCGGAGCACCTCGAAACCGACAAGACACCCGCCGCCATCACCGCGATGGTGCTCCGGTTGGCCGGGCAGCTGGCCGAGCACCTCGTCGACACCGAGCAACTGCGCGACACGCACGTCGAACTGGAGCGCCTGGTGCATACGCTGCCTGCGGGTCCCTATCAGCGTGACCGTGGTCCGAGCCAGTGGCTGCTGCGGATGCTGGGCACCCAGACCGAACGCAGCGAGCTCGTCCCGCTGATCGATGCGCTGCACACACGCATGCGCGCCGACAAGGTGATGGACTTCGGCATGCAGATGGCCTCGGCCGCGAGCTTGGCGTCGAACTTCCCCGAAGTCGGTGAGCGGCTGCGCAACCGGTACCGGGTGGTGTTGCTCGACGAGTATCAGGACACCGGGCATGCGCAGCGGGTCGCGCTGTCGTCGTTGTTCGGTGGCGGGGTCGACGACGACTTGGCCCTGACCGCGGTGGGCGACCCGATTCAGTCGATCTACGGCTGGCGAGGTGCGTCTGCCACCAACCTGCCGCGGTTCACCACCGACTTCCCCCGGTCGGACGGAACCCCCGCACCGGCACTGGAGCTGCGTACCAGCTGGCGCAATCCGCCGCGCGCTCTGTATCTGGCCAACGCGGTGTCGGCGCAGGCACGGCGCCGCTCCGTCGCGGTGCGGGCGCTGCGACCCCGGCCCGGCGCAGAGTCGGGCACCATCCGGTGCGCACTGCTGTCCGACGTGGCGACCGAACGCGATTGGGTGGCGGATCATTTGGCGCGGATCTACCACGAATCCCCTGGCGCGGCACCGACGGCCGCGGTGCTGGTGCGCCGCAACGCCGACGCCGCGCCGATGGCCGACGCACTCACCGCGCGCGGGTTGCCGGTCGAGGTGGTCGGCCTGGCGGGCCTGCTCGGTGTGCCCGAGGTGGCCGACGTGGTTGCGACGCTGCGGCTGGTGGCCGACCCCACCGCCGGGGCCGCCGCCATGCGCGTGCTCACCGGGCCGCGGTGGCGTTTGGGTGGCCGCGACATCTCCGCGCTGTGGCGACGCGCCGTCGACCTCGACAGCGCTGACCGGACGACGCATGACTCCACGACCGAGCAGATCGTCGCGCTGGCCGCGCCCGACGCCGACACGGCCTGTCTGGCCGATGCGCTCTGTCATCCCGGACCGCCGGCGGGATACTCGGCGGTCGGTTACACCCGGATTGTGGCGCTGGGCCGCGAGCTGACCGCGATGCGTGCCCACCTTTCCCACCCGCTGCCGGAGCTGGTCGCCGAGGTGCGGCGCGTGCTCGGGGTGGATACCGAAGTCCGGGCGGCCCGGCCCGTCTCCGCGGGCTGGACGGGAACCGAGCACCTCGACGCGTTCGCCGACGTGGTAGCCGACTTCGCCGCCCGGCGCGGCGCGACCGTGCCGGGACTGCTGGCATTCCTCGACGCCGCCGAGCAGGTCGAGAACGGGCTTGCGCCCGCCGAGGTCTCCGTCGCCCATGACCGCGTGCAGATTCTGACCGTGCACGCCGCCAAAGGCTTGGAGTGGCAGGTGGTGGCGGTGCCCCACCTGAGCGGCCGGGTGTTCCCGTCCACCGCGTCGACGCGAACCTGGCTCACCGATGCGGGTGATCTGCCACCACTGCTGCGCGGTGACAGGGCCACCGTCTCCGAGCACGGCGTGCCGGTGCTCGACACGTCCGACGTCTTTGATCGAAAGAAGTTGTCGGACAAGATCTCCGACCACAAACGCCACCTCGAGCAGCGCCGCATCGACGAAGAGCGCCGACTTCTGTACGTGGCGATCACCCGCGCCGAGGACACGCTGTTGCTGTCGGGTCATCACTGGGGCGCCACCGAGGCCAAACCCCGGGGGCCATCGGGTTTCCTCTGCGAACTCAGGGACATCATCGAGCAGTCGACCGCCGCCGGCGACCCGTGCGGCGTCGTCGAGCAGTGGGCGCCGGATCCAGCGGACGGTGAGCCGAACCCGTTGCGGGACAAGGTGATCGAAGCGGTTTGGCCCGCTGACCCGGCCGGTTCATGCCGCAGCGACGTCGACGCCGGTGCGGCGCTGGTGACGCAGGCTATGTCGGGTCACTTCAGGGGCGACGTCCCGGAT
Source organism: uncultured Actinomycetota bacterium (assembly GCA_963715885.1). Taxonomy (GTDB): domain Bacteria; phylum Actinomycetota; class Actinomycetes; order Mycobacteriales; family Mycobacteriaceae; genus Mycobacterium. The sequence goes on from CAVQSK010000024.1 coordinate 39,266, forward strand.
GTCGACGGGTGGGCGGCCGACGTCGACGCGCTGCTCGCCGAACGCGATCGCGCGACCGAGCGGCCCACTGCACCCCAGCTCCTGCTGGGGGTACTCCCCTCGCAAGCTGGGGGCCCTCCCGCTTGCGGGGGACTGTCGGTCAGCACCCTGGTCGAGCTCGGCCGCGACCCTGACGCTGTCGCGCAGCGGCTGATGCGGCGGCTACCGACTCGCCCGGATCCACATGCGTTGCTGGGCACCGCATTCCACGACTGGGTGCAGCGGTTCTTTCACGCCGGGCGGCTGTTCGACCTCGACGACTTACCCGGCGCGGTCGATCGCGAGTCGGGCGACGGTGAACAGCTGGCCGAGCTGCAGGCCGTGTTCGCGGTGTCGCCGTGGGCCGCCCGCACGCCGATTGAGGTGGAGGTGCCGTTCGACATGATGATCGCCGGCCGTGTGGTGCGCGGCCGCATCGATGCCGTCTTCGCCGACGAGGACGGCGGCGCCACGGTGGTGGACTGGAAGACCGGCGAGCCTCCGGATACGCCGGAGGCCAAGCGGCATGCGGCCGTTCAGCTCGGGGTGTACCGGCTGGCGTGGGCGGCGCTCCAAGGCTGCCCGGTCGACAAGGTGCGTGCCGCCTTCCACTATGTGCGCACCGGGCAGACGGTCAACCCTGAGAAGCTGCCCGACGGGGACGACCTGGCTGCGCTGCTGGACGCGGCCTAAGAGTTGCGAAAGATCTTGAGCGCCGCGGCGATCATCGGGATCTGCAGCGGCAGCCGCGCGATCGCACCCCCAGCTGGGGGCACTCCCCTCGCAAGCTGGGGGCCCACCCGCTTGCGGGGGACATCGCGGCAGCCGGTAGGCGGGCGTGGGGCTGGCGATCGGCTGCAGTTCGGGTGGGGGAGAGGTCATGATTACATTGTGCTGGTGCGGGAGCCCCAATCGGTGACTAACCCTCGTGGCTAAGGGCAGATTGCGGCGTCGGCTCCGCAGGTTCGATGTGTCGCTTGCTGATCGGCCTGTCCACGCCCTCACCGACACGGTGCAGATCCCGAGCGAACCGGTCAGCCCTGCCCGCCGCATCACCACGCGCGTCATCTACGCAGTGGGGGCGCTGTTCGCGGCGGTGATGATCGTCTACCTCGATCGCGACGGCTATCGCGACGTGCAGGACAACCAGCTGTCGTTCCTGGACTGCCTGTACTACGCGACGGTGTCGCTGTCGACCACCGGATACGGCGACATCACTCCGTTCTCGCCAGAGGCTCGCCTCGTCAACGTCCTGGTCATCACGCCGCTGCGGATCGCTTTCCTGATCGTGCTGATCGGCACGACGGTGGAAACGCTGACGACGCAATCGCGGCAGGTCTACCAAATCCAGCGATGGAGGAACAAAGTGCGCAACCACATCGTGATCGTCGGTTACGGCACGAAGGGCAGGACCGCGGCCGCTGCGATGGTCGGCGATGAGGTGGCGCCGGCCGACATCGTGGTCGTCGACGAGAACGCGGCCGCACTCGAGCGCGCGAAGAGCGCCGGCCTGGTCACCGTCCGCGGCAACGCGACGGACTCGGAGGTGCTGCGGCTGGCCAGTGCCCAGCACGCCAAGGCGATCATCGTCGCGACCAACCGCGACGACAGCGCGGTCCTGGTCACTCTGACCGCCCGCGAACTGGCGCCCAAGGCGAAAATCATCGCCGCGGTCCGGGAAGCCGAGAATCAGCACCTGCTCGAGCAGTCCGGAGCGGACTCGACCGTGGTGACGTCCGAGACCGCGGGCCGGCTGCTGGGCATAGCGGTGCAGACCCCCAGCGTTGTGGAGATGATGGAAGACCTGCTAACCCCCGACGCGGGGTTCGCGATCGCCGAACGGGAAGTCACGCCCAAAGAGGTCGGCGGCTCGCCGCGGCACCTGACCGACATCGTGCTCGGGGTTGTCCGCAACGGCGAGCTGCTGCGCGTCGACGACGCACAGGTCGATGCCATCGAGACCGGTGACCGGCTGCTCTACATCCGCAGCGCAGACGACCGATGACGTCCTGGTTTCAGCTGCGCAATGTCCCGCTGCTGTCCCGCGTCGGCGCCGACCGCGCCGACACTCTGCGCACCGACGTCGACGCCGCCACGGCCGGCTGGGCCGATGCGCTACTGCTGCGGGTGGATCGCCGCAACCAGGTCCTGATCTCCGGTGGCCAGGTAGTGCTCGGCAAGGCAGCCAAGCTCGGCGACAAACCACCGGACAGCGCGGTGTTCCTTGGCCGCCTCGCCGAGGGTGCGCACGTGTGGGCGATTCGCGCAGCCCTGGAAGGGCCGGAGGACACCCACGCCGAAACCGAGGTGCTCGACCTGCGCCGCGCCGGCCAGATCTTCGACGATGTCAGCGCCCAGCTGGTGGCGACGGCCACCGCACTGCTCAATTGGCATGACAGCGCCCGGTTCAGCGCCGTCGACGGCTCGCCCACCAAGGCGATCAAGGGCGGCTGGTCAAGGGTCAACCCGGTCAACGGCCATGAGGAGTTCCCCCGCATCGACCCTGCGGTGATCTGCCTGGTCCACGACGGCAACGACCGCGCGGTGCTGGCCCGTCAGACGGTATGGCCCGAGCGACTGTTCTCTCTGCTGGCCGGTTTCGTGGAAGCGGGCGAGTCGTTCGAGTCGTGCGTCGTGCGCGAGATCGCTGAGGAGATCGGGCTGACGGTCACCGATGTCCGCTATCTCGGCAGCCAGCCGTGGCCGTTCCCGCGCTCGCTGATGGTCGGCTTTCACGCCATCGGAGACCCTGAGCAGGAGTTCTCGTTCAACGACGGCGAAATCGCGGAGGCCGCCTGGTTCACCCGAACCGAGATCCGCGAAGCCCTCGACCACGGCGACTGGAGCAGTGATTCGCCGTCGCGGCTGCTGCTGCCGGGGTCGATATCGATCGCCCGGGAGATCATCGAATCCTGGGCGGCGCTGGACTAAGACCTGATTCGCCGAAACCGACATTTGGGCGCAAAAGAGCGAGCAGGAGACGCCATTTCGTCGATCTCGACGAGGAGGTCTAGTTGGCCAGCTTGGCCTTGACCTCGGCCCCGCTCGGATTGGTCAGCGTCGACCCGTCGGCGAACTTCAGTGTCGGCACCGTCTGATTGCCGCCGTTGACCGACGCCACGAATTCCGCCGCGGCGCGATCGGCCTCGATGTCGACCTCGGCGAACCGAATGCCTTCCGCCTTCAGAAGCGTCTTCAAGCGGAAGCAGTAGCCACACCACGAGGTGGTGTACATGGTCAGCGCAGCTCTCATAGCGCGTTCAACGTAATGGATGCCGCCAACATGCCCGCCGGCCGCCCGGGATTTGTCGGGCCGCCCTGCCAAGATGGTCCGCATGCCCCTTGAGGCTCCCGCGGCTGCCTCGTCGCGCGAAATACTCATCAACGATCTCGACGACGAGCAGCGTGAGGCCGTCCTCGCCGCCCGCGGCCCCGTGTGCGTGCTGGCCGGCGCGGGCACCGGCAAGACCCGCACCATCACCCGCCGCATCGCTCACCTCGTGGCGGCCGGCCACGTCGCGCCCGGCCAGGTGCTGGCGGTGACGTTCACGCAGCGGGCCGCCGGGGAGATGCGGGGCCGGTTGCGCGCGCTCATCAACGATGAAGCCGGCGTCTCCACTAAATCCGTGCAGGCGATGACGTTCCACGCCGCGGCCCGCCGCCAGTTGCATTACTTCTGGCCTCGCGTCGTCGGCGACACCGGATGGCAGCTGCTCGACACCAAATTCGCGGTCGTGGCGCAAGCCGCCAACCGGGCTGGAATGCAGGTCAGCACCGAGGACGTGCGCGACCTCGCCGGCGAAATCGAATGGGCCAAGTCATCTTTGATCAGTCCGGAGGACTACGCCGCCGCGGTCGCGCAGGCTGCTCGCCGCCAGTTGCATTACTTCTGGCCTCGCGTCGTCGGCGACACCGGATGGCAGCTGCTCGACACCAAATTCGCGGTCGTGGCGCAAGCCGCCAACCGGGCTGGAATGCAGGTCAGCACCGAGGACGTGCGCGACCTCGCCGGCGAAATCGAATGGGCCAAGTCATCTTTGATCAGTCCGGAGGACTACGCCGCCGCGGTCGCGCAGGCTGCGCGTGACATCCCGTTCGACGCAGGCAAGATCGCCACGGTTTACGCCGGGTACGAGACGGTCAAGGCCCGCCGCGACGGGATGGCGCTGCTGGACTTCGACGACCTGCTGCTGCACACCGCCGCCGCGATCGAGAACGACGCCGCGGTGGCCCAGGAGTTCCGCGACCGCTACCGCTGTTTCGTCGTCGACGAATACCAGGACGTCACGCCGCTGCAGCAGCGCGTGCTCGACGCATGGCTGGGGGAGCGCGACGACCTCACGGTCGTCGGCGACGCCAACCAGACCATTTACTCGTTCACGGGCGCCACGCCGCGGTACCTGCTCGACTTTTCGCGCCGGTTTCCCGACGCCGCGGTGGTGCGACTCGAGCGTGACTACCGGTCCACCCCGCAGGTGGTGTCGCTTGCCAACCGCGTCATCGCCGCCGCGCGCGGAAGGATGGCGGGCAGCAAGCTGCACCTGGTTGGCCAGCGCGACGGCGGTCCGACGCCGACGTTCACCGAACACCCCGACGAGGTCGCCGAGGCCACTGCGGTGGCCAAGAGCATCAAGCGGCTCATCGAGTCCGGTACTGCGACATCAGAAATCGCGGTGCTGTACCGCATCAACGCCCAGTCCGAGGTCTACGAGGAAGCGCTCACCGAGGCCGGCGTGCCGTTCCAGGTGCGTGGCGGCGAAGGCTTCTTCAGCCGCCAGGAGATCCGCCAGGCACTGGTGGCGCTGCAACGCGCGGCCGAACGCGACCTCGAGGGGAAACTTCCGGAGATTGTCCGCGCGGTGCTCGAACCGCTCGGACTGACCGCCGAGCCGCCGCCGGGCACGCGGGCCCGGGAGCGATGGGAGGCGCTGACCGCGCTGGCCGAACTCGTCGACGAAGAAGTCGCGGTTCGCCCGTCGCTGGATCTGCCCTCGCTGGTCGCCGAACTGCGGCAGCGGGCCGACGCGCGGCACCCACCCGTCGTGCAGGGCGTCACGCTGGCGTCGCTGCACGCTGCCAAGGGCCTCGAGTGGGACGCGGTGTACCTGGTCGGGCTGGCCGACGGCACGCTGCCGATCTCGCACGCGTTGGCGCACGGCCCCGACAGTGAACCGGTCGAAGAGGAGCGCCGGCTGCTCTATGTCGGAATCACCAGGGCGCGAATACATTTGGCCCTCAGCTGGGCGCTGGCCCGCACGCCGGGCGGTCGGCAGAGCCGACGCCCGTCGCGGTTCCTCAACGGCATCGCGCCTCAGTCGCCGTCAGACAGCACGCCGAGCCGGCCGCGGCGCGCGCGTGGCGCCACGCCTCGTTGCCGCGTCTGCAACACCACGCTGACCGCGCCGGCCGCAATCATGTTGCGCCGGTGTGAAACCTGCCCGTCCGATATCGACGAGGAGCTGCTCGCACAGCTCAAGGACTGGCGGCTGCGCACCTCCAAGGAGATGAGCGTGCCTGCCTACGTGGTGTTCACCGACAACACGTTGATCGCGATCGCCGAGACGATGCCCGCCGACGACGCCGCGCTGGTCGCCATCCCCGGCATCGGCGCGCGCAAGCTCGAGCAGTACGGACCTGACGTGCTGGCACTGGTCAAAGGCCGCCAAGTGTCGTAAAAATCATGCCAAAACCGCAGGTCAGAAAATCGCTTGTGGCCAGGCCTGTTAGGCTCTAGCCTCAAGATCACGTAAGTGGAGTGACTTTCGCGAAAGGAGGGTGCCAAGACATGGAAATCATCAACGCGTTCACCGGCGTAAGCGTTGCCGGCGTGTCGCGGACCCTCCACGTCGCCGAGGCTGCTGACGTCGCCGCGGCGCATCCCGCGTTCATGCCGCATGCCGCGTGGAGCGCCGCCGCCGCCATTACGCCGCAGCGCAAGCGCCGCACCGCCACCGCGACTGGCGCGTCCGTGGATCGGGGCACACTTAGGTAGAGCCCACGACAAGCCGAAAAGGCCACGGACCCGCAGTCACCGGATCCGTGGCCAGATTTTTTCGGAAATCATTCGGATCCCCCGAACACCTGGTCACAGATCCATCAGAGACAGATGGCAGACGAAACAACGACCAGGAAGCAGAGGTACGAGCCATGTCGACTGCGATGAGCGCTCAAGCGAAGAGCGTCCCGTCGAAGACATGCCGTGAGAGAACGATGCTGTCGGTGCCGTGTCATGTGGGTGATCCCGACCTGTGGTTCGCCGAGAATCCCGTCGAACTCGAGCGCGCCAAGGCGCTGTGCGCGGATTGCCCGATCCGTCGCGAGTGCCTGGCCGCCGCACTGGAACGTCAAGAGCCGTGGGGCGTTTGGGGCGGCGAGATTCTCGAACGCGGCACGATCATCGCGCGCAAGCGTCCACGCGGACGCCCGCGCAAGAACACCGAGGAAACCCCGGCAGCCGCGTAAGCGCTGCCCGGGTTTTCCCGTGTCAGGCCGCTTCTTCGGCGAACCCCGGAATCAGTTCTACCGCAAGTGCTTTGGTGGGGATGTGCGCATCCAGCTGGCAGGAGATCGCGACGTTTGACGCGATCACCCGCATCGGTATCGCCAGCTTCACCGGGATATCCATCTGCCGGGCCGTCCTGATCTGCGCGACCGACCGGTCCATGTTGACCGCCGTCATCTTCTGTAGCCACTTGCGGGTGTAGTGGAAGATTTCGACTTCGAGCGGCTCGACGTACTGGCGCAGCATGTCTTCCATCTCGCGGATCGACACCTGCTCACCCTTCTGGATGAAGCCGATTTTCTCCAGCGTCGGCAGCAGATTGTCGTAGTCCTTTGACAGTGCGTAGCGCACCGCCAGACCCAGTTCGATCGGGATTCCGCCAGGCAGCGGGGCGACCGCGCCGAAGTCGATCACGCCCATCTTGTCGTCGGGCAGCAGCATGAAATTGCCCGGATGTGCGTCGCCGTGCATCATCTCGAGCCGGCGCGGGGCGTCATAGGTCAGCTCGAACAGCCGGGTGCCCATCAGATCGCGCTGTTCCTGGGTGCCGTCGCGGATGATGCGGGACATCGGGATGCCCTCGATCCATTCCTGGATCACGACCTTCGGCGCGCTGGCCACGATGTGCGGGACGACGAAATGCGGATGGCCCTCATAGGCTTTGGCGAACGCCCGCTGATTGTCGGCTTCCAGCCGGTAGTCGAGTTCCATCTCGGTGCGTTCGATCAGCTCGTCGACGACGCCTTGGACGTCGGCGCCGGGGGAGAGCTGCTTGAGCACACTGACCATGCGTTGCATGGTCTTCAGGTCGGCGCGCAGCGCCTCGTCGGCGCCCGGGTACTGGATCTTGACGGCGACCACGCGGCCGTCAGACCACGCCGCCTTGTGCACCTGGCCGATGCTTGCCGACGCCACGGGCGTGTCTTCGAACGAGCCGAACCGCTCGCGCCACTTGGTGCCCAGCTGGGCATCCAGCACCCGGTGCACCTTGGCAGCCGGCAGCGGCGGGGCTTCCCTTTGCAACTTGGTCAGCGCCTCCCGGTAGGGCTTGCCGTACTGCTCGGGGATCGCGGCCTCCATCACCGACAGCGCCTGGCCGACCTTCATCGCGCCGCCCTTGAGCTCACCGAGCACGGTGAACAACTGCTGGGCGGCCTTGTCCATCAGTTCGGCGTTTACCGCGTCTTTGGACTTGCCGGTCAGCCGTTTACCGAACCCCAACGCGGCCCGGCCGGCCATGCCGACGGGCAGGCTCGCCAGCTTCGCGTTGCGCGCTGCCCGACCCCGCTTGATGTCACTCACCAGTCCATCATCCATGACAGCGCGCAGCACCCCGCAACGACTTGCCAACGTTCGATGTCAGCACGAACACCTGGGATGTCGTGACCATCGGCGTGCCACGATCGAACCCGTATTGACGTCGAACTCCAGCGTGGTGTCCAGCGTCGGCGGCGGTTCTGCAGACCTGCCCCCGTGGTTGCCGCCGCGCACGGCGCGGATGACACGGTCGACCTGGTTGAGCGCCAGCGCCGCCGTCGCCAGCACGGTCGCCCGATCGGCGCTGCCGACGGTGTCGCGCAGCTGCGCCGCGACGGCCGGCCACGCCGCGTCCCGGTCGCTGCGGTGCAAATCGGCGCAGTCCAGGCAGCTCGTCACGCCGGGAATGACCAGCGGCCCGACCAGGCCGGTACCGTCACGCACCCGCACCGGCAGGTGCGGCACCCGCGCGGCGTGTAGCTCGCGCACCACCCGCGGGTCGGCCACCAGAAAGTCCGACAACACCACCAGGTGGGTGGTCGCCGGCGGGGCCGCTTGAGTGAGGCTCGAATGCGTCACGCGAGCACCCGAGCAGCGCAGCGCCCCGGCCAGCAGATCCGACAGCGGCCCTCGGCCGTGAATGCGGATCGACGCGGACCGGGTGTGCCTGCGGGCGACGGTCGTCACGACGCCCGAGTCCACCAGCGACGAAACCAGCTCGGAGGCATCGATGCCGAAGCGCGAGTGCAGCTCCGCCAGGGACGTTCCGGACTGCATGGTCCGCAACAACTCGGCCAGCGTCGCCGCGCTCAAACCCGAAGGGGGATGCACCAAAACCGCGCGCCGCGGATCCCAGCCCACCTGCACCGCGCCGTCGGGACGCAACAACACGGGCATCGCCGGGTTGAGCGCATAGCGCGTCATGGACCGACTCTGCCACGGGCAGCGCGCCACCCTGCGAGTTATCCACAGGGCTCAGTCCTTGGGGTCGTCTCCCTCTTGCGAGCCCTTCTCCAAGTCGGCGATGGCCTCGTCGATGCCACTGGTGTCGCCGCCGATCATCCTGTCGATGAATCCGGCCGGTTCGTCGAGATCCTCGGCGCTCGGCAGTAGATCGGGGTGCTGCCAAACCGCGTCGCGGGCATCGGCGCCGACGGCCTGTGTCAGTCGCTCCCACAGCACCGCGGCCTCCCGCAGCTTGCGGGGACGCAGCTCGAGCCCGACCAGGGTGCCGAAGGTCTGTTCAGCGGGACCGCCGGTGGCGCGCCGCCTGCGCAGCGTCTCGCTCAGCGCTGACGCGCCGGGAATCCGGTCGCCCAGTGCGTCGGCGACGACGGTCTGCACCCAGCCCTCGGTCAGCGCCAACAACGTTTCCAGTCGTTCCAGCGCGGCGGTCTGTTCGGGCGTGGCCTTCGGTTCGAAGATGCCCTGATTGAGCAGCTGCTCCATCTGAGACGGATCGGTCAGCGACGCCGGGTTGAAACCCGCCGCGAGCTCTTCGATGCCGCTCATGTCGATCTTCATGCCCTTGGCGAACGCCTCGACGGCGTTGAGCAGCTGGCTCGCGAGCCACGGCACGTGGCTGAACAGCCGGTGATGCGCGGCCTCGCGGGCGGCCAGGAAGGTCATGATCTCGCTGCGCGGCTGTTCGAGTCCCTCGGCGAGCGCCTCGATGGCCTCAGGCATCAGCGCGGCGACGCCCTTCGGGCCCAGCGGAAGCCCAATGTCGGTGGAGGTCAACACTTCTCGCGACAGCTTGCCCAGTGCCTGGCCGAGCTGCGAGCCGAATGCCATACCGCCCATCTGCGACATCATCGACAGCAGCGGCCCGGCCATGCTCCTGGCTTCCTCGGGCAACGCCGAGGCCCACACCGTCGAAATCTGTTCGGCCACCGGATCGCACAAGCGCTTCCACCTGTCCAGCGTGTTGTCGATCCAATCGGTGGGGGTCCACGCCACCGCTTTGGTGGTGCCGGCCGGCAGCGCGGTCACCCCGTCCAGCCACGTCTCGGCCAGGTGCACGGCGTCGGAGATCGCCGCGCCCGTCTTCTCCGGGATGGGCGCGACGAAACCGATCGCGCTCGATGCCAGCTGCCGGGCCAGGTCGTAGTTCACCGGCCCTGACTGCGTGCCACCCGTCATGGCGCCGCCGGCGCCGCTGAACATCTCGCCGAGCTTGGAGAAGATCTGCCCGAGTTCGGACATGTCGAAGCCGGAACCGAACGGATCCGATCCGGAATCGCCCGGACCGGACCCGGAGTCGGGGTCCTTCTTGCGCTTGTCGCGCTCGGGGTCGTCCCCGGAGAAGCCGAACGGCAGGTCAGCCATGTCCTCAACGGTACTCATCGGTGGCCAGCCATGCGGGTCCGCGGGTCACGCTCTCAGTGAACCCGCTGCGCTCGCCCTTTACTGTGGGCGGCGTGAACAGGCGGATTTTGACGCTAGTCGTCGCGCTGGTGCCCCTCGTGGCATTCGGCGTGCTGGTGTCCTTGGTCACCGTGCCGTACGTGTCGCTAGGCCCCGGCCCGACGTTCGACACCCTCGGCGAGGTCGACGGCAAGGAGGTCGTCGACATCGAGGGCACCGACGTGCACCCGACGGTGGGTCATCTGAACATGACCACGGTGTCGCAGCGCGACGGCCTGACGCTGGGCCAGGCGATGGCCTTGTGGATGTCCGGGCGCGAGCAGCTGGTTCCCCGCGAGCTCGTTTACCCGCCGGACAAGTCCAAGGAAGAGATCGACGAGGCCAACACCACCGATTTCCGCCAGTCCGAGGACAGCGCCGAGTACGCGGCACTGCACTACCTGAAGTACCCGATGGCGATCACGGTGGAGAACGTCAGCGACCCGGGTCCGTCGGTGGGCAAGCTGCAGCGGGGCGACGCAATTGACGGCGTCAACGGCAAGCCGGTCAGCAAGTTGGACGAGTTCATGGCGCTGCTCAAGGACTCCAAGCCCGGCGACACACTCGTGATCGACTACCGCCGCAAGAACGAGCCGCCGGGCGTCGCCACGATCACGTTGGGGTCCAACGCCGACCGCGACTACGGCTACCTCGGGGTGGGTGTGCTCGACGCCCCGTGGGCTCCGTTCACCATCGACTTCAACCTCGCCAACATCGGGGGCCCCTCGGCCGGACTGATGTTCAGCCTGGCCGTCGTCGACAAGCTCACCACCGGCGACCTCAACGACGGCAAGTTCGTGGCCGGTACCGGCACCATCACCGGGGACGGTGAGGTCGGCTCCATCGGCGGGATCACCCACAAGATCGTGGCGGCCTCCGAGGCCGGAGCCACCGTGTTCCTGGTGCCGGCCGACAATTGCGAGGAGGCCAAGACCGCGCGCGAGGATGGCGTGGACCTTATCAAGGTGGAGAACCTCGGCCAGGCGGTCGACGCATTGAAGGCGTTTTCCGCTGGTGGCGAACCTCCCCGCTGCTGAGAAATCACCAGCCGGCGAGTGCGTAGAGTTGTGGCACGTCACACAGACGTTCAAGAACCCAAGACTGGAGTTAAAGAGTGGGTATGCGGCCCGCGGCGAGAATGCCGAAGCTGACGCGACGTAGCCGGATTCTGATCGCGGTCGCCGTGGCGGCCGTGCTGTTTCTGTTGATCGGACCGCGGTTCATCGACACCTACGTCCACTGGCTGTGGTTCGGCGAACTCGGCTACCGCTCGGTGTTCACCACCGTGCTGATCACCCAGATCGTCGTGTTCCTCGTGGTGTCGTTGCTGATCGGCGGCATCGTGTTCGGCGCGCTCGCGCTCGCCTACCGCACCCGCCCGGTGTTCGTCCCGACCGCCGGCCCCAACGACCCGGTGGCGCGCTACCGCACCGCGGTGATGACGCGACTGCGACTGGTCGGCATCGGCGTCCCGGCGTTCATCGGCCTCTTCGCCGGCTTCATCGCGAAGAGCTATTGGGAACCCATTCAGCTGTTCATCCATGGCGGCGACTTCGGGGTCACCGACCCGCAGTTCGGCAAGGACCTCGGGTTCTACGCGTTCGACCTGCCGTTCTACCGGCTGGTGATCATGTATATGTTCGCGGCGACGTTCCTCGCGTTCATCGCCAACCTGCTCGGCCATTACCTGTTCGGCGGCATCCGGCTCTCTGGGCGCGCAGGTGCGTTGACCCGGTCGGCGCGCATCCAGCTGATCACGCTGGTCGGCGTCCTGATGCTGCTGAAGGCACTCGCGTACTGGTTGGACCGTTACGAGCTGCTGAGCCACACTCGCGGTGGCAAGCCGTTCACCGGCGCCGGCTACACCGACATCAACGCCGTCCTGCCGGCCAAGTTGATCCTGATGGCGATCGCGGTGATCTGCGCGGCGGCGGTGTTCTCCGCGATTGTGCTGCGCGACTTGCGGATTCCAGCGATCGGTGTAGTGCTGCTGCTGTTGTCGTCGCTGATCGTCGGCGCCGGTTGGCCCTTGGTCGTCGAGCAGATCAGCGTCAAACCCAATGCGGCGCAAAAGGAAAGCGAATACATCAGCCGAAGTATCACCGCGACCAGACAGGCCTACGGCTTGACCGACAACGTGGTCACGTACCGCGACTACAGCGGCATTGCCCCGGCGACCGCCCAGCAGGTGGCCGCCGATCGGGCGACCACGTCCAACATCAGGTTGCTCGACCCGAACATCGTCAGCCCGGCGTTCACCCAGTTCCAGCAGAGCAAGAACTTCTACTACTTCCCCGACCAGCTGTCCATCGACCGGTACCGCGACGGGAGCGGCAACCTGCGCGACTATGTCGTTGCCGCACGCGAACTCAACCCGGACAGGTTGATCGACAACCAGCGCAACTGGCAAAACCGCCACACGGTCTACACCCACGGCAACGGTTTCATCGCGTCGCCGGCCAACACCGTGCGGGGTGTCGCCAACGACCCCAACCAGAACGGCGGGTACCCGGAGTTCCTGGCCAGCGTGGTCGGCGCCAACGGCAGCGTGGTCTCGCCCGGCCCGGCGCCACTGGATCAGCCGCGCATCTACTTCGGCCCGGTCATCGCCAACACGTCGGCCGATTATGCGATCGTCGGCAGGAGCGGTGACGATCGCGAATACGACTACGAGACCAATACCGAGACGAAGAATTACACCTACACCGGCAGCGGCGGCGTGCCGATCGGCAATGCGCTAGTCCGCTCCGTATTCGCCGCCAAGTTCGCGGAGTGGAACTTCTTGTTCACCGATGCAATCGGGGACAACAGCAAGATCCTCTTCAACCGCGACCCGGCCGAGCGGGTGGAGGCGGTGGCACCGTGGCTGACCACCGACACCACCGTCTATCCGGCGATCGTGAACAAACGGATGGTGTGGATCGTCGACGGCTACACCACCCTGGATCACTATCCATACTCGGAATTGACGACGCTGTCGTCGGCGACCGCGGATTCCAGCGCGGTGGCGGTGAACCGGCTGGCGCCGGACAAGCAGGTGTCCTACATCCGCAACTCGGTGAAGGCCACCGTCGACGCCTATGACGGCAAGGTCACGCTCTACGCGCAGGACGAGCAGGATCCGGTATTGCAAACGTGGATGAAGGTGTTCCCGGGCACGGTCAAGCCCAAGAGCGACATCTCGCCGGAGTTGCAGGAGCACCTGCGCTACCCCGAAGACCTGTTCAAGGTGCAACGCGCGTTGCTGGCGAAATATCACGTCAACGATCCCGTGACGTTCTTCTCCACGTCGGACTTCTGGGACGTGCCGCTGGACCCGAACCCGACCGCTAGCAGTTTTCAGCCGCCGTACTACATCGTCGCCAAAGACCTTGCGTCCAACGACAGTTCGGCGTCGTTCCAGTTGACGAGCGCGATGAACAGGTTCCGGCGCGACTTCCTGGCCGCCTACATCAGCGCAAGCTCCGACCCGGCTACATACGGCAAGATCACGGTCCTGACCATTCCGGGTCAGGTCAACGGCCCGAAACTGGCCAACAACGCGATCACCACCGACACGGCGGTCAGCCAAGACCTGGGTGTCATCGGTCGCGACAACCAGAATCGGATCCGGTGGGGCAACCTGCTGACGCTGCCGGTCGCTGAGGGCGGCTTGCTCTACGTGGAGCCGGTCTACGCCTCGCCGGGCGCCAGCGACGCCGCGTCGTCGTATCCGCGCCTGATCCGCGTCGCGATGATGTACAACGACAGGGTCGGTTACGGCCCGACCGTGCGCGACGCGCTCACGGAGTTGTTCGGACCCGGTGCCGACGCCACCGCCACCGGCCCGGCGGCGACTGCCCCGCCGAACGGGCAACCGCCCGCCGCCCAGCCACCGACCGACGGCCAGCCGCCCGCGGCGCAGCCGCCGCAGGATCGGACTGGCCAGGCCCCCGAAGTGCCGGTGGCCGTTCCGCCGGGACCCGGCGGCGCCGTACAGTTATCTGCGGCCAAAGCCGCAGCTCTGCAAGAGGTCAACACTGCACTCGACGGCGTGCGCCAAGCGCAGCAGGGCGGGAATTTCGCCGACTACGGCGAAGCGTTGCAACGCCTCGACGACGCGATCAAGGAATACCAGTCGGCACGCTAACCCCCTCCGCGGGCGCGCGTTTTTGGACGCCGGCATGCCGCGTCAGGCGTACAGTTCGCGCACGCTCGCGGCAGGGCGCAGGCGATTTGGCGGGCGCCCTGGTCCTTCGGTAACCTGGCGTTTACCCAACGCGGGGTGGAGCAGCTCGGTAGCTCGCTGGGCTCATAACCCAGAGGTCGCAGGTTCGAATCCTGTCCCCGC
>CAVQSK010000025.1:0-104924 GCA_963715885.1 uncultured Actinomycetota bacterium
CCAACCACAACGGGAGGCCATTCATGAACAACCCGGTGCTCCAGGTTGACCGAATCCGCGCCGCAAGCTCCCGTCTCGGCGACGGCGCGAGAACCTTCGACTTCCCGTGCTGCACGACCGTCAAACCGTCACGGATCAGCCGAAACCGGGCGCCAGACGCCGCCAACCTCTTACTGCGCCCGGTTAAACAATGAAGAGCCGCGCCGACTTCCGGGTGCTGCCTTATGTTTCGCGGCCCGACGCCCCGGTGCAGAATGCAGCATCGTTCGTCATCGTTGACCGCGAGCCGGCGCTCCAACGGGTCGTTTGACGCCTGAGGTCATGTGAGTGGGGTAGTCCACGCGTGCCCGAGTCATGGCGCGGGGTATAACCAGAAAATGTCGCATCCCGATCTTTTGGCTCCACCTGATACACGTCCGATCGAGCTAGGCGAGGTTTGGGAGAACCCGGTGACGCTGGAGCGCGCCGTCATCGTCGACCTGCCGTGGTTGAACGATGAGGGCCGTCTGGTCGTGGACTTGACGGCACTGCCCGGTGCGCGTGTCGTGGGTGAGCACCTGCATCCCGCGCAGGTTGAGAGCTTCAGCGTCCAGGATGGCGAGCTGACGATGCTGCGCGACGGTCGGAAGTCGGTTCTGCGAGGCGGTGAAGGGGCGAAGATCGAGCCGGGCGTCTGGCACGACTGGTGGAACGAGGGAGACGTGGCCGCGATCGTGCACGTGGAGATCACGCCGGGTGAACGCTTCGTCCACATGGCCGAAACGCTGTTCGGGCTCGCCCGCGAAGGGCACGTGAACAAGCGCGGGATGCCGCACCCACTCCAGCTGGCGCTCTTCGCGACCGAGTTCTCCGACGTGATCGTGTTCCGCAAGCCACCGGCTGCTGTTCAGCGCGTTCTGTTCAGCATCCTCGCGCCGCTCGCCCGCCGCCGCGGCTACCGCGCGACCTACCCCTCGCTGTCGAGAACGACGCTCGCACCGCGCCGCCCGCCCCGCGACGCTCGCGCAGACTGAACGACTCGGCTGGGAAGACCGACAGCGCCGGACGAGCGCCCGCAACAGGCTTCCGATGCGGCGGCCAGTCAATGCCGAGCAGCGCCGTGTCAACCGAGCCCGCAGACAAGAAATCGCCGACCGCAAGTGGCGCAACCACATGCGCAAGATGCTCGTCCTCTTCAAGGGCAGCGAGCCGAGCACCAGCCCCTGGTGTACCTGGGTGAATGATCCCTTCGAACCCGAAGAACTCCCACCCGACTGGAAACCACCACCGCCGCCCCCGCCGCAGCCAGACGACCCACCGTTCTGACCTGATCCTTCGAAAAGGGGCAGGGCCCGCTTGCGTGCCAGCGCGTCCATCCCGCGCTGATGCTGTTCTGACCTCCCAGTACTTCTGTTCTGGGTATTGGTCGTCATCGGCGCGGGCGGGGTCGTGGTCGAGTTCGACGGCGGGCATCACGCGCGTACGGATCTTCGCGGGCAGCGGAAATTGCGCTGTCACCCCTCGGTCGCGTAGCGACCCGGGTTGAACAACGACGCCACCGTGCCGATCACCATCATCACCGCGGCCGCAACGAACACCACAACCAACCCGGTGTGGAACGGCTCGGTGATCAGGTGCGGAAAGAATGTCTGGCCGGTCAACGCCTCAGCGTTCACACCTGGCTGCTGCAGGGCGTGGTAGGGCTCCAACAGCTCAGCGATCGGGTTGTAACCCAAGAAGGCCGCGAACAGGCTGCCGACCGGCGGCAGATTCGCCACTTCGTTTGCCACGGACGCCGACACACCCTGCTCCTGCAGCCCGGCGCTCATCGCGCCCGGCAACGTGTTGGCGAGACCGACGATCATCAGCGAGAAGAAGATACCGATCGACAGCGACGAGCCCGCGTTGAAGAACGTTGCGCGCACACCCGACGCGGCGCCGCGTTCGGCAGCCGGAACGCTCGACATGATCGCCGCGGTGTTCGGCGCGGTGAAAATGCCGCCGCCGAGGCCGTTGAGGAAGATCAGCAGCGCGAACACCCAGTATTCGAAATCGACGGGGATCATCATCAGCGCGACAAACGAGCCCGCCATCAACACCATCCCACCGACCGTGAACGGCCGGGCACCGTAGCGGTCTGACAGCGAGCCGGCGAGCGGGCCCGCGACGAGGAAGCCCACAGTGATCGGCAACATGTAGATCGCCGCCCATAAGGGTGTGGATTCAAAGTCGTAGCCGTGCAACGGAAGCCAGATGCCCTGTAACCAGATGATGAGCATGAACTGCAGGCCGCCACGACCCACAGACGACATGAGCCCGGCGAGATTGCCCATCCCGAACGCGGTCGAGCGGAACAGCCGGAGGTTGACCATCGGCTGGGCGACGCGCAATTCGATGAAGCAGAACGCCACCAACAGCAGCAGTCCCGCGCCAATCGCGCCGAAGACCCACGGGTTGGCCCATCCGGTAGTGGAGTCGCCGTACGGCTGAATGCCGTAGGTGATGCCGATCAGCAGCACGGTCAGTCCGACGCCGAAGGTCAAGCTGCCCGCCCAGTCCAGCTTCCCGGGCGTGCGGACCCCGAGTTCCCTAAGCGAGCGCACGCTCCAAATGGTGCCCAGAATGCCGATCGGCACGCCGACCCAGAAGATCGCGCGCCAGTCCCACTCGGACAGCACGCCGCCGATGAGCAGGCCGAGGAACGACCCGGCCACCGCGGCCACCATGTTCACGCCTAGCGCCATACCGCGCTGGTTGGCCGGGAAAGCGTCGGTCAGGATTGCCGACGACGACGCCATCAGCATCGCCCCGCCGACGCCCTGAACCACGCGCCAAGCGATGAGCCACAGCGCGCCACCATCGCCGTGCAACGGGTCGAAGGACAGCGCGACCGCTGCGACGGTGAAGACGGCGAAACCGATGTTGTAGATGCGGACCCGGCCGAAGATGTCGCCGAGACGGCCGAACGGGACCACCAGCACGGCCGTCACGACCAGGTAGCCCATCAGCATCCACAGCAGGTAGCTGACATTGGCCGGTGCCAGCGGATTAAGGCCGATGCCGCGGAAGATCGCGGGCAGTGAGATCAAGACGATCGACGCGTTGATCGTCGCCAGCAACGTCCCCAGCGTGGTGTTGGACAGCACGATCCACTTGTAGAACGGGTGATCGTGATCCATGTGCGTGCGGCGGCGAGCTGTCGCGGATGCGGCCGCATCGGCGTCCGCCACATCCGGGGGTTTCGCCGGCTCAATCTCAGTCGTCATCTACTTCGCTTAGGTATCCAGGGCGCCGTCACGGCACAAAACACATATATTAGCTATACAAAGCATCTCTGGGCAATTCGGTATTCCCGCGCACCGCTCGGCTGCGCTAGCGTGGCAAGCGTCCGAACGCGGGAGCGCACACCGAGTGCGCTGAGAGGACGGCTGGGGCCGTCGACCGTACGAACCTGACCGGGTAATGCCGGCGTAGGGAGATGCTGAGAAATGCCGCAGTTTGATGATTCCGCTTCAATCCACTCGTGTGTAACCACTGGCCCGATTGCGGGCAGCACGAAGATCTACCGGGACGTCGACCTCGATGTCGAGGATGTCCCGCCCGCCAAAGTGCCGTTTCGGCGGGTGAGCCTGTCCAATGGTGAGCATCTGGATCTGTATGACACCTCGGGCCCGTACACCGATGCTGAGGCGGTGGTCGATCTGGCTGCGGGGTTGGCGCCGCGGCCGGGGGTGGTGAGCGATCGCGGCACGCAGTTGCAGCGGGCGCGGGCCGGTGAGGTGACCGCGGAGATGGCGTTCGTCGCCGCCCGTGAGGGGGTGCGGCCCAAGCTGGTGCGCGACGAGGTGGCCGCCGGTCGCGCGGTCATACCGGCCAACCACCACCATCCCGAGAGTGAGCCGATGATCATCGGCAAGGCGTTCGCGGTGAAGATCAACGCCAACATCGGCAGTTCGGCGGTCAGTTCGTCGATCGCCGCGGAGGTCGACAAGATGGTGTGGGCCACCCGCTGGGGTGCGGACACCGTGATGGACCTGTCCACCGGCGGCGACCTCCACCCCACCCGCCAGTGGATCCTGCGTAACTGCCCGGTGCCGGTCGGCACGGTGCCGATCTATCAGGCGCTGGAGAAGGTCAACGGCGATCCCACCGCGCTGACCTGGCAGCTCTACCGCGACACCGTCATCGAGCAGGCCGAGCAGGGGGTGGACTACATGACGGTGCACGCCGGGGTGCTGCTGCGCTATGTTCCGCTGACTGCCGCGCGGGTCACCGGCATCGTCAGCCGCGGCGGGTCGATCATGGCGGCCTGGTGTCTGGCCCATCACACCGAGTCGTTCCTCTACACCCATTTCGCGGAGCTCTGCGCGATCCTGGCGCGCTATGACGTGACCGTCTCGCTCGGTGATGGGCTGCGGCCCGGCTCGATCGCCGACGCCAACGACGAAGCCCAGTTCGCCGAGCTGCGCACCCTGGGGGAGTTGACCAGGCTCGCCCACTCCCAGGGGGTGCAGGTGATGGTCGAGGGTCCCGGTCACATCCCGATGCACAAGATCGTGGAGAACGTGCGCCTCCAACAGCAGCTGTGTGCGCAGGCGCCGTTCTACACGTTGGGCCCGTTGACCACCGACATCGCCCCGGCCTATGACCACATCACCTCGGCGATCGGCGCGGCGATCATCGCCCAGGCCGGCACCGCGATGCTGTGCTACGTGACACCCGAGGAGCATCTGGGCCTGCCCGATCGCACCGACGTCAAGGACGCGGTGATCGCCTACAAGATCGCCGCGCACGCCGCCGATCTGGCCAAGGGCCATCCGCGCGCGCAGGACCGTGACGACGCGCTGTCGCGGGCCCGGTTCGAGTTCCGCTGGAACGACCAGTTCGCGCTGTCGCTGGACCCCGACACCGCGCGCGAGTTCCACGACCAGACGCTGCCCGCCGAGCCGGCCAAGACCGCGCACTTCTGCTCGATGTGCGGACCACGGTTCTGCTCGATGCGCATCAGTCAACAGGTCCGCGACGCCATGGCCGACAAGTCACGCCAATTCGCCGAACACGGAAACCGCGTCTACCTCCCAATCGCGCAATGACCTTCCTGCCGCTGGCGCCACCGGGCGAAACCCCGCTGCGGGTAATGACGATCGCCGGATCCGACTCCGGCGGCGGTGCCGGCATCCAGGCCGACCTGCGCACCTTCGCGTTGCTCGGTGTACACGGTCTGGTCGCCGTCACCGCGGTAACGGTGCAGAACTCGTTGGGCGTCAAGGGCTTTCACGAGATTCCCCTGGATGTCATCGCGGGCCAGATCGAAGCCGTCGCCTCCGACATCGGCCTCCAAGCCGCCAAGACCGGCATGCTGGCGTCGTCGGCGATCATTGACACGATTGCCGAGACCTGGCGGAGTCAGGGTCTGGCAGGCACTGTGCCGCTAGTCGTCGACCCGGTGTGCGCGTCCATGCACGGCGATCCGCTATTGCACCCAAGCGCGTTGGATTCGCTTAAGGGGCAACTGTTCCCATTGGCCACGCTGGTGACGCCGAACCTCGACGAGGTGCGGCTGCTGGTCGATATCGAGGTCGTCGACGACAAGTCTCAGCGCGAAGCGGCGCGAGCACTGCACGCGCTAGGTCCCAAGTGGGCGCTGGTCAAGGGCGGGCACCTGCGGTCGTCGTCGCACAGCCCGGACCTGTTGTTCGACGGCACCGACTTCTACGAGTTCGACGCGACGCGCATCGACACCGGCGACGACCACGGCGCAGGGGACACGCTCGCCGCCGCGGTGGCCAGTGCGCTCGCCCACGGCTACGAGGTGCCCGACGCGGTCGCGTTCGGGAAGCGCTGGGTCACCGAGTGCCTGCGCGCCGCATACCCGTTGGGCCACGGTCACGGCCCGGTGTCGGCGTTGTTCAGACTGGGCTCATGAACCTCGACGAAATAGCGGGCATCGCCCACGAGCCCAAGGTGCTGCGCCACGGCGCCCCAGCAGGCACAGTCGTGTTGACCCACGGGGCCGGCGGCAGTCGCGAATCGCCGCTACTGAAGAAGATCTGCGACGAGTGGGCGGGCCGCGGTTGGCTCGCGGTGCGGTACAACCTGCCGTACCGCAGACGGCGGCCGAAGGGCCCGCCGTCCGGACACGCGACGAAGGATCAGGCCGGCGTCGTCGAGGCGATCGAGCTGGCGCACACGCTGGCCGACGGACCCGTCATCGCGGGCGGCCACTCCTACGGGGGGCGGATGACATCGATGGTCGCCGCCGACAAAACTGCCGACATCGATGTCCTGACGCTGTTCTCGTACCCCCTGCATCCGCCCGGCAAGCCGGAGCGGGCCCGCACCGAACACCTGCCCCTGATCGCGGTGCCGACGGTATTCATTCACGGCACCTCCGATCCATTCGGGACCATCGACGAAATGCGCCCCGCCGCGGCGCTGATCGCCGCCCCCACCGAGATCGTCGAAATCACCGGCGCCCGCCACGACCTGGGCTCCAAGTCGTTCGATGTTCCGGTGTTGGCGGTCGACGCGGCACTACGCTTGCTGGCGTGACCGCGTGGGAGCGCGCGAGAGAGATTGTTCCCTGGGCGATCGCCGCGCTGATTGCTCGGCGGGGGTGTTCCTACCTGTATTTCACCTACTGCCTCGGCGCGGACCCACGTTCCATGTGACCCTGGCGTACTCGCCCGCTGAGGTCTGGGCAAACGCCACCAGGTCGGTCGTCTGCGCGGTGATAACAGGGGATTAGCGCTGGTCACCGATCCACAAGTGAGTCTGCGGGCGTGAAGTTTGCTGCTAAGGTCACCGCGTGACCATGCCGCCGGGCAATCCCCCGCCATACGGACCACCGTCATGGCCCTATAACCAGCCGCCGTCGGGGCCCCCCGGCCCGTACCCGCCTCCTCCGCCTCCGCTGCGCTTTCCGGCGCCGCCGCCCTACTACGGCCCACCGCCGAAGAAGACGCGTTGGGGGCTGATCATCGGGCTGGTGGCCGGGGCCATCGCACTGTTGGCCGTCGCCGCCATCGTCTTTGTGGCGATAGTCGGCAAGGGCACGGTCACAGCTACGGACGTCAAGGTGGGCGACTGCCTCGCCGAGATTCCCGACAGCGCAAGGGTATTGACCGTGAAGACCGTTGAATGCAACCAGTCGCATGCCGGCGAGGTCTACGCGGAACTGACGATGCCCGACGGCGACTATCCGGGGGCCGCAACGATCGAGGAATACCAGAACCGATGCGAACCGGAACTGGTCGCCTACTCACCCGACGCAATGACGGACGACTCTATACAGATGTACGTGCTGTATCCGACCGCGGAGACGTGGGAACAGGGCGACCACGCGGTGACCTGCGTCGCCACGCTCGACCCGCCACGGACGGGGTCGATCAAGGGCTGAGCCGGTCACCAAAGTTTCCCGGTACCTGAGGTACCGTCTGGGCATGACTTCGGAGCAATTCGAGGCGGTCATCGTCGGGGCCGGTTTCGGCGGGATCGGCGCAGCCATCCAGCTCAAGCGGATGGGCTACCAGAACTTCGTGATCCTCGATCGCGAGGATGACCTGGGTGGGACCTGGCATGTCAACCGCTACCCCGGCCTGGCCGTCGACGTTCCCACCACCACCTACTCGTACTTCTTCGAGCCGAACCCGAACTGGTCGCGGCTGTTCACCCCGGGCCCGGAGATCAAGCGGTACGCCGATGCCGTCGCCGACAAGTTCGACGTGCGCAGGCACATGCGGTTGCGCACAGTGGTCGAGGGTGCGCGCTGGGACGAGGAGGCGGGCGTCTGGCGGGTCGCGGTGGCGGGTGGCGAGACGCTGACCGCGCGCTACCTGATCACGGCGACCGGCTTCCTGTCCCAGCCGAAGGTGCCCGACATTCCCGGCATCGCCAGCTTCGAGGGCAAGGTCATACATACCACGGACTGGGACGACGACTATCCCCTCGAAGGCCGCAGGGTGGCCGTCATCGGCACCGGCGCCACCGCGGTCCAGCTCATCCCGGAACTGGCCAAGAAGGTCGCCGACCTCACCGTGTACCAGCGCACCCCGATCTGGGTGGTACCCAAGGTCGATCTGCGCTTCGGCGAACGAGCCAAGCGGCTGTTCGCGCGGATCCCCTTGACTCAGCGCGCAATTCGCTGGCTGACCGATTCGATCTACGAAGTAATGATCAACACGGGGGTGATTCACCACCGGCACTTCCGCCGGCTCAACATCGCCGCGGCAGACCTGTCGAAAATCCACCGCTTCGCGTCGATTCGCGACAAGAAATTGCGCCGCAAACTAACTCCAGATTACGACTTCGGATGCAAGCGGCCGACGTTCTCCAATGGCTACTACCGCGCATTCACCAAACCGCACGTGCACCTGCAGGCCGACGGTATCGCCCGCGTCGAGGCCGACGGCGTCGTCAACGCCGATGGCTCCAAGACCGTCATCGACAGCTTGGTGCTGGCCACCGGATTCGACCTCTGGGAAGCCAATTTCCCCGCCATCGAGGTCATCGGGCGCGAGGGGCGCAACCTCGGAAAGTGGTGGCGCGATACCCGATTCCAGGCCTACCAGGGTGTGGCAATGCCGTACTTCCCCAACTACCTGAGCCTCGCCAGTCCGTTCGCTTTCCTCGGGTTGAACTTCTTCAACACGATGGAGTACCAGATGCGGCACATGGACCGGTTGTTCGGTGAGGTCAAGCGGCGCGGTGCCACCACCTTCGAGGTGACCGAAGACGCCAACACGGCCTACCGGGACCGGATGACCGAACTGCTCGGCGATTCGCTGTGGACGATAGGCAACTGCGCGACGTCGCGGTCGTACTATTTCAATCCTCAAGGTGAGCCGACGCTTCTGCGGCCGATGTCGACGCGCATGGCGATCAAAGAAGCATCCCAATTCCCGTTGAGCGACTACCAGATTGCGTGATCGCCGGAGCCGCTTGGCTGGCGGTCGCCGGTGTCGGGCTGGCGCATTTCACAAGCCCCTCGGCTGTTCGACGGGATCACGAAACAGGCGTTCCCACGTAACAGCCGCCAGCATCTTTGCCTCAACGGCGGCATCGAAACGGCACTCGGTCTCGGACTCCCCGCACGGCAGACCAGGCGCCTGGCCGTTGTCGGGACGATCGGCTATCTGGCCTACTTGGCCGGCAACGTAGCGCGCAACCGGTAGCGGCCCAGCAGCGTCAGATCGAGCAGCCGTTCCACCGTCGCGCGGGTCTGCGTCGAGTTCCGACAGCGCATCAGCCGGCCGAGATCGATCACCAGCGACATCGCTGCGTGGACGGCGAACCGCGCCTGCCCGGGTGTCCACTCCGGCCGGACCGACACCACCAGTTCCACCCACGACTCCACGGTCGACCGCTGCAGGTTGCGCAGAATCTTCTGGTCCGCCGGTGTCATGTTGAGCCGCTCGCTGTAGTACACGTAGTCCAGTTCCGGTTGATCGAACGACCTTGTCACGTACGCGTCGATCACCGCGGTCAATGCGTCCTCACGATCGGAAACGGTGTTAAGGATCGTCGACAGATCGGCCGACAACCGGTCGGCGGCCCGCCGGAACGCCGCCGCCAGGATGTCGCTCTTGCCGGAGAAGTACTTGTAGATTCCCGACGCCGGCATTCCCACCGCCGCCGCGATATCCTCCATGCTGGTGTCGCGATAACCTTTCAGGTTGAACAACCGCAACGATTCGTTCAGCAGCGCTTCGTATTTGGACGTTTCGACGACGGCGCTGCCGGACGGGCTTGAATCGCCAACGCCATCCTCAACATCGGGCACCTCGGCGGCCAGCACCGCGTCGGCCAGTTCGGCCAGCAGCGCGCGCACCTGGATGGCTGGCAGCTTGGCCCGGTGATCGACGATGCTGCCGATCACGGAAAGCATCGCCGTCGACAAAGTCCAGCGTTGCCGCGACGTCAGCTCAGGACGAATCCTGCTCAGCGGCTGCTGGATTCGGCGGTGAACGGTGCGCATCTGCGCGATCAGCGTGGCCTGGTCATCGCCACGGAGATAGCGGCCTTCCCAGCGGTACAGCGCACCCGCCTCGCGGTTGGCCATCGCGGTGTCGACGAGTGCCGCCACCGTCTTGTGCAGGATCTGCTCCGGATCGCCGGTTGCAGCGCCGCCCGCGAACGCCGTGCAGTCCACCAACTGCTGGCCCAGACTGAGCACCGCGTCGCGGAACAGTTCGTACTTGCTCGAGTAGTGGCGGTACAACGCGGTCGCGGAGATTCCGACCCTTGATGCGATCGTCTCCATACTGACGCCGTAGTAGCCGAGCGCGCTGAACGCCGCTGCCGACGCCCGGGCGATCTGAGCTTTACGATCCTTGGGGCGGCGCCGGACGTCGTCACCGCTGGTGGACCCAGTGCGCGCCATGGCCAAACACGATATCGGATCAGCGGCACACATAGGTGCCCACTTCGATTGAAAAATCGAGAGAAAATGCTCGAATTCGTAAGAATCGACATTAACATAGTGTGAGTGTTTGGCGCCTTGCGACAGTTCCTGGGCTATCGGGTGACGATCGGTGAGCTGTTCGTCGTCGCGCTGATACTCGGCACCCCGTACCTGATCGTCGGTGCCACCTGGTCGAGCACCCACACCGAGCATCTGGAACGGATGACCTGAACGGGGAACCCTTGCACCACTATCACCACCGCGCGTTCTACATCGGCGTCCTGAGCGTCATCCTGATTGTCGTCGGGCTCCTGGCGTTGAACTTTCCGGTCTTCATCGACGCCTACGATCAGTGGGGGTGGCAGATCAAGTGCGGCACGGGTTTCAGCTTGGACCTGACTCAGGCTGCGGAGGCCAGCGGCGGCAGCTACGTCGATCAATGCGGCACGGCGGTGATGCTGCGCCGGATCTGGGCGATTCCGGTGGTGGCGATCGGGTCGATTGTGTTCGCCGGCGTGGTTCTCGTGGCGGCCACCGTTTGGGGCCGCGAATCGGTGTTCGGAGAAGACCAGGCCGCCTGACATAGCATCTGGGCGTGAGCACGCCGGACGGACCTGGTCTGCAACGGCGGCTCGGAACCTTCGATGCCGTGACGATCGGGCTGGGCTCGATGATCGGCGCCGGCATTTTCGTGGCACTGACCCCGGCGGCCGCGGCGGCGGGAGCGGGTCTGCTCATCGGGCTGGCAGTCGCCGCCGTCGTCGCCTATTGCAACGCAACCTCGTCGGCACGACTGGCGGCGCTGTATCCGCAGTCCGGCGGCACCTACGTGTATGGCCGCGAACGGCTTGGCGAGTTCTGGGGCTACACCGCGGGATGGAGCTTCGTCGTCGGTAAGACGGCGTCGTGCGCGGCGATGGCACTGACTGTCGGGTACTACGTATGGCCGGACTGGGCGCACGCGGTCGCGGTCGCCGCCGCGGTGGCGGTCACGGCGGTGAATTACGCCGGCATCCAGAAGTCCGCGCTCCTGACCCGCGTCTTCGTGGCGCTGGTGCTCGCGGTGCTGGCGGCGGTGGTGGTGGTCATCCTCGGCTTCGGCGACGTCGACGACGCTCGGCTGGCGTTCGGCGATGACGTAAGCGCAGGCGGCGTGCTGCAGGCCGCGGGCTTGCTGTTCTTCGCATTCGCCGGCTACGCGCGCATCGCCACTCTGGGTGAGGAGGTGCGCGATCCCACCCGCACCATCCCACGCGCCATCCCGATGGCGCTGGGCATAACACTGGTCGTGTACGCGGTCGTCGCGATCGCGGTGCTGAGCGAATTGGGCAGCGCCACATTGGCTTCGTCGACAGCGCCGCTGGCCGAAGCAGTCAGGGGGGCGGGGCTGCCCGGCCTTGAACCGGTGGTTCGCGCGGGCGCGGCCGTCGCGGCGCTCGGTTCGCTGCTGGCGCTGATCCTCGGAGTTTCCCGAACCACGTTGGCAATGGCGCGCGATCGGCATCTGCCGCACGCGTTGGCCGTCGTGCATCCACGGTTCGGCAGCCCGTACCGCGCCGAGCTTGTGGTCGGCATCGTGGTCGCCGCGGTCTCGGCGGTCGTGGATGTGCGTGGCGCGATCGGCTTCTCATCGTTCGCAGTACTGCTGTACTACGCGATCGCGAACGCGTCCGCGTGGACACTGGAGCCGGAAGGCCGGCGACATCGAGCGATGGAGCCGGAAGGCCGGCGACATCGAACACTGGGGTGCAAGGTCATTCCGACCATCGGTCTCATCGGCTGTTTGCTGCTGGCTTTCCTGCTGCCAGTGTCATCGGTCTTGGTCGGCACCGGCGTGGTGCTGGTCGGTGCGCTCGTTTACGGTGTGCGCCGGTCGCGGTAGGCCTCGACCGCGGTCGGCAGGGTCGGGAAGATCCGGTCCTCGCCGATCTTGTCGAGGAGGCCAGCGGCCTCGAGTTCGTCCCGCAGGTCCTGTTTCACCCTGGCCATCGCGAAAACTACCCCACGCCTTTCTAATTCGGCCCGCAGCTGATCGAGGGCGTCGAGCGCGGTCAGGTCGACCTCGACGTTGGCTTCGGCGTTGAGCACGAACCATTCGACGGGTCCCGGAACCTCGTCGACTGCAGCGAGTGCGCGTTCGCGGAAGTTCTCGGAGTTGGCAAAGAACAACGGCGCGTCGTAGCGGTACACCAGTAGACCGGGTTCCAATTTGGCGTTCGGATAGTCGTCGATGTCATGCATGCCGGCGACACCCGGCACGAATCCTTGTATCGCATCTTGTGGCCGTGCGACGCGCCGCAGCAGGTCGAGGATCGAGAGCACAATGGCAACAAGTACGCCGTAGAGCACACCGAACACCAGCACGGCCACGGTGGTTGACAGGGCGATAATGAATTCGCTGCGTCGAAATCGGGCCAGCCGCTTAAACTCTGGCACGTCCACCAGGCGTAGCGCCGCATAGACCACCAATGCGCCCAGCGCCGCAGTTGGAAACGTTGCGAGTAGCTCTCGGCCGAACAGCATCACCGCAAGGACGACCACCAACATGACGACCGAGTAGAGCTGGGTGCGGCTGCCGACCGCGTCGCCGAGCGCAGTGCGGCTTCCGCTGGAGCTCACCGGAAAGCCGTGCATCAGACCGGCACCCACGTTGCAGACGCCCAGTGCACGGAGTTCGGCGTTGGCGTCCACGTCGTATCCATTGCGGACAGCGAATGTCCTGGCGGTCAACACGTTGTCGGAAAATGCGACGATCGCGACGCCGGCGACCGGAATCACCATGGCAGCCAGGTCGGCCAGCGGAATGGCGGTGAAGCCGGGTATGGGCAATCCGGTGGGTATGTCGCCCACCACTTTGATTCCGTTGCGGTCCAACGAAAGCAGGCTGACCACGAGTGCTGAACCGAGTATCGCAATCAACGGACCCGGCATCCGCGGCGCCAGGCGCGCGAGGACGAGCAACACCACGAGAACCGATACCGCCAATGCGATTGTCGGCCAGTGCACCCCGTCTACCCCCGAGATGAATGACCGCATCTGATCCAGGAATTCCTCGCCGTCCACGTCGACACCGCTGACCTTGCCGAGCTGGCTGGCGATCATGATGGCCGCCACCCCGGCCATGTAGCCGATCAGCACCGGGCGGGAGAGCAGCTCGGCGAGGAAGCCCAACCGGACCAAGCCGGCGACGAGGCAGATCACTCCCACAAGCAGGGCGGCCGCCGCGGCAAGCGCGGCGTAGCGGCCGGGGTCGCCGGCCGCCAGTGGCGCCAGCGCGGTCGCGGTCATCAGCGCCGTCGTCGACTCGGGGCCCACGGACAGTTGCCGTGAGGAGCCCAGCACCGCGTAGACGGCCAGCGGTGCCAGCGCCGCCCACAGCCCGACGACGGGCGGCAGCCCGGCCACCGTCGCATACGCCATCACCTGTGGCACCAGATATGCCGCAACCGTGACACCGGCCACCACGTCGCCGCGCAGCCAGGACCGCTCGTAACCGCGGAACTGCGGGAGTCCCGGCGCCCAGTCGCGGATTAACATGCGCCCCTCGCGGTGGTGGTGTGTAGTCGGACCCGTGATCCAGTTGACATGGAAGCACGTTGAGGCACGGTCCGACCCAGACTTCGTCGTCGCGCCGGACGAGCGGCTCGGCTGGGCCCGCACCGTCGGCCTCGGGGCCCAGCACGTGGTGGCGATGTTCGGCGCCACCTTCCTGGTGCCGGTACTGACAGGCTTCCCGCCGGGCACCACCCTGCTGTTCTCGGGTATAGGCACAATCCTGTTCCTGCTGATCACCGGCAACCGACTGCCCAGCTATCTGGGGTCGAGCTTCTCGGTGATCGCACCTGTGACCGCGGCGAGCGCCTCGCATGGCACGGGCAGTGCGCTGGGCGGTTTGGTGGCAGTCGGCGTGATCCTGATCGTCATCGGCGCGGTCGTGCACCTGGTGGGCACACACTGGATCGACGTGATTTTGCCGCCGGTGGTGACCGGGGCGATCGTTGCACTGATCGGTTTCAACCTGGCACCGGCCGCGAAGACCAACTTCGAGAAGGGCCCGCTGGTCGGCCTCGTCACGCTTGTGCTGCTGGTCGCGTCGCTCGCGTTCTTCCGCGGCATCATCGGTCGGCTGGCGATCTTCCTGGCTGTCGTCGCGGGGTACGTCCTGGCGCTGATCCTCGGCGACGTCGATACCTCGGCCATCGCGGCCGCGCCGTGGGTCGGTCTGCCCGAGTTCCAGACCCCGACGTTCACGTTGGCCGTGCTGCCCATGTTCCTGCCCGCAGTCATCGCACTGGTCGCCGAGAACATCGGGCACGTCAAGTCGGTCGGCCAGATGACCGATACGGACGTCGACCCGGTGATGGGCCGTGCGCTGGCGGCCGACGGGGTGGCGACGACCTTGGCCGGTTTCGGCGGCGGCTCGGCCACCACCACGTACGCGGAGAACATCGGCGTCATGGCGGCGACCCGGGTGTATTCCACGGCCGCGTACTGGATCGCCGCCGTGGTGGCCATCGCGTTGTCGCTGTGCCCGAAGGTGGGCGCCGCGATCTCGGCGATTCCGCCGGGCGTGCTGGGCGGCGCGACGATCGTGCTGTACGGCTTGGTCGGCGTGCTCGGCGTGCGGATCTGGCTGACCAACCACGTCGATTTCGCCAAGCCGCTCAACCAGATGACGGCGGCCATCCCGCTGATCATCGGCATCGCCGACTTCACCTGGCACGCAGGCGATTTGACGTTCACCGGTATCGCACTTGGGTCGATCGCCGCGCTGCTCGTCTATCACGGCATGCGGCTGCTGAGCACCGCTCGCGAACTGATCCCGCAACGCGGCACGTAAAGGTCCCGACCCTGGCCTACAGTTCCAACCGATGCGTCGCACCTGGACCTGGACATTCGACCTGCCGCCGGATCGGCTCTGGCCGCTGCTGGCGGATACCAACCGGTTCAACGAGGCGGTGGGCCTGCCGCCGTACACGCTCGAGCAGACGCCGCAACCAAATGGGACGGTCCGTCGCCGCGGGCGGGGCAAGGCCGCGGGCTTCACGCTCGAATGGGAGGAGAAGCCGTACGAGTGGATTGCCGGTCGGCACTTCCGCCAGTCGCGCATGTTCACGAAAGGCCCGTTTCGGCGCTTCGGCCCGGTCTTCGATCTCAAGCCCGACGGCAAAGGCGGCTCGCACGTCACCTACGCACTCGAATGGGAACCGTTGAGCTTGGTCGGCCGCGCGTTCGGCGCCCGACTCGCGGCCCAGGCGGGTGAGGCGGTTGGCAAGCGCACCGTGGAGGCCGTCGCCTTTGCACGAGGGGACTATGCGGGCGAACGCCTGACGCCGTTCGAGTTACCGCCGCCCCAACTTCC
Organism: uncultured Actinomycetota bacterium; assembly: GCA_963715885.1. Lineage (GTDB taxonomy): Bacteria > Actinomycetota > Actinomycetes > Mycobacteriales > Mycobacteriaceae > Mycobacterium. The sequence goes on from CAVQSK010000025.1 coordinate 15,744, forward strand.
ACCCGGCGCGCGGGAGCGGGCAGCGGCGCTGGCCCGCGAAATCGACCGCAGCCCTTACGGCAATGGGCTCGGCCCGCGGCTCGCGGAGATTGTTCTTGGCAGCATGGCCGCCGACGTTGCCCATCTCAAACCCAAGGTGCTCGCGGGCGATCTCGGCGTTCCGCCGCGCGCGGCGATCGAGGCGTGTCTTGCCGGCGTGAAGGCGGGCCTTCTCACGATGAAGTGGGGGCTGCTCTGCCCCAACTGCCGCGGCGCCAAGATCAGCGTCGCCGCCCTCTCCGAGTTGCCGCGCGGCGCGCATTGTCCCTCGTGCAACATCGATTACGACCGCGACTTCGAGAAGAACGTGGAGCTCTCCTTTGCGCCGGCACCCGCGATCCGGACGGTTGCCGACGGCGGATTCTGTCTTTCCGGCCCGATGGGAACGCCCCATGTCGCTGTGCAGGTGCTACTGGATCCGGGAGAGCGGCGGAACGTCAGCGTCGATCTGCCGCCTGGTTCGTATCGTCTCCGCACGCTGCATCCCGGCGTGTTCGTTGACGTCGATTATGAGTCTGGGCCCTTCCCGGGTCTGCACATCGCGGCGTCGGGCGTGGAGGTGCTGAACGCCACGGATCCTCCTGGCGAGGCGGGAAGCGTGGCGTTCGTCAACGATGCGGGCTTCGAGCTGGCAGCGCTGATCGAGGACCGCACATGGGTGCGCGATGCTCTGACGGCACCCGAAGTGATCTCGCTGCAGGCATTCCGCGATCTGTTCGCCGAGGCGACCCTGCGGCCGGGCGACGATGCGGGCGTCAGCCAGGTCGCACTGCTCTTCACCGATCTACAGGGCTCGACAGCGCTCTATGAGCGTGTGGGCGATGCCGCTGCATACAACCTCGTCCGCAGGCATTTCGCGGTGCTGGCCGCAATCGTGCGCGACCATGACGGTGCGGTGGTCAAGACGATTGGCGACGCAGTGATGGCCGCATTCAGCGATCCCGCGCAGGCGGTGTGCGCGGCGCTGGCCATGCAGGCGGAGATCGGCTCGTCTGAACGCGGAGTCCGAGACCTCGTCCTCAAAGTGGGCGTCCATGCCGGCCCCAGCGTGGTCGTGACCTTGAACGACCGCCTCGACTATTTCGGATCGACCGTCAACATGGCCGCCCGCCTCCAGGGTCAGAGCACTGGCGGCGACATCGTGCTGTCGTCCTCCGTTGCCGACGATCCCGCGGTGCGCGAAGTGCTTGCCGTCATGCCGAAGCGCCGAGAGACGGTCGCGCTCAAGGGTTTTACCGAGCCCGTGGGTTTCATACGCCTGCTCCCGGGCTGAGATGCGCCGACTGCACGGTTGTTGTACACAAACGTCGAGTAAATGCGCAAACAACCGTGCGCTCGGCGTCAGGCCGGATCGAGCAATGCCCCCGGACCGCGCGTCATCAGCTGACGCCCCACGATGATCCGCTGTATCTCGCTGGCGCCCTCCCAGATGCGTTCCACCCGAAGCTCCCGGAACATCCTCTCGGCCACGTTCTCTCGCATGTAGCCCCGGCCGCCGAAGATCTGCACGGCGCGATCGGCCACCCGCCCCGCCATCTCCGAGCAGTACAGCTTCGCCATCGACGCCTGCCCGTGCAGGGTCTTGCGGTCATGGCCGGCATCGATGGAGCGCGCGACCTCATAGAGCATCGTGCGGGCGCCGAACAGTTCGGTCGCGCTGTCGGCGAGCATGCCCGCCACCAATTGATACTCACCCAGCGGTCGGCCGTCGACGACGCGGGTCTGCGCGAACGCCGTCGCCTCGTCGACCAGTCGCTGCGCGGCGCCCACGCACCGCGCGGCGACCATCATCCGCTCGAACCGGAACCAGTCCTGGGTGAACGTCATCGGGCCACCCTCGGACCCGACCAGGTTCACAACCGGAACACGGACATCGTTGAACGCCACGATCGGATGCTCGTCGGCGATGTGGTGCGAATATTGGGGCGTACGTACCACTTCGACACCCGGCCAGGGCAAATCGACCACCAGCAGCACGTGGTCACCGCCGTCGAGCACCCCTTCGACGAAGACATAGTCGGCCAGATTGAACGAGGTCACGTGCCACTTGGTCCCGCTGATCACGTACTCGTCGCCGTCGCGACGAACCGTGGTCTGCAGCGCGGATACGTCCGAGCCGGCGAACTCCTCGGTGATCGCGTACGCCTCGTGCTTCTCACCTCGCACCGCCGGCAGTAGCCATCGCTCCCGCTGATAGTCGGTCGCGACGTCGACCCACCACTGCGGCGGCGTCGCCATCACCCAGCCGAGCCCGTTGGTGACACGCCCGCACTGCTCCTGCACCAGCACCTGCTGCAGCGCCGTGCACCCCGGACCACCGACCGCAGCCGGCATGTTGGTGGCGTAGAGGCCCAATTCGATTGCGCGAGATTGATGTTCGGCTGTCAACTCCTTAGGCAGCATGCCGCCCGCAAGCTCGGCCTCCACCTCGTGCGGGATCAGCGTGTCGACGAACGCGCGCGCCGTATCCCGGATGCGCCGATCCTGCTCCGTCAGACCGTACATCCGCACCTCCACCCTCTTGACTGAGCGTTCAGTCTATGCCAGCGTTTTGAAGTATGACCAGCTTGCGCAGCGCCGACGTCGTGGTGGTGGGTGGTGGAACGGTCGGTGCATGGACGGCCGTCCAACTTGCCGAGCGCGGCGTGGAAAACGTCGTGCTGCTCGAAGCGAGAACGCTGGGCGACGGCGCCAGCAGCCGGGCGGCCGGCATGGTGCGCGCACAGGGCGGCACTGAAACCGCCATCGTGCTTGGCCTTCGGACCCAGGAGTTCTATGCGGCCAGCGGGGATCGCTTCCCGCTCGACTGCGGTTTTGTGGCACAGGGTTATCTGATGCCGTGCTTCAGCGACGCCGAGGTGCAGCTGGCCCATGACCGTATCGCGCTGCAACAGCGACTCGGCCTCGAGGTGCAGTGGTTGTCCGCGTCGGAGATCGACGACCGCAACACCGGTCTCGCACCGGGCGTCACACTCGGCGCGTCCTATGCGCCGGGCGACGGCTACATCGACGCAGCGCGCAATGTGCTGGCCTACACCGCCGCGCTCACCGCCCACCGCGTTGACATCCGGGAACGCTGCAGATTCGCCGGACTGCGCACCGCCGGTGGTCGCGTGGTGGGCGTCGACACCTCGGACGGGCCGATCGACACCGAACGCGTCGTGCTGACCGGCGGCCCGAAGCTCGCCGAAGTCGGTGCGACGGCGGGAGCGAGAGTTCCGGCGGGAGGCGCGCGCCACCAGGTGGTGGTGACCGCACCCGTCTCGGCGTTCGACGTGCACGAAGTCCCGATGGTGTTCGACATCACGTCCGGAATCTATTGGCGCCCAGGCGAAGCGGGCGGCCTACTCTGGGGAATGAGCAATCCCGACGAGGCGCCGGGCGTGGCCGCCGACTTCGACGACGTCTACTACCGCAAGGCCCGCGACCGCATCGAGGAACTGCTGCCCGGACTGAAAGGCCTCGGCCTGAGGAGATTGTGGGCCGCCACGATCGACTACACGCCGGACCACCTGCCGATACTCGGCCCCCTGCTCACCGATGACGGTCCGGTCGAGGGCACCGTCGTGGCCAGCCCGGCGGGCCACGGCATGATGTGGGGTCCCGCGGTGGCCGAGGTCGCCGCCGACCTCACGACCACGGGCGAGTGCAGCTGGCTCGACCTCACCGACCTCGGGCTTGACCGCTTCGACGCCGACGGCAACAGCCGGCTGGCACCCGAGCCGATCTCACTACCGTTCCCGCAAAGCGTTGTGGGCAAGCACGAGAGCGTCGACCGCAACCACGCCGTGCGGTGACGCGATAACCGGATTGGCCTCCACAACATCGAGGACATCGCCCAGTTCGATCGCCAGGTCCGAGAACCGGACGATGACGTCCGCCAGCGCGTCGAGGTCGACGGCCGGCGAGCCGCGCCAGCCTGCCAGAAGCGGCCGGATGCGCAAACCGTCAAGCAAGCGCAGCGCCATCGCGTGCGATACCGGCGGGCAGGCCACCGCCCGGTCGGCGAGCAGTTCGACCAATGTGCCCCCCGCAGCGACTACCACCAACGGCCCGAAGGCGTGGTCGCGCACGAACCCGACCGACAACTCGACGCCGTCGTCGACCATCTGCTGAACGGACACGGCTGATCCGAGGGAACCCGCCATCGTCGTGTACGCCACGCTCAACGCCGCCTCGTCAGCCAGACCGAGCACGACTCCACCGACATCGCTCTTGTGCAGGGCCGTCGTCGTTTTCAGTGCGACCGGGTAACCGACGGCCTCGGCGGCAGCCAACAACGTCTCGATCGAATCCGCGCACCGCGATTCGACCACCGGGATCCCGTAGGCCGCCAGCACGTCGAATGCCGAAGCACCTTCAGGAATTCTGCATTCGGCAGGAGGCGACCCGGCCTGCGAATCCACGGGCAGCGGCCAGCGCACCAAGTGGCCAAGCGCCGCAATGCCGCTGCGGGCTCCTTCCAGCACGGGAATGCCGTTGTCGCGCAGCCGGTCCGCTGTGGGGCGGTCGATCGCCGACGACACCGACGTCAGCACCGCCAACGGCGCATCGGTGCGCTTCGCGACGTCCAGCACGGCATCGGCGTACGCCGTGTCGTCGTCGAACTCGGTGACCAGGTCGACGGCGAGCGCGGTGACACCGACCCCGGGATCGTCGACCATGGCCTGTAGGCAAGTACCGAACAGGTCACGGGTGTCAGCGCCGCTCCCCCACACGTCCAGCGGATTGGTCGGCAGGAGGCCGCCGTCCAGCACGGCGCCGATTGAGGTCAGCGTGTCGTCGGCCAAATCGGCGAATTCCACGCCTAATTCGTGCGCGACGTCGGCCGCCAGCGCCCGCTCGGCACCGGAGTCGTGCACCGTCGCGATGGCGCCGGCGCGGGCGCGCCGGCCTGCCGAGAACAGTTCGAGGGTGTCGGTGAACTCCGCCAGATCGCTGACGTGCACCGCGCCGGTGGCCGCGCAGAATGCCTGCCATGCGGCCTGTTCACCCGCCAGTGCACCCGAATGCGCGGCGACCATGGCCCGCCCTCGCGGTGAACCCCCGATGGTGAGGATCACGACCGGCACGTCATGCTCGGCGGCGCGCAGCACGGCTTGCCGCAACCGCGGGACCGAGCGCGGCGTCTCCATCAGCAGCGCGATGAGCCGCGTCTGCGGGTCATCGAGCGCATAGTCCACATAGTCGGCGGTGTCGGTGACGAGTTCCTGTCCCGACGACACCGCGAGCCGGAAGCCGAACCCGCGGCGGGCCCGCAACAACGTCGAGAACGCCGATCCGGAATGGGTGACCAGCCCGATTCCCCCGGTCGGCAAGGGATCTGGCTCCAGGTATCCGAGCGCCCGCACACCGAGTGCGTTGTTGACGAACCCCATGCAGCCCGCGCCGCACAGGGCCATCCCCGCATCCGCTGCCGTCGCCGCGATCTTCTCGCGCAGCCCGTGCGCGGAGCCGAACAGCACAGCCGACCGCGCCTTGGCGGCCACCGCGGCTTCGAGCTGCTCCAACAGCGCCGTGTCGGGCACACCGAGCAGGACCAGATCGACGGCCGCATCCAGATCGGCCAGCGTCGGCGCACACGGCATGTCGCCGATGCGGTCGTAGCGGGGGTTCACCAGATGTACACGCGCCGAACCGCGTTGCGCCTCGACGACCATCCGTGAACCGAAGCTGTCGGGGCGCGGGCTGGCGCCGACCACCGCCACCGACCGGGCGCCGAGCATCGCGGCGACCGCGGCCCGGCGCGACTCGGTCATCGACGGCGCCAGCGCCGTTTCCTGTCGGCCAGCGCCGCGCGGGCCGCCTGCCAACCCGGTATGCCGCACACGCCGCCGCCGGCATGCGTGCCGGACCCGCCGTTGTAGAGCCCGGCGATCGGGGTCCTGTAGTCGGCATAGCCGGGAGCGGGCCGCATGTGGAAAAGCTGCTCGAGCGAGAGTTCACCGTGGAAGATGTTGCCGCCGATCAAGCCGTACTCCTGTTCCATGTCGTACGGACCAACGATGTCCCGATGCGTGATCGACGACTTGAAGTTCGGCGCCACCTGGTCGTAGAGGTCGATCAGCCGGTCGGCGTAGGCGTCGAGTTCCTCGGTGTGCGGCGCAGTGGAGAAGTCCGCAGGCACCCACTGCGTGAACAGCGACATGGTATGCGTGCCATCGGGATTGAGCGTCGTATCCAGGGTGGTCGGGATGACGCCGTCGCTGAACGGTGCGGCTGCCGGACGTCCCGCCCGGGCATCCTGGAACGCGGCTTCGATGAACTCCATCGTGGGAGCCATTTCCACCGATCCGGTGTGATGCTCTGCCAGGCCGTCGCTGGGATCTGCGGTGAAGTTGGGCAGTTCGCCCAGCGCCAGGTTGATCTTCACGACGCCGCTGCGGGTCTTCCAATGCTCGATATCGGTGACGAAATCTTCTGGCAACTCGGTCCGCGGAATGTGCTCTAGGAAAGCGATTTTCGGGTGCAGCGTAGTGACAACCAACGGAGCATGAATCTCCTCGCCGTTGTGGAGCACCGCGCCCTGAACCCGCCCGCCGCGAACGATGAGCCGGTCCACCCGCGCGCTGGTACGAATCTGCGCACCGAAGCTGCGCGCCGAGCGGGCGATCGCCTCGGAGACAGCGCCCATGCCGCCTTCCGGGTAACCCCAGCTGCCGAGCTGGCCGTCGCCGACATCGCCAATCGAGTGATGCGCCATCACGTAGGCGGTGCCCGGCTCGTATGGCCCGGCCCAGGTGCCGATCACGCCGTTGACGGCGAGCGCGCCCTTGATTTGGGGTGATTCGAACCAATCGTCGAGGAGGTCGGCGATGCTCATCGTGAGCAACCGGGTGATGTCGCCGGTGGTGCGCACCGAAATACCGCGCTGGCTCCATGCCAGCTTCGCGAGGTCGAGAAGATCGGCGGGCCTGTGCGAGCCGATGTTCGGCGGAACCTGGGTGAGCAGCGGGCCCATCACATCGGCGATGCCCTCGAGCCACGCGTTCCACTTGGGCCACGCCACGGCATCCTTCTTCGACCATTTGGCGAGCTGTTCGTAGGTCCGCGCCGGGTCGTCTTCGTAGATCGTCAGCGACCCGCCCTCCGCGAACGCCTGGTAGTACGGCCCCATTGGGTGAACCTTGTACCCGTGCCGCTCCAGGCTCAGGTCGCGCACGATTGTCGGCGGCATCAGACTCATGACGTAGGACAGCCGGGTAACCCGCAGGTGCGGGGCGTCGGGCCAGGGCGATTCGGTGGTGGCCGCACCCCCGACGGCGCCACGCGACTCCAGCACGAGCGTCTTGGCTCCAGCCCTGGCGAGGTACGCCGCGGAAACCAACCCGTTGTGGCCGCCACCGATGACGATTGCGTCGTACGTGTTCGACATGGAAGACCCACTTTCGTCAGCGCGGAACATGACTCCTGACTGACTGTTCAATCTAACCAAGTGTTACTCTACAAACAAGTAGCTGCGCTGCACTTTGGAGGGGACGAGGCACACGATGGCTGAGCCAGCACCCGCAACCGAGCAGAATGAGGCTCGTCGCATCGAAATGCTCCGTGCCGCAGCGGAGCTGATCTGCGAGCGGGGGTTCGGAGACACCCGCATCGCCGACGTTGCCAAGCGCGCCGGCGTCAGCTCGGCGCTCGTCATCTACTACTTCGGCACCCGCGACCGCCTGTTGGTCGACGCGCTGCGGTACTCCGAAGAATCGTTCTACGAAGCGGCCGAAAAGATGATCGCCGAAGTCAAGTCGCTGCGTGAGCGACTGTCGCTGCTGATCCGGTGGACCTGTGTGCCAGAGGGCAATGACGAGATACCTGGCGCATGGGGCCTGTGGTTCGACCTGTGGGCGCAGGCCTTCCGCCACGACGAGATCAAGGCCGGTCGGGCAGAACTAGACTCCCGGTGGCGCAAGATGATTGTCGACGCCGTCAAGTCGGCCGAGGAATCTGAGTTCGACGCCGAGGTCAATGCCCGAATGTTCGCCCTGGAGTTCGCTACCCTGCTCGACGGCCTGTCCATCCAAGTTGCCCTCGAGGACCCAGAGATCGACTCCGACCTGGCCTACGACATCGCCATGCGGTTCGCCGAACGGGAACTCAACCTCTCGCCGGCCAAGAAGCGTCCGAGTCACAACGGCAAGAGCGTCACGAAAGGCTGAGCACGCCGACCTGTTCGGCCACCGGATCGGCGATCGGCACGGCGGTACTGCGGTGCAGCACTCGGACCGCATCGTGTGTGCACACGCAGTTGACCTTCGCCCCCGGCTCATGCGTCACCGAGCTCGGGCCGGAATGATTCGGCACTTCGACGATCAGCGCGGCGGGCGCGCCGACATCGACGTGTACCTGCGTACAGTTGCCGAGATAGACCACCTGGGCGACGGTGCCGCCAATGGCGTTGTGCCCCGGCCCGATTGGCTCGCTCGTAGTCTGCAGGGCGATGCGTTCCGGCCGGATGACTATCGCTGCTGCGCCCCGTCCGGCCGACTCGTCCACCGCGGCACCAAGCCTGGTGTCCAGCGCCGTGCACACCGCCGATCCGCCGCCCGCCTCGAGCACTTCGGCGTCAAAGATATTGGCGGCGCCCAAGAATCCGGCGACGAACGTCGTGGCCGGCGCCGAGTAGATCTCCTGCGGCGGACCGACCTGCTCGACGCGCCCCTCGGCCAGGACAGCGATCTGGTCGCTCATGGTGAGCGCTTCCTCTTGGTCGTGCGTCACATAGACGAACGTGATGCCGACCTCGCGTTGGACCGCGCGCAGTTCCAGCTGTAGCTGCTTGCGCAGCTTGGCGTCTAGCGCACCCAGTGGCTCGTCGAGCAGGAGCACCCGCGGGCGTAGCACCAGCGCCCGCGCCAGAGCGACACGCTGCTGCTGACCGCCCGACAGCTGCGCGGGCCGCCGCTTTGCGAAGTCGCTCATGCGAACCAGATCGAGCGCTTCGCCGACGCGCTCCTTCGTCTCGTCGCGGGACGCCTTCTGATACTTCAGCCCGAACGCGACATTGTCCCAGACGGGCATGAACGGGAAGAGCGCGTAGGTCTGGAAGACGGTGTTCACCGGGCGCCGGTGCGGTGGATCGCCTGCAACGTCGCGGCCGTCCAGTTCGATGCGTCCGGAGTCGGGTTTCTCGAAACCGGCGATCATCCGCAGTGTTGTGGTCTTGCCGCAGCCGGACGGGCCGAGCAGCGAGTAGAACTGGCCGGCTGGGATGTCGAGGTCGATGCCCGTCACGGCGGGGACACCGCCGAACGATTTCTCCAGCTGGAGCAGCCGGATCGCGCCGCCGGTCATGGCGACCGCACCAGCCCGATCAGGGCGCCACCGCCTCGGCGAACCGGGCGAAGTTGGCCGCGAACCGATCGACATCGTCCGCGTCGTGCTGGACCGACAACAGCCATTGCTCCACCTTCCCCCACGGCGGGAGAAACACACCGCCATTGTGCTGCATCAGCCAGTGCAAGTGGCCGAGTCTGGCATCAATCTGCAGGAAGTCGCGGAACTCCCGAACCCGGTCGCGACGGAAGGTCACACAGCCCTTCGCGCCGACGCTGACGACGTGCCAGCCGAATCCGTGTTCGGCGATCGTGGCTTCGAGCGATGTGCGCAGCCGGGTGGCGAGCTGGTCGAGGTGCGCGTACCCCTGCGGGGTGAGGACATCGGTGAGAGTGGCCCTGGTCGCGGCCATCGCGAGTGGGTTGCCGTTGAAGGTGCCCACCTGTTCGTAGCGGCCGTCGGCGATCGCAGACATCACGGATTGGGTGCCGCCGATCGCCGCCACGGCGATCCCGCCGCCGAGGGCCTTGGCCAAACACACCATGTCGGGCACCACGCCGCTGCGCGCGGTGATTCCGCCCGGCCCGGTGGTGAAGCCCGTCTTCACCTCGTCGTAGATCAGCAGCGCACCCTCGCGGCGCACCAGGTCGCGGATGACGGCGAGGTACCCATCCTCGGGCGGGATGATGCCCGCGTTCATCATCACCGGTTCGAGAATCATCGCCGCTACCTGGCCCCGATGCTCGGCCAGCGCGCGCGCCACTGCGCCCGTGTCGTTGAACGGCACCACGATAACGAGATCCCTTATCGCGGCGGGAATCCCCGAATTACCCGGTACCGGAGTCGGAAAATCGCGCGGGCCGACCTCCTCGGCCTCGGGCAGCACCGAAACCTGCACGGAGTCGTGGTGGCCGTGGTAGCAGCCCTCGACCTTGATGATCAGATCCCGTCCGGTCAACGCGCGGGCGAGATGCACAGCGTCCATAGTGGCCTCGGTGCCGGAGTTGGCGAACCGCCACAGCGGCAGGTCGAACCGGCGGGCCAACTCGCCCGCGATCCAGATCGCGTCTTCGGTCGGCTGCGCGAAATGTGTTCCGCGCCTGACCCGGTCGCTGACCGCCGTGACGATGGCCGGATGAGCGTGCCCGGCAATCGCGGCGCCGTAGCCGCCGTGCATGTCGACGTACTCGTTTCCGTCGACGTCGTAGACCTTCGATCCGTCGCCGTGGCTCATCCAGACGGCTTGTGGCTCGGCGATCTGCCAGTTGGACGTGGCACCGCCGGCGAGGTGTTCGCCCGCCTCCGCGATGAGTTCGGTGCTGCGCGGCTGGCGGCGCAGGAAAACCTGCTCCTCGCCGGCGATCAGCTGGGTCGACGGTGTCGGCCACCGGGCTCTCCACCACCGACGAAGACACGGTGAAACCTCCGCTCACGAACGGTTGACTGAGCATTCAGTCTATGCGAGAGTCCTACCAGCGACAAGACGCGAATTCAACGGGGAGGCCCCGATGCCAACACCTCCGACCCGACGACAGTTCCTCGCGCGCGCAGCGATTCTCGCCGCGGCCGCGCCCTCGCTTGGCGCGGTGTTACAGGCTTGCTCGAAATCGACGCCCTCGTCCTCAGCACCGAGCCTCACGCTGGCGGCGCCCGACAAACCGGTCAAGTGGGACATCGCCGACGACAACAAGCCGATCGCGGACGGGCTCGCGCCGGAGAAGGGCGCGACGCTACAGCTGTACACCTACGCCGACTACACGAGCCCGGACGCGGTTAAGGCGTTCGGGGACAAGTACGGCGTCCAGGTGGAGATCTCGACGTTCAACGACACCGACGAGGCGATCACCAAGATTCGCGGCGGCAGTGTCAACTACGACCTCTATTTCCCGAGCTATGACCAGATCAGCCGGCTGGTGTCCGGCAAGCTGGTTCAGCCGCTGAACCACAGCTATATCCCGAACATCAAGAATGTGTGGCCGAGCTTCACCAACCCCTGGTACGACCAGGACTGGCGCTACTCCGTGCCGTACACCATCTACACCACCGGCATCGGTTGGCGTAACGATCAGGTGCCCGCCGACGTCGCCGGGATGAAGAATCCCTACGACGTGCTGTGGGATCCCCAGTACAAGGGCAAGACCGCCGTCATCGACGACTGGCACACCGCCATGTCGATGGTGCTTCTGCGCCAAGGCATTACCGACGTCAACACGTCGAACGCGGACGACCTGAAGGTCGTCGGTGAGCAGCTCACCGCGATGGTCGCTGCGACCTCACCGAAGGTCACCATCACGATGTACAACGACTTGCCCGCCGGGCAGCTCGGCGTGTCCGCAGATGTGGTCGGGCGACATCATCAACGCCCAGTCGTACCTGCCTGAGGGCACGTCGGCGGACATCCTGCAGTACTGGTTCCCGACGGACGGCAAGGGTCTGGTGGACAACGACCTGATGGTCGATGCTGAAAAATGGCAAGAACCCGGTGCTGGCCCACTTGTTCATCAATCACATGCTCGAGCCGGATGTGGCCATGCAGAACTTCAACGCGATCGGGTATCAGCCGCCGCAGAATTCCATCACCGCGGATTCGCTTGTGGCAGAGGAGTTCATCCCCGAGAACCTGCGCACCGCCATCGTCAAGCCGGAGTATTTCGACACCGGCTACCGGCTGCTGGAGCTCGACGCGGCCAACCAGGACGCCTGGCAAAAGGTGTGGCAGGCGTTCAACGCCGGCGGGTCGTAAAGGCCGTCTGGTGGGCAGGAGCGATGGGCCCACGCGCGCAGCGCAGGGGACGACCCGGGGTTGATCCATGTCGGTCCCGGTAGTCACCGCACCATCGCAGACGGCCCCGCCGCCCCGCGAGCACCGCTCCAGGCTGTGGTCAGTGCTCGCTGCGCCCGGAATCTTCTGGCTGCTGGCGTTTTTCATCTTCCCGCTCTACGTCGTGCTGTGCATCGTGTTCGGCCAGATCGATCCGCTGTTCCGCACCCCCATCCCGGTGTGGAACCCACTGCAGTGGGACCCGACGCAGTTCACTTATGTGCTCACCCACATCGTCGGCGAAAACGGTGTCTACGGCCCGGCCATCCTTCGCACCTTCATCTATGTGCTCGTCGCCAGTTCGCTGTGCCTGCTGATCGCTTTCCCGGTGTCGTACTACGTGGCCCGGCTCTCCGGCAAGCGCAAGGGCCTGCTGTTGGCGCTGCTTGATCGCGCCGTTCTGGATCAGCTACATGATGCGAATGTTCGCCTGGGTGAACCTGCTGCAGGACGACGGTCTGTTCAATAAGGCGCTGAGCATCGGCGGCCTTTTCACTCCCGATGTGAAATGGCTGACCGGCCAGCCCGTGGTGGTGGTCCTCGGGCTGGTGTATGGCTATGTGCCCTATATGATTCTGCCGCTGTACGCCGGCCTCGACCGACTGTCACAACCGATGCTCGAGGCCTCGCGTGATCTTGGCGCCGACCGGCTTTCGTCGTTCTGGCGGGTGACGCTGCCCTTGTGCCGCCCGACGATCGTCGCCGCGGTGCTGTTGACGTGCCTGCCGATGCTCGGCGACTACTTCACCAGCGACATGCTGTCGGCATCACCGAAAACCACGATGGTGGGCAACCTGATCAACGACAGCGTCCAGTCGCCCGGACAAACGGGACAGGCAGGCGCGTTCGTGATGCTGGTGTTCCTCGCCGCGCTGCTGCCGATGCTCTACTACATCCGGGTTACGTCACGGGGCGACGAGGTGCGGACATGAGAAGCCCCGCCGCGTATTGGAACGATCCGTGGCGGCCCCCGCGATTCCTGGTCGGCATCACCGTCGCGTACCTAGTGTGGTCGCTGTTGCCGGTTCTCATCGCGGTGGCCTACTCGTTCAACGACGGCAAGTCCCGCACCACGTGGCAAGGCTTTTCGTTCCGCTGGTACTGGGCCGATCAGACCCTGTCGGTCTGGCACAACGACGCGCTGCACACCGCACTGCTGCAGACCCTCAAACTGGGCGTGATCGCGACCTTGATCACCGTTCCGCTCGGCGCGCTGTTCGCGATCGGCATCGACCGCTGGCGGGGCAGGCTGCCCGCTGGGGCAAACTTCCTGATGCTGCTGTCGTTCGTGCTGCCCGAAGTGCTGCTCGCCGTCGCGCTGCTGTTCGTGATCACCACCGTGGCGGTCCCGGTTAACCTTGGCACCACCGCGCAGGTGATCGGTCTGGTCACCTTCCAGGTGTCCTACCCCGCGGTGCTAGTGAGGGCCAGGCTGGCCACCATCGGACCGCAATACGAGGAAGCCGCAATGGATCTCGGCGCGTCACCGCTCGGCGCGCTGCGGCGTATCATCCTGCCGATGCTGATGCCGGCGATCTTCGCCAGCACCGTGCTGGTCTTCGCCGATGTCATCGACGACTTCGTGCTGGTGCGCTACCTCTCAGGCGATGCGTCTACCGAGCCGGTGTCGGTGAAGATCTACAACACCGCGCGCGCCGCGCCGACGCCTGCGCTCAACGCGCTGGCGACGCTGCTGCTACTGGCCGCGCTGACCGCCATTGTGATCGGCTTCCTGGTGTACCGACGTATGACCCGCTCGGACACGACAACAAAAGACCGCGGAATCGGCGCCTTCGCCGGAGAGGGGTAACCACCCGATTCACAATGTCATCGGAGGCAGCTCTGTGCCCGACACAGCAGGCGTTCGGCTCCTGGCGACGCACTACACCCGCCGAGCGCTCCGGGCTGCTGTTGCGGGCCGCCGACGTTCTTGAAGCACACGCCGAAGAACTCAAGTCCCCCGACACGCCCGTTTTGGGGCACTCCGCGTCTGCTCGCGCGGAGAACTGTAGACCGCGGCCTCGTAGCGCAGTAGGCTGACTGTATGTTCAAACAGCATGGTCCGGCTCCGGCTCCGGTCCCGGCCGCGGACCTCGCCGCGGCCCTGGCCCCCTTCGGCCATTCGCGCATGCTGCCCCGTGCGGCCTATGTGGACCCCGCGGTGTTCGAGTGGGAACAGCGCAACATCTTCTCCGGCTGGACCTGCGTGGGCAATGCCGGCGACCTGGCCACGGTCGGCGCACAGAAGGCGGTTGGCACCGGCCCGAACGCAATCCTGCTGGTGCGGGCCGAAGACGACACCGTACGCGCCTTCGCGAATACCTGCCGCCATCGCGGCCATGAGTTGCTCGCCTGCGGTGCGACCGCGAAGGGCCGCTCCATCGTCTGCCCGTACCACTCCTGGTCCTATCGGCTCGACGGTCGTCTGCGCAATGCGCCTGGTTTCCGCGATGTCGATGGTTTCGAGCCCGACGAGTTCGGGCTTGCCGAACTGCGGCTGGCCAACTGGCACGGCTGGCTTTTCGTGGATGCGAGCGGTGAGGACGCCGAGTTCTCCGAACATGTCGCGGGTTTGGAGGACGTCGTCGGCCCGTACCACCCCGAGGACCTGACCATCGTGGCCCGGCACTCCTATGAGCTCGCGACCAACTGGAAGGTGATCGCGGAGAACTACCAGGAGTGCTATCACTGCTCGACGATTCATCCGGAACTCTCCCGGATCAGCCCGCCGACGAGCGGCGAGAACCTCGAACTGAAGGGCTCGTGGATGGGCGGCTGGATGTCGATCGTCGAGGGCGCCGAAACCATGTCGTTGACCGGCAAGAGCGGCGGCGTCACGATTCAGGGTCTGTCCGAGCAGGAACTGCGCAGCGTCATGTATCTGGTGGGCTATCCGAATCTGCTGGTGAGCCTGCACCCCGATTATGTGATGACCCACCTGATGACGCCATTGGCGGTGGACCGCACCCACGTCGAATGCGCGTGGGCCTTCCCGAAAGACGTTGCCGCCAAAGCTGATTTCGACCCGTCGTACGCGGTGGACTTCTGGGATCTGACCAATCGGCAGGACTGGGCGGCATGCGAGTCCGTGCAGCGAGGGCTCACATCACCACATGCGCGGCCAGGGCCTCTCGCCCCCGACGAGGACGGCGTCTATCAGTTCGTCACCCGGGTGGCTACGGCGTATTCCGGTGCCGCTGGTCCCGCGGCGGGACGCCGTTGACACCGTCGACCGACTGCGCGTAGGTACCCACCGCGTAGGCGACGGCGGGCCCCATGACGGACAGTGCCTGCCGGTCGATGTTGTCGATGGTGTCGCCGGGAGTGTGGTAATTCGGGTCGAACGCGACGCCGGCCTGGCCCCCCCAAAGCCGCCCCTGCACTTCGGTTTTCCGCTGTGACGACCCGGTGGTCAAGCCGCCGATCGGGATGCCCGAGGTTAGGAACGGACTGTAACCGGTGAACTTGGCCAGCGGCATGTCGGCTGGACGGATACCGGCCAGGTTGAGGTATCCCACCAGGGTGCGTTCGATCCCGGCCGACCCGGACGGCACGGCGCGCACCGGGATCTCGGGATTGGGCTGACCGGATTGATCACCGTCATACGTGAAGTACCCTGCGTTCGGCGAGCCGAGCATGTCGAAGTTGAGGTACAGCGCGATGTCGTCGAGTTGGCCACGGTCCAGTGCGCGCACGTACTTCGTCGATCCTTCCAGTCCGATCTCCTCAGAACCCCAGAGGGCGAACCGCACGGCGTTCTTCATCTGTGCAGCTGACCCCAGCGCCGCCGCGGTTTCGAGAACCGCTGCCACTCCCGACCCGTTGTCGTTGATGCCGGGGCCGGAGCGCACGCTGTCAAGGTGAGCGCCGACCAGGACGACGTTCTTGGTGTCACCGGTTTTCGTCTGCGCCACCACATTTCGTGATTTGACCATGACGGCCTTGTTGTCCAGGACAAACCGCACAGGCGCATTCGTGCGGCGCAGCGCCGCGTTCGCGTCGTTGTCGATGACCCCGACCGGAACCGTGAGTTGCTGGTAGTAACCCGGTGTGAACAATCCTGCGGGGCCGCCACTGGTCCCAGGGTCGCTGACCACCAGCAGTGCGACGGCGCCCTTGGCGACGGCTGTTTTCTGCTTGTCGACGACCGAACAGCCGGTGTCGTCCACGACGGCGATCGATCCCTTCACCGACACCGACCCGTAGTCCGCGGCGCTGCAGCCGGGCGCCTTCTGCGGGCGCAGCGTGAGGGCGCTCAACCCGCCGGCCGGGGTGGTAACCAACAGCGACGCCTGGTCGACGTGATAGTTCCGACCGGCCACCGTGAGCGTAGGGCGGCCTCTCTGGTTGCGATCGAGCCGCTCGAATTCCGGCGTCTGGACGTCGAAGCCCTTGTCGCGCAGGGTCTGCGCGACATAGTCGACGCTTGCGTCATATCCGGGTGTGCCTTCCGCGCGGCTGCCTCTGTTGGCGTCGGCGATCTCCTGCAGCTTGCGCAGGTGCGCATACATGCCGTCAACGGTTACCTTGTCCGCCAGGTCACGGGCGAAGTCTGACGGCTCAGACATCGGCACCTCAGCAGACGAACACGAAGTCAGCGCTGCGATGACGACGACCACGGCCGCCCATTTCGTCATCATGACTCGAGCGCGTGGCGGGTGCGGTCGTCGCGGATCGGCACACCGTTGCGGCCGCTTTGATCCTGCGCGTAGATGCCGACGACGTACGCGACACCGCCGCCGTTGATCTCTACCGCCGTGCGGTCGATGTGCTCCAAGGTGTCGGACTCCTTGTGGTAGTTGGGATCGAACGGCTCACCCGCCTGCCCGCCCCAGCGCTCAGCTTGCTCGTTGGTCATTTTGGTTTCCGCACCGGAGAAGATCCCGCCGGCGGGAACGCCGGCCTGGGTGAAGCCGTCGTAGTCCGACCGCCCGTCGAAATGGATGTCCTCGGGCGGCTTTCCGGCATCTTGAAGGTACGCCACCATTGTGCGTTCGATGCCCGCCGAACCTTCGGGTATTCGCGGCACGCCATGATTTGCGTCCGGCGGCGCGGATTGGTCGCCGTCGAAGGTGAAGTACCCGGGGTTCGGCGAACCGATCATGTCGAAGTTGAGATAGAGCGAAATATCCTTGAGCGCTTCGACGTCAAGCGATTGGACGTAGTTGATGGACCCCAACAAACCGAGTTCCTCGGCACCCCAGAAGCCGAACCGTACCGCGTTGTTGACTTGCGGCGAACTACCCAGCTGCAGCGCCGTTTCCAGCACGGCCGCCACGCCGGAGCCGTTGTCGTTGATTCCCGGCCCCTCCGCCACGCTGTCGAGGTGGGCGCCGACCATCACCACGTTGGACGTAGAACCGGTCTTTGTTTGGGCGATGACGTTGCGCGTGCGTTCGGTCCGCACCCCGGCGTTGAGCTTGATGGTGGTGTCGGCGGGGTTGGCCCGCAGCCTATCGCCGGACGCTTTCGTGATGCTGATGACCGGGATCTTGACGTCAGTCTCCTCGCCGAGGGTGCCGCCCATCTCGTCGCCGTCCTCGTTGTTCGCGACGATCAACGCGACCGCTCCGCGCTCCGCGGCCGCGGCCTGCTTCCCGCCGAACGGACACTGGCCTCGGTCCACCAGCACGATGGCGCCGACCACCGGCAGGCCGTCGTAGTCCGACGCCGTGCAGCCCGGTGAGTCCTCGACACGGGCGGGTAACAACGGCCCAGAAACGCCGTCGGGCGGGGTGCCGATCGTGAACGACAGTGGTTTGGCGGCGATGTCCGACCCGCCGACGGTCAGGGCGGGCTCGTCGGCGTACGGAATGCGCACGTCGAATTCGGGGGTCTGCACATCGAAGCCCTTGTCCCGCAGTGCATTCGCCACGTAATCGACGCTGGCATCGTAGCCTTTGGTGCCAAGCGCGCGATTGCCGCCGTTGGCGTCGGCGACCTCCTGCAGCTTAGCCATGTGCGCCATCATCGCCTCGGCGGTCATCTGCTTCTGCAGCTTGGACGCGAAGTCTGTTGCCGGCGCTGAGACCGCACCCGAAGTGGTGGATGGCGGCGACGGTTGCGGGCGCATCTCCCGTCCGCAGCCCGCCAGAGTCACGGCAGTGACAGCCACCGTCAGAACTGCCAACGTCGCCAGCGATTTGCGCCCCATCGCCACCACCGTAGCTCGACGTACGAAACTCGATGGCCAGGCCCCGCGATATGTGACGGCCCATCGAAACTGAATCCTCTGCGAGCCGCACCGGCGGGTCGTCGCAGACGTTTCAGTGTCGCGAGCCACCGATCAGGCGTCGCGGCGGTTCACCACGACGATTGCGGCGACGAATACCACCGCGACGACCGCGGCGAAGTAAACCAGCGAGCCGACCTCTCCCCACGGCATCGCGTACGTCGGATACAGCCAAGGCACCCGGGTGAACACGGACGCGTTCAAGAACGGCAGGTACGGCCCGACCTCAGAGCCGATGCTGGGAAGGCTTCCGAGCACGGGCTCGATCAGCAATGGCCACACCAGCAGCAGCGCGACCGCGCCTGCCGAGAACCGCACCAGCGCGCCCACACCGACCCCGAGCACCGCGGCCAGCACGGCGTATGTCACAACGGCTTTCGTGACCAGCACGAGACTGCGGTTGGGGGTGGCCATGAAGGTGTACGGATCAGTCCGCTACGGTACTCGCCCATCACGGTCATCGACGCCACGAACCAGCGAGGAGCCAACGGCTCGGTATCGCTGGTGCGCTGCTCGGCGATCCGCCGGTGAGCTCTTCGATCGGGCGACCGAGGTGAGGCCGACCAGCTCGAGCACCTCGTTCACCCGCTTCTTGGCGATCCGGTTGGTCGCCGCGATCCAGCGCAGGTGGTTTCGCGCCGAGCGGTTGGGGTGCGCCTGCCTCGCGTCCAGCAACGCCCCCACGGTCCGTAGCGGGTCGGTCAGCTGACGGTAGGCCTTGCCGTCGATGGTGGCGGTCCCCGATGTCGGGTGGTCCAGCCCAAGGATCATCCGCATCGCCGTTGTCTTGCCTGCGCCGTTGGGGCCGAGGAATCCGGTGACCACGCCAGGTTCGATCGAGCAGGTCAGGTCGTCGACGGCGCGGGTTCGGCCGAAGACCTTGGTCAGGCCCGCCAGCTCGATCATCGGCCCATGATGTCAGCTCGCCTGTGCGACGACCAGGTCGGCGACCGCCCGCATTCCGGCGGTGTTGGGATGCAGCGGGGCAGGGTGGCCGGGTTTGAACAAACACAGCAAACTGAATTTCGTCGTCCACGGCTCGGCCGACCAAGCGTGATGGTCTCGGCTCGCCTGCGCAACTCGCACGACTTCGCAGCCCGTGTCGGCGGCCGCCTCGGCAGTGAGCCGCTCCAGCGTGTTCGCGATGCGGCGACCGACGAGTAGATCTGTGTCTGACAGTGGCGATGCGGGAGTGCCCGCAGGCGGCAGCAGTGTCAGGTAGTCGACAAAAAGCACCTTCGCCCGCGGCGAGCGCTTCCGCAGCGTTCGGCCGACCTCCTTGAGCGATTCGGCCACGTCGACCATCGCACGGTCGCGGGCAGCGGGGTCGAGCTGCCCGCGCAGCAGCCGGCCCAGCAGTGGCAGCGACCGCGCCCTGCGTCGCAGCCCCGCGGCGAACAGGAACTGCACATAGCCGACGTCGTTGCCGCCGATCGTCACGGTCACCAGGTCCTCGGACCCGTCCAGTGCGTCAATCTGCGGCGGTGCGCCGTGTTGCGAATCGGTGAGCACATTGGCGGTGGTTGCGCCGGAATAGGTCACGTCGACGAGGTCGTGCCCTAGCTGCGCGGCGACCATGTGCGGGTAATTGCGCGCCGAGCGGGCCGCGCGGAACGGAGCGCCTTTCGCCGCCGGACGGATACCCGGGCCGGCCGCCATCGAGCTGCCCAGCGCGACATAGCGACTCACAGCGAGGGGCTCGACGCCTGCGCCCAGAACCGCTTCGGGATCCGCCCGGCCTGCCGTGCCAAGTATCCGGCGGTGACAGCGGCGGCCATGGCCGCGGCCATGGTGCGCGGGTCGGCCGCGCGCGTAACGGCGCTGGCGAGCAGCACAGCATCACAACCCAATTCCATCGCAAGCGCCGCGTCGCTCGCGGTGCCGATGCCGGCGTCGAGCACCACTGGTACCCCGGCCTGCTCGACGATCATCTCGATGTTGTGCGGGTTGGCGATGCCCAGCCCGGTGCCGATCGGTGAGCCCAGCGGCATCACCGCGGCACAGCCGATTTCCTCCAGCCGACGGGCCAGCACCGGATCGTCGTTGGTATAGGGCAGCACTACGAAGCCGTCGTCCACCAATTGCTCAGCGGCCCCGACTAATTCGACGGCATCCGGCAGCAGGGTGCGTTCGTCGGCGATGACTTCCAGCTTGACCCAGTCGGTCTGCAGCGCCTCGCGGGCCAGCTGCGCGGTCAGCACCGCCTCGGCGGCACCGCGGCAGCCGGCGGTGTTGGGCAGCGGGGTGATGCCGAGGCGGTTCAGCAGCTCGAGCACGCCCGTGCCACCCTCGGCGTCGACGCGCCGCATCGCGACGGTGGTCAATTCGGTACCCGACGCGACAAGCGCCTCCTCCAGCACGCTCAGGTTCGCCGCGCCACCGGTGCCGAGAATCAGTCGCGAGCCGAAACTGCGCCCGGCGATCGTCAGTTTTGATTCCCGGGTCGCTCCGCTCTCCCCCTGCCCTTCGGACGGGTGGGCCCCCCGCTTGCGTGGGGAGTGCCCCCTGCCCTCCGAGATCGAATCAGCCACCTTGCACCGCCGTCACCACTTCCACTCGCGCGCCATCAGCCAGCGTGGTCTCCCACTGCGAACGCGGCAACACCGACCAGTCGACCGCAACCGCGATGCCCTTCTCCGGAAAACCGAGCCTGGACAGCAGGGCGGCGACGGTCGTCTGCTCGTCGACCTCGACGGCTTCGTCGTTGACGGTGACCTTCATCGCGCACCTACTAAACCAGCTTCAGGCAGCGGAGCACCATTGAGCTCGCCAATGATGGCCTCCGCGGTCCACGGCGCGAGCAGGAAACCCGACCGGCCATGCCCTGCGGCCACCAGTGTCTTCTCGTCGAGCCGTCCGACGATGGGCAGGTTGTCCGGCGTCATCGGCCGCAAACCCGCCGCGCATTCGGCGAATTCGTACTCACCCAGCGCCGGCACCACCGCGCATGCGTCGTCGAGCAGCTCGCGAACCCCCGTCACGGCGGGCGCGGTGTCGCGGCCGTGCTCGTACTGAGTCGCGCCGACGACCACACCGTCGGCGCGCGGCACCAGGTACACCTGACGGCCGTGCACCCGCGCGCGGATCACCCGCTGCGGCACCGGCATACATCCGCGCCGCCAGCGCAGCCGCAAGACCTCACCCTTGACCGGGCGAATCGGCAGACCGGGCCACAACGTGGGCGCGTCAATGCCATTGGCGATCACCACGACGTCCGCCTGAACTGCGGCAAGCTCCGTGACCGGCGGCGCCCACTGCACGTCGAGCCGCTCGCAGTGCGCAGCCAGCGCGTCGACGACGGCCCGGTTGTCCACGGCCAGTTCGGTTTCCGCGCGAAATCCGTGCCGAATACCTTGTGCCAGCAAGGGTTCGATGTCGCGGGCGGCATTGGTGAGCGTGACAGGATGGCCCTGGGCCGCCAGCCACTCGCCGACGGTCTTCAGGTCCAAGGCGTCAGCCCGGTCGACGGCTACCACCAACGATTCGCGCGCGGTGACGACGTCGTCGGGCAGTCCGTCAAGAAACTCCCCGTGCCAGAGAGCCAGCGAAGCCAGACCGAGCCGCAGCAGGCGTTCCTCGCCGGGCCAACCCTCGCTGTGCGGGGCCAGCATGCCGCCGGCAACCCACGACGCGCCGCGCTCGTCGCCTCGGTGCACCCGAACGGCCCATCCGTCCAGCGCGGCCCGCCGCGCGACGGACAGCCCGATGACGCCGCCACCGACGACGGCCAATGATCCGCGAGGCATGAACCCTCCCTTCGCCGGCATGATCCGGATCAGGTGTGACGGTAAGGGCAGGACATGCCCACTCTCAGTCCCTGCTCCCGGGACTCCCGTGTCGGCCAACAACCTTACCCGGGGGAAGGCGCTACCGTTCGCCGTGTGCATAAACCCCGTGAACGGCTCGCCACGGCCTCGCTGTACCTGTGCACCGACGCCCGACGCGAGCGCGATGACCTGACGGAATTCGTCGACGCGGCGCTAGCCGGTGGGGTCGACATCATTCAGCTGCGCGACAAGGGCTCGCCCGGCGAGCAGCAGTTCGGGCCGCTGGAGGCGCGGGATGAGCTCGCCGCGCTCGAGGTGCTCGCCGACGCGGCACGGCGCCACCACGCGTTGCTCGCGGTCAACGACCGCGCCGACATCGCGCTGGCCTCCCATGCCGACGTGCTGCACCTCGGCCAGGACGACCTACCGTTGCGGGTCGCGCGCGACATCATCGGCACTGGACCGCTGATCGGGCGGTCCACCCACGACCGCGCCCAGGTCAAAACGGCCGTTGCCGAGGCCGTCGACTACTTCTGTGTCGGGCCGTGCTGGCCGACGCCCACCAAACCGGGCCGCACTGCGCCGGGTCTGGACCTCGTCCGCGCCACGGCCGAAATAGCAACGGACAAGCCATGGTTCGCAATCGGAGGAATCGACATGCAGCGGCTGCCGGAGGTGCTCGCGACGGGTGCGCGACGCGTCGTCGTGGTGCGGGCGATCACCGCCGCCGACGACCCGCGCGCCGCAGCGCAACAGTTGAAGTCGGCGCTCAGATCCGACGATTGACCAACAGCGGGATGGAGGCCGCCACCGACCGCAACCGCTCCCAGCTGGCCGCGAATCCAGGATGCAGCGGCAGCTCGGCCACCGCGTCCTCGGTTACCCAGCGCAGCTCCGAGCTCTCCCGGTTGGGCACCGTCTCCAGCAGCTCCGGCGCGTCGGCGATCACGGTGGTATAGCTCCAGGAAGCGCCGCTGGTTCCCGAGATCTCGGCCGTGATCACGGTGGCGCGCACGGTCAGCTGGTCGGCGGGCAGCCCTGCTTCCTCGTGGGCCTCCCGGACCGCAGCCTGCTCGGCAGTCTCGTGGCTGTCGCGCGCGCCACCGGGCAGACCCCAAGTGCCGCCCTGGTGGCTCCACGGCGCCCGGTGTTGCAACAGCACCGCCGCCGAACCGTCGGGCTGCGGCGCCCTCAGCAGTAGACCTGCCGCGCCGTGCTTGCCCCAAAAAGCGGCGCCGGTGTCGGACACCACCCACCCGTCACCGTCGCCGCGCACGCTGTCAGCTTAGGGAACACAACCGAAACCCGTGCCCCTCGAATCCCCACACGCCACCCCCGGAACTCTTAGACTTCTTTTATAGAGTTTGGAAAGGGTCGGGGAAGATAGCCGGAAAGCACCGAGATAGATGAGGTCCGCGCACACGTGACTGTGGAGCTGGCGCACCCGTCGACCGAGCCGCTGGCGTCGCGGTCGCCGACAACACCAGCGCACCCGCGCTGGTGGTTCCTGTGGACTACCCCGGGCCGGATCCTGACCATCGGGGTCGTGCTGTCGGCGCTCGTCATCGCCAGCGCTTTTGCCACATCGACGACGATCAACGACCGCCAAGAGGCGCTGACCACCGTTCTCGATCACACCGAGCCGTTGTCGTTCGCGGCCGGGCAGCTGTACACGACGCTGTCGGTGGCCGACGCCGCGGCGGCCACCGCGTTCATCGCCGGCACCGAACCGCGCGATGTCCGACAGCGCTACGAGCAGGCCATCACCGACGCGTCCGTGGCCGTCACCCGCGCCTCAAGCGGGCTCACCGATGAGCCACTGGTGCAACTGCTCGGCCGCGTCAACGCTCAACTGTCCGTCTACACCGGGCTCGTCGAGACGGCACGCACCAACAACAGGGCCGGAAATCCGGTGGGCTCGTCCTACCTGTCAGAGGCGTCGGCGTTGATGCAGACGCAGATCCTGCCCGACGCGCAGCGGCTCTACGAGCAGACCTCGGCGCAGGTGGACGCCGAGACCACCGCATCGACGAGGATTCCCGGGCCGGTCATTCTCGTGGTCTTCGCAGCGCTGATGTTCGGCGCCTTCGCGAACCGCTGGCTGGCCCGGCGGACCCGTCGGAGGGTGAATATCGGCTTTGTCGCCGGCGGGCTTGCCGTGTTGATCATGTTGATATGGGTGGGCACGGCGCTCGTCATCTCGACTGTCGACAGCCGCAGCGCGAAAGAGACGGCGGCGCAGTCCCTCAAGACGGTAACCAATCTCGCGATCACCGCACAGCAGGCGCGCGCCGACGAGACGCTGGCGTTGATCCGGCGTGGCGACGAGAACGTGCGCAAGCAGTCCTACTACCAACGCATCGACATGATGCAGCAGCAACTGTCCGACTACCTCGCGCGCGACGATGCGATCGACAAGAGCGACCTGTCCGATGCGGAGAAATTGTTGACGCGGTGGCGGGCGGCAGACGACCGGATCAACGCCTACATCGCGGTCGGCAATTACCAGGCCGCGACGCAGGTGGCGCTGGGCACCGGCGAGGACGACTCGACCCCGGCGTTCGACAAGCTCGACGAGGCGCTGAGCAAGGGCATCGAAGAGAGTCGCAGCCAGCTGCGTAACGACATCGTCAACGCCCGCCGCGTGCTTTCCGGCGCGACCGTCGGCGCCGCGGCGCTGTCCGTCGTCGCCGCGGTGGCGGTGGCTTTGGGGTTGTGGCCAAGGCTGAGTGAGTACCGGTGATGAGCGTCTGGCGCGAAGAACAGAGAGCACCGATGAGCGTCTTGCGCGAAGAACAGAGAGCACCGATGAGTAGCGCTCGCGCGAAGAACAGACCACCGACGAGGCGTTGGTGGGTCGTGCTCACCGCGGTGGCGGTGTTGACGGGCTGCGGGCAGGCGGCGTCGGTGGTCCCGGTGCCGAGCGTGACGCTGGCGCCGCCGACACCGGCGGGCATGGAGGAGATGCCGCCCGAGCCGGCGCGCGCACCCACCGAGTCGGAGGACGACTGCGACCGCACCGCGAGCCTGCGCCCGTTCACCAACCAGGCTGCGGCCGACGACGCGGTCGCCAACATCCGGTCGCGTGGCAGGCTGATCGTCGGGCTCGACATCGGCAGCAACCTGTTCAGTTTCCGCGACCCGATCACCGGCGAGATCACCGGTTTCGACGTCGACATCGCCGGCGAGATCGCCCG
Organism: uncultured Actinomycetota bacterium; assembly: GCA_963715885.1. Lineage (GTDB taxonomy): Bacteria > Actinomycetota > Actinomycetes > Mycobacteriales > Mycobacteriaceae > Mycobacterium. Next base: position 41,070 of record CAVQSK010000025.1, read on the forward strand.
CGACATCTTCGGCACCCCGTCCCAGGTGGAGTACCGGATTCTGTCATCGGCCGACCGCATCGCGGCGCTGCAGAACAATCAGGTCGACGTCGTCGTTAAGACGATGACCATTACCTGCGAGCGCAAGAAGCTGGTCAACTTCTCGACGGTCTACTTCAACGCCAACCAGCGGATCCTGGCGCCACGGGACTCGACGATCTCGCAGCCGTCGGACCTGTCCGGTAAGCGGGTGTGCGTCGCGAAGGGTACGACGTCGCTCAGCCGCATTCAACAGATCACGCCGCCGCCGATCATCGTCGCGGTGGTGACCTGGGCCGACTGTCTGGTGGCGTTGCAGCAGCGCCAAGTCGACGCCGTCAGCACCGACGACTCCATACTGGCCGGGCTGGTCGTCCAGGATCCGTATCTGCACATCGTCGGACCCAGCCTCAGCGAGGAGCCCTACGGCATCGGAATCAATCTGCAGAACACCGGGCTGGTGCGCTTCGTCAACGGCACGCTGGAGCGCGTCCGCCGGGACGGCACCTGGAACACGCTGTACCGCAAGTGGTTAACGGTGCTCGGCCCCGCCCCTTCGCCCCCCGTCGCGAGGTACTCCGACTGATGGCAGAAGCTCAGCAGGACGAATTCGACGAAGCCGGCCCCGGAACACAGCCGGCAAGCCTCGACGATATGGACATGGACTCCATGTCCATCATGCGACCGATGGCCACGCAGGCGGTGTTCCGGCCGCACTTCGACGACGACTCGGATGCCGTTTCGGTCGGCACCGGCGACACCGAACCGCAGGACCACACGACGGTGACGCGCGCGTTGTCACCGACGCGCCGACTGGGCGGCGGTCTGGTGGAGATCCCGCGGGTGCCCACCAAGGACCCGCTCGAAGCGCTGATGACCAATCCTGTGGTGGCCGAGTCGAAACGCTTCTGCTGGAACTGCGGACGGCCCGTCGGCCGCTCGACCCCCGACGGACGCGCGCTGTCGGAGGGTTGGTGCCCGCATTGTGGCAGCTCGTATTCTTTTCTGCCGCAACTGAGTCCGGGCGACACTGTCAACGACCAGTACACGATCAAGGGCTGTATCGCACACGGCGGGCTGGGGTGGGTGTATCTCGCCTACGACCAGAATGTCAACGACCGACCGGTCGTGCTCAAGGGTTTGGTGCATTCCGGGGACGCCGAGGCGCAGGCCATCGCGATGGCGGAGCGGCAGTTCCTGGCCGAGGTGACGCATCCAGGGATCGTCAAGATCTACAACTTCGTCGAGCACGACGACAAGCACGGCAACCCGGTCGGCTACATCGTGATGGAGTACGTCGGCGGAACGTCACTCAAGGAAGCCAAGGGTGAGAACCTCCCGGTCGCACAGGCCATCGGGTTCATGCTCGAAATCCTGCCCGCACTGGGCTATCTGCATTCGATCGGGCTGACCTACAACGACCTCAAGCCCGAGAACATCATGGTGACCGAGGAGCAGCTGAAGCTGATCGACCTCGGCGCGGTGTCACGGATCAACTCGTTCGGATACCTCTACGGCACGCCGGGCTTCCAGGCCCCCGAGATCGTGCGGACCGGACCCACGGTGGCCACCGACATCTACACCCTCGGCCGCACGCTGGCGGCGCTGACGGTGAACCTGCGCACCCGCAAAGGTCGCTATGTCGACGGGCTGCCCGAAGATGATCCGGTACTGGCGCAATACGATTCGTTCGGCCGGCTGCTGCGCCGGGCCATCGACCCCGACCCGCGACGCCGGTTCGGCTCTGCGGAGGAGATGTCGGGGCAGCTGCTTGGCGTGCTGCGCGAGGTGGTCGCCCAGGACACGGGGATGGCCAGGCCCGGCCTGTCGACGGTGTTCTCTCCATCGCGTTCGACGTTCGGGGTGGACCTACTGGTCGCACACACCGACGTGTACCTCGACGGACAAGTGCACTCGGAGAAGCTGACCGCGCAGGAGATCGTCAAGGCGTTGCCGGTGCCGCTGGTCGATCCGGCAGACGTGGGCGCGACGGTGTTGTCGGCGACGGTGCTGAGTCAGCCTGTGCAGACGCTGGATTCGCTGCGGGCTGCGCGGCACGGGGCACTGGACTCGGAGGGCATCGACCTGTCCGAGTCGGTGGAGTTGCCTCTGATGGAGGTGCGTGCCCTTCTCGATCTCGGCGACGTTGCGAAGGCCACCCGAAAGCTTGACGATCTGTCCGACCGGGTCGGCTGGCGCTGGCGGCTGGTCTGGTTCCGCGCCGTGTCGGAGGTGCTGACCGCCGACTACGATTCGGCCAAAAAGCATTTCACCGAGGTGTTGGACACGTTGCCCGGTGAGCTAGCGCCCAAACTCGCGCTTGCCGCGACGGCCGAGCTAGCCGGCAACGCCGACGAGCGCAAGTTCTACCACACGGTGTGGCGCACCGACAACGGCGTGGTCTCGGCGGGCTTCGGATTGGCGCGTTGGCAGTCGGCGGAGGGCGACCGCGATGCGGCGGTGCGAACGCTCGACGAAGTACCAGCAACCTCAAGGCATTTCACGACCGCACGCCTGACAAGCGCGGTGACGTTGTTGTCCGGCCGGTCGACGACCGAGGTGACCGAGCAACACATTCGGAGCGCCGCACGGCGCGTGGAAGTCCTGCCCGATACCGAGCCACGGGTGTTGCAGATCCGCGCGCTTGTGCTGGGTACCGCCATGGACTGGCTGGCCGACCACACCGCGAGCACCAACCACATCCTGGGTTTCCCGTTCACCGAACACGGTCTGCAGCTCGGCGTCGAAGCGTCGCTGCGCAGCCTCGCACGCGTCGCGCCCACTCAAGCGCATCGGTATGCGCTGGTCGACCTCGCCAACAGCGTGCGCCCGACGAGCACGTTCTGACCACTGGCGACCTCGGCCCACGCGCGAGCCCGGGAACGTAAAAGGCCCCGAACGTCGGCGTGTCCGGGACCTTTGCGCCTGCTCACGCTAAGGTGTCGAGGACCCGTACACAGGCACGGGCAATGGCCAATTCTTCGTCGGTGGGAATCACCAGCACGGTCGTCGGGGAGTTGTCGGCCGAGATGCGGCGGGCGGCCTTGGCCGGGCTGGCATTGAGGTGCTCGTCGAGCTCGATGCCCAACGCCGTCATTCCGGAGAGCGCGTCGCGCCGTACGGCGGCATCGTTCTCACCGACACCGGCGGTAAACGCGATCACATCGGTGGTGCCCAGCAGCGCCAGGTAGGCGCCGATGTACTTGCGCAGCCGGTGGATGTACACGTCGTAGGCCAATTGCGCTGCCTCGTCGCCGGATTCGATGTGCCGGTGCAGCACCCGGAAGTCGATCTCACCGCCTAGACCTCGGACACCGGCTCGGCGGTTGAGCATCGATTCGATGTCCTCGACGGTCATCTTGGCGGTGCGCCACAGGTACATGATGACGCCAGGGTCGATGTCGCCGGAGCGGGTGCCCATCACCAGGCCCTCCATCGGCGTCAACCCCATCGACGTGTCCACCGGGCGTCCGCCGACGATCGCGGACGCCGACGCACCGTTGCCGAGATGCAGCACGATCTGATTCAACGATGCCAGCGGCACATCCAGAAACGCCGCCGCCTGCTCGCTGACGTACTGGTGGGAGGTGCCGTGAAATCCGTACCGCCGGATATGCCACTGCGCGGCGAGGTCCCTGTCGATGGCGTACGTCGACGCCGCCGGCGGAAGGTCGTGGAAGAACGCGGTGTCGAACACGGCGATGTGCGGCAAATCGGGAAGGGCCTTGCGGGCCACGCCGATACCCAGCACCGCTGGCGGATTATGCAGCGGCGCAAGCGGTGACAGCTCATCGAACTTCGCGACCAACCCGTCGTCGATCAGCGTTGGCGCGTACAGGTCCGGGCCACCGTGCACCACCCGGTGCCCAACCGCGACAAGCCCAAGGGAGTCGAGTGGCTGTCCGGACGCCGCCAGTTGCTCGAACGCTGCCTGCAGTGCTGCGGCGTGGTCGGGAACCTGTCCTTCGCCGATGCGCTCGACGATCCCGTCGGCCACCATGTTCCCCGAATCAGGCTCGACGACCGCATATTTCACCGACGACGATCCCGAGTTGAGCACCAAGACCGAACGTGTCATCGCTTGCCCTGCGCCTGGATGGCGGTGATGGCCACCGTGTTGACGATGTCCTCGACGAGCGCGCCCCGGGACAGATCGTTGACCGGCTTGTTCAGACCCTGCAGTACCGGGCCGATCGCAATCGCCCCTGCACTTCGCTGCACGGCCTTGTAGGTGTTGTTCCCGGTGTTGAGGTCGGGAAAGATCAAGACGGTCGCGCGACCTGCGACCTTGGAGTCGGGCATCTTGGTATCGGCCACTGAGGGATCCACCGCGGCGTCGTACTGAATGGGACCCTCGACGAGCAGATCAGGCTGTCGCTCACGCACCAATTCCGTTGCTGCCCTGACCTTGTCGACGCCCGCGCCGGTGCCCGACGTGCCGGTCGAATACGACAGCATCGCGACCCGCGGCTCGATGCCGAACTGCGCGGCGGTGTGCGCGGAGGAGATCGCGATGTCGGCCAACTGCTCGGACGTCGGGTCGGGCACGATCGCGCAGTCGCCGTACGCCAGCACCCGATCGGCCAGACACATCAGAAAGATGCTGGATACTGTAGAGATTTTGGATGTCGTCCTAATGATCTCGAATGCCGGCCGTACCGTGTGCGCGGTGGTGTGCCTGGCACCCGACACCATGCCGTCGACCATGTCGTCGTGCACCAGCATGGTGCCGAAATACGATACGTCGTGAATGATTTCCCGCGCCTGCTCGACGGTGACGCCCTTGTGCTTGCGTAGCTCGGCATACTGCTCGGCGAACCGGTCGCACAGGTCGCTGGTGAGCGGGTTGAGCACCTTGGCCACCGAAAGGTCCACGCCGAGTTCGGCTGCCCTGGCCCGGACAGCGGGCTCCTCGCCGAGGATGGTCAGGTCGGCGACCCCGCGCTGCAGCAACCGGCCCGCCGCTTGCAGGATTCGGTCGTCGTCGCCTTCAGGCAGCACGATGCGCTTGCGGTCCTCGCGGGCCCGGTCCAGGAGCTGGTAGGTGAACATCTCCGGCGTCACCACCGACGGAATCGGAATGGCCAACCGCTCAAGCAGATCCGCGGTGTCGACGCAGGTGTCCATCAGCGCCAGGGCGGTGTCGATCTTGCGCTGCGAACCCGCGGTGACCCGCCCGCGCGTCGACGCCACGCGGCTGGCCGTTTCGAAGGTGCCGAACGGAGTCGTGATGATCGGCAGTCGCAGGCCGAGGCCGGACACCAGCGATTCGATCGACGGGTGCAGCTCAAGGCCACCGTTGAGGATCACGCAGGACAGCGACGGAAAGCCTTCGGCCGCATGGGCGCTCACTACGGCCAGCACGACGTCCGAGCGGTCGCCGGGGGTGATCACACCAACGCCTTCGGTCAAGCGCTCCAGCACATGCTCGGCCGTCATGCCGGCCACCAGCACATCCATCACCTCGCGCTGCAGCAGCGCAGGATCGCCGCGCAGCACCGTGCCCTCGACCGCGAGCTGCAGTTCGGCCACCGAGGGGGCCACCAGCAGCGGCTCCTCGGGCAACACATACGTTTTCGGCTCGAAGCGCTTCAACGCCTTCGCGACTGCATCCATCTGCGCCGGCTCGCATCGGTTCGCCACGACCGCAACGGTGTGGGCGTGTTGGGCCGTCACCTCGGCCAGGCATACATCGACGACCTGTACGACCTGATCGGGCGTGCGGCCCCTGGCGTTCACCGCCAGCACCACCGGCGCGCCGAGATTGGCCGCGATTCGGGCGTTCGTCGAGAGCTCGCTCGGGGCCGCGACGTCGGTGTAGTCACTGCCGACGATCAGCACCGCATCGCATCGGTCCGCCACCTGGTGGAACCGGTCCACGATGTCGGCGAACGCTGTGTCCGGGTCATCGTGCAGCTGCTCATAGTTGACGCCGACACACTGCTCGTAGGGCAGGCCTGCGGTGGTGCGGGCCAGCAGCAGTTCGAGGATGTAGTCGCGCTCCTCGCCGAGGCGGGTGATCGGGCGGAAGACGCCAACCTTGGCGACCGTGGCTGCCAGTTTGTGCAGGATGCCGAGTGCGATGGTCGATTTGCCGGTGTCGCCCTCGGGCGACGCGATGTAGATGGCCGAAGCGGTCACCGCCCCAGCTTTCCCTATTTAACCCAGCCGGCGCAGCCGCGGCTCCAGATCCTTGCCGAAAAGTTCGAGGAACCGGCGCTGATCGTGGCCGGGGGCGTGGAAGACCAAGTGATTCAATCCCCAGGTCACGTACTGCCCGACTTTCTCAACGGCCTCGTCGGGGTCCGATGCGACGATCCAGCGCTTGGCGACCTGCTCGATCGGCAGCGCGTCGGCCGCCTTCTCCATCTCGATCGGGTCGTCGATGCTGTGCTTCTGCTCGGCGGTCAGCGATAGCGGCGCCCAGAACCGGGTGTTCTCCAGCGCCAACTGAGGATCAGGGTCGTAGGAGATCTTGATCTCGATCATCCGGTCGATGTCGTCGGCATTGCGGTCTGCCGCTTCCGCGCCCTCCTTCACGGCCGGGATGAGCTTGTCCTTGTAGAGCTCCTCGCCCTTGCCTGACGTGCAGATGAAGCCGTCGCCGGCGCGGCCCGCGTACTTGGCCACCACCGGCCCGCCGGCGGCGATGTAGACCGGGATGCCGCCCTCGGGAACGTCGTAGATCGACGCTCCCTTGGTGTGGTAGTACTCGCCGTCGAAGTCGACGCGGTCGCCGAGCCACAGCTCGCGCATCAGTTTCACGGACTCGCGCAGACGAGCGAAGCGCTCTTTGAAGTCCGGCCATTCGCCCGCGTATCCGGTGGCGATCTCGTTGAGCGCCTCACCGGTGCCCACTCCGAGGAAGATCCGGTCTGGGTAGAGGCAGCCCATCGTCGCGAACGCCTGCGCGATGACGGCCGGGTTGTAGCGGAAGGTGGGGGTCAGCACCGACGTGCCAAGGACCAGTCGCTTCGTGCGCTCGCCGACCGCCGCCATCCAGGCCAACGACCACGGCGCATGGCCGCCTTCGTGGCGCCACGGCTGAAAGTGATCGCTGACCGTCGCGCTGTCCATGCCGTGTTCTTCGGCCGCCACGGCCAGCTCGACGAGTTCCCGCGGGGCGAACTGTTCCGCCGACGCCTTGTATCCCAGTTTGAGTTCAGGTTTGAGGTTAGCCACGTGTTCGTTTCTACTCCACTGAATACAATCGCGAGATGGCGCCAGCCCTGACTGCCATCGCCGACAGCGTGCACTTCGCCTACACGGACCTGGTCAACTGGACTGTCGTCACCGATCAGAACGGCGTAATGCTCATCGACACCGGGTTCCCTGGCAGCCGCGACGATGTGCTCGCCTCGTTGCGCCAGCTTGGATTCGGCGTCGACGATCTACGCGCGATACTGCTGACGCACGCGCACATCGATCACTTCGGTTCGGCCATTTGGTTCGCGAAAACCCATGGCACGCCGGTGTATTGCCACGCTGCGGAGGTAGGGCACTGCAAGCGCGAATATCTCGAGCAGGTGTCTCCGATGGACCTCGCCACGCGCATCTGGCGGCCGCAGTGGCTGAAGTGGTCGGTGGCCATCTCCCGCAAGGGTGCGCTGATGCGCGACGGCATCCCCACCACGCAGGCGCTCACCGAAGACGTCGCAGCGAGCCTTCCGGGTAAGCCGATGGCCATCCCCACCCCCGGCCACACCGGTGGGCATTGCTCCTATGTCGTCGACGGTGTACTGATCAGCGGCGACGCCCTGGTCACCGGCCACCCGCTGCTGGCCGGCAACAGACCGCAACTACTGCCTGAGGTGTTCAACCACGACCAGGACGGTTGTGTGCGCAGCCTTGCTGCCCTGGGGATGCTCGACGCCGATGTGCTGCTGCCGGGCCATGGGCCGGTGTGGCGGGGGTCGGTCCGCGAAGCCGTCGAGCAGGCCACGCCGCGCTAGGCGAGAGTCTCGTAGCCGAGCAGGAAAACGGCGGTGAGGCACAGTCCGCATGCCGCCACGACGGTCGGCATCAGGATCATGCTGTCGAGTTCGTCGTCATCGAGCACATCGCCCTCGAAGCGCCCGAACAGCACCCGCGCCACTCCGGTCTTGCGGAAGGTGCGCACCAGACCCCGCACCGCCTTGGTGTTCCGCCTACGGCCGATGAACGATCGCGACACGAATCCGATGACGAACGTCAGCGCGGCGGCGGCGAGAAGCAGCCACCCAACCGTCGTCTGTGTAAGCGCCACAACCGCACCCCCGGTGTACCCGACACCTGCGGGCCAGCCTATAGGCCGAGGTGTTCGCGCAGGGTATGCCCGGTGTATTCGGTTTGGAAGCTACCGCGCTCCTGCAGCAGCGGCACCACACGATCGACGAAGTCGTCGAGCCCACGCGGGGTCAGATGTGGCACAAGGATGAAGCCGTCGCAGGCGTCGGACTGCACGTGCAGGTCGATCTCGTCGGCGACTTCCGCGGGCGTGCCGACGAACTGCTGGCGGCTGGTGACGGCGATGATCAGCTCGCGGATGGACAGGTTCTCGGCATGCGCGCGTTCGCGCCAGGCGGCGGCGACAGCCTTCGGGTCGCCGTGCCGGACACGGCCCTGGGTAATCGTCGGGTCGTCCGCCGGTTCGACATCGGGCAGCGGACCTTCCGGGTCGTAGGCCGACAAATCACGCTGCCAGACCTGCTCGAGCATCGCGATCGCAGTCGGTCCGCTGACTTGTTGCAGCCGAATGTGGCGAGCCTTGTCCGCGGCCTCCTGCGTGCTATCGCCGATTACAAACGTGGCGGCGGGAAACACCTTGAGCCGGTCTGGATCTCGGCCGTACTCCTTGGCGCGAGCCTTGACGTCGGCGTAGTAGCGCTGACCGGCATCCAGCGCGGAATGCAGCGTGAACAACGCGTCGGCGTGTTTGGCACCGAATGCCCGCCCGTCGGCGGAGTCGCCGGCCTGCAACAGCACCGGATGCCCTTGCGGTGCTTGCGGCAGCGTCGCAACCCCGCGGACGTCGAAGTGCGGGCCGTTGTGCTCGACGCTGTGGATGCGATCGGGGTCGACGTAGGTTCCGTTGATGCGGTCGGCGAGCACGGCGTCGGGGGCCCAACTGTCCCAGAACTTGCGCGCGACGAGGATGAACTCCTCGGCGCGCTTGTAGCGATCCGAGTGGTCGAGGAACCCCCCACGACGGAAGTTCTCTCCGGTGAACGCATCCGACGAGGTCACCATGTTCCAGGCGGCGCGCCCGTCGGACAGATGATCCAGCGTGGCGAATTGTCGTGCCACCTCGAAAGGTTCGTTGAATGTGGTGTTGATGGTGCCGGCCAGCCCGATGCGTTCGGTGACGCCGGCCAGCGCCGCCAGCAAGGTGAACGTATCCGGGCGGCCAACGACGTCGAGGTCGTGGATGCGCCCGCGGTGCTCCCGCAGTCGTAGACCCTCGGCGAGGAAGAAGAAGTCGAAGAGGCCGCGCTCCGCGGTCTGCGCGAGATGGACGAACGAGTCGAATTCGATCTGGCTTCCCGAGTCGGGGTCGGACCACACGGTGGTGTTGTTGACGCCGGGAAAGTGCGCGGCGAGATGAATGGGCTTGCGCTGCTTGCCCTCTCGTATCGTCATAGGCCCCACCTCTTGGCGATGAGCTCGTGCGAACGGAGCCGGTCGGCATGCCGATGCGTGACCGACGTGACGACGAGCTCGTCGGCGTCTGTGACGCGCTGTAAGGTTGCGAGCTTGTCGGCGACCTCGTCGGCGTCGCCGACGAATTGCGTTGCGGTGCGGTCCTTCACAACCTCAAGCTCCTCATCGGACAGTGCGCCGACCTTGTCTGGGTCGGGATACGGGATCGCGCCGTCACCGGAGCGGATCGAATACACCCAGTGGCCATAGCTGGACGCCAGATGCCGTGCAGTCGCGGAGTCCTCGGCAACTACAACGTCGGCCGACACCACCACGTACGGTTCGGACAGTGCGGCCGACGGCTGGAACGCAGCGCGATAGGCGTCGATGGCGTCCAGCGCGGTGGCGGGTGTGATGTGGTAACTCGCGACGAACGGCAGGCCGCGAGCGCCGGCCACCTGAGCGCTTTGTCCCTTGCTGCTGCCGAAGACCCATGGTGTCAGCCCGGCCCGGTCACCCGGCACTGCGTGCGCCGCGACGCCGTCGATGTCGTAGCTGCCGTCCAGCATGGCGAGGATGTCGCCGACCTGCTGGGCGAAGTCCGGAGACACCGCTTCGGGCTGTTGCAGGACCGACATGCGTGCGCGCAGCCGGGTATTGCGCATCAGGGCGCTGATGTCGAACGGCGGCGGGACGATGACGCCGTCGACGTCGCGCCATTGCCTGGGCGGCTTGGGCTTTGGCGGGCGGTCGTTGTTCTTGACCGCCTCGCGCTGCCGCTGACCGGACCGCCCAACGCCGAGATCGATTCGACCGGGATGGAACGCGTCCAGCATCCCGAAGCTCTCGACGACCGCGACGGCGGTGGTGTGGCCGAGCTGCACTGCGGCGGCGCCGACGCGGATGCGGTCGGTGGCGGCCGCGATCTGACCGATCAGAACCGGGGGCGATGAGCTCGCGACGGCCACGAAGTGATGTTCGGCGATCCAATAGCGCTTGTATCCCCAGTGTTCGGCGTGTTGAGCGAGGTCGACGGTGTTGCGCAGCGCAGTTGCGGCGTCGCAGCCTTCGCTGATGGGCGCCAAGTCGAGGATCGACAGCGGAACGGTCATGACGGTTCCACCCTGGCATAGCGGTTGTCGGCGATGGGCAATCCGAGCCGTTCGCGTAAAGTCTCGCCGTCGCGGTAGCCGGTGCGGAAAACCCCGGCCCGCTGCAGCGACGGCACCACCTCCTCGACGATGACGGGCAGGTCGGCGGCGTTGATGGCCGGCCGAAGCCGCACACCGTCGACACCCTTCTGATGCCACCGCAGCAGCAGGTCCACCAGTTCGGCGGGAGTGCCGTCGAAGACCAGCGCGTCCGAGCGTGGGTCGGTGGTCGGAGAGAACGACACGAAAACGTCGGCGTAGACCTTCAGATCGGTGCCGCCGGCATCCGCTATCTCGCCGAGTATTGCTTGCAGTGACTCGTCATCCTGCGGGGTGATGAAGACTAGATCGGCACTGCGCGAAGCGAATTCGTAGATCTGCGTGGCATGCGCGAGCGCCGCCACCACGGGTTGGCCCTGCGGCGGGCGCGGCGTGATCGACGGTCCCTTGACGGCGAAGTACTCTCCGGTGAAGTCGATGTAGTGCAGCTTGTCGCGGTCGACGAACCGCCCGGTGGCTGACGTCGCGGATGACGGCGTCGTCCTCCCAGCTGTCCCAGAGTCGTCGAACGACTTCCACCGCATCCGATGCTTCGTCGAAGAGATCAGCCCCGGTTACGTCGCGGCGGCCGAACAGCTCCGCCTCGTGTTTGGTGCCGCTGACCCTGACCTGCCAGCCGGCCCGGCCGTGCGAGATGAAGTCAAGCGTGGCAATCGCTTTGGAAACATGGAACGGCTCGGTGTGGGTAACCGTGGCGACTGGAATCAAGCCGATGTGGCGGGTCACCGGCGCCACCCTCGACGCGACAAGCACCGCGTCGGGTCTGCCCGCGAGCCAACGCGGTTCGATCTCGGGACGGCGCCGACGCTGCGGCGTCAGCGCATCGTCGAACGTCACGAAATCCAGCAGACCCCGTTCTGCGGTGGTGGCCAGGTGACTCCAGTAGCGGCCACTGGTGACCGGCCCGGCATCGGGCGTGGGGCGCCATGCTTGCGGATGCCAGCCGTAGCCGTCCAGCGCGATGCCAAGGTGCAGGTGCTCGGTCATGACAGCCTCTTCACGAACGCCATCGGAAATACGTCGCCCTCGGCAGGCAGCGGTTCGGCCAGCCGCGTGTAGCCGGACGACAGGTACAGCGCCTCGGCCTCGGGCTGCCGATCACCCGTCGTGAGATAGGCGCGGCGGTAGCCGCGGGAGACGATCTCGGTCTCGAGCTCGACCAGCAGCGCCTTGGCGTGGCCCTGGCGCCGATATCGGCTTGCGGTCCAGATGCGCTTGAGCTCTGCGGTGGCGTCGTCGAAGCGTTGGAATGCGCCGCCGGTGACGGGGTGTCCGTCGAGCAGCCCGATCAGCAGGCCGCCGCCGGGCGCAGCGAACTCTTCGGCGGGGTAGGTGCGCAGCCAGTTCGTGACGGCTTCCTCGGTGGCGCCGTAGCGCTTCGCATACTCGACCGCCAGCTCCGCCAGCAGCGGGTCGGCCAGCGGGTCATCCTGGCCGACCACCACGAAGCGAAGCCGGCTCGCGGTTGCGCGTGTGTCTTGAGACATCACCTAAATGTCTAACGCGGGAGGGTCCGGCGCATTCCAGAGTTGCCGATTCGCTCAGGATGATCGCAAATAACCCCAGTACGCGGCTGCGAAGGCTGGTCGCCGAACACGCCCGACGTCGGCTTGACGGGTCTGCCAATTGCGCGCGCAGGCTCAGCCACCAGGCTTCGATCTGGTAATGCCTGCCGGGCGTTGAAAGAGGTGGGCGATCGTGCTCGAAACTGCAGTAACTCCCATCGCCGTGGTCGGCATGGCGTGCCGGCGTCCCAGCGGCAGATGGCCGGCCAGCGATTGCCAACTTGCGTCCGTCGCATCCGGAGGCGAGGAGTTCGTCAACGCCGGCCAGAAGGTCGATTCAGCTGCCCAGGATCGACGCGGATGGGTTTCCGCGCGCGTCGGCTAGGCTGACCGCACAGCGTGCGAGGCGTTTTCGCACGACCCAGGGCGGCTGCAGCCGAGGCCCGCCGCGCAGATGCACCGGCTTGGTGATTGGCCCCACTGGGATACACCCGAACGTGAAGGACCCCTCTGTGGCTGAACCCATGGTCACGCCGGTTGCGGTGATTGGAATGGCCTGCCGCCTGCCCGGCGGCATCGACTCCCCCGAGCAGTTGTGGGAGGCGTTGCTCCGTGGTGACGATCTCGTCACCGAGGTTCCGGCAGACCGCTGGGACGTTGACGAGTACTTCGACGCCGAGCGTGGTGTGCCCGGCCGCTCGGTGTCGCGGTGGGGCGCGTTCCTGGACGATGTCGGCGGTTTCGACGCCGCGTTCTTCGGGCTGGACGACGCGAAGGGCGCCGCGATCGATCCGCAACACCGTCTGTTGCTGGAGACGTCCTGGGAGGCCATCGAGCAGGCCGGGATCGCGCCATCGTCGCTGTCGGGGTCGATGACGGGTGTCTACCTCGGTCTGTCTCATGACGACTACATGCGGATCACCCTGGAGGCCGACGAGTACGGCTTTACCGGTCTGGCCTCGGCGATGGCCTCGGGTCGGGTGGCCTACACCTTGAATCTGCACGGTCCAGCGTTGACGCTCGACACGGCGTGTTCGTCGGGGCTGATCGCGGTGCACACCGCGTGCCGCAGCCTCGACGGGGGCGAGAGTGACCTGGCCCTGGCCGGGGGGTGCATCGTGATCTTGCAGCCGGAGTCGACGGTGTGGGCCTCGGGGCAGGGCATGATGTCGCCGACCGGGCGTTGCCGGGCCTTTGATGAGGCGGCCGACGGTTTTGTGCGTTCCGAGGGCTGTGCGGTGGTGCTGCTCAAGCGGCTGCCGGATGCACTGCGTGACGGTGACCGGATTCTGGGCGTGGTCCGCGGCACAGCCGCCAACAGTGATGGGCGGACCAGGAACATTGCGACACCGTCGCTGGACGCTCAGGTCGCGGCGGCCCGAGCGGCGTTGGCGGTGGCCGGCGTGGACGCGGGCAGCGTCGGTGTGGTGGAGGCACACGGCACCGGTACCCCGGTCGGTGATCCGATCGAGTTCGAGGGTCTGGCGCAGGTGTACGGCAGCACCGGGCGAGTTCTGCTGGGCTCGGCGAAGTCCAACTTCGGCCACACCGAATCCGCGGCGGGTGTGGTGGGCTTGATCAAGGTAATCCTCGAGTTGCAGCACGGCGTGGTACCGCCGATGGTTCACTTCAACCGCTTGCCCGATGCTCTTGCAGAGATCGAGACCGGACTGTTCGTGCCGCAGGAGAGCACGCCATGGCCTACGGAGGGCCATGCCGGGCCACGCCGGGCAGCGGTGTCGTCCTACGGGATCTCCGGCACCAACGTGCACGCCATCGTGGAACAGGCGCCCGAGACCCAATCCGCCGGACAAGACGGCCGACGACGCGGTCGACGCGCCCCATGCTGATCCCGTTGTCCTCAAGTTCCCCCGACGAACTGCGGCGTACCTGCGGCCGGCTGGCCGACTGGCTGGAGCAGCGCGCGGATTCGGTCCCGCTGTCGGACCTGGCCTATACCTTGGCTCGCCGCCGCGGCCACCGCACGGTGCGCACTTCGGTGATCGCAAGCGACGTCAAGGAACTGTGTGCCGCCCTGCAGGACGTCGCCGCCGGCGACGCGCAGTACCCGGCCCAGGTCGGACAGGATGACCGCGGCCCGGTATGGGTGTTCTCCGGGCAGGGTTCGCAGTGGGCCGGGATGGGTGCGGACCTTCTGAAAACCGAACCGGTGTTCGCTGACACCGTCGCGAGCATCGAGCCGCTGATCGCGCAGGAGTCCGGGTTCTCGGTGACCGAAGCGATGTCGGCATTCGAAACCGTGACCGGCATCGACCGGGTTCAGCCGACCCTGTTCGCCATGCAGGTCGCCCTGGCCACGACGATGGCGTCCTACGGGGTGCGGCCGGGTGCGGTCATCGGGCACTCCATGGGCGAGGTCGCCGCAGCCGTCGTCGCGGGATCGCTCTCGCTCGCGGATGGCGTGCGTGTGATCTGCCGCCGCTCGGCGCTGTTGGGTCGGCTGTCCGGGTCCGGCGCGATGGCGTCGGTGGAGCTTCCCGAGCAACGCGTCCGTGACGAACTGACGAGTCGCGGTATCGACGACGTCGTCGTCGCCGTGGTGGCGTCCCCGCAGACCACCGTGATCGGCGGCGACACCCAGAAGATCCGCGAGCTTGTCGCGGCCTGGGAGCAGCGCGAGGTGATGGCGCGCGAGGTGGCCGTCGACGTGGCTTCCCATTCACCTCAGGTGGACCCGATCCTGGTGGACTTGGCCGACGCGCTGGCGGATCTCGCCCCAAGGAGTCCGGCGATTCCCTTCTACTCTTCGACCCAGTACGACCCGCGAGCGTTACCGCCATGCGATCCGGATTACTGGGTGGACAACCTACGTCAGATGGTCCGCTTCTCCGCGGCGGTGCAGGCAGCCCTGGAGGACGGCTATCGGGTCTTCGCAGAGTTGTCTCCGCACCCGCTGCTGACCCGCGCCGTCGAACAGACCGCCCAGTCTCTGGAGACCCCGGTAGCTGCGCTGGCCAGCCTGCGGCGCGACCAGCCGTCGCCGCACGGCTTGCTCGGCTTCGTCTCCGATCTGCACAGCGCCGGTGCCGCGGTGGACTTCTCCGTGCTGCATCCCGGCGGGCGACTGGTGGACGCGCCGCTGCCGACGTGGACCCACCGCCAGCTACTCCTCACCCGCGCCGGCGCCGACGGGCAGGCGCAGGGCCACCTGGTCGCAGTCCATCCCCTGCTGGGGGCGCATGTTCGGCTGCTGGAGGAACCCGAGCGGCACGCCTGGCAGGCTGACGTCGGTACTGCAGCACTGCCGTGGCTGAGTGACCATCAGGTGCACGACGTGACTGCTCTGCCGGGGGCTGCCTACTGTGAGATGGCTTTGGCGGCCGCGGAAAGGCTGTTCCCCACGGGTTCCGAGGTGCGCGACATCCGGTTCGAAGAGCTGCTGTTGCTCGACGCCCACACCGAGGTCGCCGCCGTCGCATCGATCGATGCGCCCGGTGTCGCGGCGTTCGCCGTGCAGACCGACGACGCCGGGGAACGGGTCCGGCGCGCAGCCGCGGCCCTGCACGCGGTCGAGTGCGGGCTCCAGCCGGCACGCCGCGATCTCAACGGTCTGCTGGCCGCGCACCCAGGCACGGTCAGTGGCGAGGAGATCCGGCTGTCACTGGCCGCGCGGGGCATCGAGTTCGGTCCCGCCTTCACCGGTCTGACCCGCGTGCATACCGCGGCGGACGGCGCCACGCTGCTGGCCGAGATCGGGGCGCCTGCCGGTATCCGTGCCCAACAGTCCGGCTACGGCATCCACCCAGCAGTGCTGGATGCCTGCTTCCAATCCGTCGGCGCACACCTGCTGGTCGGCGGCCGGCGCGACGGCGGTCTGCTGTTGCCGTTGAGTGTCGGCCGACTGCGCCGCTTCGGGGCGGGCCGCGACGCCCGCTATTGCCATGTCACGGTCACCAAAGCCGACTCCACGGCGATCGAGGCGGACCTCGAGGTGTTGGACGAAAACGGCGAGGTGGTCCTCGAGGTTAGCCGACTCCGGATGGGCAGCGGCGCTAGCAAGAGCAGCGACCGTGAACGCCTGCTCGCCGACCGACTGCTGACCGTTGCGTGGGAGCAGCGACAGCCGCCGACCGCCCCGGCCGTCGCCGGGGTGTGGCTGCTGATCAGCTCGGGTGACGCCGACGACGACCTCCCGACCGACCTGGCGGATGCGCTGGTGGCCGGTGGTGCCCAGTGCCGGACGGCGCACTTCGGGCGCCGACACCGAAGTGCTCGCCCGCGATCTAGCCGCCGACGGCCTGACGGCGTGGTGATCGTGACGGCACCGGCCGGCGGCGACCCGGACGAGGGCTGCCTCACGCGCGGCCGCGAACTCGTTCAGCAAGTCGTCCGCATCGCCCGTGAACTGTCGGACACCGACGGGCAGCCGCCGCGCCTCTACGTCGTCACCCGCAACGCGCAGGCCGTGACGCGCCACGATCGGGTCAACCTGGACCAGGGTGGCGTGCGTGGGCTGGTGCGGGTGATCGGTGCCGAGCAGGCTCCGCTGCGTCCGACCCAGATCGACGTCGACCCCCGCACCGCCGCCGATCAGCTGGCACAGGAATTACTGAGCGGCTCGGACGAGGACGAAACGGCCTGGCGAGAGGGATCTGTGGTACGCGGCGCGGCTGCGGCGGACTCCGTTGCGGCCGAGGAGCGGCGGACCACCCTCGTCGACCCCGAATCCGACGGCATGCGGCTGCAGATCCGCACCCCCGGTGATCTGCAGACCCTGGAGTTGGTCGCCGCCGAGCGGCCGGCACCGGCGGCCGGACAGGTCGAAGTCGCGGTCAGCGCCTCCAGCATCAACTTCGCCGACGTGCTGGCCGCCTTCGGCCGCTACCCGACGTTCGACGGCAAGCAACCGCAACTCGGCCTGGATTTCGTCGGTGCGGTCGCCGCCGTCGGGCCCGGGGTCACCGAGCACCGGGTCGGCGACAGAGTCGGCGGTTTCGGCGCCGGCGGATGCTGGGGCACGTACGTCACCTGCGACGCACGGCTGGTCGCGCCACTGCCGGCCGGCCTGACCGCCGAGGAGGCCGCGGCGGTCTCCACCGGATACGTCACCGCGTGGTACGGGTTGTGTGACCTTGCCCGGATCGGGCCCGGCGACCGCGTCCTCATCCACTCCGCGACCGGCGGTGTCGGTCAGGCGGCGATGGCGATCGCTCGCCAGGCCGGAGCCGAGATCTTCGCCACGGCCGGCAGCCCGGGTCGCAGGCAGTTGCTCCGCGATATGGGAATAGAGCACGTATACGACTCCCGCTCAACCGATTTCGCCGACGAGATCCGCCGCGACACCGACGGGTACGGCGTCGATGTGGTACTCAACTCGTTGATCGGCCCGGCCCAGCGCGCCGGACTCGAGTTGCTGGCCTTCGGCGGGCGCTTCGTTGAGATCGGCAAGCGGGATGTCTACGAGCACACCCGCGTCGACCTCTACCCGTTCCGGCGGAACCTGGCGTTCTACTACGCCGATCTGGCATTGATGACCATCAACGACCCGAAACGCATTGGGGCACTGCTGCGCAAGGTCTACGAGTTGGTCGGCGACGGCGTGCTGCCGGTGCCCGAGCACACGGCCTATCCGCTGACCGAGGCCGCCACCGCAATCAGGACGATCAGCGCCGCCGAACACACCGGCAAACTTGTCCTCTCGGTGCCCAGGAGTGGATCCACCCGGGTGGCGGTGCCGCCGAATCGGGCGCCGGTCTTCCGCAGCGACGGCTCCTACCTTGTGACCGGTGGGGTGGGCGGCCTTGGGCTGTTCCTGGCCGCGGTGATGGCCTCCGGAGGATGCGGACGAATCGTCCTGACCTCTCGATCTCAACCGAATCCACAGGCGCAGAAGATGATTGCGCAGCTACGGAGCAACGGAGCCGACATCGTGGTGGAGTGCGGCAACATCGCCGACCCGGACACCGCGGAGCGACTCGTCGGGGCCGCCACCGCCACCGGGCTGCCGCTGCGCGGCGTCCTGCATGCCGCGGCCGTCGTCGACGACGCTACCGTGGGCAACATCACCGACGAGCTCATCGAGCGGGACTGGGCACCGAAGGTTCGCGGCGCGTGGTACCTGCATCGGGCGGCCGCCGATCAGCCCCTGGACTGGTTCTGCAACTTCTCCTCGGCGGCGGTGCTGCTGGGCTCGCCAGGACAGGGCGCGTACGCGGCGGCCAACAGCTGGCTGGACGCCTTCACGTCATGGCAACGCAGCCAAGGAGTTCCGGCCAGCGCGATCGCCTGGGGCGCGTGGGCCGACATCGGCCGTGGCGCCGGTGTGGCACAACGCGGTGACGTGACGATGATCAGTCCGGAAGATGGCGGCTACGCGTTCCGGGAGCTGCTGCGTCACGATCGGGGATACACCGGCTACCTGCCGCTGACCGGAATGCCGTTGTTGACGGCGCTGGCCGCGCGCAGCCCGTTCGCCGAGGGATTCCGGGAAGCCGACGGCCACCAAGCCGCCAGCGCCCCCACCGTGCTGGCCGAGCTCGCCGGGCTGGCCCCAGACGAGTGGCCGAACCGGCTGCGCCGTCTGGTCACCGACCAGATCGGCCTGATCCTGCGGCGGGCGGTCGATCCCGATCGTTCGTTCGCCGATCACGGTCTGGATTCCCTGGGCGCCCTGGAGTTGCGCACCCACATCGAGACGCAGACGGGTGTCCGCCTGACGCCCAGGACCATCATCACCTACAGCACGCCGCGTGCGCTGGCCATGCATCTGACCGAGACCCTCGAGGCCGGGGCCGGGTAGCCAACGGTTGCTGCGCGTCCGGGGCTGATCGCCGCGCCGCGGCGTGGCCGGCGGGACTCAGCCCGTCGTCACCTCAGCCGCCCACCAACCGCCCGGACACCGCGATCACCAGCCGCCTGGGCAACACCCTGGTGAGCACGCGCGAGACGAAGGCACTAGCGGCGCCGTCGACGAAGCTCGGTTTGCGGCCGGACAGCGCACGCATCGTGTTGTCGACGACCTGCTGCGGAGTGCGTGTGAGTCCCAAGGCCGCGGAACGTGACGCGGCACCGACCGCGCGCGTCGCCTGCTGCCTTGAAGAACGGGGTATCCGTCACCCCGGGGCACGCCGCCAGGACACGAACACCATGCTTGTGTCCTCTGCCCAAAGCGCCTCGGTGAAAGACAACACGAAGGCCTTCGTCGCACCGTATACCGCCATCTTCGGCAATGGCTGAAACGCTGCGGTCGACGCCACGTTGATGATCGTTCCCGCACCCCTGGCCCGCATATGAGGTAGGTAGCGGGCGGTCGCGCCGACCGACGTCCGGCAATTGAGCTCGATCTCCTCCTCCAGGCGCTGCGGGTCGGCGTCGGCGACGTCACCGTGGGTGCCGGAGCCGGCATTGTTGACCAGCACGGAGATCTCGAGGCCCAGGCGATTCGTCCGCTGCCACAGCTCGCCGGCAGCGGTGGGGAGCGACAGGTCCATCGCCATCACCGTGACATCCACGCGATGCGCGGCCCGTAGTTGTGCGGCGAGAGCATTGAGCTTGTCCGCACTGCGAGCGACCACCACGAGGCCGTGGCCCCGTGCGGCGAACTGCCGGGCGAACTCCGCGCCGATCCCGGTCGACGCCCCGGTGATCAAGGTCACCATCGCCACCTCCGATCAGGATGAATTGCTGACCGGTGAAAGATTCACGCGGCGTTGGTCATCCGGCAGTCATCGTAGATGCCTTCAACACTGCGGACCGCGTTGAGTACCGTCAGAGAGCAGCTGGATTGACCCGACAGAGAGCACCGACACCGCGCCCCAGAAAACAAACTGCACCCGTAGGGTGGCAAGGACGTATTGTCATGGCGTGCTACGTTCGCAGCGGCTGAGCGGACTCGACGCCAGCATGCTCTACCTTGAGACCGCAACGCAGCCCCTGCAAGTGTTTTCGGTGCTGGAACTGGATCCCGCGACGATTCCCGGCGGTTACAGCTACGACCGTTTCCGTGACGAGTTCTCGGCGCGGAGTCCGGGCGATACCGGCGTTCCGGGAGAAACTGTCCGACAGATTCCTCAACCTCGATCATCCCGTCTGGGTGGAGGACAGCGACTTCGACATCGACCGCCATGTGCATCGGATCAGTCTTCCGGCACCCGGCGGCTGGGCGGAACTCAGTGAGATCTCCGGACATCTGGCCGGTTTGCCGCTCGATCGTCGCCGACCGCTGTGGGAGATGTGGGTCATCGAGGGCTTCGACGGCTCGCTCAACGGCGGACGGCTGGCCGTCCTACTCAAGGTCCACCACGCCGCGGCCGACGGTGTGACCTATGCCAACGTTGCTTTCGCAGCTGTGCAGCACCGAACCCGACCGGCCGCCACCGGACCCGGTCGAGGCTCGGCGGCCCCCACCCCGTTGCGGATGGCAATCGGCGGTCTGGCCCGGTTCGCGAGCCGACCGCTGCAACTGGCCATCAACGTGCTGCCCGCGACCATCAGAGCGGTGGTCGACACCATCCGGCGCGCGGCGCGCGGCCGCGCGATGGCAGCTCCGTTCACCGCCCCGCGGACCCGGCTCAACGCCCGTCTCACCGCCGCATCGCAACGTCGCCTTCGCCCAGCTCGAGCTCGATGACGTCAAGAAGGTCAAGAACCACTTCGGGGTCAGGGTCAATGACGTGGCGATGGCGCTGGTCAGCGGGGTAGTACGCCAGTTCCTGCTCGACCGCGGTGAGTTGCCGGGGTCCTCCCTGGTCGCGTTGGTGCCGGTGTCGGTGCACGAACCCTCGGAGGGCCTTGGACGAAACCAGGTGTCGGGCATGTTCGCCCGACTGCAGACCCAGATCGCGGACCCTGTGGAACGGCTGAGGGCCCTCGCCGAGGCGACCACCAATGCCAAGGAACACGTTTCGGCGATCGATGCGACGCTGCTGCAAGACTTCAGCCAGATCGCCGGCCCGGTAGTCCTCGGTGCCGCGAAGCGGGTTTACGCGCGTCTGACCCAGTTTCGCCCGATGTACAACCTCGTGGTGTCCAACGTGCCGGGTCCAGAGACGCATTACTTCCTGGGTGCCGAGGTCTTGGCGATCTACCCGTTCGGGCCAGTCCTCCACGGTTCCGGGCTCAACATCACGATGTGGTCGGTCAACGGGAAACTCCACGTCAGCCTGATCTCATGCCCGGAGTTGCTGCCCGACCTGTGGGACATGGCCGACGGCTTCGCTGTGGGCTTGAAGGAACTGCTAGCCGAGGTGGGCTGAGCAAGAGCTTCCGCGGCGGATCGGTACAGCGGCGATGCGTATCAAGCCGCACTGGACCACTGCCGAACCCACCGCTACTTTTTCTACTCCGTCACCCACCCGTATCGGGACGGGATCGCGGTCAAGAGTTCGTGAATCTCGCGGACGTAACGATCGGGCCCGGGCCCGTGGCTGTGATAGCTGATCACCAACCGACCGTCATACGTTGCGGCGGAATACATGTCGACACCCGCCGACGTCGACGCGAACAGCACTTCGCCGTCAAACTGGTCGACCGTCAGATCGGGTGGTGTGCGCACCGGCGGCAATTCCCCGCCGTCCGTGGTCATCACGACGTCAGGCAGCCCTGGCGGGTTTCCCTGATATTGCGGGCCGAAGTGCAGGAACGACTGTTGAATCACGCCGTCGGCTAGATCAGCGCGGAACGCCTCGACGACGTCACGGGCCAGATCCATGATGTCGGTGTTCGGGTGAATTTCGGCCAGGTACATCGCCATCCCGACCGGGTTGGTGGCCTGGGTGGCACCGACCGGCGGGGTCAGGAAGAAGCGCAGATCGACCGGGTACATGTAGGGGATCGGAACGTGCGGGGTGTCCCGTATGGTCCACTCGGCCAACAGGATCGCGGCGGCGACCAGGGCGTTGAGACTGACCCGGTGGGCTGCACAGATGTCGAGCAGACTCTGGCTTTCCTGTCGGGAGAGCCGGCAGGTAGCCGACGGTACGAGAACCGGCTGAGGGTCAACGCGTCCCGCGTTTCGCTTAGAGGGGGGCAGGTCATAGGCAAACATCGCCGGCAAGTAGCGCTCCAGACCGAATCGCTGAAGTTTGCCGATGCCGCGCTCGAAAAGTACCGCCTCCAATGACTCCGGAATGGGTTCCGCCTTGACCGGCGCGATACCGGCGCCGGTGACAATGTCGGTGTACCAGCCGAACAACTTTTCCAGCAGAGCGAACTGGTGGTGCGCGTCGGCCAGTGCATGGTGAGTGTAGAGGGTGAGTTCGGACCGCTCCTCACCTAGTCTCAACCGCAAATTGACCAGCGCCTGGGACTGATCTGGCAGCCGCTGCGCAGACGTGTCGCCGATCTTCTCGAGCCATATCCCCGGATGCTCGTAATCATCGACCATGATTTGGTGCCTGCCGTCGGCGCCCCGTTCGAGGTGACCGGCATAGGCCGGGTGTACCTGCAACAGCGTCTCGAATGCCTCCGACATCGCGCCCACGTCCACCGGTCCGCGCAGAGTCAGGGTGATACCGATGAAGTTCTCAGCTTGGGCGAAGAACTCCTCGCTAGGCGACAGATAGCGGATCGGCGATGAGCCAAACACCGTGAACCTTCCTTCTCGATGTCGCGCCGGGTCACCGGCTGGTGCTCGCCCTGCGGTAGCCCACCATGATCGGCCACAAGCAGGCCGCGAAGATCCCGGCACACCACACCAGTGCGCTGATCATCGGCCACAGCACCGGCCCACCCACCGACAGTCCCCGCATCGCATCGACAGCCGGTGACATCGGCTGGTACCGGACCAGCGGCTGGACCCAGTCCGGGTACCGCTCCAACGGCACGAACCCCGTGCAGAAGGTTGCACCCAGAATGATGACAGGTTGCATCGCCTCCACCAGAAGGGCTCTGGGCCAGTACAGGGCGGCCGTGGTGGCCAGCGCCGAAAAAGCCACGCCGAAAATCACCGGAACGGCAACCCACAGCAATGCGCCGGCCGCCCCGCGGTGGAAGCGGAACCCGAGAATGACTCCCGCGCCCAGGATGACCAGCGTCGTGCCCAGCAGGCGTATCGTCTCCGCGGCCAGCCGCGACAGCAGTCCGGCGGCACGATGATGGGCATCGCCCACAACCGGGCAAGAAACCCGTCCAGGTGCTCGGTGGTGATGCCGACCACCCCCGCTGACGACCCTGCCATCCCCGCCAACAGCGCCACCAGCGGTACGCTGCGGTACAGCGCGTTCTGGCCCGTGATCGATGTGATCGAGTCAGCGAAGACGAGCTTGAGCGTGAGCAGGAATGCCACGGGCAACAGCAGCGCGTGGACGATCGCCATGGGGTTGCGAACCCACCGGATCAGCAGCCGTCGGGTAAGCACCAGGGTTTGCGACAGCAGATGGGGCAGCGAATTCTCCAAATGGGCTTCGGTGTCGACGGCCGCACCGACAAGCACCGCCATCAGGACCTCCGCCGGTAAACCGCGATAGCCCACGGCAGGGTCAGCGCGATCATGCCAACAACCAGGCCAGAGCCGGCCTGACCACCGACCAGGTGACCGGTGCTGTTCCCGTTGCGTGTCCCGGCCAGTGCGTGCAGGGCGTAGACGATTTGGGAGATGGGCTGATCGCGGACGATCGGCTGGATCCACTCGGGAAACCGATGCACCGGTTGGATTCCCACCGACAGGTATCCGAAGATCAGCTGCGGCAACAGCAGCCACTGCGCGGTCGCCGCGGGATTCGCGAGTTGGTGCCGATGGCGTCGCCATGAACGCCAGCGCCAGGCCGGTGAGCAGCACCAGCAGACAGAACGGCCGCGATGTAGAACGGCCCGCGGTGGAATCGGAAGCCGATGACATAGCCACATGCCAGCGCGACGGCCAGCCCGATCGCAGCAGCGGTAGACACTGGCCGAGATCCGGGCCGCCAACGGGGTCAGCGACGCAATCGGCAACGCCTGAAACCGGCGGTTGATCCCTTGCACGGAGTCGGTCGCTGCTCGAAAAGCGGTGGAGATCGATGCGAAACCGATGGCCTGCAACATGATCAGCGGCACAGGTACTGCGCGTAGCTGCTCATCTGCAGATCGGGGCCATCCATCAGCCGGTTAAGCGGGATGTAGAAACTCGCCGTCGCCGCCACCGATACGGTGACGCCCACCGCCACCTCGCCGTTGCGCAATGTGGGAGCGATCAGCCGCGTCGTCAGCACCCACCACTGCTGCGACGGTGGACGGGGCCGGCCGCGCCGCGGTCAAGCGCGGTCACGAGAACACCTCACCGGCCACGTCGCTCTCAGTGGCGCGGCTCGCCGGCCGACATCCCCAGTCAGCGCGAGGAACACATCGTCGAGCGACGGCCGGCGCAACACGATGTCGGCCAGCTCGATGTCCGCCCGATTCAACCGCGACAGGCCTGCCGTCAACGTGTCGGGTCCGTCGGGGGCGGGCAAACTGACCCGATCCGACTCCGGGGTGATCGCGGCCCGGCTGGTCTCCGGCAGCAGCGGACCCAGCGCCTCGGCCAAAGCGTGGAGGTCAGCCGGGTTGCGGGGCACGATCTCGCAGTAGGTGCCGCCGGTGCGCTCCTTGAGTTCGTCGGCAGTTCCCTGCGCGACGATCGGTGCCGTGGTCGATCACGATGATCCGGTCGCTGAGCGCGTCGGCCTCCTCGAGATACTGGGTGGTCAGCAACGTCGCGATGCCCGCCTCCTTGAAGGTGGTGACCAACTCCCAGATGGCTTGCCGGCTGCGCGGATCCAGTCCCGTGGTCGGCTCGTCAAGGAACACCACCTCGGGGCGGACCACCAGCCCGCAGGCGATGTCGACGCGTCTGCGCATACCGCCGGAATAGGTGCTGACCCGGCGGCCGGCGGCGTCCTCCAGATCGAACTCGCGCAGAAGATCGCCGGCCCTCGCCCGAGCCGCGGACTTGTGCAACCCCTGCAACCGGCCGAACATCACCACGTTCTCGTATCCGGTCAACATGTCATCGAGAGCGACATGCTGACCGGTGAGCATGATCGACCGGCGCACCAGCGCCGGGTCGGCTGACCACGTCATGACCCGCCACTCTGGCGCGTCCACGATCCGGCGTGGTCAGCGTCGACAAGATCTCCACCGTGGTCGTCTTGCCGGCACCGTTGGGGCCGAGCAGCGCAACGACCTCGCCACGGCCCACGTCGAAGGAGATGTCGCGCAACGCGGCAACCGAACCGAACGATTTGCCGATGCCTTCGACATCCACACCTTTGTCGGACTGTGACATCGCTTCCTTACCTACTCATCGTCGTCGAGAATGGCTGCCGACAGGTCCACCAAGGCGAGCGCCTCGTCCTCGGCCTCGCTGCCATTACTGTCCTCGTCACCCGCAACCGCTTCATCGATCAGCGCGATCAGCGTGGCTGGGAACTGCTCCGCGAGCGCCTCGACAGTGCCGCTGCGCACCCGCCGACGGTCATACCACCAGTCCACGTGGAGCACGCCGCCGTGCCGATACGCCCGCAATTCGAGCGGATGGCCCAACCCTGGCAGGGTCTGCCGGATCGTCAGCTCGGTGTCACTGTCGAACTGCACCGCCGCGTCGCTCTGCCTGCCAGTCGGGGATCATGCCTAGATAGGAGACGAAAATTTCCGACGCGGCCGTGGCCCCCAGTAGCTCTGCGGTCGGAGCGTGCAAATAACGTAGCAGTCCGTACCCGATCCCGTGGTGAGGCACAGCCTTGACGGTCCGGCTGACCTCGGCGAGCAGCTGAACCGCGTTGGCACCCGGTAAATCCATGCAGGGCAGCGCGATCGGGTAGATCGTGGAGAACCAGCCGACCGTTCTGCGCAAGTCGACCTCCGGCCGCAGAACCGACCGCCCGGCACCGGCGAGGTCGACGGCCGCGACACCGTCGCCGACGGTGATCGCGAGGATGCGCGCCAGGGCGGCCAACAGGATCTCCTCGGTCGACGTCTGCAATATCCGGCGGGCGTTGTCGACCTGCGAAGTTTGCTCGGGGGTCAATGCGATGGCCAGTCTGGTCAGATCATCGGCTGCCGGCGCACCGGCAATCTCGGCTGCATTCTGGCTGGCCAGCCTCACCGTCGCCTTTCGCGGCATTGTCGATCCAGTAGTTTCGTCGGTCGAGCACCGCGGGGTGGGCGGCCAGCGCCGCACAGCGCTGCGACCACTCCCGCCAGCCCGCGGAGGCCGGTTCCAAAGCAATGTCGCTGCCGGCCAGCCGTTGCGCGAATGCGGTCAACAAGTCCGTCACCAGCACCTCGCGTGACGTCGTGTCATCGACCATCTCGTGCACGGTGAGCACCAGGAACCGTGGGTCGCCCTGCGCGTCGATGACGTAGCTGGCCGTCAACGGCCAGCTGTCGAGGTCCTGTGCCCCAATGGTGTCGGAGACGATGGCCGAGATCGCTTCTCGCTCGTGCTGGGTGCCCGGCAAGGCATCGGCGGGCAGTGAGCACTCAGCCAGATCAGCGAAGTCGCGGGGTTCGCTGATGTGCTGCTCCCACATTCCCGCCCGGTTGGCGACCCGCATCCGCAACGCGTCATGGTGGTTGACCACCGCAGTCATGACGGCCCGAACGTCCTCCGCACTCACGGACGACTCAAGACGCAACACCAGCGGCGCCCGCCAGCGGCCCGGCTCGGCCAACCCGCTGTCGAGGAAACGGAGAATGTTCGGTGGGACCGGTGGATTCAGATCGTCAGTGTCCTGGCTTGCCAGCCCGCCCGATGCGTAGCGTGCCACGAGGGTGTCGGCCAGCGCGCCAAGGCTGTCATGGTCGTAGAGGTCCTGCGGGGTGAGCTCCACGCCTTCGTGAGACGCGGTCATCGCCACGCCGATCGCCAAGAGCGAGTCGCCGCCCAGTTCGAAGAAGTTGTCGCCCGGCGCAATCGACTCGACGCCCAGACACTGCGACCAGATCCGCTGTAGCGTCGCCTGCATCTGCGAGCGGGCGTCCGTGGCGCTTCCGGCCTTACGATCGGCCGGCTGCGATTCGGCGACCGCTGTGCCGATCGGGGCGGAGACATCGCCCGACCGCACGAAGGCGGCGGGCTCGATCCAATGGCGCTGCCGCGCAAAGGCATAGCCGGGCAGCGTCACTCGGTGGACCTGATCGCCGTGGCAGGGCTGTCCAGTCGACGTCGACACCGGCCGACCACAGCTGTCCCAGTCCGAGCAGGAAGGCGTCGCGATCATTCCTGCTCTGCAACGGGTGCCGCATCAGACGAACCGCGCGGTGGGTTTCCGACCACCCGGGCAAGCGCGCGGCCGATCCGGTCAAATGCCGCCGGGCCCCACCTCCACGAGCACCAGGTGCGTATCGCCGAGCAGTCCTGAAGTTCATCGGCGAACCGTACGGTGGACCGGATGTGCTGGGCCCAGCGATCGGGATCGGTGGCCTCCTCGTCGGTCATCCACGTGCCGGTTACGTTGGACAGCATCGGGATTCGGGGCGCATGCAGCGTCACGGTGGACAGGTATTCGGCGAACGGGGTGAGCACCGGATCCATCGACTGCGAATGGAAACCGTGCGAGGTTCGGACGCGTCGGGCCAGGATGCCTTGAGCGGCAAGGCGATCGGCGAACGCACGGATGGCTTCCTCGGGGCCGGCCACCACGCAGCTGCCGGATTCGTTGATCGCGGCGAGGTCGACGTCGGCGGTCATGTGGACGGCGATGTCATCGGGGTTGGACGCTACGGCGACCATGGCGCCCGCCGGGCGGCGTGCATCAGACGTGCGCGCATCGACACCACCTTGATCGCCGTCTGGCAGGTCGAAAACCCCCGCCAGGGTGGCGGCCACGAGTTCGCCGATGCTGTGCCCGGCCAGCGCCGCCGGGGTGACTCCAAAGGACATGACCAACTGCGCCAGCGCGTATTCCACCGCGAACAGAGCCGGCTGGGCCAGATCGGTGGGCTCCAGGCCTTGCCGTCGAACACCTCGGCCTTCAGGTCGATGCCGAGTTCCTCGGCGAATCCGGCGGCGCACGGGTCGAAGTTCTCGGCGGAACACCGGCTCGGAGTCGTAGAGTCCGCGGGCCATGCCGACGTGCTGCGCGCCCTGACCGGGAAACAAGAAAGCGACCCGATTTGCGCCTGGTTCGAAAGGCCCTGCGGGCATCGGCCCGACCGAGACGTTGTCGTGTTCGGCGGCGGTCAGCACCGCGGCGGCGTCGGCACGGTCGGCAACGACCGCGGCCATCCGGACCTCGTGCCCGCCGACCGCAAGGGTGAACGCCACGTCGGGCAGCAACAAGTGCTCGTCCCGCGAGAGTTCCGCGGCAAGCGCAGCCCTGGCATCGTGCAGGGACTCGGCGGTGCGGGCGGACAACAGCAGCACCTGCGGACCGCTGGGGCTTCCGCGACGGCGGAGAAGGTCTGCGGCGCCTCCTCGACGATGACGTGCACGTTGGTGCCACCGACACCGAATGAGCTCACCCCAGCCCGGCGCGGTGCGTCGGATTCCCATGGTGTGTAAGTGTTCTGAACCACGAATGGCGTGTTCTCGAGGTGCAGCTCCGGGTTGGGCGCGGTGTAGTGCACGTCGGCGGGAATCGCCCTGTTCTTCAGGCAGAGGATCGTCTTGATCAGGCCGGTGACGCCGGATGCCTCATCCAGGTGGCCGATGTTCGACTTCACCGAGCCCAGCACGCACGGGCCCGCGCGGCGCCCGGCAGAGACCGAAAGCCTGTCGAGGCCTTCGATCTCGATCGGGTCGCCCAGCGGCGTGCCGGTTCCGTGGGTCTCGACGTAGCCGATCGTCGAGGAGTCGACGCCGGCGACGGCATGCGCCTCGGCGATGACCTCGGCCTGGCGCGTCGACGTCGGGCGCCGCATAGGTCATCTTGCCCGAGCCGTCGTTGTTGATCGCCGAGCCGCGGATGACGGCATGGATGCGGTCGCCGTCGTCGAGCGCTGCCTGCAGCGGCTTGAGCACCACGGCGCCCACGCCGCTGCCGAAGACGGTGCCGTCGCGCCTGGCGTCGAACGGACGGCAGTGGCCCGTCGGCGACAGAATCGCCCCCGGCTCGTAGGAGTAGCCCGACTGATGCGGCACCCGGATCGAGACGCCGCCGGCCAGCGCCATGTCGCACTCGCCGTGCAGCAGGCTCTGGCAGGCCAGGTGCACGGCGACCAGCGACGTCGAGCAGGCGGTCTGCACCGTCATGCTCGGTCCGCGCAGGTTGAGCTGGTAGCGACACCCGCGTCGCCAGGTAGTCCTTGTCGTTCAGCAAGACCAGGTTGAACATCTCGACGGTGATGCCCTCGCCGACGAGCGCCTTGGGGTTGCGGTGCGACATCAGGTTGTCCATCAGGTAGCCGCTGGCGGTACTGGCGGCGAAGACGCCGATCGCTCCGTCGAAGGTGGCGGGGTCGTACCCGGAATCCTCGAAGGCGTGCCACGCGGTCTGCAAGAACAGCCGCTGCTGCGGGTCCATCATCCGAGCGGTGTACGGGGTCATCCCGAAGTATTCCGCGTCGAACTCCTCGATCCCGTCGAGCAGGGGCGCGCGCCGAACGTAGGCCGGATCGGCCAGCGTCTTCGCACTGACTCCGGCGGCGGTAAGTGCCTCCTCGGAGAGCGTGGCGATGGACTCCTCACCGCGGCGCAGGTTGTCCCAGAACGTCGTCACCGAGTCTGCACCGGGAAAACGGCCCGCCATTCCGATAACCGCAATGGCGTTGGGTGGCAACCCATCCGACGCGGTCGGGTAATCGTTGGCCATCGTCATCCCCCATGTCCTTTCCGTCTGCTCGCCTGAGCTCCCTGGCGGGCCAAGGCGCGTTGCTGGGCTCGTGCACCGAGGCCGGATCGAGCTGTCGCCGGGATTTCGGCCGCCGTCGCATAGCCCATGCGCTCGCATAGCGCGTCGGTGAGACACGAGATGGTCGGGTACTCATAGATAACCGCCGCCGGCAGCGTGATGCCGAGGCTCGCGCTGAGGCTGCGCTGAAGCGTGACGCTCATCAGCGAATCCATGCCGAGCTGGAAGAATCCCGCTGCCGGATCCAGAGTCTCCGTGGGCGCCAGTCCCATCACGTCCGACGCCAACGTACCGATGTGCTCGGCCAGCAACTCGCGACGCCGTTCGGGTGAGCACTCGCGCAATACTTTGCGGAACTCGCTCTCCGGGATGACCTGATCCGTCGCGTCATCGTCGGCCAACAACTCATTGACGATGCGCAACGCTCCGCGGGTGCGATACGCCGCGGCCAGTAGTGGCCAGTCCGCGGCCACAACGGTGGACCGCACCGGCGCATCGGGACCCATCACCACCGGCAGCGCACGAATGGCCACCTCGTCGGACATCGGCGCGAGCCCTGAGTTGGACATCACCTGGCTCGCGTCGGATTGCAGGTCGGCCAGCGATTTCCACAATCCCCAGTTCACGACGGTGGCCGGAAGGCCCAGGTTGCGGCGGGCGTAGGCGAAGGTGTCGAGGAAGGTACTGGTCGCCGTGTAGTGGGCAAGCCACCGCGAACCGAGCAGACCGGAGATCGACGAGAACAGTACGAACTGCTGAACAGCCGTTCGTAGCGAGAGGGCGTGCAGCACCCCGAGTGCGTCCAGCTTGGGACGGAACATCGTGTTGACGTCGTCGACGGTCATGTCGGACAACGCCACGGGTCCTCCGGCGAAGGCCGCCAGGTAGATCCCCTCGAGTGCCGGGAGTTCGGTGCCGAACCGGTCGAACAGCGCCGACATGGCGGTTTCGTCGGTGGCGTCGGCGGCCACCGCGACCAGCGTCGTCCCTGTCGACGAGAGTCGCCGGGCCACGTCGTTCAGCCGGGCGCCCGGGTTTCGCGACACCGCAACGATCGTTCCGGCGCCCATGTCGGCGAGCTGCTGGATCAGATGCGGACCGATGTGGCCCGTGGCTCCGATGACGAGGTGACTGGTGTCGCTGCCGAGTACGGCCGTTCCCCGCGCCGGGGTTCGTCTTTCCAGACGCGGCACGTGCCGAGCACCTGCCCGGTAGGCGACCTGGTCCTCGCCGTCGCCGGCCTGTGCTTCGGCCAGCACACGCCGCGCACACAACACGGCCGGCATCGAGTCGTCGACATCGATTATGCCGCCCCAGATTTCAGGATGTTCGAGGGCGAGCGTGCGACCCAGACCCCACAAGACGGCATGAGTCGGGTTGGCGCGATCGCCCTCCGTGACAGGCTGGGCGTTGCGCGTGAGGATGAACAGTCGCGGCGGTGAAGGCATCGAAATCAGCTCTGCGACAAGCGTTCTCGTCTCATTGAAGAGGTCGTAGGCCGTAGCGACGTCGACAGAGGTGCCTGTAACGGACGGCGCGATCAGCACGTTGTCCACTTCGCCGAGGGCAGCGCGTAGCGTGGCCCGTTCGGTGCCGCGGTCTAAGCCGCGACCGAGCTCAGTACCCAGGTCGGCATCTCCGAGAACCAGCCACGGGCCGACGTTCGCGGTATCGATTGCCGGTAGCGGCTGGACGGGCCAGGTCGGTTCGTACAGCCAATCCGCCGGGACTGGGCTGTCCTCGACGGCTAGCGGCAGTCGCCCACTGCGCACACCAAACCCGTTGGTGGACAACGCAGGTGCGACGTCGATCCAATGCCGGGTGTGGCGCCAGGGAGTGGTCGGGATGGCGGGGTGCGGCTCCGGCGGGTGCTCGCCGAGTGGCGGCCGGACGGTGTGTGTTGCGTCGAGGCTCGTGTGGAATGCGACGGTGTCGTGAGCGTCACGCAGCAGCGTGCCGAGGCAGTGGTGATGTGCGTTGCCGGTACCCGGATCATCAAGGGTGTCGGAAATTGCCTTGGTGAGCACTGGGTGCGGGCTGATCTCGATGAAGGTGCAGTGGGTGGCGCCGGCGGTGGCGACGGCGCTGGCTGAACCGGACCGCGTTACGCACGTTGGCCACCCAGTGGTCGGCATCGAACAGCGGCGCGGCACCGGCATTCTCGACTGTGCTGATGACCGGGATGACCGGAAGCCTCGGCGCCAGACCAGCCAACGCCTCCCTCAACTCCGGCAGGATGGGATCCATCATCGCATGGTGGGACGCCACATCCACGTTCACCCTGCGGGCGAACGTGTTCTGCTGACTTGCCCCGGCGATGACGGCGTCAACGGCCTCGGTTGGCCCGGCGACCACGGTCTGGCGCGGTGAGGCATACACCGCCACCGTCACCCCTGGGAAATCGGCGATCAACGCCTCGGCGGCGTGCGCGTTGAGCTCCAGCAAAGCTATCGCGCCCTTGTCGGCGCGCCGGGACATCAACTGTGACCGCCTGGCGATCACCCGAAACCCTTCGGCCGGACTCAGCGCCCCGGCCACCACCGCCGCGGTCACCTCGCCCATCGAATGCCCGATCACCGCATCGGGTTCCACCCCGTACGAGCGCCACAATGCAGTCAACGCCAACTGAACACCCACCAACACCGGCTGAATCCGCTCGATGCCGGTCAGTTCCTGCCCGCTGGCCAGCACGTCGTGTAAAGAGAACCCGACCTCCGCCACGAAGTCCGGCTCCAACTTCGCGAGGGCGGCCGCGAATGCCGGCTCGTCGGCGAGCAGCTGCCGGCCCATCCCCGCCCACTGGGAACCCTGACCCGAATACACGAACACGGTCCCCGAACCGCACGGCCCCTGGTGCGGGCCGACCACCCCGGTCGCGAACTGCCCGGCCGCCAGCGCCCGCAGCCCGACCACGGCCTCGGCCCGGTCGGCCGTGCAGACCGTGGCGAACGTCTCTTCGTGGGTCCGGTGGTGGTTGAGCGTGTGCGCGACGTCAACCAGCGGCACCTGCGCCCCGGCATCGGTCATCCAATCGGCCAACGTCGTGGCCATCGCGGTCATGCGCTCAACGTTCTTGCCGGTTACCACCAATGTGGTGACCGCCGGTACCGCCGCGGGCTCCGGCACGATCACCCCAGGGCCCTGCTCGAGGACCACATGCGCGTTCGTGCCACCGAAACCGAACGACGACACGCCCGCCCGGCGCGGACGTCCGGTTGCCGGCCACTCGGTCGCTTCGTCCACCACCTTCAGCCGAAGCTCGTCGAAAGGGATGTGCGAATTGGGGGTTTCGAAGTGCAGGTTGGCTGGGATGGCTCCTCGTTGCAACGCCAAGGTCGTTTTGATCAGCCCGACGATGCCCGCGGCTGCTTCCAAGTGGCCGAGGTTGGTCTTCACGGCGCCGGCCAGCAGCGGCGTGTCGGGTTGCCGACCGCGCCCGTATACCGCCCCGAGAGCCCGGGCTTCGATGGGGTCGCCGAGCAACGTTCCGGTTCCGTGCGCCTCGACGTAGTCGACCTCGGAGGGCTGGACGCCCGCATCGGCGCAGGCGGCGCGCAGCACTGCGGCCTGAGCGGCGGGGTTCGGTGCCATCAGTCCGTTGGATCGACCGTCTTGATTGACCGCTGAGCCGCGCACGACCGCGAGCACCCGGTCTCCGTCACGCAGCGCGTCGGAGAGCCGCTTGAGCACCGCGACACCGCAACCCTCACCGCGGACGAATCCGTCGGCGGCGGCGTCGAAGGCATGGCAGGCGCCAGTTGGCGACATCGCTTCGGCGGCATCGAAGCTGCGCGTCACAGCAGGCGAGAGCAACAGGTTCACCCCTGCGGCGATGGCCAACTCAGATTGGCCGGTCCGCAGGCTCTGGCAGGCCAGGTGCACAGCGACCAGCGAAGACGAGCACGCGGTGTCCACGGTGAGTGACGGTCCACGCAGGTCCAGGAAATAGGAGAGCCGATTGGCGATGATGCTCAACGCACCGCCGGTGCCCGTCCAGGCATCGATCTGGCCGAGGTCGCGCGACGCCATGTACCCGTATTCGCTGACGCACGCGCCGGCGAAGACCCCGGTCAGGCTGCGCCGAAGCGTTTCGGCCGGGATGCCGGCATGCTCGAGCGCCTCCACGGCGACTTCGAGCAGTAGGCGCTGCTGTGGATCGATGCGGTCGGCTTCCCGCGGCGTGATACCGAAGAACTCGGCGTCGAAACCGGCGATGTCGCTGAGAAAGGAGCCCCACCGTGTGGTGTTCGCCAATGCCGCCGATGCTTCCGGTGAGCCGTCGTCGAACGCCTGCCACCGCTCGTCGGGCACGGTTCCCACCGCTGAGCGGCCCGCGGCCAGGAAGTCCCACAGCGCGTCGGGTCCGTGAATGTCGCCCGGCAGCCGGCAGCCCAGCCCGATGACGGCGATCGGCTCGTTCAGCGAGCTGCCGGTGGCACCGGGCACGGCGCCCGCCGGCTCTGCATCGGGATGGACCAGCGCGTAGGCCAGGCTATTGAGGGTCGGGTTCTGCCAGAAGTCCACCGGCGAGACCGGACGCCGCAACAACTCGGAGAGCTCACCCGACAGCACCACCGCGTCGCGCGATCCCACGCCCAGCTCGTTCAGCGGCGCGTCGGGGTCGATCTGGTCGGGGCTGCAGCCGATGTTGGTGACAAGGTAGTCGACCAGCCAGTTACGAAGTTCGGCTTCCTGATCGCCGAACGACGTCATACCGCGATGTCCAGTCGTTGGAATTCACCCTGACGGTACAGCTCCCCACACGACGACCGGCGGATCTTGCCGCTGGTGGTGATCGGGATCGAACCGGGCGACACCAGTACGAGGTCGCCGACGCGGAGATTGTGGGACCGCCAGATCGCCGTCGAGACTTCATGTTTGACTTTGTCGAGCCGCTGAGCGTGCTCATGGGCGGACCCACGTTGCTTCAGCTCGATGATCGCCACGAGGTTCTCGGTGTCGTCGTCTTCGACGGCGATCGCGGCGACGCGGCCGCCGGTGATCTCCTGGATCGTCGACTCGATGTCGTCGGGATAGTGGTTGCGGCCGTCGACGATCAGCAGGTCTTTGAGACGGCCCATGATGAACAGCTCGCCGTCGGAGATGACTCCCAGGTCTCCGGTGCGTAGCCAGGGTGCTGCCGGTGTTCCGGCTGACGGATCTGTGATCCGTTCGCCAAAGGTGCGCGCGCTCTGCTCCGGTTTGCGCCAGTAGCCCTGGGCGACGTTGTCGCCGTGCACCCAGATCTCGCCGATCGCGCCCGCCGGGCTGTTCGATGCCGGTCTCCGGGTGCACGATGCGGATCAGGCAGGCCCGCGGCGCGCCATAGCTCACCAGCTCGGTGGTGCCGTCGCGACCCCCGACGCAGGGACGGGCGAGTCCGGCCGACAGTTGCGCAAGGTCGAAGCGGGCCGTCGTGACGGGCTTTCCGGGTTCGGGGGTGGCCACGTAGAGGGTCGCCTCGGCAAGGCCGTACGAGGGCCGCAGGACGCGCTCCTGAAGGCCGAAGGGGGCGAACCGCTCGGTAAACCGCTTGATCGTCGCGTAGTGGACGCGTTCGGCCCCGCTGAGGATGGCCTGCACGTGCCCCAGGTCGAGGTCGACCATGTCGGCGTCGGACGTCCTCCGGACGGCCAACTCGAACGCGAAGTTCGGCGCGGCGGAGACGGAGTGGGGGTGGCTGGCCAGTTGCTGCATCCAGCTGGCGGGCTTGCGCAGGAATGCCAGCGGGCTCATCAGCACCGCGCTGCGGCCAGCCACTAATGGCGCGCAGAGACCCATGATGAGGCCCATGTCGTGGTAGAACGGGAGCCACGACACCACCACCGCGTGCTCTGGCGCATTGTCGTCGTCGTCGAAGTAGTCCTGAACCGCCTGGCGCACGTTGGTCGTGACATTGCGGTGCGTGACGATCACCCCCGCCGGAGTCCGGGTGGAGCCAGACGTGTACTGCAGGTACGCCGGCCCAAGGCAGGAGTGGTCGGTCGTGTCGAGGTCGCGCGTGGAATCCGAGTCGAGCAGATCGACCTCGATCACCGCAGGTCCCTGTCGGCCACGCTGGCCACTCGCGTACTTGTTGACGTCGGTGACCACCGACGAGGTCGTCAGCAGCCCGACCGGGGCGCTGTCCTTCAGTGCCGAGGCGACCCTGAGGTCGTGAACGCCGAACTGGGGCACTGACAGCGGAACCGCGATGAAGCCCGCCTGCAGCGCACCGAGGAAGGCGACGATGTAGTCGAGGCCCTGGGGCGCCAGGATCGCCGCGCGATCACCCGTCGCGCCGCACCGGCGCAGTTCCTCGGCCACGACCAGCGACCGACGGTAGACCTGCGACCAGGTCAGGCTTTCGGCGTAGCCGGTTCCGTCCAGGACTCCGTCCATGAAGGTGTACGCCGTGACGTCGCCGTGCTCGGCGGCGCGCGCGCGCAGCAACGCAGGAATCGACAAGTCGGTGTGGGGCATGCTGGGTAACCTCTTCGCGTCTTCGCCTATGTTTCACAACTCGGCTTGGACACCCGAGCCGCATGTCCGACGGCCAGCGAACACGCGAAGGCTGGCCTGCGATAGTCGCGAACCAGGGGTTTCCGCGGCCATCCGCCCCCCGACCGAATGCACAAGCGGACCCAAGGCGCCAATTTATCAGCTGCGTCAGTACACGGTCTGACCCGAAGGTGCCTCCAGAGCCGTTGGACCGGCTTCGAGCGCACAAAGTGCACTTGCACGCATAGCCCGTTTTGGAGCGTGCTTCAACACGCAAATAGGGCTTACCCTGCTGGTATGGCCGCAAAAGATCAACCCGGCGCTGACAGATGTGCTTGCTATGAACAGGTTCCGAAAATTGCTCAGTAAATTTTGGCAGCCGGTTCTTTTTCCCTCGCTACGCGGCGTCGACTGGCCGGCGGCCGAGCGCCGGCCGCGTCGGCGGCGAGTCCCCACCATGATGGCCGGCTATCCGGTCGAGCATCGGACGAGGACGCGTTCTTCCACCCACTGCGCGAGTTGCGGCAAATTGGCGTTGAAGTAGAAATGATCGCCGGGAAAGACGGTCAGGTCGAAGTCCGACGTCGTTCGTTGCGCCCATGGTGTCATCAGTTCGGCAGTGGCCAACTCGTCGTTGTCGGCCATTAGTCCGTAGATGGGGCACGAGACCTTCGCCTCCGGCGGGCAGTCGTAGGACGCGACGGCCTTCAGACCGCGCAGGGTCGGCAAGATGGTGGCGGCGAACTGCTCGTCGTTGAGAAACTCCGGGTTGGCCCCGGTGACGTCGCTGACCAGGCTAAGCAGCTCGCGGTCGGAGCCCTGCAGATCGCTGCTGTGACGCATCCGGCCGGGTGCGGCGGACGCCGACGCGAACAACGCCACGATGGGATTGCCGGCCTGCTCGAAGCGCAGTGCAACCTCGAAGGCCAGCAGGGCCCCCATGCTGTGCCCGAAGAACGCCACCTGACCCGCCGGAGCGTTGGCGGGCTTGAGCATCGTGCAGAGCCGGTCGGCCAGGTCCGGGATACTCGTGTATTGCGACAAATCCTTGCCGGCGCGCTTGCCGGGATATTGGACCGCCACACATTTGGTGCCGGCGCTGAACGCCCTGGCGAAGGGCACGTAGAAATCCGCCGAGCCGCCGGCGTGGGGATAGATGTAGAGCCGCGGCTCGACCTTCGTCTGGTCGTGCTCTGTAGTCACGGGCCTCACGGTAGATGGACGCGGCGCCGGCGGCCAGGACTCCGCGCTGTCAGTCCCGAGCGGGCGTTCCATCTTCAGCAGCCTGTCCACCGTAGCGGGCGGCGACCAGCGTGACGTCCGGGCGATGAGAAAGACGGCGGGCAGCCCGAGGTGGGTGGTGCCGTCTTACTCACGTGATGGGTCAGCCACTCGCGACCGCTGCGCACCGCGGGGCCCACCACGCCCGCGGGTCGGCCATCGCCCGCACACCGGTCTCCACCCCGAACCGTCGGTAGTGCACCGGTCGGGATCGGCGACCACGGTGAACGGCAATGCGGCCTGATAGCCCTGCAGCTGTTCGGCAGCAGAGTGGAGGACCACCACCTCGGTGATACCCGCCGCCGCGACGTCGCCGTGCCGCGCGGCGAACGTGTCCAGGTGCTGGCTGCAGATCGGGCAGCCCGCAAACCAGCGGAACTGCAGCGCACCTGACCCGGGCCGGATACTGCGACCACCGACCCGTCCAGGGAGGTGAACGCGGTGGCTCGATGACCTCGCCCGCTGCCAGCCGGCTTAGATCGGGATCAGGCCGTGCTTGCGCTGCACGCGGCTGATCTGCTTGTCCTGCAGCAGCCGCAGCACTGACGCAGCAGCAGCCGGGTCTGGCGCGGCTCGATGACGGCGTCGATGAACCCGCGCTCGGCGGCGTTGTACGGAATCGCCATGTTGAGGTTGTCGACGATTTCGACCCGTGGCCGCGTTACTCCAGCAACATCACAGAGCGACGCGGCGCGCTCGCCGACCGGTTCAGGCAGGGAGCAACTCAGCGCCGCCACACCTCTTCCGCCTCAAACTTGACACATGTAAAGTCTCGCCGCATGGACAACATCCGAGGCAAGACCATCGCGATCACCGGCGCTGCCCGAGGCATCGGCTACGCGACCGCCAAGGCCCTGCTTGCGCGTGGCGCG
Organism: uncultured Actinomycetota bacterium; assembly: GCA_963715885.1. Classification (GTDB taxonomy): domain Bacteria; phylum Actinomycetota; class Actinomycetes; order Mycobacteriales; family Mycobacteriaceae; genus Mycobacterium. The sequence continues at coordinate 79,766 of CAVQSK010000025.1, forward strand.
CGGGTGGTCATCGGCGACCGCGACGTCGCGCTTGGAGAGTCGGCCGTCGCCGATCTGACCAGGCTCGGGCAGGTCTCGGGCTATCCCCTCGACGTCACCGATCGGGAATCCTTCGCGACGTTCCTCGACAAGGCGCGCACCGACGGCGGCGGACATGTCGACGTGCTGATCAACAACGCCGGGGTGATGCCCATCGGTCCGTTCCTCGAACAGTCCGAGACGGCGATCCGTTCTTCGATCGAAGTGAACTTGTACGGCGTGATCGCCGGATGCCAACTCGTGCTGCCGGACATGATCGCGCGCCGCCGCGGTCACATCATCAACATCGCCTCGTTGTCCGGCCTGATCCCGGTGCCGGGTCAGGTCGTCTACGTCGGCGCCAAGTTCGGCGTGGTGGGGTTGTCCGCCGCGTTGGCCGACGAGGTCGCGCCGCACGGCGTCGACGTTTCAGTGGTGATGCCGCCGTTCACCAACACGGAGTTGATCTCGGGAACGAAGAGCGGGGGAGCTATCAAGCCGGTGGAGCCCGAGGACATCGCCGCCGCCGTCATCAAGACCCTGGAGAAGCCGAAAACCCATGTCTCCGTGCCGACTCCGCTGCGTTTCACCGCGCAAGCCGCACAGATGCTGGGTCCGCGCGGACGGCGGTGGCTCAACAAGCGTCTTGGGCTCGACCGCGTCTTCCTGGATTTCGACGCGAACGCACGGCAGGGCTACGAGCAGCGAGCCCAGGCCGCACAGGGCGTCGTCGAGGGACTCCCAGATTCAGACAGCTAGCCGCAACACGGGTGGCGGATCACCGAAGCGGTAGGCCTCGATGACATCGAGGTGGTCGAACAACACGTCCGGTGTGAACTCGCTGTCCTCCGCGGTGCCTGCCAGCATCAGGTGAACGATCTCGACGTCCTCGGCCGCGGACATCCAGATCGTCGTCGCAGGTGCCAGTTTCTCGTCGTCGACGTCGGCGCCCGATGGCTCGTAGAACCAGAAGACGAATTCTTCATCGGACTCGTCTTCGTCAAATGTCCAGCCGCGCTCGGTGATTCGCTGATCGAAGACTTCCAGATCGGTGGCGATGGCGGCTTGGGTGGAAAGGAGATCGTCCAGGACGTTGTCCGGCAGCCAATTCGTGTCCCGAGTGGCCCGCCGCTTGTTACGACGAGCTTTCTTCGCATCACTCTGCCGCGACACCTAGCCCAAAGCCTGGTCGAGATCGGCGATCAAATCGTCAGTTCCCTCCAGCCCCACCGAGATTCTCACCACGCCGTCGCCAAGCCCGATCGCGGCCCGGCCTTCCGGACCCATCGCGCGGTGCGTCGTGGTCGCGGGATGGGTGATCAACGACTTGGAGTCGCCGAGGTTGTTGGAGATGTCGATCAGGCGCAGCTTGTCGAGCACCTCGAAGGCGCGATCCTTGCTGCCGCCCTTGAGCTCGAAGGTGACAACCGTTCCGCCACCGGTCATTTGGCGCTTCGCCAGGTCATACTGCGGATGCGACTCTAGGAACGGATAACGCACCCAGCTCACCGCGGTGTGGTTCTCGAGGAACTCTGCGATGCGCTGCGCCGCCACGTTCTGGTAGTCCACCCGAACCGCCAGCGTCTCCAAGCCCTTCAGCAAGGTCCACGCATTGAACGGGCTCAACGCAGGCCCGGTGTGCCGCATCAACTTCTGCACCGGCTCGTCGATGTACTGCTTGTCACCGAGGATCGCCCCGCCGAGCACCCGGCCCTGCCCGTCGATGTGCTTGGTGCCGGAATACACCACGACATCGACACCCAGCGGAAAGCCCTGCTGCAGAATCGGTGTGGCAAACACATTGTCCAGCACCACCTCTGCGCCCGCGGCATGTGCGAGGTCGCACACCGCGGCGATGTCCACCAGCGACTGCATCGGGTTGGACGGCGTCTCGAAGAACACCGCCTGTGTGGGCACCGACAGCGCCTCTTCCCATTGCGACAGGTCGTCGCCGTCGACGAACACCGTCTCCACGCCCCACCGCGGCAGGATCTCGTTGCACACCACGAAACACGACCCGAACAGGCTGCGCGCGGCGACCAACCGGTCACCGGCCGCCAGCAGCGCACCCAGCGAGGTGAATACCGCCGCCATGCCGGTCGCCGTCGCAAAGCAGGCGGGAGCGCCTTCGATCAGCCGCAGCCGCTCCTCGAACATCGAGATCGTCGGGTTGCCGTAACGCGAATACACGTAGCGATCGATTTCGCCGGTGAACGCCTTCTCCGCCTCCGCCGCCGACGAGTAGACGTACCCCGACGTCAGGTACATCGCCTCGGCGGTCTCCTCGAACCCCGACCGCATCAGCCCGCCGCGCACACCGATGGTGGCCTGGCTGACCCCGTCCGGCAGCTCGGCCGGCCTGCGCACGGAGGGAACCTCTGAGCTCATGCCTCGACTCCCGCTCGCTCCGGTCCTCGCTCGTTCCTCGCTGCGATCCTCACTCGCGATCGTCTTCGGGTGCTCACGATTGCTTCCAGGGCAGTCCGACGGCCTTCCATCCGGTGCCGCCGCGATGCTTCTGCTCGTCGAGGTTGCCCTCGAATCCGTCCAGCACGTTGTAGGACGGGGCGATCCCTGCCTCGGTGGCGGCCTCGGCGGCGCCGATGGAGCGGTTGCCGGAGCGACACAGGAAGACCACCGGCCGTCCCCTGCTGGCGCGTGGGCCCACGCCGGGTGTGACGCCGGCGGACGTCAGCTCATCGACGAAGGCATCGTTGTGAGTCCCGTCGCCGCGGTTCCATTCGATGTACACGACATCGCGCTGAAGCGCGGTCAGATCGGGCACCCCGACAAAGCGCCACTCGGCGTCCGTACGGCAGTCGACGAGGACGGCCTCGGGGTTATCACTCAGCAGCTTCCAGGCCTCCTCAGGCGTGATGTCTCCTGCGTAGCTCACGGTCGGAAGTGTCCCACAGTCAGTCAGAGCCAGTGGAACAGACCTTCCATGCTCCCTCCTCGCGCACGAACGTCGTCGCAACACCCGTTTTGGTGTCCGGCGCCTTGTCGAAATAATAGGTCACCGTGGCGTTGGCACGGTCGCCGTCGATCACCACATCCCTGACGCCGTCGACGAATCGTTCCCCGTGTTTGGCGACCGAATCGCGTTGGCGGGCAAGTATATCGGCTTCGTCGCCGTGCTGTGCCTCGCACGTGTAGTTGCGGAAGTCGGCATAGTTCTGGCGCTGCAGCGCATCGTTTTGCCCGACCGCCGAGCGCGCGACTTGCTGGTCCTCGGACAACTCATCGCCTCGGAACGAGTTGACGAGCCCGATTGCGATCACGATGACCACAATGATCGCCAACGCGCCCAGAAACGGCATGATTGTCGGACCGCCGACCGCGTCGTCAGACTCCGAGGTCACCCGGCTACCACAGTTTGCGCAGCGCCTTCGAAACCCGGCGGGCCCGGTCCCGGGCGACGATCGGATCGGGCGCGGTGGCCAGCGCCACCCCGAGCCGTCGCCGGCCGTCGGTCTCGTCGGGTCGATCGAACAGCCGCACGTCGCTCTCCGCGACGGCCAGCGCCTCGGCGAGCACCCGGCCCAGGTCGGCACTATCGTTTCGGACGCCGGTCGATTCGGCCCCGGCGTAGCTGACCTCGGCGGCGGCAGGCGAAATCATGATGGTGTCCACGGACAGCCCGAGGATCGCGCGGGCGTGCAACTCGAACTGCGAAAGTCGTTGCGAGCGCAGCGTCACGAGACCGCTGTCATACGGGCGGGGCCGGACGTTGTCGAAATACACCTCGTCACCGCGCACCAGCAGCTCCACACCGAACACGCCGCGGCCGCCCAGCGAGTTGACGATGCGCGCCGCGATCGACTTCGCCGCGTCCAGCGCCGCCGGCGACATCTGCTGCGGCTGCCAGGACTCCAGCACGTCGCCGTCGGCCTGGCGGTGACCGATCGGCTCGCAGAAGTGGACGGCGGGACCGGTCGGCCCGATGGTACGGACGGTGAGCAAAGTGACCTCGAGGTCGACGTCGACGACCGTCTCGGCCATTACCCTGTTGGGGATCCGGCCCGCGGCGACGGCACGGTGCCACGCCGGCTCGATGTCGTCGACACGCAGCAGCACCGACTGGCCATCACCGGGCGCCGCGGCGGTCGGCTTGACCACCAGCGGGAAGCCGGCGTGCTGCGCGACTGCGGTCAGCTCCTCGGCGGACCCGGCGAACCAGAACGGCGCGGTGGGCAGGCCCAGGTCGTCGGCCGCCAGTCGCCGCAGACCCTCCCGGTCGACGGACAACCGGGTGCTACGCGGGGTGGGGAATACCTCGATGTTGCCGCGCTCGGCGACGGCGATCAGCGCGTCGGCGGCGATCACACCCGCTTCGGCCACCACATAGCGCGGGCTCTCATTTTCGATCAGCGCGGTGAGCGCCTCTGCGTCGTTCATCTTGACGACCACCGACCTGTCGGCCACGCCGTGCGCGGGGGCGTCGGCATAGCGATCGACCGCGATCACGTCCGCGCCAAGGCGCTGAAACGAGAGCGCCAGTTCACGGCTCAATTCGCCGGAACCCAGCAGCATCACCGTGGATCCGGTACGGCCGGGCGCGTCGACCGTTGCGGCCGGCTCGGGTGCGGTCTCCGGCGTGGAATCGGACTCGGTTTCGGGCAGCTCGCCGCCAGTCGTTTCACTCATCGCGCATCCAGCCTGCCAGATCGCTAGCCCATGCGGACGTCGATGTAGCACCACCGCCAGTTCTCGCCCGGCTCGGCCGAGCGCATCACCGGATGTCCGGATTGGTGGAAGTGTTCGGAGGCGTGCAGGTGCGGGCTCGAGTCGCAGCAGCCAACGTGGCCGCAGGTCAAACACATCCGCAGGTGCGCCCACGTACTCTCGCCGAGTTCCGTGCACTCCTGGCACTTGCCGGGTGTCAACGGCTCGGGGACGACGATCTCTGCCTCGAGGTGCTCGCACGTATCGGGGACCGCCGGTGAGCGCGCGTCGCGCAAGCGTGATCTCCTCAGCATGCTGACCAAGGATACGGATGGTGACACGGGAGGTTTGGCGACGTGGGTGCCTCACTGCTTGCGGTTCTGGTGGTGTCGGTTCTGTTGGCCGCGGCGGCACGGCGCTTCCGTGTGTCCGCTCCACTGGCGCTTGTCGTCGCGGGCCTGGCGATCGGGCTGATCCCCGGGTTCAAGGAAATCGAGCTCGACCCGGAGCTGGTGCTGTACGTGCTGCTGCCGCCGCTGTTGTGGTCGGCTGGGCTGGAGAGCAGCTACGTCGCCCTTCGCCGCAACGTGCGCCCGATCGGGCTGCTGGCGGTGGGTCTGCCCCTGGCGACGACGTTCGCGGTCGGCTTCGTGGCGTACAAGACAGTGCCGGAACTGACGGTGGCCGCGGCGCTCACGCTCGGCGCGATCGTGGCCCCGCCGGATGCCGTGTCGGCCACCGCGATCGGTCGCGAGCTCGGGCTGCCGCGCCGCATCATGACGCTGCTCGGCGGCGAGAGCCTACTCAACGACGCGACTGCGCTGACCGCCTACAAGGTGGCGCTCGCCATCGCATTAGGGGGAGGGATCGGTTCCGCTTCGACCTGGGCCAGCGGGCTTGGCACGTTCACGCTTGCGGCCGCCGGTGGGGTAGCTGTCGGCGCGGTGGTGGGCGCCGGGATCATCTTCATCCGGTCGCGGCTCGACGATCCGCTGATCGAGAGCGCGCTCGGCCTGGTCGCGCCGTTCGTCATCTACCTGGCGGCCGAGGAGGTGCACGGCTCCGGGGTGATCGCAGTCGTCGTCGCCGCGCTGATCCTCGGTCAGCGCTCCACCAGGGCGAGCTACGCGACCCGGCTGCAGGACTTGGCGGTGTGGAAGGCCATGCAGCTGGTCCTCGAATCGTTCGCGTTCCTGATGATCGGGTTGCAGCTGCCGACAGTGGTCGGCGAGCTGGAGGGAATCACCGCCTCGGTGATCGCGATCTCGTCGGCCGCCGTGCTGGCGACGGTGATCGTCGTGCGGATCGTCTGGGTCTATCTGTTCGCCTACCTGCCCAGGCTGCTGTCGGCGCGGATCCGTCGACTCGAACCGGCGCCGACCCCGGCACAGGTGTTCGTCGTCGCTTGGGCGGGCATGCGCGGTGTGGTGTCGTTGGCCGCCGCATTCGGCGTGCCGCTCACGACGCTGTCGGGTGCGCCCTTCCCCGGACGCCCGCACATCGTGTTCCTCACGTTCGTCGTCGTGATCGGGACGCTGCTGCTGCACGGGCTGACCCTGCCGTGGCTGATCCGTCGACTCGGTGTGCCGGGCGACGAGGCCAGCAGCGACATGATCGCCGCGGCGGCCGCACAGGACAAGGCCGCCAGGGCGGCGGCCGACCGGCTCGACGAGCTGCTCGCAGCGCAGGACACCACCGACGTGCATCAGCGGGCTGCGGACGTGCTGCGCGGCTGGAACACCCGGAGGCGAAACTCGGCGTGGGAACGGCTGGGCCGTGACGAGGAGGAAATCGGCGAGAGCCCGGCATCGGCGTTCCGCCGGCTTCGGCTGGGGATGCTGGCGGCCGAACGCGGCACGTTCATCGCCGAGCGGGACAGCGGACGCATCGACGATGAGGTGCTGCGCTCGGTGCTTCACGGGCTCGATCTCGAAGAGGCGACGCTCAATCGGAGGTAGCGGTTTCCACGAGTTGGGCGCGGAACGCCCGCATCGCCTCGACGAGAGCCGTGAACGTCCGGTGCGCAGCGGCGAGGTCGTCGTCTCCAATCCCCGCCAGCGCCTGGCGGGTGTGTTCGGCCAGCGGCGTGAAGAACCCTCGCGCCACGTCCATGCCATGGTCGGCGACCCGCAAGATGACCTTGCGGCGGTCGGCCGGGTCGGATTCACGGCGGAAGTGGTCCGACGCGATCATTCGTTCGACGAGATAGGTGATGGCCGCACCCGACATGCCCATCCGCTGGCGCAGCTCCCCCGCCGTCAGCGGTGATCCCGACGTTTCGGCAACCATGATGTGCAGCAGCGCGCGAAAGTCGTTGGCGGCCACGTCATGTCGGCTCGCGAAGTAGAGGCCGATTTGATCCGACTCGGCTGTCAGCGCCCGGACATCTGCGGCCATCTGCGACTCGAGTGCGGCACGGCCGTCGGCCTTCGGCATGGGGAAAGCATAGCCCCCAGGATGTTCATTTGATTAACTGTTAAGTATTTGAAATATTAGGTCCATGTCCGGTCGCTTGTCGTGGGTGCTGGCGCTGGTGGTGGTGGCGATCTCCGGCGCGTTCATCGGCCTGGTCGGCAGCAGCGACTCGAGCGAGCAGTCGCCGGTAGCCATTCCGGCGACCGCCGAGTCCGCACGGGCCGACGCGCTGCGCACACAGTTCCCCGGCGGTGACCGCGTTCCAGCGATTGTCGTCGTCACCCGGCGCGACGGCGGTCCGCTGAGTCCGGCGGATCGCAGCGCCATCAAGCAAAAACCGGTGCTGGTCTCCACCGACGGTCGCGCCGCGATCGCCACAGTCCCACTGGACGCTGGGCTGTCCGGATTTGCGCTCAACGATGCGGTCAAGGAACTGCGGCTGCAGGCCGCCGACGGGGTGCCGGCCGACCTGCGCGTCGAGGTCACCGGTGGACCGGCGTTCGGCGCCGACATCGCGAATTCGTTTGCGGGAGCCAACATCACGCTGCTGGCGGTCACCGCCGCGGTGGTGGCGCTGTTGCTGATCGTCACATATCGATCTCCGGTGCTGTGGCTGGTGCCGCTGGCGGTCGTCGGGTTCGCCGACCGGGTCGCTGCAGTGGTGGGCACCGCGGTCGCTGACGCCGTCGGGATGAACCCGGACGGCTCGACGTCCGGCATCACCAGCGTGCTCGTGTTCGGGGCGGGCACCAACTACGCCTTGCTGCTGATCTCCCGTTATCGAGAGGAGTTGGGCCGCAATGATAATCACCGTGCGGCCCTGCGGGTGGCGGTGCGCCAAAGCGGGCCGGCGATCCTGGCCAGCAACGCCACCGTCGTGCTCGCGCTGTTGACGCTGGTGTTCGCGGCGTCGCCGAGCACCCGCAGCCTGGGTGTGCAGGCCGCATCGGGTCTTGTGGTGGCGGCCGTCTACGTGCTGCTGGCTCTACCGCCGCTGCTGGCGTTGTTCGGCAAGCGGCTGTTCTGGCCGTTCATCCCGCATGTTGGTGCCAAACCCCTTACCGACAGCGGTGTTTGGCACCGCATCGCCTCTTCGGTGGCCCGCAGGCCGGGTCGCGTCGCCATAGTGGCGATCGCCAGTTTGGCGCTGTTGTGTACCGGGTTGCTTACCACACCGGTCGGACTGTCGCAGACCGAACAGTTCCGGGTTCAGGCCGAATCGGTCACCGGCTACCAGAGGCTGGCCGAACACTTTCCCAGCGGGCTGACCGACCCGGCCCGCGTCGTCGGCTCCACGGACCGCGCCGACGAGATAGAACGCGCCATCACCAGCACCGACGGCGTCGTTTCCGCAACACCGGCCGGGCAGGCCCCAAGCGGCCTGTCCCAGTGGTCGGTGGTCCTCGAAGCCGAACCCGCGTCCGAAGACGCGTTCAAAACTATTGATGCACTGCGGAATTCGGTACATACCGTCGATTCGAGTGCGCTGGTCGGCGGATCCGATGCCCAGGCCCGTGACGCCAGCGCCGCCGCCGGGCGGGACCGGCTGATCCTGATACCGCTGATCCTCGCCGTGGTGCTGATCGTGCTTTACGTCCTGCTTCGGTCGGCCCTGGCGCCCTTGATCCTGGTGGCCGTGACGGTGCTGAGCGCGCTGGCGGCGCTCGGCCTCGGCGGCTGGGCGAGCGTGCATCTGTTCGGCTTTCCCGCCCTCGATAACACCGCACCGCTGTTCGCGTTCCTGTTCCTGGTGGCGCTCGGCGTGGACTACACGATCTTCCTGGTCACCCGGGCCCGCGAAGAGACGCCGTCGCACGGCACGAGGGACGGGATCGTGCGCGCCGTCTCGGCCACCGGTGCCGTCATCACCAGCGCCGGCATCGTGCTGGCCGCGGTGTTCTGTGTGCTGGGGGTGCTGCCGCTGATCGTGCTCACGCAGGTGGGCATCATCGTGGGCCTTGGCATCCTGCTGGACACCTTCGTCGTGCGCACCGTGGTCATCCCGGCCTTGTTCACGCTGATCGGGCCACGCGTCTGGTGGCCCGCCCTGCGCGCAGAGGGCTACGGTTCCAACAGTGGAGGAACACACGGTCGACACCGCGCTGGGGCGGGTAAGGGTAAAAACTCGCGGTAGCGGTGAGGCGATGATGTTCTGGCCGAGCCTGCTGATGACCGGCGACATGTGGGCAGCGCAGGCCGTCCACTTCGGCGCTGGTCGGCAGGTGATCCTTGTCGACCCGCCTGGGCACGGCGGCAGCCAGAAGCTCACGGCCCCATTTACTTTCGACGATTGCGCCCGCTGCATTGTCGATATCCTCGACGGCCTGGATGTGGAGCGGACGCACTTCATCGGCAACTCGTGGGGCGGGATGATCGGCGGCACGTTCGCCGCGACCTATCCCGATCGCGTCGGCAGGGCCGTCCTGATGAACTGCACCGCATCGGCCGCGGGTCGGCGCCAGAAGCTCGAGTACGGGTTTCTTCTGCGCATGGCCAAACTGCTCGGCGGGATACGGCCGCCGTTGACGAGTTCGGTGCTCAAGGCCTTCCTCGGCCCGACGACATTCACGACCCGCCCCACTGTGGTCGCTTTCGTGCGGGACACCGTGCAGACCGTCGACGTGCGCTCCAGTGCGTGGGCCGTCAAGAGTGTGGTGCCGAACCGGCCCGATCAGCGCGCGCTGCTGTCGCAGGTGTCGACGCCGGTGCTCGTGGTCGCCGGCACCGAGGATGCGACGTTCCCGCTGACGGAGACGATCGCCATGGCCGAGGCCATTCCGGGTGCTGCGATCGCCGTGCTCGAAGGCGTGGCCCACCTCGCCGGGTTGGAGAACCCGTCGCTCGTAAACAAGCTCATCGAGGAGTTCGTGTTCCGCAGGTAGCTTCGAAGCATGACCCAAGCGCCGGAATTGCCCCTGCACATGAGGCGCAATGGGTTCAATCCGACACCGGAGCTTCGGGAGATCCGCGAGACCACCGGCGTGCGCACCATCATCAGCGCGTACGGCATGGAGGTCTATCTCGTCACCCGGCACGATGACGTCAAAGCGGTGCTGTCCGACCACCAGCGGTTCTCCAACGGCCGGCCACCCGGTTTCGTCGTGCCCGGGGCACCGGGTGCTTCCGAGGAGGAACAGGCCAGCGCACGGGCGGGCAATCTGCTCGGCCTCGACCCGCCGGAACACCAGCGGCTGCGCCGCATGCTCACCGCCGAGTTCACCATCCGCCGGATGAAGCGGCTGGAACCGCGCATCGCCGAGATCGTCGATCAGCAACTCGATGCGATGGAAACCGCCGGACCGCCAGTCGATTTGGTGGAGAACTTCGCGCTGCCCATACCGTCGCTGGTGATCTGCGAGCTGCTCGGGGTGCCCTACGACGACCGCGACGACTTCCAGCGCCGCAGCGCACGCCAGCTCGATCTGTCCATTCCGATTCCCGAACGACTCGAACTGCAGCGGCAGGGCCGCACCTACATGAGCTCGCTGGTCGAGCGATCGCGGCGCCACCCCGGCGAGGATATTCTCGGCATGCTGGTGCGCGAGCACGGAGCCGAGCTCACCGACGACGAACTCATCGGCATCGCCAGCCTGCTGCTGCTCGCCGGGCACGAGACCACGTCGAACATGCTCGGGCTGGGCACGCTCGCCCTGCTGCGGCACCCCGACCAGCTCACCGCGGTCCGCGACGACCCCGACGCCGTCGCCCCCGCCATCGAGGAGCTGCTGCGCTGGCTCTCCATCGTGCACAGCGCAATTCCGCGCATCACCACCACCGACGTCGAGGTCGCCGGGGTACCGATTCCGGCAGGCAAACTCGTGTTCGTGTCGCTGCCGTCGGGCAATCGGGATCCCGGCTTCGTCGACTCACCGGAAGTCCTCGACATCCGCCGTGGCGCCCCCGGGCACCTGGCCTTCGGCCACGGCGTGCATCACTGCCTGGGCGCCCCGCTGGCGCGGATGGAGATGCGTATTGCATTCCCCGCGCTGTTCCGCCGCTTCCCGACGTTGGCACTCGCCGAGAATTTCGACGATGTGCAGTTCCGGTCGTTCCACTTCATCTACGGGCTGAGGTCGCTAAACGTGAAATGGTGAAAGTTATAGCCGACCGCGATACGTGTATCAGCGCGGGCAACTGCGTGATGGTCGCCAGCGCGGTCTTCGATCAGGACGACGACGGCATCGTCGTGGTGCTTGTCGACGAGGTGCCTGAGGGCGAAGAGGAGCACGCCCGCGAGGCGGTCAAGCTGTGCCCCTCACAGGCGTTGCGGTTGGCGTCCGAGGAATGACCAGGCCAGTCAGCGCACAGGCCAACGTACCGAGCACGATGACCACAACAGCGACGAGCGGCCACTGGGCCTGCTGCCATGCAAACCCGGCGAGCCATCCGAATGCACTCGATCCGGCGTAGTAACTGATGTTGTAGAGCGCGGCCGCCTGCGCACGTCCAGTAAGCGCGCGCGCCGTGACCATGCTCGAGGCCACCGCATGACCGATGAACAGACCCGCCGTCAGAACGACCACGCCCGCCACGACGATGTACAGGGGCTGGGCAAGCGTGATTGCGCCGCCACCGGCCATCAACACGCAGGCCGTTGCCAAGATGGGCCCCTGCCCAACACGGCCGGTGAGCCAGCCCGCTGCACGTGAGCCCGCGGTACCGGCGAGATAAGCAAGGAACACCAGCGAAACCAGGTCCGGTGTCAGCAGATAGGGAGGCTGTTCGAGCCGGAATGGCAGGTAGTTGAACACCGCGATCATTCCCCCGATGAGCAGGGCCCCGATCCCGAAGAGCGCCACCATCACGGGATTTCGCAGATGCGCTAGCACGGCGCCGGCGCTGGGGTCGGCCTGGTGGGCCGACTTCTCGGCCGGTCGCGGAATCAGCCCGATCAGCCCCGCCATGAGAGCGGCGACGAGACAGCCGATGGCGAACAGTCCCACCCGCCACCCGACGTGTTCGGCGACCGGTACCACCAGCAACCGCCCGCCGAGGCCGCCCAAAGAGGTGGCGGCGACGTAGCTTCCGGCCATCGTCGCCGCGTGCTTCGCCGTCGCGGTGTCGTGCAGCAGCACCATCGCCAGGGCCGGGATACCGCCGAGTGCGATTCCCTGCACAAAGCGTCCGCCCACCAACCCGGCAAACGACGGCAGCCACGGCACGGTGACCGCGCAGATCGCAGCACCGGCCGCGGCCAGGCGCATCGCATTTCGTATCCCGATCCGATCGGACAACCACGCCCAAGGCAGTACTGAGACTCCGAGTCCCAGCGTGGCGGCAGATACCACCAGCGACGCTCGCGACGGATCAACTGCGGCGTCGCGGGCGATCTCGGTCAAAAGGCCCTGAGGTGCATACATCGCCGCGAATGCGGCCAGCCCGGCACACCACAGAACCGCGCCCAGACGCCGGTTGGATCGCATGCCTCCATTGCAACCGTCCGGATATATATTGTGAAGGTCCGATTACCTCATTCAGTAATAGGAATCGCAGATCAATGGTTGAGGTGCGCGAAGCGCGGTACTTCATCGCGGTGGCCGAGGAATTGAACTTCGGGCGCGCGGCGGCACGCCTGCAGATGTCTCAGCCTCCGCTGTCGGCCGCGATCAAGGCGATCGAAAAGCGGCTCGGCGTCCTACTGCTGCATCGGACAACGCGCGAAGTGACCCTGACTTCGACGGGGACGGTGTTCCTCGACCAATGCCGAGTGGTGGTGGCAGCCGCCCAAGCGGCCGACTCTGCTGCCCGCCAGGCCGCAGAGGGACAAGCCGGCGAACTCCGGATCGGCGCTGTGACAACGGCATTCATCGATCCTCTCTCTGGTGCGCTGGAGCTATACGCCCACTCCCACCCACTCGTCGACGTGCGCGTGCGGGAAGTCGACACCCATGTCGGCGTCGAACTGCTGCAGCGGCGAGAGCTCGACATCGCACTCCTGAGACAACTGTCGGCGCCGAAAGGCTGCGCGCGCATCGCCCTCAAGCAGGAGCCATTTGTACTCGTCGTTCCGGCCGGGCTGACGACACCGAAAGGGCTCAGCCGCGACCTCGCGCTGGGCGCCGAGCTGCCATGGATTTGGATTCCGCGTGCTCTCACACCGGAATATCACGACCAGGTGGCGTCGTGCTGCCGCGCAGCCGGCTTCACTCCCCAGGCGCAGCATCTCGCGCAATCGATCAACAGCCAGTTGGTAATGGTTGCGTCCGGCCTCGGTGTCGCCCTGGTGCCCGAGGGTTCGGTACGCGGCCACCTCGCCGATTCGATCAAGACAATCCGCCTTCAACAGACAATGACAATCGACCTTGCAGCCGTTTGGCACCAATCCGGCAATCGCCTCGTCGCGGATTTCCTCGAGGCAGTCGTCAATCGTCGTGGTCGAGGTCGATGACGCCCGCCCGGACCAACAGGAGCACGCTGACTACGAGCACCCAGGTCGGGAACGCCAGCACCAGCCACATTGTGAGGTCGCTGGCCAGCAAGAGCCCAACTGCGACAAGGTAAGTCACACCGACGAGCCATCGTGGCATCAGGCCGGTCTTCAGCCAGATGGTCGCCAGCGAGATCATGAACACCGCCGCCATCCGCAGCGCGTAGGTCTTGCTGAGTGTCAGCAGCAGCATCTGGCCGAACTCAGCGCCTTCGGGATCGCTGTGCGTCAACGCGGCACCGACCGCCGACGAGGTGAATATCATTGCCAGGAACAGCAATCCGCTACCGATGAACACCGACGAGAAGAACTTGTCCTCGAAGCCACCGAAGCCGTCGCGCACCACCCCGATGAACCACAGGAACGCGATGCCCGCGAACGGCATCAGGATCGACGCGATCTTGATGCGGTGGCCTGCGGCGTCGACCCACTGAGAGCCAGGCTGGGCGCCTTCTGGCAGGGCGGTACGAATCAAGATCAGCGCGGCGCCGAACAGCAGCGCGAACAACACACCCGCCAGCGCCGCCGCCCGTGGCGTCGAAAGCCTCCGTAGGCGACGGTCGGCCGAGTCTGTCGTCACGCGGATATGGTCGCACCGTTCCCGAAACTGAAACCTCTGCGGTCGCAGTCGGCGTGTCGTCGCAGTGGTGTCAATGTCGCGGAGCCGAACTCATGGCTGGCCGGGCAGCAGCCTGATCATCAGCCCGTTGGCCTCGGCGAGCAGGTTCTCCTCGGGGTCGCGCAGTTCGGCGTTGACGAACGCCTTGCGCCCCTCGGCCTTGCGCACCCAACCGCGCACGATCAGCGGAGTGTCGATCGGAGTCACCTTGCGGTAGTCGACGTGAAGAAATGCGGTGCGGCTGATCGGCCGCCCGGCGGCGTGGATGACCATGCCGAACACCGAGTCGAACAGCAGCGGCAGCACGCCGCCGTGCACGGCATAGTTGCCGCCCACGGAGAACCGGCTGAATTGCACACTCAACTCGACGCCGTCGGGCTCGAACCTGTCCACCCGGTACGGCGGCATCAACAGGCTGCCTGCGCCCGGCAGACTCGGGACGCGGTTGGCCGGTCCGACACCTTCGGGCGCCTCGAACGGGTCGAGCAACTTCACCAGCTCTTCGGCGCGGTCGGCGACCTGTTCCCAGGTATAGCTGTCCGGATCCGCCGACACCGCCAAGTCCTGGGCTCGCCGCATCGCGGTCAGAAACCGCGCGAACCCCGGACCCGGCTCGGCCGGTTTGAAATTCGGGAATCCGCCATGCTTGTCGTAATCGGGGTCGACCAGCCGGGGATCGTCGGTCACGATCGCGCCGCCAAGACGTCCCGGCGCACGATGGTCTGATCTCGTCCTGGGCCGACCCCGATGCACGAAACGTGTGCTCCGGCAAGCTCTTCCAGCCGCAGTACATAGTCGCGCGCCTTGGCGGGCAGGTCTTCGAACGCACGCGCTTCGGAGATGTCCTCCCACCAGCCGGGCAGCTCTTCGTAGATGGGCTCGGCGCGGGTGATATCAGCCTGCGTCATCGGCATCTCGTTGGTGCGCTTGCCGTCGACCGTGTAACCGACGCAGACCGGCACCGTTTCCAGGCTGGACAGCACGTCGAGTTTGGTGAGGAAGTAGTCGGTGATGCCGTTCACGCGGGTTGCATACCGGGCGATGACCGCGTCGAACCAGCCGCAGCGGCGGCGCCTGCCCGTCGTCACGCCGAACTCGCCGCCCGTCTTGGAGAGGTACTCGCCGTTCGCGTCGAACAACTCGGTGGGGAACGGACCCGAACCCACCCGTGTCGTATAGGCCTTCAGGATGCCCAGCACGGTGGTGATCCGGGTCGGCCCGATGCCGGAGCCTACGGCCGCGCCGCCGGCGGTCGGATTCGACGACGTGACAAAGGGATACGTGCCGTGGTCGACGTCGAGCAGCGTGCCCTGCGACCCTTCCAGCAGCACCGTCTCGCCCTTCTCGAGCCCGACGTTGAGCAGGTACCTGCTGTCGGCGATGCGGTGCTTGAATCCCTCGGCCTGGGTCAACAAGTTCTCGACCACCTCCGCCGCGTCCAATGCCTTGCGGTTGTAGATCTTCACCAGCACCTGATTCTTCAACTCCAGTGCGGCATCGATCTTTTGGGCCAGCAGCGCCTCGTCGAGCACGTCGGCGACACGGATACCGATGCGGGCGATCTTGTCCTGATAGCAGGGGCCGATCCCGCGGCCGGTGGTGCCGATCTTCTTGCTGCCGGCGTATCGCTCGACGACCTTGTCGATGGCGACGTGATACGGCATCAACAGGTGCGCGTCGGCCGAGATCAGCAGCCGCTCGGTGTCCACGCCGCGGTCTTCCAGACCCTTGAGCTCGGTGAGCAACACACCGGGATCTACGACGACGCCGTTGCCGATGACGTTGGTCACGCCGGGCGTCAGGATCCCCGACGGGATCAGGTGTAGCGCGAAGTTCTCGCCGCTCGGAAGCACCACCGTGTGGCCGGCGTTGTTGCCGCCTTGGTAGCGCACGACCCACTGCACACGGCCACCGAGCAGATCGGTGGCCTTTCCTTTGCCCTCGTCGCCCCATTGAGCGCCGATGAGCACGATTGCCGGCATGGCGTACTCTCCCGCTTAATCTGCCCAGATGCTGAGTCCAGCCGGTGACCCACCCTATCCCAGCCGACCCGAGGAGCCGCGTTGACCACAGCGGATGTCGTGGTCTTGCTGTTCGGCGGCCGTCGGATGCCGCGTCCACTGCGCGGACTGACGGCGGTGAGCATCGACCACATCACCAGTTGTCGCAGGGTCATCGTGGTGGGCTCCGACGCGGATCTTGGCTCGGTGCTGACGCGGTTACTGCGCGCGGACCGGCTCGACATCGAGGTCGGACACGCGCCCAGCTGGCGCACGGCTCGGCAGGCCCGGACGGGAGCAGCACGCAGGGTGCCGCTGATCCGTGACGAGACGGGGACAGTGATCGTCGGCGCCGCGGAGTGGACCGGCTCTCCCCTGCGCGGCGAGGCGGTGGTGGACGACACAGTGCTGTTCGACGGCGACGTGCCTGCCGTTCGCATCGAGCCCACGGCGACCATGCCGGGATTGCGGGCTGCCGTCACTGGCCGGGGCCGGCGGCGCTGGGTGACCGGCCGCGCCGCGCAGCTCGGCACACCCGGAGCGACGGTGGTCCGCGATGGTGTTGCGTCGCCGCGACCACTGAAGCGGTCGACGTTCTATCGGCACACCGAAGGCTGGCTGCGGGTCGGCTGATCGTTCGTCGCGATTGCACACAGGGTTGTGGTCCGTGCGGTTTCACAGCCCTCAGTGCATTCTCGACGTGTGAGCATCCGTCCCCTGCACCAATCGGTGCGCCCCAGCCCGATCTTCCTGGCGATCGTCGCGCTTACCGCGGTCGGCGGGGTGCTGGCCTGGATTTCTGCCGACACGAACCGGCCACTGGCCTACGTCGGGGTGTTCACCTTCGTCGTCGCCGGCTGGCTGGTGTCGATGTGCCTGCATGAATTCGCGCACGCCTTCACCGCCTGGCGATACGGCGATCACGACGTCGCGATGCGCGGCTATCTCACCCTCAACCCGCTGAAGTACTCGAGCCCGCTGATGTCGATCGGCCTACCGCTGCTGTTCATCGCGATCGGGGGCATCGGCCTGCCCGGCGGTGCGGTGTATGTGCGCACATCGTGGATGACGCCGTGGCGGCGCACGACCGTCGCTCTTGCCGGAGCCATTGCCAACGCGACCCTGGCCGTGCTGTTGCTGGCACTCACTGCGGTATTCGCCGCCGACTCCAACCATCTCGTCTTTTGGTCCGGGATGGCGTTTCTCGGCTTCCTGCAGGTGACCGCCGTCGTCCTGAACCTGCTGCCGATCCCGGGGCTGGACGGCTACGGCGCGCTGGAGCCACATCTGAGCCCTGAGACGCAGCGCGCCCTGGCACCCGCGAAGCAGTTTGGTTTCTTCATCCTGCTGATCTTGCTGATCGCGCCGGGGCTCAATCAGTGGTTCTGGGACATCGTGCTTTGGTTCTTCGACTTCTCCGGCGTGTCCCGTGGGTTGGTAGCGAACGGCGGCGCACTGACCCGCTTCTGGTCCGCCTGGTTCTGACGAGGCACTTGCGACATATGCGTGTTTACGCATAGATTGCAGACATGGGTGCCGGGCACAGCCACAGTCACGCCGACACCCGTGTTTCCCGGATGCTCATAGCCGCGGCGATCCTGACCGCGTTCTTCATCCTCGAGCTCACCACCGCGCTGGTGATCAACTCGCTCGCGCTGCTGTCCGACGCCGGGCACATGCTCACCGACCTGGTCGCCATGTTCATGGGCCTGACCGCGGTGCTGCTGGCCCGCCACGGCAGCGCATCGCCGGCCCGCACCTACGGCTGGCACCGCGCCGAGGTGTTTACCGCCGTGGCCAATGCCGTGCTGCTGCTCGGCGTGGCGGTGTTCATCCTCTACGAGGCCGTCGAACGGCTCGGTGGCGCACCCGATATCCCTGGCGTGCCGATGATCGTCGTCGCGCTCGCCGGACTGGTCGCCAACGCCGTCGTCGTCATGCTTCTGCGGTCGCATTCCAAGGAAAGCCTGGCCGTCAAGGGCGCCTACATGGAGGTCGTCGCCGACACCGTCGGCAGCATCGGCGTCCTGATCGCCGGCATCGTCACGGTGACGACGCGCTGGCCGTACGCCGACGTGGTGGTCGCGGTGTTGGTCGCATTGTGGGTGCTGCCGCGGGCGATCTCGCTGGCCCGCGCCGCGCTGCGGATCCTGTCGGAATCCTCCCCCAGCCACATCGACGTCGAGGAGCTTCGCACCGCGCTGTGCGCCGTCGAGGGCGTGACCGAGGTGCACGACCTGCACGTGTGGACGCTGGTCCCCGGCAAGGACATGGTCACCGCGCACCTGACCTCCAGCGCGGATTCCGCGCGGGTGCTCGACGGCGCGCGAGCGGTGCTGACCGCACGTGGGCTGGCCCACGCGACGGTCCAGGTCGAGCCGCCCGACGGCGCCGCGGACTGCAAGTGCGAAGCGCAGTGGTGAGCGGCTAAGCCAGCCCGAGCTCGGACCGGGCCGCCGGGTCGCAGTCGTCGAGCAGATCCACGCACCGCGCATATTCGTCGCTCTCGCCGATCGCGTCGGCCGCCCGGGCCAGCGCCGCGACGCAGCGCAGAAAACCGCGGTTGGGCTCGTGGCCGTACGGCACCGGCCCAAAACCCTTCCACCCGTTGCGGCGCAACTGATCCAGGCCGCGGTGATAGCCGGTGCGGGCGTAGGCGTAGGCGGTGACGGCCTTGTCGTCGGCCAGCGCGTCTTCCGCCAGCGCTGCCCACGCCACCGAAGCCGACGGGTGAGCCGCGGCCACGATGGCGGGGTTCTCGGAGGCGGCCAATTCGGCCTCGGCTGCGTTGTCGCCGGGAAGCAGCACCGGATCTGGTCCCAGGAGATCACCCATCGGCGTCATGAGGCCCATTGTGCCGTGCGCCCTCCAGGCGGTGGTCCGCAGCATCGATGGCTAAGCTTCCGCCGTAGCGTCTTAAGGGAGGACTGCAGCAGCGATGTCGAACCCATCAGGGCCTGACCAAGCGGATGAGGCCGCCAAAGAGGTGGCCGAAGCCCGTGACGTAGCCTCCGACGCCGCCGACGGGAGCGAGGCTTCGACCGAGGGCGAACCCGCCACCGAGGTGATGGCGGTCGATCCAGAGCACGAGCCGGCCACCGAGATCATGGCGCCGGCCGACCCCTCACCGGAACCGGCAGGGGCCACTCAGCCGACGGAGCGCCGCTACACCGCGCCCTCCGCTTTCGACGCGGGCTCGACGCAGAAGATCGACACCCCGCCAGAGCCCGCCACCGAGGTATTTACCGTCTCAGAGGCTACGGTTCAGCAGAAAGCGGTTGCACCGCAACTGATTCCGCCCCGCGGCGACGTCCCGAAGCCGCCCCGAACCCGCCGCAGCTGGGGCTGGGTGGTGGCCCTGCTGTTGGTCATCGCCGCGCTGGTCGCCGTCGCGATACTGGGCACCGTGCTGCTGAGCCGCGGCTCGGAGCCGAAGGTTTCGCAGGAGGACATGGTCCGCTCGACGATTCAGAACTTCGACATCGCGATCCAGAACGGCGACCTGGCCACCCTGCGCAGCATCACCTGCGGCGCCACGCGCGACAGCTATGTCAACTACGACGACCGCTCCTGGGCCGATACCCATTCCCGGGTCGCCGCGGCCAAGCGGTACCCCGTCGTCGCCAGCATCGACCAGGTGGTGGTCAACGGCGGCCACGCCGAGGCCAACGTCACGACGTTCATGGCCTATGCCCCGGAGACCCGCTCGACGCGCAGCTTCGACCTGGAGTTCCGCGACGATCATTGGAAGATCTGCCAGGCGCCAGCCAGCTAGGGTTGTTGCGACATTGCGATGCACGTGCCCAGGTGTTTCTGGTTGCACGGGATGCCGTTAATCGTTGCGAAGCTTCCCGGCGCGGTCACCACGTCGGCGCCCTGCGGCGGAATGACGATGGGGGGTGGTGGAGGCGCACCTCCCTGACCGCTGGTGCACACCCCGTCGAATCGAGGCACGGTGCCATAGGGGCAGCTGTTGGCCGCGGCCGGTGAGGCGACGCCGGCCGATCCCAGGACGGTCGCGAAGGTGCAGACGGCGGTCAGAATCCCACGCTTCACCGTTAGAACCCTAGTCGGGTCAGCTGGCGGTAACCGATCGACCCGCGCTGTGCAGGTCGTTGCACGCCTCGACGACACGCTCACTCATCGACGCCTCGGCCTTCTTCAAATAGCTGCGCGGGTCGTAGGCCTTCTTGTTGCCGACCTCGCCGTCGACCTTGAGCACGCCGTCGTAATTGGCGAACATGTGGCCCGCCAACGGACGCGTGAACGCGTACTGGGTGTCGGTGTCGACGTTCATCTTCACCACGCCGTACTTCAGCGAGTCCTCGATCTCGGACTTCAGCGACCCGGACCCGCCGTGGAACACGAAGTCGAAAGGCTTTGAGCCCTCGGCCAATCCGAGCTTCGCCGCCGCGACCTTCTGGCCCTGGTCGAGGATGTCGGGGCGCAGCTTGACGTTGCCCGGCTTGTAGACGCCGTGCACGTTGCCGAACGTCGCCGCCAGGAGGTACTTACCGTGCTCGCCGGCGCCCAGCGCCTCGATGGTCTCCTCGAAGTCCTCGGGGGTGGTGTACAGCTTGTCGTTGATCTCGTGGGCAACGCCGTCTTCCTCACCGCCAACCACGCCGATCTCGATCTCGAGGATGATCTTGGCCGCCGCGGCCTCCTTGAGCAGTTCGCGGGCGATCTCGAGGTTCTCGTCGATCGGTACCGCCGACCCGTCCCACATGTGCGACTGGAACAGCGGGTTGCTGCCCTCCGCGACTCGCTTCTGCGAGATCGCCAGCAGCGGCTTCACGTAGCTGTCCAGCTTGTCCTTCGGGCAGTGGTCGGTGTGCAGCGCGACCGTGATCGGGTACTTCTCGGCGATGATGTGGGCGAACTCGGCCAGCGCGACGGCGCCAATCACCATGTCCTTGATGCCAAGGCCGGAGGCGAACTCCGCCCCGCCTGTGGAGAACTGAATGATGCCGTCGCTGCCGGCGTCGGCGAAGCCCTTGATCGCGGCATTGACGGATTCCGAGCCCACGCAGTTGATGGCGGGGAACGCGAACGAGTGCTCCTTTGCACGCGCCAGCATCTCGGCGTAGACCTCGGGCGTAGCGATGGGCATGAGCGTTCCTCTCAGCGATTCCAGATGTCCCAGCAGTATCTCAAGAACGGTGTCGCCTCACATGGTCAATACCATCCGGTAGCGCGCACGCCCGTCCTCCATGGCCGCATACGCCTCGGCGGCCTCCGTCAGGCTTCGCTCCTCGATCTGGGCCCGCACGCCGGCCTGCACCGCGAAGTGCAAGGTCTCCTCCACGTCCCGCGCGGTGCCCGAAGGATGTCCGCTGACGCTTCGACCGGGGGTGATGAGATCGATCGGGCTGATCGGCAACGGGTCCGGCGTGACCCCGACGATGACGAGTTCACCCTGCGGACCGAGTCCGCCGACGGTCTGACCGATCGCGGCCGAGTTGGCCGCGGTTGCGAGCACGACGGACGCGCCGCCCAGCTTCGTCAGTTCGGCGCTGACGTCGGCCGCCCTCGAGTCGATGTAGTGATGGGCACCGAGTGCGCGTGCGTCGTCGGCTTTGTCGGCACCCCGCGCGATGGCGACGGTCTCGAAGCCCATGGCACGGGCGAATTGCACACCGAGGTGGCCAAGGCCGCCGACGCCGAGCACCGCGACGAGATCGCCCGCGACGGCCTTGGTCTGGCGCAGGCCGTTGAAGGTGGTGACCCCCGCACACCCCATCGGAGCAGCTTCGGCGAACGACAACTCGTCGGGGACGCGGGCCAACGCCGTCGCGGGGACCGTCATCGATTCGGCGTATCCGCCGGGATAAGCCAGGCTGGGCACCTGCAGCTTCTCGCATTGCATGAATTTGCCCTTGCGACAGGGCACGCACTGGTTGCAGTTGCCGCCGAACCAGCCGACTGCTACCCGGTCGCCCACCTCGAAGCCCTCGACGCCCTCGCCGAGCTCGGCGACCGTTCCCGCGGCCTCGTGTCCCGGCGTCAGCGGCCAGGACATCCCCGGGAACGCTCCGTTGACGATCGCGTGGTCGGTTCCGCATACGCCGCACGCCTTGACGGCGATGCGGACGTGGTGACGCGAGGGCGGGGCGGTGTCGACATCGCCGAGGGTCAGTGGCGCGCCTGCCGATTCCACCAGCACGGCTTTGTGAGTGGGCATGGCCAACCCTATCCAGCGTGGCCGAGGGCGTCCCACATCGACGTGTTCGGGAGTCGGCCGCCGGTGCCGGTATCTTGGGGCCTTGTGACCACCACGGCCCTCTCGTCGGCTGCCACGCAGCTGGCGCTCATGCCGGACTTCCTGGATCCCATGAAGCTGCTCGGATACTTCGGTACCTGGGCCCTGGTGGGGCTGCTGGTCGTCATCTTCGTCGAGTCAGGGGTGCTGTTCCCGATCCTGCCCGGCGATTCGCTGCTGTTCGTGGCCGGCATGCTTGCCGCGGGCACGGCCGCATTGGCGGAAGAGGGCGGGGAGGCGATCAACTTCCAGCTCTGGCAGCTGCTGGTCTTCATCCCGATCGCCGCGATTTTGGGCGGTCAGATCGGCTACTGGATCGGTCGCAACCTCGGTACGGCGATGTTCAAGCCGAACGCCCGGTTCCTCAAGCAGAAGTACCTGGACGAGGCCCACGTCTTCTTCGAGCAGCGCGGTCCCTTCGCCATCGTGGTGGCGCGATTCGTGCCGATCGTGCGGACCCTTGCGCCGCTCACCGCGGGCGCCGCCCGGATGAGCTACCCGGTGTTCGCGCTATACAACATCCTCGGTGCCGTCGTGTGGGGCATCGGTCTGACGCTGCTCGGGTACTGGCTCGGCCAGTTCGAGATCATTCAGAAACTCCTCGAGCCGATCTTCATCGCGATCGTGCTGGCGTCCGTCGCACCGATGTTCATCGAGTGGTACAAGCGACGCCGGGCTGCCAAGAGGGCCGCGGGTGGAACCGCCCAACCCGCCACGGAGTCCTAGCTTAGCTAGCCGTCCAGGTCGGCCAGTACGGCGAACAACTTCCTCAGCCCGGTGAGTGAGTGTGCCGGCAGAAAGTGATCGCAGTACGGCAGCGCCGCGGCCATCGAACCGGCCAGGGGACGGAAGTCGGGATGCGCGGCGCGCGGGTTGAGCCAGACCACCGTCTGTGCGCGCCTGCGCACTCGCGCCAGCGCCCGATCGAGAACCTCCGGGGGATCGCTGTCCCAACCGTCAGAGGCGACGATCACCACGGCGCCGCGCAGCGCATTGCCGTGCGGCGCCGACAGCAGCTCACCCACGCAGTGGCCGACGCGCGTCCCGCCGTAGCGGTCAGTGACCTTGGCGTTGGCCCTGGCCAGGGCGACCTCCGCGGAACGGTGCGAAAGCGCCGCCGTCAGCCGGGTCAGCGACGTCGAGAAGGCGAACACCTCGGGCCGAATCCCCTTCTGCCGCAAAGCCGCAGCACGCATCAGGTGCAGATAGATGGTGGCGTAGGGCTGCATCGAGCGACTGACGTCGCACATCAGCACCACTCGACGAGGATGCGCACGGGCGCGGGTGCGCGCGACCCGCATCGTCTCCCAGCCCGTCGCACGCGACTGCTTCATGGTCTCCCGCAGGTCGATGCGCTTGCCGCGCCGGTGTGGCTCGCGGCGCATGCTGCGGCGCTGCGGCCAGCGCGCGACGGACTGTTCCAGCCACCGACCGAGCAGCCGGAGGTCTTCTGGATCGAATCGATCGAATGGTTCGTCGGCGCGCGCGACGATCCGGCTGGGCAGGGTGTCGGGGATGCCCATCTGGCCGTCGTGAGTGTCGGCCGCCGTCACCGACGCAGGCAGAGTGCTCCACGGCAGCCCGCCTTCAGCGACGGCTTCCTGTCGGCCGGGCACACCGGCGTCGCCCGCGGCGGTCGTGCCG
The DNA here is from genome assembly GCA_963715885.1 of uncultured Actinomycetota bacterium. Classification (GTDB taxonomy): domain Bacteria; phylum Actinomycetota; class Actinomycetes; order Mycobacteriales; family Mycobacteriaceae; genus Mycobacterium. Next base: position 103,816 of record CAVQSK010000025.1, read on the forward strand.
AGGCTCCGCTTGAGCCCGGGCGGATCCACACCGAGCACGGCGTCGGCGAACACCGTCTCGAACACCGCGTCGAACGCGGCCATGTCCTCGACACGGTTCACCAGGGTCAGCCGCGCCGCCCAGTAAAGCTGTGTTCGCGTACCGGGCCATCCGCGACGCAGCACATCGACGAACCCCGTTGGGCCGCTGGCTGACACCGCCACGCCGCCGGTGTGCAACCGATCCACCAGCGCGACCGCGAAGGCCGCGAGGTCGACGCCACGCAGCAGAAACGGCGCGGTCATCGGTTCGCGCCCCGTGCCTTTCGCGCGATGCGCAACCGCCCCAGCGTGAACAGCACAGCAGCGAACAGGAAGGCGCCGAAAACCGGCGGGCCGTACTTCTTCAATGCACCGCCGCCGGCGAGTTCGAGCAGGTCGATGGCTTCCGATTCGGGCTGCTTCGGGGCGACAGCCGCGACCTGCGCAGCACCATCGTGTTCCGGCGCGGGCGGTGCGTTGTCGGCAGCCAGCTTCGCCTCGAGAGACTCGACGAACTGGCCGAGCAGCTTTTCCGAAACCTGTTGCAGCACACCGCTGCCGAACTGGGCGAGCTTGCCGACCACCTTCAGGTCGGTGTCTACGGTGACCCGGGTGTGATCGCCCGCGTCGTGCAACTGGGCGGTGACGGTCGCGGTCGCGTTGCCTGTGCCGCGCGCCTCCTTGCCCTTGCCGTCGATGACTGCGCGGTGCTCGTCACGATTCTGTTCGACGAGGTGCACCTTTCCGCTGAACTCACTCGTCACCGGGCCCACCTTGACCTTGACCTTGCCGAGCACGTCGTCGCCGTCACGGCCCGTCATCTGCGCTCCCGGCATCAGCGGGATGACCTGTTCGAGGTCGGTGAGAACACGCCAGGCGTCCTCGATCGGGACACTGACGGTGAACTCGTTGGCGATCTTCATCGAGCATTCCTCTCAGGTGGAGCTGTACTCCGCGAACGCGTCGTTGATCAGTGCGTGGTCGTCGGGAGTCTTGGCCAGCGCGCCCAGGCTGGCCAGACCTCGTTCGGTGTCGGCGGCGACAAGGTCGGTCACCCCGAGCGCGACGAGGGCGGCCACCCAGTCGATC